>CALBSO010000060.1 GCA_937968015.1 uncultured Thermomicrobia bacterium
TGCCGATGCCCCTGCTCGCCTGCGCGAAGATGTCGCATGAAAATAGATCACAACCCGATTGAACCATATGATGCCGATGAGTAGCGGGATTGGACAGGAGTTTCCGATTCTGGAGTTCGACCCGACGCGGGGGGCGATTATCGAGCCGTCGCGGGTGATAGCGCCGCTCGCGGAGGTGCCGGAGCACTGCGTCGTCTGCTTCTTTCAGGATGTCATCACGCAACTCCGACAGGATGGGCAGGCGCGCGAAATTGACTATATGCGGAGCGAAATTGGCGCGCATCCCTTGTATGAGATCGCGCATGATGGGCGGAAACTCGCCTTCTTCCACCCCGGCGTCGGCGCGCCGCTCGCCGCCGGTTTGCTCGAAGAGGTGATCGCCCGTGGCTGCCGGAAGTTCATCGCCTGCGGCGGTGCGGGCGTCCTCGCAGGGGAGATCACTGTCGGCCAGATCGTCGTGCCGACGAGCGCGGTGCGCGATGAAGGCACCTCGTACCACTATCTGCCGCCGAGCCGCGAGGTCGCCGCGACGCGAGAAGCGGTGGCGGCGATCGAGATCGTTTTGCGGAAGCACAAGGTATCCTACCGTACCGGCAAGACGTGGACAACGGATGGCCTCTACCGCGAGACGCCGCAAAAAATGGCCCTACGGAAGTCCGAGGGTTGCCTGACCGTCGAGATGGAAGCGGCAACGTTCTTCGCCGTCGCCCAGTTCCGCGGCGTGCAGTTCGGCCAACTGCTCTATGGCGGCGATGACCTATCGGGCGAGTGGGATTCCCGCGATTGGACGACCCATACCGTGCGCGAAAAACTCTTCTGGCTGGCAGCGGATGCCTGCCTGATGCTGTAGGGAGACGGGGATTGAACCACGAAGACATGAAGGACACGAAGAGGGGCAAAGAGAGAGAAAATAGGAGGATTGTGCGGCGATATTTCGACGTTGCGAACACTGGTGATCTCGATGCATTGGATGATCTGCTTGCCTCTGACGTGATTGATCATAGCGCCTATGCGGGACAGGCCGCCGGACGTGACGGATTCAAGGAGTTCTTCACCCTCTGGCGCAGCGCCTTTCCTGACCTCGTCTACACGATCGAGGACGAGATCGCGGACGGTGATCGGGTGGTCATACGCTGGACCGCACGCGGAACGCATCTCGGCAGGTATCATCACATTGCGCCAACAGGGAAACAGGTTACGATGAGCGGTATCCAGATCAACCGTCTTGCGGACGGCAAGATCGTGGAAGACTGGACGAGTTCCGATGAACTGGGGTTGCTCCGGCAACTCGGGGCAATAGCGGGTTGACACGGTATCGGCACGGGCCGGTATGACGAGTAGAGAGGGAGGACGTACACGATGCCTGCGATCATTTACTACGACAACGATGCGGATCTGAAATTACTCGACGGCAAGACCGTCGCGATCATCGGCTACGGCAGCCAGGGGCATGCGCACGCATTGAATCTGCACGATAGCGGCGTCAATGTTGTCGTCGGCCTGTACGAAGGGTCAAAGAGCAAGGCGAAGGCGGAGGCGGACGGCCTGACCGTCAAGAACACCGGCGACGCCGTGAAAGATGCCGACATCGTGATGATGCTCCTGCAGGACCACTTGCAGGGCAAGGTCTACAACGCTGATGTCGCGCCGAACCTTAAGCCGGGCGCGATGCTGATGTTCGCCCACGGGTTCAGCATCCACTATGGTCAGATCGTACCGCCGGAGAATGTGGACGTTTCGATGATCGCGCCGAAGGGGCCGGGCCATATCGTCCGCGATATGTATGTAGAAGGCGTCGGTGTCCCGGCGCTGATCGCGGTGCAGCAGGACCCAACGGGTACCGCCCATCAGCGCGCCCTCGCCTACGCGAAGGCGATGAAGGCGACGAAAGCGGGCGTCGTGCAGACGACCTTCAAGGAAGAGACGGAAAGCGATCTCTTCGGCGAGCAGGCTGTCCTCTGCGGCGGCGTCACCTCGTTGATCCGCAACGGCTTCGAGACACTGGTGAACGCGGGCTACCAGCCGGAAATCGCCTACTTCGAGGTTTTGCACGAGATGAAACTGATCGTGGACCTCATGTATCAGGGCGGCATGTCGTATATGCGGTACTCGGTCTCCGATACCGCAGAGTATGGTGACTACACCTCCGGCCCGCGCATCTTCGATGACGAAGCGCGCGAGAAAATGGAACTGATTTTGCAGGACATCCAGAGCGGCAAGTTCGCCAAGCAGTGGATTGCGGAGAACGAGAGTGGCGGCCGCAAGCGATTCATGGCGATGCGCCAGGAAGCGCAGGACTCCGAAATCGAGCGCGTCGGCGCCCAACTGCGCAAGATGATGCCCTGGCTCGGCAACAAGGAAGCGCCGCGCGATTAGGGATTTTCAGACCGCGCTCGCCGCGAACTGATGCATGATCGTCGCGGAGTACTTGATGCCCCGGAGGTAATGGGAGAGGGTG
Organism: uncultured Thermomicrobia bacterium; assembly: GCA_937968015.1. Classification (GTDB taxonomy): domain Bacteria; phylum Chloroflexota; class Chloroflexia; order Thermomicrobiales; family JALYUS01; genus JALYUS01. Next base: position 2,459 of record CALBSO010000060.1, read on the forward strand.
ATGAACTCGTCCGGCGCGTGGCCGTGCCAATCGGGTGGGCCGATCCCCGTCCCGGCGGAGGGAATGCCGCCGAGCCGGCCGCCCAGCCAGACCCCCTGGCGGCCGGACGCATCTCCGGTTGGTCGGACGGCCGGTTCGATACCGTAGACTCGCCGCGCGGACTCGACAATCAATCGCGCGAAGGGCGTATCGAGCGCGGTGCGTGACGGTTCGATCGAGCCCATGTCCTCGATCTCGAAATCGGCGCAGCCGTATGCGTCGAGATGGCGACGTAGGGCGGCCAGCACCGTGTCGGGGTTTTGATCGGCCACGAGCCGGAAATCCAGGCGACAGGCCGCCCGGCTCGGCAGAACGGTCTTATGACCTTCGCCCATCCAACCCGTCGCGAAGCCCGCGATGTTGCACGTCGGCGTGAAGAGCAGCCGCTCCAACGCCGCTGTTCCGCTGACACCACCGAGGAAGCGCGTGACACCGAGTTCCCGCTGTTGCGCCGCGTCATCCCAGCCCGTCTGCTCCAATGCCCCGCGCTCGACGGGCGAGATCGGGCGGATCGGGTCGTAGAACCCTTCGAGCGTCACTCGCTCGTCCGCATCCTTCAGTCCGGCGAGCGCCCAGACGAGCCGCCACCCCGGATTCTCGACCAGCCGCGCGCGGGCCGAATGCAGGTCTTTGCTCGCACCCCGGACGCGTATCTCGACGTACAAGAGCCCGCTCGACCCGAAACTAATCTGCGGCCGGTCATCCGCCGCGAAGCCGCCATCGAAGGAGAGCGCGGCGTCCGCGGCGAGCAGACCCATATGCGCCGCGACAAAGGCGGGCAGGCTCGGGCTACCGGATTCCTCCTCGCCGTCGAAGAGAAACTTGAGATGGCACGGCAACGGCACGCCCGCGCGCTGAAAGGCATCCACCGCTTTGAGATGCGCGAGCAGATTCCCTTTCGCGTCCGTCGTGCCCCGGCCATACATCACGCCATCAATGATTTCGGCATCGAACGGCGAATGCGTCCACTCGTCGAGCGGATCGGCTGGCTGGACATCATAATGGTTGTAGATCACCAGCGTTGGGGCGTCGGCGCGCGACGCGCGGATCTCCCCATAGACGACCGGAAGCCCGGCAGTCTCCATCACCCGCGCATCCATGCCGAGGTCATGCATCATCGCCACAAGTAATGCCGCGCACTCGCGCACGCCAAGGTTCTGCGACGAGATACTCGGCTGGCGCACCGCCCGCTGTAAATCCGCGACGAAGCGCGCCTCGTGCATATCAATCGCCTGGTAGACGGCATCAAGATCGGTCATCTCTTCCCCTCCTCCACCCGCTCGTGGAACCGATGCTACCACATGCTATCATCTCCGCAGCGATCGCCAACGTTCTTCATGAGGAGGATACAATGCCGCTGATCCAGCACCCGGTGGGCGATTATCAGTTTCTTCCCCTTGCGACCGACCCGCGCATCACGACGAGTGCGCCCTTCTCCGGCGGGGTGATCGCGAATCCCGGCTACGAGATCGTGCATGCGATCTTCCAGAATCCGCTGCCCTATCAGCAAGGGTTCGCGGCGGCGGCACGCCATCTCTCCGCACAGGGGCGCGCCCGCACTGCCCTCTGCGCCGTCGAACTGCGCTGCCTGCAGCCGTACACGGTGAGCGGCTTTGGTGCGTTCAATCAGGAATACCGCGCCTTGCTGATGTCGTGGAATGTCTTTGTGGAGGGGCAGAACCCGATCGGGCGCAGCAACATCGCGCCGAGCGTGAACCCCCCGACGGAGACCTTGCTCTACGCCTTCTCCTATACCGTGCCGACAACCGAGCGCGGGCGGACCTTCGTCATCTCCGGCGCGCCGGAAAAGGCGGATGTGCGCCCCGGCGAAACTTCCCCGGAGGCGTTGCAGGAGAAGATGGGGAGCGTCATGCTGGCGATGCAGGCGAGCCTCGCGGCGTTGGAGACGGAATGGCCCGCCGTGACCGCGCTCAATCTCTACACGCCACACGATCTCCATGCCTTCCTACCCACGGAAATCCTCGCGGCGATGGGCCCGGCGGCGGCGCACGGCATCCACTGGTATTACAGCCGCCCACCCGTCATTGGCCTGGAAGTCGAGGTGGACGTGCGCGGCATCCGGCAGGAATTGCGGCTGTACTGAGAGCGGGAGAGCGAATTATTCCGCGGCTTCCTTCTCAGTCACCGTGCGCCGCGCCTGCCGCTCCAGATGCCCCTGGCCCCACTTGGTCAGGCGGCACTGGAGGGGGTTCTGCGTTGTGCATTCGACGAGGCCGAGCCGTTCGATCTTGTCGAGGATGCGCTGCACATCCACAAGCGGCACACTGAGACTGGGCGCGACCGCGCCGACGTAGCGATAGGCACCATCCACCGGGCCACAGGCAGCCAGCAGCGCGTCCGCGATCCGGCGAAACTCCTCGGTAGACGACATCAGACCGCTCCTCTCGCCACCGCACCTCGCACGCGATTGAAACCTTCAACTCTCGCCCGCGCAATGAGGGATTTACGGAAGGGTATGAGCGAACGGGCAATTTATTCAGGGAGAGCGGCCCCGTACCGCTTCGCGATGATCGTTGCAATACATTGTTTCAATGGTGGGAGAAATCGTTCGATCACGTCCCAAATGACCTCGAGATTGATGTCGAAGTAGTCGTGCGTGACCTTGTTGCGGAACCCCGCGATCTCCCGCCACGGTATTTCTGGGTGACGATCCTTGGTCGCAGGTGAAAGATGTTGAGTGGATTCCGCTATGATCTGGAGATTGCGCAATGTCGCATCCTGCGTAAATGTCGAGGCGAAGAACTCGTCCCGTCCGGCACGGGTGTATTCCTCCACACGCACGATACTCTCGGGGATGTGGGCGAGATAGAGGCGTTCGTCCGTCACAGTGGAATCGCCTCGCGGATGACACGGTCGCGGACAACCCTGTGCAGTTGCCTCTCAGACCCAACGTCGACGCGACGCCCGAGCAAATCCTCAAGGTCCTGAATCAGTCCCATATATTCGAGGAGGCCATTCGGTAGCGTATCCATCAAGAAATCCACGTCGCTCTCTTGCCCCGCCTCATCGCGTGCAACCGAGCCGAAGACGCGCACATTGCTCGCGCCATGGCGCGCGGCAATCGAGAGAATATCGTCACGCTTTTCCAATAAGTCCGCGAACTGCATCGTGGCACTCCCTTAAAGGAGAAACTTCCGATGCTCTCATTGTACGCGAAACGCGTCGTAGATCAAGGAAACGCGTGCCGCTGACGGTAATTCAGTGCGTCCTCCAGGCGATCGGTGCAGATGCGCGGGATACGGAGTTCCGTAACGGTATCGAGTGCCTGCACGTCGTTCACGTCCCAGGTATGGACTGCGATGCCCGCCGCACGGATGGCGGCGATCGTTTCGGGCAGCAGTTGCGTCGGATGCAGGTGGATCGCGCGGGCATGGGCGAGGCGGGCGCGGTGAATGGCGAGATGCCGCACAATGTCCGGTGTCATCCATGGTTCGGAGCGCGGGGCGAGCAGATCGGTCGCGAGGCCGGGGCACCGCGTCTGCACTTCCCGCAGCAGGATCGGCTCATATGATGTGACTTCGATGCTTTCCCAAAGGCGTTGGTAGGGCAGGAGCGCGGCGACGACGATGGCGGCGGACTCCGGCTCCGGCCCCTTGATCTCGATTTCGAGGCCGATTCGCCCGGCGAAGGTTTCCAGCATCTCGTACAGCGTCGGGGCGTGGGCGGGGTCATCTGACCGGATATCGGCGTGGTCGTAGGAAAAGACCGGCCCCGAACCGCCCCGCAGATCATCAATGGCGAAGAAGTGCGCGAGTACGGGCACCTGATCGCGTGTGAGCCGCACATCACACTCAATCGCGTCCGCGCCGAGATTGAGCGCGCGATGAAAGGCGGGGATCGTGTTCGCGGGTGTGTATTCGGTTGCGCCCCGGTGCGCGACGATCTGCATAAGCCGCCTCGTCAAACTGTCTCATCAGATGGAGCAGAGAGCGGTCATCTCTCCGCGCAGCGTGACGGGCGTTCATACAGTTTGCTGAACGCCGCGCGCCGCGGGTGGGCGAGCACCCCCGACAGGCGCCGAATGATTTTGTGCCCCCAATGAGATCAGTATAGCAGGGCGATCAAGTATCGCGGCACAGATTTGTTGACAGGGGGCGAACGGTCGCAGGGCGGCGGGGGCAGGAAATCCAGGCGACGCGCGTGCTACGATACAGCGACGGCGGCAAAGGAGCGGAGGGCGCAGTAATGCAACAGCAACGCGGCAACGCGGAGATTGTGACGAATTTCCTGCCGATCATCCTCGGTGGCGTGTTGCTGGCATTCGGCATCGCGAGCGGCACGCGGCGCAATCTGCTGATCGGTGTCGCGCTCGCCGCGACGGGGGTCATCGGCATCGTCGGGCCGCGCCTCCTGCCACCCGCGCCCGCTCTCAGCGCCGAGCGATTACGCGCCCGCCGCGCCGCCGCGATCATCCTGCCGAATGGCATCATCTATCTTGCGCTCGGCATCCTGCTTCGTACCGCCATCCCCGCATCCGAACGCGGCGGTTCGATACTCTTCATCACCATCTTTGCGGTTGTGATCGGTCTGCTGAGTATTCTCTCCGGCCTCGGCGCGATTGCCCGTACCCGCCGCCCCGATGACGTGCCAGCCGCGCTACCGGGCGCACGCCGGGGAGACGACGAGAATCGAGGAGAAGCATGACGATGATCGCATTCGCTCCGTCCCGCCTGCGGGATCTGAACGAAATGCTGGCGACCGAATATCTCGTACCAAACGGCCTCGCGGGCTATACGATGGGTACCGCCGCCGGGGTGCGGACACGGCAGTATCACGGCTTCCTCGTCGCCGCGCTTGTCCCGCCCGTCGTGCGGGCGCTTCTCGTCGCGCAGGTAGACGTGACGGCGCGCGTCGGGGACGACGAATATGCACTCGCCACACACCTCTATGGAGACGGCACGGTCAACCCGAACGGCTATACGCGCGCCGTTGCCTTCGCCCTCCTCGATGGCCTGCCTCAATGGACGCATATGCTCGGCGCGGGGCGTGCATTGACCGAGACGCACTGGCTGATCCACAGCCAGAACACCGCCGTCCTCCGCGCCACCTACGATGCCTCGGCGGACGCGCCGGACGCCATCCTCCGCTTTACCCCGCTCTGCACGAACCGCGATCATCACCAGCGCACCCGCGCCACTGACCCACAGTGGCGCTGGCAGGTCGCGCCGGACGGCCCCGCGCTCTCCGTCACCGCCTTTGATGGCGCGTCGCCATACTTCCTCGCGGCATATGCCGATGACGGCACGCCGGGTGCGTTCACGGCGGATGGGACGTGGTATTACCACTTCCAGTTGGCCGCCGAGGACGCACGCGGCTTCGGGGGTGGCGAGGATGCCTATCAGGTCGGGCATTTCGCCGTCACGCTGCGGCCCGGCGAGTCCGCGCATTTCGTCGCGGCGGTCGAACCGGAGCAGGCGGGATGGGCAAATATCTCCGGCGCGCTCGAACGGGAAAATGCGCGGCGGCAGACGGTGATAACCGGCCTCGGCGCGATCCCGGCGGACGATGTGACCGCGCGGTTACGGCTCGCGGCGGACAGTTTCCTCGTCCGACGTGGGTTCGTCGAGGACGCGGGCACGACCGTCGTCGCCGGCTATCCGTGGTTCACGGACTGGGGGCGAGATTCGATGATCGCTCTACCCGGCCTCTGCCTGACGACGGGGCGGGAGTCCGACGCGGCGGGCATCCTGCGCACCTTCGCGGCGAGTGTCAGCGCGGGGATGCTGCCCAACCGCTTCCCGGACAGTGGCGAGACGGCGGAGTACAACACGATTGACGCGACGCTCTGGTTCTTCCGCGCCATCGAGCAGTATCTGGACGCGACGAACGACCGCTCCCTGCTCGCCGATCTCTGGCCGACGCTCGTCGAGATCATCGCGTGGCATCAGCGCGGCACGCGCTACCACATCCATGTGGACCCGGCGGACGGCCTGCTGTATGGCGGCGAGCCGGGCGTGCAACTGACGTGGATGGACGCGAAGGTCGGCGATTGGGTCGTCACACCGCGCATCGGCAAGCCGGTGGAGATCAATGGGCTCTGGCACCACGCCCTGCGGCTGATGGCCGGGTGGGCAAAGGAGCAAGGGGGAGATGCCGCGCCCTATACCGCCGCCGCGCGTGCCGCCGCCGACGGGTTCGTCCAACGCTTCTGGGATGCCGAGCGCGGCTACCTGCGCGATGTCGTGGATACACCGGATGGCGACGACTCCGCACTGCGCCCGAACCAGTGCATCGCACTGATGCTCCCCACCTGCCCGCTGCCGGACGCGGATGCCCGCGTCTCGCTCGCCGCCGTCACCGCGGAGTTACTGACGCCGTATGGCCTTCGCACACTCGCACCGACGGATCGCCAATATCTCGGCCGCTACAAGGGCGGCCCGGTCGAGCGGGACGGCGCATACCATCAGGGGACGGTCTGGCCGTGGCTGCTCGGGCCGTATGTGGATGCGTTTTTGCGGCTCGGCGGGACACATGGGCAAGCCCGCGCGCTGCTCGGCCCGCTCGTGGATACGCTCAGGATGGCAGGGATCGGTTCGATCAGTGAGGTCTTCGATGGCGACGCGCCGCACGCCCCCGGCGGCTGCCCAATGCAAGCGTGGAGCGTCGCGGCGCTCCTTCGCCTCTGGCTCACCACCGGCGCGGACGCCCCGCCGAGCAGAATACCCGATATCTCAGCGAGAAATGTCACGGTATGATGACGTACGGACACAAAAGAGAACCGATACGGCCAGTGGGAAGGATGCAAGAAGTCGCTGGCCGTATGCGGTTCTACTCATCTATACAGACAAAAACGCGAACCGGATCACTTCGAATACGTGGCGGGCGCGGGCCATTCAAGTGAGGCGAGGACGCGCGGTCCCGTCGGCTTCGGGCTGCCGCCGCGCGGTTCCTCGGTGATCCCACAGGAAACATACGAGCGGCTGTTCGGCGGCACCGGCAGAACCATCACGGCTGATCCGGTCGGATCCACGGCAAACGTCGTGATGCTGACACGCGTCTGATCGTCGAGGCGAAACCAGAGTTGATAGGTCTTGTCCGGGGGCAAGATCGGCAATCCGGAGACCGCGAACCCGGTCTGCTTGCCATTCGGAGAGAGATAGATCCGCCCGGTAGAATTCGGCGCGGCTTCAGCAGGCAGCATCTCATAGGAAATCAGCCCCGGTTGGCTCCAGAACGACGCGGCGCTCGCTGCTGGGTCGTCGTGATCGCTCCGCAGTTGCAACCCGACATTCCAGACGAGCAAGCCGAGTACGAGGCAGGCCGCGATCGCGGACGCGAAACGGTAGCCGAATCGTGGCAGACTCACGCGACGACGGCGGCGCGTCCGCTCGTCCCGAATCGAACGGAGCACCCCTTCACGCAGGAAGGGCGGCGGCGCGCTCGGCGCGGCGGCGTACGGGAGCATGCCGACGATGGCTCGGTATTCCTCGCAGAGGGCGCGCGCCTCCGGATGCGCCGCCAGATAGACGGCAACCGTCGCTTCCTCATCGGGCGGGAGCGCTTCGAGGGCGTAGGCGACGATTGCCTCGGCCATGCCGTCCGGCATCTCGCTAAGAGGCGGGTTGATTGGCTGATCGCTCATCGCGCCACCTCTTCCTCATGGTGCGGATACGGACGCAAGGCGTGGAGGCGGGTCCGCAGTGTCTCCATCGCCGTCCGCATCCGTGATTTGACGGTGCCGAGCGGCTCGCCGGTCTGCGTGGCGATCTGCTGCTGTGTCAGGCCGCCGAAATAGGCGAGTTCAATCGCCTGCCGCTGCGCGAGCGGCAATGTCGCTACCGCCTGCGAGATGACATGCGCCAGCACGATCTGCTCGCTCGTGTCGGCCTGCGACGGCTCGGGGAGCGTCCCCCCGTCGCTGATGAAAGTCCCATCCGCGATCTTCGCCTGCCGCTGACGGCTGCGGAGGACATCGAGGGAGCGGCGGCGGGCAATGGCGAAGATCCACGCGCCAAACGCTCCGCGCTCGCGGTCGAACATCTTCGCGTGCTTCCAGAGTCGGAGAAAGGTGTCCTGCACCACTTCCTGCGCCGTCAGTCGGTCTCCCGTAATGCGGAGAGCGAGTGAGTAGATAGACGCGGCATAACGGTCGTAGAGCACCCCGATGGCGCCCTCGTCGCCACGCGTCACGGCAGCGACCAGCGCCTCATCCGTCGCGGATATACTGCTCGCACCGGTCATGCGGTGTGCGATGGCCTGGCTCACCGCGCCATCCTCGGCGAACGCCCCCGCCGTATCCGAGTTTCCCACACGCACGGCACCGCTCCCCGCTCATCGCCGCATCGCTCTACCAAATAGTACGTGAGAAGAGACCAAATGGATTGTTTTCGCATGGCATAATGTTCCGTCACCACCCATCCGCGCGGCGACGAAAGGAAGGGCCGGATCGGTCGTGCGTTCCCCCTGACAACTCCAGTATATCGCAGGTGGCAAGGGTGACGCATCGGCCCTTTGGCCGGTGACTTTCTCGTGCATCCTCGCTACAGTGAGAACCACGATACCGTTGACGGCTCTCGGTCGCTGGACGAAATGGCGGCTATCGTCGAAGCGCATTTCGCCCCGTTGCTCCAAACCGCGAATTAGGACATAGTAGGGCCTGATGATTCCGGTAGCGCCGGTTTAAGCCTACCGCTCGCTTGCAGATTCAAGCCGATGCTCCTCTGTTGTTCCATTCTGCGGAGAAACGCTCATGCGAACCTATGGCAGCCAATCCCTCGTCGCGCCGCTGAAGCGGGTGATGGTCAAACGGCCCACCGAGAGCGCCGCCGATGCCGCGCGCTGGCGGGCGTTTGGCTACCTCCACGCGCCCAACGCGGAGCGGCTACGGGCGGAGCATGATGCCTTCGTTGCCCTCGTCGCCGCTTCCGGCGCGGACGTCGTCTATGAGGATGAGATCGTTCCTGTCCCGACGCACCTTTTGGACGCGGTCTTCGTCTACGATCCCGCGATCGTCACAGACGCGGGCGCGATCATCGGGCAGCCGGGGAAGCCGCTCCGGCGTGGCGAGGACGAGGCGATGCGGCGCGCGTTCAATGAGATCGGCGTTCCCATCCTTGGCACCGTCGGCGATGAGGCGACGATGGACGGCGGCGACACCCTTTGGCTCGACCACGACACATTGTGCGTCGGCCTCTCGTACCGCACGAACGACGCGGCCATCGCCCAGTTGCGCGATCTGCTCATCCCGCTCGGTGTGACGGTTATCCCGCTCTCCCTGCCGCACTGGCGTGGCCCGGCGGAATGCCTACACCTCATGTCGCTGATCAGCCCGGTCGCGGAAGACCTCGCCGTCATCTATCCGCCCCTTGTGCCGATTCCATTAATGCGTCTTTTGCAGGAGCGCGGCATCCAGCAGATTATCGTGCCGGATGCGGAATTCCCGACGCTCGGCTGCAACATCCTCGCCGTTGCGCCCCGGAACGTCATCATGGCGGCGGGCAACCCCGCCACAAGCGCGGCGCTGCGGGCGGCGGGTTGCACCGTGCGCGAGTACGAGGGCGCGGAGATCAGTCTGAACCGCGAGGGTGGCCCGACGTGCCTCACGCGCCCGATCTGGCGCAGCTACGAGCAATGAGTGGCGCCAATCACCTGAGCCGCTGAATTCATGCATTTTCACACCCTATTTAGCCTATCCCAATGGGCTAAATGGGAGTTGTAATTTTGACTTGCTTGTGCCCGATTCGTATACTTCATTAGGAGAACGGAATTTCTGCATGATGGTGTGTTTCGCCCATGTGGATGGGATAAAGAGAGTCGAGGCAACACATGGCATCCGAGATGGTTCATTTCATGTATCTGACGCCCGAAGCGCCGCCGGTGCGCCCGTCGCTGCCGGTATCGCTCTCCGAGGCGATCCTGCGCGAGCGGCTCAACCCGGTAATGGTAGCGACACTCTGGAGTGCGATCGAGGCCGCCGAGCCGGTCTGCATCCTCTACCGGCGTGATGACGGGCAGATCACCGCTCGCGTCGTCTGGCCCGAACGCATCTGGGTGACGGAGGACGATCACGTCGCCGTTCGCGGCTACGACAGCCGCCGAGGCGCGGTCCGCACCTTCCGTTGCGACCGCGTCGCGGACGCGCATATTATCGAGCCGTAACGGGAGCGGTTTTCCTCATCCCCTGCTCCTCTCCATCGCCTGCGCGGTCAATCAGGAGACTTCTTCAGGATGGGGAAGCGTCCAATTCGTCGCGTGATTGGCTCTTTTCACCGCGCGGTCTACCGTGATAATGAATGTGGACTTTTCCGCACACGCATGGTGAGAGCGCACGAAAGGGAGCAGACCGATGAATCTGGACCGGCGCGCGGAGTTGATCGCGCGGTATGAGAGCGGCTATCAGTTGATCGTGGATGCCCTCCACGGTATCACCGACGCGGAGATGGATGCGCGCCCCGCGCCGCACGAGTGGACCACGCGGGAGATCGTCCATCATCTGGCGGACAGCGAGATGACCTCCGCGATTCGGTTGCGTCTGCTGATCGCGGCGGAGAATCCGACGATCCCCGGCTACGACCAGGATGCCTTCGCGCGGCGGCTCTACTATGACCGCCCGATCACTGCATCGCTCGAAGCATTCAAGGCCGCCCGCCGCGCCACCGCCGAAATCCTTCACCGGATGACGGACGCGGAGTGGGCACGCGCGGGAACACATACCGATACCGGCCGCTACACCGCCGAGGATTGGCTGGAAATCTACGCGAGCCATGCGGTGGAGCACGCGGCGCAAATTCGCGTGGCTCGCGCATCCGCCAATCGGTAACGTGGGCTGCAGCCTACGGCGCCACGACCCGATCACCTCCATTGATCCGATCCACCTACCCCTGCGTATGAGGGGCAGATGGAGCCGCTCGGCGCGCGACGAGCATCCCGGATCGCCTTCCTGACACTCTGTCGGGACTCATGGAGGAAGAATCATCATGCATGACCGTTATCTCCGACTGGTCACGACCGAATTCAACCGGCGGACCCTCTTCAAGGGCGCGGCGGGCGCGGTAGGCGCCGCAAGCGCACTCGCAATGGGTGGCAACAACCTCTTCAATCTCGGCTTCGGCTACGCGCAGTCCGTTCTCGCGGCGGACATGGGCGACCTCGACATCCTCAACTTCGCCCTCGGCCTCGAGCATCTCGAGAATGTCATGTACCGACAGATCAACGCCAGCGGCAAGTTGACCGGCGAAGCGAGTGACCTGGCGAAGATGTTCGGCACATTCGAGCAGGCACATGTGGACGCGCTGAGCAAGGCGCTCACCGGCGCGAATTATGCCAACATCGCCAAAGAGGGCACGTACAAGTTCCCCACGTTCGACACGCAGGACACGATCCTTAAGTTCCTCAACACGGTTGAGCCGGTCGGCGTCGGCGCGTATACCGGCGCGGCGAACAAATTGAAGGATAAGTCGCTGCTCGGCGTTGCCGGCGCAATTGTCCAGGTCGAGGCGCGGCAACTCGCGATCACCATGGCGCTCGCGGGGAACAAGACGCCCGTCGCCGGTGCACTCAGCGAGAGCTTCACCGCCGACGAAGTGAACACGAAGGTTAAGCCGCTGATTGGCTAAATGCCCGAACGCACAGACGAGGAGGAATCCTGTGGCAGATTTTAAAGACGATCTCGATATCCTGAACTACGCGCTCACCCTCGAGCATCTCGAGAGCACGATGTACCAGCAGATCGTGGCGAGCGGCAAACTGACCGGCGATGAGCAGCAATACGCGACGGACTTCGGCAAGCATGAGGCCGCGCATGTCCAGGCGTTGACGCAGACGATCCAGAAACTCGGCGGCACGCCCGTCGCCGCGCAGGCGAAGTACAACTTCCCGGCGTTCGACACGCGGGACAACATCGTCAAGTTCCTTGTCACCATCGAAGACCTCGGCGCGGGCGCGTATTTGGCGGCCGCCGGTGAAGTGAAGAATCCCGACGTACTGACCGCTGCCGTCCAGATTCATAACATCGAGGGCGAGCACGCGAGCATCTGGCGACGGCAGGCGAAGATGAACCCGGTGGTAGGTGCGTTCGCGGCCCCGGTAGTGCGGGCTGATGTCCTTAAGGCAGCCGCGCCAATCCTCGGTGCGAGCGGTGGCGCGACGACCACGAGCGCTCCGACCACGGGGACCAGTACCGGAACGGTGCTCCCACAGACGGGCGCGCCGAACCAGGAGACGAACAACGGTCTCGCGGCAGCGGTCGTCGCCGGTGTCGCGGCAGTTGGTATCGGCGCAGCGCTCCGAGCGCGCTCCTACAAACGGGACCCGAAGCCCGTCGAGCGCGGCAACAGTTAGGAAAATTCTTCTCCTCTCCTTCCTTCGAGCGCCCCGGCAATCCGCAATGGTTGCCGGGGCGCTCCTCTGCCCAATCATCGAAGGGCGCGTGTTATCCTACTTGCCATCCGCTGGCGTGACGACCATATCGGCATAGTGCCGGGTGCGCTGGAGGGCATAATAGGCCTGGTCCTCCGGGATAATGGTCGCGCCGCCAAGCGACTCCGCGAGGATCGCCATGTGCGCCGCCTCTTCGAGGATGAGCGCCATCATCATCGCCATCTCGATGCTCTCCCCAAAAGCGAGGATGCCATGATTTTGCAGGAGGACACAGCGCGTCTTCTCACCAATGACGCCGAGAATATTGGCGACCGATTCCTTCGAACCGCGTGGCGCATACGGTGCGACGGGGATGCCGTCATGCATATCGAAGCGCGCCATCGCCTCGTAGACGCAGGGGAGCGGCTTGTTCGCGATGGCGAAGGCGGTCGCGTAGGGTGAGTGGGTGTGGATGATCGCGCCGATATCGGGGCGCTTCTCATAAACCTTACTGTGCATTTCGACAATCTCGAACGTACCGCCGGGGAGTTGCCCGGCGCGAACCGTGCTGTCGAAGCCGACGAGCGCGATATCATCGGTCGTCATATTCGTGATCCAGCCACCGGAGGTGAGGAGCATCATATCGCCCTCCGGGGTGCGGATCGAGATGTTTGACATATGCGCGGGGGAGATCGCCTCCCGCTCGATGAGCGTCCGGGCGGTCGTGACAATTTTCTGACGCAATGGCAGGTAATCCGGGAAGGACATTGGGCCGTCTCCTTTCACATCAGTGATCGCTTTGCGCGCAGTTCGTTAGTATCCAGTGTAGCACACCGCCGGGCGGTACTACGGTGATCATGCGCCCGTGCGGTGGCCGATGGATCGCAGCAATTCTGGTGCGATGCACAAAGCGGGCGGGCGAAATTGCTTCGTTTGTCTCGCCTACTCCTTGACAAAATGTGGCATACTCTCGCATGATACAGTGATTACCATAGGGCGATAATGCATGAGAGGATGAAGAGGGCATGGGCAAGTACATCATCCGACGATTGGTGACGGCGGTGCCGACCTTGATCGCCA
>CALBSO010000061.1 GCA_937968015.1 uncultured Thermomicrobia bacterium
CTCCGATCTGGAGGATAATCCCCTCACCGTGAATTTACCAGCACGTACTTAGACAACGTTGACGCGCCGCTCGCGCATCTTCACGTCGGCTCCGAGCGCAAATATCGCCCGGGCTTCGCTATGCCGGGAGCAGGATCGCCGGTTTTTGCAACCCGAAGGCACATTAGTTTTACGCCTCTTATAGATCGAAAACAGGGTGGCGAAAGGAGATTGGTAAGGGAGTTTGCGCAGGCTAATTTCGCTCGCTTCGTCTTGACATTTGCCGTTACGAAGACTCACAATGATGGGGAAATTACGAACGTCGGTTCGGGCGCACCGCTACTGAGTGTGCCGTACTCCTCCAGGAAGACAAGAGGCCAAACTCATGATTGACCCACGACGCGAAACGACCACAACCGATGATGTGCTGCCGCGCTGCGGCGCGCTCGTCCTCGATGCGCTGCTCGCCAACGATGGTATTACCGGCATCGAAATGGAAAAAGACAATACCCTCGCCCTCCGCTACGACCCACGCCGCACGAGCCGGGACCACGTCGAGGCGGTCGCAAACCTGCTCCGGCCCGCGCTCCAACGCCGGGTAGGGACGGAACAACCCAGCGGACGGGCGCATCTGCAGACGGTCGGGCGACTCGGTGGCAAACCCTATCTGGTGCCGACGACCGCTCTCCAGCGCATCGGGCGAGTCAGCATCCAGCCGGATACGCCGCCGCCGCAGTCTCCGCAATTCGGGGAGCCTTCCAACACCGCGCCGCCCGCGCCGACAGATTCCGGGACAACGACGGCCGATCAAACGCAGGAGGACAAGGATAACGCATTCCTCCTGAAGATCGTCCAACCGGGTCTCGTCGGGTTGATGGACGGCTCGGTCTCGACGCTCGCGCCGCTCTTCGCCGCCGCCTTCGCGACCGGCGACCACACGAAAACGCTGCTCGTCGGCCTCGCGGCGGCGGTTGGCGCGGCGATCAGTATGGGCTTCGCGGAGGCGCTCTCCGATGATGGCGTGCTGACCGGGCGCGGCCACCCCGTGATACGCGGCGCGATCACGGGCGGTATGACCTTCGTCGGGGGCGTCGGCCACGCCCTCCCCTTCCTCATCGCCGATATCCATGTCGCGCTCATCGTCGCGTATCTGGTCGTCGGCATCGAACTGATCGCCATCGCCCTGATCCGCACGAAGTATTTCGGCTCGAAGTTCATCCTCTCCGCGATCCAGGTCGTCGTTGGTGGCGCGCTCGTCTTCGTTGCCGGCGCGTTGATCGGCAGCGCGTAGCGAAGAACTGCGCACCAAAGAAAAAAGCGTTGCCGCCCTTGTCGTGATAAAGGGCGGCAACGGCGTTAAAATGAGCCTGCGCGCAAGAGGCAGATGTGGGATCGCGTTGTTGCGCGGTCAAATTGCGAGAAAGATCGGGGAACGAAATGGGAGAGAGCGGGATCGGGCGCATGTGGCGTGGCTGGACGAGCAGTGACGAGGCGGAAGCGTATGAGGCGATCTTTCGCGATGTCGTCCTCCCCGAACTCCATCATGTCGAAGGATGTCGGGGCGCGTATCTCTTGCGGCGCGACGACGCGGACGGCGCGGAGTTCGTGACGCTGACGCTCTTCGACTCGCTGGACGCGGTCCGCGCCTTCGCGGGCGAGCAGTACGAGACGGCCGTGATCTCCGATGAAGCGCGAGCCGTCCTCCGCGCTTTTGATACGACGGCGCGGCACTTCACGGTCGTTAGATCGCCGAACGACGCGGTATGAAAACGGGGATATACCCTGCTGGTGGCGGCGAGTATCGGTTCTCCTGCATGGTATCCTGATCGGATCACCCGGCCTCGGAAAGCGTGACCGGGGTTCTTCGCCCAATCAGCAGCACTATCCCGATCAAGACCATCAGCACCGCCGCGACCGTGCCGTACGCGACGCCCCAGCCCGCGCGGTCGGCGAGCAGGCCGGTGAGCGGGAAGGACCAGACCATCGTTACGCTGAAGCCGAACTCGGAGAGCGAGAGCACCGTCGCGCGGGTCTCCGAGGACGCTTCTTCGTTCGCCCATGCCGAAAAAAGCGGCTCGAAGAGACCGATGGAAAGCTCCCGCATGCCCAGCCCGACAAGCACGAGCGGTACCCACGCCATCCCCTGCAAGATTAAACCGACCGCGACACTCGCCGCGAGCAGGGTGAACGGCATCCATGCCCGCCACGATGCCGGAAGCCGCCCGCCGAGCCACGTTGCGCCCGCACTGCCGATCAGGGCGATACCGAGCGTCAGGCCAATCGCGCCATTCGCGAAGCCGTGCCCCTTGAGGACCGACTGCAGGTAGATGCTCCCCAGCGTGTTCGCGGTGAAAAAGAAGGCGGCGAAGAGGACGAGCCGCAGCAAAATAGGACGCTCCCGGACGGTGCGGATGCCCGTTCGTATCGTGCGGAAGATACCGCCGAGTGTCCGGTGCTCTGTGGAACGCACCGGTTCCGGCAGCAGCGAGGCGAGGGTGCCGGTGATGAGCGCCGCCGCGATATTGAGGCTGAACGGCCACGCATACGACCATTCCGAGAGCCACGCGCCCGCCCATCCAATCAGCGCGGAGACGAAATACGCCGCCGCAAGGACGTTCGCGAGGATGCGGACGAAGCCATGTGACCGCCCCTCGTCCTTCAATGCATCGAAGAGATATGCCTGATCCGCACCGTAGCGGAACGAGCCGGACGCGCCATTTATCAGCAGCGCGGCCATCACGAGCGGGAAGACGGGCGACCACCACATGAGTGAGGTCGCGATCATCACGGCAATCGTGGAGGCGACGAGGCTCCACTTCCGCCCGATCGTGTCCGCGAAGGCGCCCGTCGGCACTTCGAGCGCAACCTTCGCGATGTGGTAGCACGCCTCCGCGATGCCGATCTGCCCGAGCGAGTAGCCGCGATGCAGCAGCCAGAGCACCCAGATGGACGACGTAAAGGTCCCGGCGGTGAGCAGTTGGAAGGCGATGAATGGAAAGAGCCGCCAGCGTGCGACAGGGGTTGCAACGGCGGTCGCGGCGATCGCTTCTTCGATGGCTTCCGGTGAATGCTGCACGGTGTGACGCTCCTCCCACAATATGGCAGGAGCGCGACGTCACGACCGCCATGCGGGCGCATGGAACGAGGCCGTGCCGTCTATCCTGCCGCGTATCCAGGCACTTCGGGGGAATACGCGGCCAACCAAAATGTTTGCGCTTGTCTCCGGCTGAGCCAGTGCCGCTCAGCGAGTATCCGGTGCATCTCGGCTACCTCCGCCAGAGATCGTATCTTTCAACGGGTCATTCGGCAAATATTCCCGATGCAGTTTCCAGAATCGCCCGCATCTGTGGGATACGCCAGACCGCGACGCGACGCTGAAGGCGTTTCGGGAACTCATGCCACGCCTCGGTTTGCTTCATGTCAACAGAAGTAGATACTCCTCAGCGAGATGCATAATGAACGGGAGACATGCGGCGCCGGGTAGAATAGCAATCTAAGAGAGAAGGATACATATGGCAATGGATATGAATCATTCGGGACACGAAGAAACCCCTCCGGGCAATGCGCCGCGCGAAGAATGGGTGCGGTGGCTTGTTGGGGGGTTGGCGGAGCGGTGGCCGCTGGCAAAATTGCGCGCGAATATGGAGGGATTATCGCCTCCCGGTGTACGGCGCGGTGTCGTGCCGGATATCGAGTTCTGGTACCCGAACGATGACGGCATCTATACGCTCCGTTACGTCTATATCATCCTGCCGACCGACGCGCTCGGCAGCCGGGATGGCTTAGATACGCTCACGGCGCTGCTTGGGTACTGCCGCTCCAATGGGCGACAACTGACGCTCGTCGTGCCGGATCGCGCGTTGCAAAAAGAGGAACTTGAGGCGCTTGACAGCGTTTTGCTCGCCACGCTCAACCCAATGATCTTCGATGTCACGGCGTATCAGATCGAATAAGGAGTGGTCTGCACCGCCGACCGACGATTCGAGCGGGCTTTCATAGGTCGTTCTGCCTCAGTCCGGTGGCGATTCGTCCTCGATGTCCGCGCCGGATGAGGAGTGGCCGCCCGATTCGTAGCGATCTTCCGGGCTTGGCGTGTGTTCGAGCGGCGCAACGGTTCGCACTTCATCCTCGCGATACTCTACGGCGAGCATATCCTCATCCGATGGACTCCCGCCGCGTGCCATGGCGCTGCTTCCGGCAGGCTTGGCGGGCCGCTCGCCATCCACGGAGTTCGGATAGGATAACGTATCCTCAGCGAAGAGTTTGTCCGGCAAGTCGCTTCGTTCCATCTTTGCGCCCCTTTCCGCGGGTTCGCGGTTCCTTACCGTGACCAACTGTGAGCCACCTTATGGAGCGGAGTGCAAGGCGTATGCCATTAGCGGGCATGATAGCGGCGGTGGCAGGCTGCAGCCCGCCGCCACCAGAAAAACAGGGCGCGGCCACCACGAAAAACGCGCTACGTCGCGGGCGCGTCCTCTGTGGCCTGTGGCATGAGCGCGACGTATTCATCGCGGAGCGGGGTGAAGATCTCGACGAAGCGGCATCCTTCCGGCCCGACGCGCACGCCGCCATGCGTCACACCACCGGGGATCACCAGGCCGTCGCCGGGGCCGAGATCATGTCCTTCGCCACCGACCTCGAAGTGGATCGCGCCCTCCAGCACGTAGGTGATTTGCTCGTGGGGGTGGCTGTGCAGCGGCAGCGAGGCGTTCGGCTCAACGCGCCCGAACATCGCCATCAACCGGTCGCCGGCGACAAGGCGCGCCTTAAGAGCAGGCACGGTGGGAAGGATTTGCACGTCGGTCAGCGAAGCGACCTGAAAGAACTGCGGTGTACTTGTGGTATCCATTGCCATTGGCGGCCTCCCATGTTTGCTCGCGATTGATTTGTCCTGCGCCGAGTTTCGCCGCGCCACGGTGAAGATGTCAACCGAGCAGGAGAGCGTCCACCATTTCGCCCGCGGCATAGGGCGTGTCGCGCGGCGGGATGATGGCGAGCGCGTCCGCGCCAATGAACGACGCGAGCCGGGATGATTGCTGCGGCCCGGTCGAAGCCGCTTCCAGCACGCCATCGTCCGCGCGGCGGAGCGCGACGCGCATGTAGTCAATGCGGTCAATCGGCGTCACCGCATGCGCGAGGCGGACGCGCGCGTGGGGACGGTCCACCTGCCCGTGCCCCTGCATCGCACGCAGCGCGGGCCGGACGAAGACCGCAAAGCCGACAAGACCGGAGACGGGGTTACCCGGCAGCCCAAAGAGAAGTGTTTTCCCCTCCGGCCCGGCGGTTGCGAAGGTGAACGGCTTGCCAGGGCGCATGCGCACCTGGCGGAAGTGGACAGTGGCGAGTTCCACCAACAAGCCCTTTATGAGGTCTTTGCGGCCCATCGAGACGCCCCCGGAGGTCATCACGACGTCCGAATCGGCGATCCGCTCGATCAGGAAGGCGCGTTGAGCGGCGTCCGTATCCGGCGCAAGACCGGCGTAGGTGATCGTCACGCCGAGAGGCGCGAGCGCGGCGACGAGCGCGAAGCGGTTCGAGTCCCGGATTTGCCCTGGCCCGAGCGGCTGCCCCGGCTCGACGAGTTCATCGCCCGTCGCCAGCACGCTGACGCGTGGTCGCCGCGTGACGAGCGCATCCGTCCGGCCTAAGGAGGCGAGCAGCCCGACGGCCGCTGGGGTCAGCACCGTCCCCGCCGCCAGGACACGATCGCCGCGCTTCAGGTCGCTGCCGACGGAGCGGATATTCTGCCCGGCGCGCGGCGTCTCACCGATCCGCACGCCCTCCGCTGTGCGTGTCGTTCGTTCAACCTGCACAACGGCGTCCGCGCCGGGCGGCAGAGGCGCGCCGGTCGTGATATACGCCGCGGTACCTCGTTCCACATGAAACGCTCCGACGTTGCCCGCGAACTGATCGCCGACGACGTACCGCAACGGAGCCGCATCGTCGCTGATCACCGCATAGCCATCCATCGTTGCGGCGGGGAAGGGCGGTTGATCCTCGTCGCTGATCACCTCCTCCATGAGAACGCGCCCCGCAAGGTCCATCAACCGGGCGCGCTCCGTCGGAAGCACGATAGTGTGGGCGCGAATCATCGCGGTCGCTTCAGCGGGGTCGAGGAGACGATCGAGCATATTTGCGGTAGACACGCTTTCCCTCCGCACCGGTACGTCATTCCGATCACGATTGTAGCAGCATTGTCGCACCTGTTATTGAGCCGATGGGGTAGCGGTGGCGGACAACAGAGGCTCATTCATTACGCCGCTCCAGGCATGATGGAAATTGAAGGATGCCGGGATGTCGCCGTTCTCCTCGCGCGGCAGGCACGGGAGCGCGGGTTTTGCGCCGGGAGGGTTCCGCAAAAACAAGACCCGGTATCACCCGACCGGGTCTCGATGTCATGTGGGTTTTCGCGTGCGACGGCGCGTTACTTCCGGGTGGTGTTCTTCGCGCCGTCCTCGGACTGGAAGCCGGCGAAGATCGCGTCCAGCGCGTTGTTGAGCGCGTCGAACCGGCTGGCAGTGTAGCGGATCACCGATCGGATATCATAGGTGACGGTGCGAAATTCACCGAATTGTACATCGTAGCCCGGCTGCGCTTCATCGCCATGCACCCCGACGATATCGCCCACCGAGATGCGCCCCCGGCTCATGACAATCACCCGCGTCCCTACATCGTACATCGGCTTCCCCCCTTAACCCGTATCATCACAACGCGCTGGCAGGCCAACGGGACGCCCTCGTGCGTCGCTCGTCGTTTCCCTACGACTGCGGCGGCGATCCCGCAAGATAGGTCCCCTCGGCGGTGTCCCGCCCGCCCATTGCCTGCGCGATGTAATCCTCGCGCGGTGGCGCGAAGATGTCGAGCGCGGTCACGCCCTCCGGCCCGACGGTCGCGCTGTGCGGCGTGTTCGGCGCGATTGCGTACACATCACCAACATGCAACACCCACGGCGTCGCATCCTCCGTGCCGACGCGCAGATGAATCTCCCCCGCGATGACGGTGCCGCACTGCTCGTGCGGATGACTATGCCAGCCAACGACACCGCCAGGCTCGATGATCACGAAGTTCATCATCGCTCGCCCACCGCTGAAGACTTCCATCTCGATGCCCGGCAGTGGCTTGAATCGGGGCAAATCCTTGCGATGCACCATCTCCGTCCGGAAACCGAGCGGTTGCGATGCGGGCCCTGGATCAGTCGCGCGCTGCATCTACGAACCCCTTTTCTTGTCCGAATCGTGGCTTGCATTCTACCACGAATCGCTTTCCACAATGCACCCGCGTTATCCACTTCTGCACCATCGCTTTGTGGACAATCCGGATGGTGGATAACTCGACCGGCCTGTTCTCCTCACACTGACGCCTATGAAAGCATAGTACGTACGCGTCCATTTGACCAGAGGGTGGCCGGGCCGTAGAACATGGCTTTCCACACCCCGTGGGGATAACCGGCCATTTTCGGTGGATAAGTCGCCGACATTGTGGATAATCCGTGTGCAGGAGGTGGGCGAAATGGGGATGGCTCGGCCCGCTGTGGATGAGTAGCGGAGGGCGCGCCGCGTTCTCCCCACGATTTCGGCAAATGTGCCGGTTATCCACCAGCCGTGTGGATAGGTGGATAACTCTTCGACAGATTTGGGGAGGTTGTTTTTCCTTGCAGACACGGCGAAAATTGGGTTTTCCACGTTGTCCACACCCCCTACGGCGACGACGAATCCCCTGCTCTTTTAACCATAGGGAATTCCACCAACGGGTCGTATAGGTATCCCCAGCCACAAACCGGACGCGGTCGCGCGGTTGCAGGCGCCGCCGGCACGGGACAGAATGATGGGCGATCACCGCGCGGAATGTGACGATCAATCCGTGCCCGTATGGCGTGAGATAAACACGTAATTTCCGCATTGCAATCGCGAAAATCGCCGCCGAGTTATGCACCGTTTCGTGGATAGCGTGGATAACGGCGCCCGACAGATTCAGGGCCATACGGCGATCAGCCGAGCCAGCGGTTCAGGTCGCCGTGGATGCTCCAGAGGATTTGCAGGATTGCCAGGGTGAAGATCACCGAAAAGGCGACGATAAAGAGATCGCGCCCCGCTTTGACGGGCCGGGTCGCGAAATTATAGACCGGGACGACGAATGCGCCGTAGACTACCCCGACCGCCAGCAGCACAAAAACGATATTGAGTACGACCACGATTCTTTCCCTCATCCCCATGCCGGCGGAGAGGCCTGCCGGCATGGGGAGTGTATCAGCACGTAGCCTCACGAGGCGAAGAACCGGAACTGGCAGCACGCGAGGCGGCGGGGAGCACTGCTCGCCGCCGCCTTTTCGCAACTATTCGATTGTGGTTGGGATGTGGCCAGTGAGGTGGGGCGCCTGCCCCGCAGGCAATCGGAGGGATTGCCATGTCCACACGATCAGTATCGCACAGCCGCGCGCGCATTGCCAATCCCGGACGACAGATCGTACGCGGACAGCACGCGACCTACTACCGCACGCTTGACAATAACTGTATGATACATGCACTTGCGACATCCCAGGGTAGGGAACAACCGGGACTCAGACCGTGCATTCAGCGCCGAGGATGACCATCTCTGGTCGTCCTGTGGAATACGACGAACAATCCGGCATCTCGGGCGACGAGAGGGGGGATGACGACGACACGCACAGGCGATGAAGACGAACCGGCAGGACCTCTGAAGAGCATGATCAGATTTCAGGGAGACGTGGGAGGAAACGATGGCTACGGTACTGAAACGGGGCAGGATATCCTGGGGGCGCGTCAGTGCGTTCGCGCTGCTGACCTTGATCCTGCCGATGCTGCTCGCTGCCTGCGGTGGCAGCAGCGCGACGAACACGCCCGCACCGACGAAAGCGGCAGCCGGGACGACCGCACCGGCAGCGGCAACGACGGCACCGGCGGCAGCGACGACGGCGCCCGCAGCGACGGCAGCGACGGGTGGGACGGCAGCCTCGGCGACGAAGCCGGCGGCGAGCACGACCGCATCAAGCACAACGGCTTCCGCCTCGACAACGGCGAGTACGGCAGCAGACCCACGCGGCCCGGCCCCGACGAAGCGCGGCGGCGGTGGCACGCTGCATCTACTCTTCTGGCAGGCCCCGACAATCCTCAATTTGCATGTCTCGCAAGGCACGAAGGACTCGGCCGCGTCCTCCGTTGTTGAAGAGACGCTGGCGACGATCTCCATCAACGCTGCGACGCCCGACGTGCCGATCCTCGCCAAGGAGATTCCCTCAGTGGCGAACGGCGAACTGGCGTCTGACGGCAAGAGTGTAACGTGGAAACTGAAGGACGGCGTCAAATTCTCCGACGGCACGCCCCTCACCTCGGCCGACGTCAAGGCGACGTATGAATACGTGATCAAGCCGGAGACGGGCGCGACGAGCCTGCCAGCGTATACGAATATCGCGAGTATCGACACGCCGGACGCGACGACGGCGAAGATCAACTTCAAGACCGCGACGCCGCTTTGGTACTTCCCCTTCACGAGTGTCAACGGACCCGTGCTGGAGAAGGCGCAGACAGAGAAGTGCCTCGCCGATCAGAAGAACTGCCCAATCAATACCGCCCCGATCGGCACCGGGCCATATAAGGTCAAGTCCTTTACGCCCGGTGACAACGTCCAGTTCGTCATCAACGAGAACTACCGCGAGCCGACCGCGCCGTACTTCGACGCGGTGGACTGGAAGGGTGGCGGCGACGCGGGCACGGCAGCGAAAGCAGTGATCGCCGGGGACGTTGACTACGCCTGGAACTTGCAGGTGACGCCGGAAATCCTCAAGCAGGTGACGGACGGCGGGAAAGTGCTTGACCTTACTCCCGGTGGGGGCATCGAGCGCGTCATGTTCAACTTCACCGACCCGAACAAGGAGGTGGATGGCGAGAAATCTTCGATCAAAGCGCCGCACCCCTTCTTCACGGACCCGAAGGTACGCGAAGCATTCTCCTACCTCGTGGACCGCGAGGCGATGGCCAAGAATCTCTACGGGCCAGCCGGCGCTGCGACCTGCAACATCCTACCGAGCGTGCCGCCACAAACGAACTCGAAGAACACAAAGTGCTCCTTCGATGTGGCGAAGGCGAACCAGATCCTCGATGATGCGGGTTGGAAGAAAGGCTCGGACGGCATCCGCGCCAAGAACGGCGTGCAGTTGAAGGTCACCTTCAGCACCTCCGTCAATGACGTGCGCGCGAAGGAAGAGCAGGTCATGAAGGCCGCCTTCACACAGGCCGGTATCTCGATGGACATCCGGAACGCGGACGCCGGTGTCTTCTTCGGTCAGCCAACCAACGCGGATGCCGCCTCCCGGTTTGAGAAAGACCTGGAGATGTACACGAACAACCCCGGTGTCCCGGACGCCGAAGCGTACTTCGATGGCTGGACGACCACACAGATCGCGCAGAAATCGAATGGCTGGAAGCTGAACAATGTCCAACGCTACAGCGATCCGAAGTACGACGCGATCGTGGACCAGTTGAAGAAGGAACTCGACCCGGACAAGCGGGCGCAGTTGCAAATTCAGGCCAACGACTTCCTCGTCAACAACTTCGTCATCGTGCCGATCATTGACCGGAACTCCGTCAATGGGCGGCGGGCCGACTTACTGTATACGGCCCCCACACCCTGGGACTGGAACGTCTGGAATATCGCGCACTGGCAGATCAAGAAGTAGGACTACGTAGGGAGGGAGCCGTTGCTCCCTCCCTACTTCATATCGTTCGCAGAGGGAGAAAAGGTGGTGGCAGACTGGAAGCCTGCCACCACCGGGAAAACCGCGTTATGTCTGGACGCCAGGCGCGAAACTTGACAAACGTCCGCATACCCGGTACACATAGCGCCGCTATGTGGAACGAATGCCAGTCGTCGGGTTTCCGTCCCGTCGGTGGGCGCGAGACCGGGCCTGGGACCGTCACTTTGGGGCCGATGAGAGGAGGGGCTTGGCGCAGAGGCAAGTCATCACCAACGGGTCGTGACGAATCCTCGGGCATGCCGAGGAGTGGATTCGACACTGAAGGGAAGATCAGGAGGAAACGATGGCTACGGTACTGAAACGGGGCAGGATATCCTGGGGGCGCGTC
>CALBSO010000062.1 GCA_937968015.1 uncultured Thermomicrobia bacterium
GCGCGACGTACTGCCGCGCCCGCTCAACGACCGCCGGATCGAGGCCGAGGCGCTGCGCGATGGCGAACGCGTTCGACCGCCCCGGCACGCCGACGGTCAGATGATAGGTGGGCGAGAGCGTTTCCACATCGAACTCGACGCTGCCGTTTTCGACGCCCGGCGTGGCATACGCATACGATTTTAGTTCGCTGTAGTGTGTTGTCGCGATCACGAGGGGGCCGCGTTCGAGCAGTGTGGCGATCAGCGCGCGGGCGAGGGCGGAACCTTCCTCCGGGTCCGTCCCCGCGCCGAGTTCGTCAAACAGGACGAGTGCATCAGGCGTCACATCCCGTAGCGTGGCGATCACGCGCGTCATGTGGCTGCTGAAGGTGGAGAGGGACTGTTCGATGCTCTGCTCGTCGCCGATGTCTGCAAAGACGTTCTCGAAGACGGGCATCACGCTCCGCTCGTCGGCGGGGATGTGCAGCCCGGATTGCGTCATCAAAGCAAGCAGGGCGACGGTTTTGAGCGCGACCGTCTTGCCGCCCGTGTTCGGCCCGGTAATGACGAGAATGCGGAAACGGTCGCCGAGGGAAATGTCGGTCGGCACGACGGTACCAATGAGGAGCGGGTGCCGCGCCTCGATCAGGTCGAGCCGGAGCGTCGGGTGCGCGCCCTCGGGTACGTGCTTCGGCGCGTCATCCGCCGTCCAGAGGCGCGGCGCGTTCGCGCGCATCTCCGCCGCGAGGCGCGCTTTCGCGAGCGCGAAGTCAATCGCCGCGATGCCGCCCATCGCCCGTTCGAATGCGTCCGCTTCCTTCGCGACATACGCGGTGAGCGCCTGCAAGATGCGCTCGACCTCGCGTTCCTCTTCGAGTTGCAGTGTCCGCCAGCGGTTATTCAACTCGACCGCTTCCATCGGCTCGACGAAGAGCGTTTGCCCGCTCGCCGAGGTGTCATGGACGATACCGGGCACCTGCGCGCGCTGGTCGGCCCGCACCGGCACGACGTATCGCCCCGCGCGCTCGGTGACAATCGGCTCCTGCAATGCCGCCGACCGCGATCCGCGCGTGAAGTTATTCATGTACTCCATGAGGCGGCTCTGTGCGGTACGGACGCCGATGCGGATACGCCGTAGTTCATCCGACGCACTGTCGAGAACGTCACCGCGCGGGGAGATCGCGGCGGTGATCGTCGCGTCGAGGTTCGTGAAATCGCTGAGTGCGGCCGCATGGTCGAGGATGATCGGGAATCGCTCCGACGCTTCGGGCAGGCGCGTAATTGTCTGGCGAAGTGCCCGGGCGGCGGCGGCGGTGTCGCGGATGTCGAGGAGTTGCGCGGGGTTGAGCGTCACGCCGAGCGCGGCCAGTCGCGCCGGCTCGCGCACATCCCGCGCGCCACCAACGCCGATCTCCGGGATCGAGGCGAGGAGCGTGCGCGCCTCAGTCGTCTCGGTCAGCATGCGGCGCACAGCGGGCACGGTCGTATCGGGCCGCAACGCGTCCGCCCGCTCGCGCGCCAGCGAGTAATCGCAGACCCGCGCGAGGCGTGCGAGGACTTTCGGGTATTCGAGGGTTTCGAGAATGCTCGCCGCGATCGGCACGGATACTGGTCCTTCCCCGTTTCAGGCGGGGATCGCCAGCCCCGCGACACTATTGTAAACCTCCGGCAGTCCGTGCGGGAAAAAGACGCCGACGAGCCGGAGATAGATGGTAATCGGCTCCGTGAGCCGCGGCAGGAGGATCGAATGCACGGTCTGCTCCCGTGCGAAAGCGACGATGCCCACCGACGACGGAATTTGCGCCACAGTGACGACCGCGACGACCGCCAACAACACGACGCCAAGCGCGAGGACAACCGCTAATCCCGCCGATAGCACGTTGCCGAGCAGCGGCCCCGCCGCCAATCGTGACACCGCCATCAGCCCCGCAACGCGCCGGAGTATCCCTCGCAGCACGAGTGCGCCACCGATGAGTAATACCACAAACACGACGATTCGCACCGTCCGCGTCCCGCTGTCCGGCAAGAAGCGCATCACGGCGAATTGCGACGCCGGACGGTAGAGGATACCAGCCAGGACCGACGCCGCATAGACCGCGACGATGTCCGCAATCACTGTGATTGGCGGTTGCGTGAAGGTCAACGCCGCCACACCGAGCGCCGCGACGATCAGCGCGCTATCGAATGCATTCATGCGCCCCCTCCGAGAGTGTACGTACACACTACGGTGATTGTAGCACAGTGGGTGGGTTTCTCGAGTATGATAGACAGTGGCACGATGTGGTGCTGACATGACGACGGACAACGGAGTCCGAAAGGAGCCGACATGACGAATCCCATGAAGCGGGTATGGAGGCGGCGATCATTCCTCTCCGCCGCGTTTGGTGCAGGCCCCGCGGTGCTATTGTCCGCATGTGGCAAGGGTAAGCGCGCGGGTGGTGCGAAGACGAATGCAGGGAGCGTGTATGAGATGCGCGCCTCGCTTGCGGGCCAGAAATTCGTGCGGAACACCGAAGGGCGATTCTTTCTACTCCCGGCGGCGGACAATGCCGTCATCGCCGTCTCATGGAAATGCACACACCTCGGCTGCGCATTACCGCCGCCGAGCGAGGCGACCGGCGGCAACTTCGTCTGCCCCTGTCATAGCGCGGTGTTCGATGGCAAACGAGGGCTCCGGCTCGGTGGCCCCGCGAACCGTCCCCTCGACTACATGCATGCCGCTGTCGTCAATGGCAATGTCATTGTTGACACCAGCCAGGTCTTCACGCGTGCGGCGTTTGATCTGGGACAAACGACTCTTCTCGCGTGAGGTGCGCGAATCACGTAAATATCCTGTGCGGATGCGGTGCTTGTTTCATTTATGGCTGGTTGAAGATGCTATGATCGCCGATACGTCGCCAAAGGATCGCCGGTTCGTCATCAATCGTGACGAACTCGAAAGTGGCACGGCCGTCCGGTCCGGAGAACGACCATGTCATCTCCCATATCCTGGGAACCGACGACAGATGCCCGATGCGTAATGCTGCAGGCCAATCCGGTAGGCGACGATTGCCCCGCCCCGCATATACATCATTAATCTGGCGGACGGCCGCAAGAAATAGTGCGCGCTCCGCATCCGACAAACGCTTGTAGTCAGCAAGAAAACGTTGCGTGCGCCGGAATTTCATCGCTCAAGATCGGCGATGAAATCCTCGACGTTATCGAACGTGGCCACGCGCCCCGCAGCAATGTCTTCATCGGCCTCGCGCTCCATTTGTTGCCATTGTTCCGCCCAGAACCATGCCTGGGAGGCGTCAATCGTTTGCTGCGGGCGCAATTCGATTACGCCATCCGGGCGACGAATGGCTTCAAATAAACTTTGCTCCGGTAAACCCTCACGGAGATCTTTCGGCAATGTCACGGTGCCGCGTTGTCCGAGTTTGACAAGCATCTTTCCTCCTCTCCTCGATTGCTGCCATTCAGTATAGCAGAAATTCTGCAATAGGCTCACGCATCGCCCGGAAAAACGCACAGGGGAATTTGACGATGCCGCGGCCGTGTGGTAGGTTCTTCTCTCTAACTGAATATCCCGCGATGAAGAGGAGAAGTACCTGCCACGCGGCCGACAGCGAACCAGGGAAGTGTGGGAGCCTGGAAACGGTCAAGCGAGCGGCGAACGCGCCTCGGAGCGGCCCACCGAAGAAAGCGCGAGCAAGTGCAAGTAGGTGGCGGTGGGTGGCGCCCACGCCGGAATAGCGCCAACACGAGTGGTCGGAGTGCATGCTCCGGCAACGAGGGTGGTACCACGGGATGCGCTACAATACGCTCTCGTCCCTCCGGACCGACGCGGAGGATGACGGGGCGTTTTTTGATGTTCACGGGCCTCGGCGGAATGGACGAGGAGGGGCAAGGATGACGGGCGTCGTACTCGACACAACAGCGCATGTGCAGTCCGCGCTCGCGAAGGTGGCGGCGAATCCGGCGGAGCCAATTGCCAGGGCGGCGCTTTGCTGGACGGGCGGGCTTGATTCCGCCATCTGCGCGGCGCTGCTGCGCGAGCATTATCATGCGGCGGAGATTATCGCGATCACTGTGGATGTCGGGCAGGGCGAGGACGAACTGCTTCGGGCGCGCGAGCGGGCGGAAACGCTCGGCCTCGATCTCCGCTTCCTCGATGCCCGCGTCGAGTTTACTGAGTGGCTCGCGAAAGCGATCCGCGCGAACGTGGACTACGATGGCTACCCGTGCGCGACGAGCATGACACGTCAACTGATCGGGGCGACCGCCGCGAAATATGCTGCCCAACTCGGCTGCGACGCGATCGTGGATGGTTCCAGCGGTAAAGGCAATGATCAGTACCGCGCGCAGAACACCTTCAAACTCTTCGCGCCCGATCTCCGTATCCTGATCCCCGTCCGCGATCTCAATCTGACCCGGCTCGAAGAGATGGCACTCTGCGAGCATTACGGCATCCCAATCCAGGAAGTGATTCTCGGTGGCGAGGACAAGACGATGTGGTGCCGCTCGATCGCCTCCGGCGGGATCACGCTCGAAACCGAACTGCCGGACGATATCTGGCTCTGGTATACGCCGCCCTATCACGCGCCGGATGTTGGCACGACGCTCTCCCTTACATTCGAGGCGGGTGTGCCGACCGCGATCAATGGGCAGCGGATGTCGCTCGCGGAGCTCGTGCCGATCCTCAACGATGTCGGCGGGGCGAACGGCCTCGGCCGGATTGACATCATCGAGGATGGCATCATGGACCTGAAGAGTCGCGAGATCTATGAAGCGCCCGCCGCCGCGATCATCCTCGCGCTGCACCACGACCTGGAGCAACTCACGCTCACGCGCGATGAGATTCAGTTCAAGAAGGTCGTGGACGCGCAGTGGTCCCGCCTCGTCTTCGGCGCGGAATGGTTCACGCCGCTGAAGGCGGACCTCGATGCCTTTATCGCGCAATCGCAGGGGCCAGTGAATGGTACGTACGAAATCGAACTGTACAAAGGGACGATGACAATCCTCAGCCGCCAGTCTCCTTCGTCGCTCTATTTCGAGGAAGTGCGCTCCATCCAATCATCGTCGTTCGATCAGCGCTGGTGCGGCCCGGCGGCGCAGGTGCGCGCCCTGCCGTTCGAACTACTCGCCAAGCGCGATGCGCGCTGGAAGGCGGCCCGTGGCGGCACATCATCAGAGGGAGACGCCTGAGTGACGACATCTGGACCGAAACTCTGGCAGAAGGAGTACCAACTCGACGCGCTCGCCGAGCGGTACGAGATCGGTGACGATGCCGTGCTCGACAATCGCCTCGTGCCCGCCGATGTCTGGGGTTCGATGGCGCACGCGATCATGCTCCATCGCATCGGTATCCTCACGGACGGTGAAGTGAACGCGCTGCTGAAGGAACTCGTGCATGTCCTCGAACTGTATGACGCGGGCGCGTTTATGCTGGCGGAAGGGGACGAGGATGTCCACACGAAGATTGAGAACCATCTGACGGAGACGACGGGCAACGCCGGGAAGAAGATTCACACCGCGCGCTCGCGCAACGATCAGGTACTGGTAGATACTCGCCTCTACACCAAAGGCGAAATTCTCACGACGATGGCAAATATCATTGATGCCGCCGACGCCTTCGCGGCCTTTGCCGAGCGCGAGGAATGGACGCCGATGCCGGGCTACACGCACATGCAGCGCGCGATGCTCTCCTCGGTCGGCCTCTGGGCGAGCGCCTTCGCGGAATCGCTGATGGACGATCTCGCGCTCTTGAAGACCGCCTACCACATCACGGACCAAAACCCGCTCGGCTCGGCGGCGTCGTACGGCGTCAATTTGCCGATTGACCGGCAATTGACGAGCGACCTGCTCGGCTTCGCGAAAGTGCAGAACAACGTCCTCTACACCCAGAACGCGCGCGGCAAGTTCGAACTGCTCGCGGTGCAGGCGCTGGCACAAGTCATGCTCGACCTCTCGAAGTTCGCGCAGGATATGCTGCTCTTTGTGACGAGCGAGTACAACTTCATGCGGATGTCCGAAACCCTCGAAACCGGCAGCAGCATCATGCCGCAGAAGCGCAACCCGGACCTGATGGAACTCGTCCGTGGGAGGACACACACCGTGCTCGCATTGCAGCAGCAGATCGCCGGCATCATCGCCGGGCTGCCTTCCGGCTACAACATTGATTTTCAGGAGACGAAGGGGCCGATGATCCGCGCCTTCGACACTGTCAATGACGCGCTGGCGATCTGCGCGCTGACCATTCGCAAGACGACGGTCAATGAGGAGGCGATCCGTGCCGCCTGCTCGCCCGAACTCTTCGCGACGGATATGGCATACGATCTCGTCAAGCAGGGCGTGCCGTTCCGCGACGCCTATCGGAAAATCGCCAAAATCGCGGACGATCTGCCACCCGTGGATGCCGACGCGGCGTTGCGGGAGCGAACGCATCTCGGCGCGAGCGGTAACCTCGGTTTGGAGCACCTCAAACGGTGGATTGCCGAAGAACGCACCATCGCCTTGCAGCGGCGCGACGCGTTCGCGGGCGCGATTACTGCCCTCGTCGCGAGGGCGGAACAGGGGATTTGAATATTGGAAAGGATCGCAGCGATGACCGCAACGACAACGATGACAGCGGAATGCCCGGAGTGTGGCGCGGAGTGGCAAGTCTCCGGCCTGACCAAGGGTGAGATCATTCAGTGCCCGGAGTGCGGCGTCGAACTCGAAGTCGTGGAGATCGAACCGCTCGAACTGCAACTTGCACCCGAAGAAGAGGAAGATTGGGGAGAGTAGAGTAACGAGTAGCGAGTAGTGAGTAGCGAGTAACGAGAAATCGCCGCTTGCTCTCCACTCATTACTCGTTACTCGTTACTGAGCGAACGGAGTGAGCGTGTCGCAGCGGGTGGCGATCTTGATGACGCGGATGCGGACAGATGAGAAGCGGATTGCGGCCGCGATCGAGGCGCGCGGCGCGGCCGTGGAGTTGGTGTCGGATCACGCGCTGATCTTTGATCCGCACACGGACGCGCGCGGCCAGTTCGACGCGATCCTCGACCGCTCGCTCCATCTCTCGCGCTCCCGCTACGTGACGACGCTCTTCCAGGCCGCCGGCATTCCGACGGTGAACACGCCCGCCGTCATCAATCTGTGTAGCAATAAACTCCGGCAGACAGCGGTGCTCAATGAGGCCGAGGTGCCGGTGCCCGCCGTCCGTATCGCATTTTCACCGAAAGCGGCGGTCGAGGCGATGGAACAGATTGGCTACCCGGTCGTCCTCAAGCCGATCATCGGTACCGGCGGGCAACTCGTCTCGTTGATCGAGGATCGCGATGCGGCGGAGGCGGTGCTTGAGCACAAGGCGACGCTCGGCTCGGCGCACCACGAAGTCTTCTATATCGAGGAGTATATCCCCAAGCCAGGGCGCGACCTGCGCGCGATGGTGGTTGGCGGGCAGGTGCTCTCTGTCGAGGCGCGCAGCGGCGGCGGCTGGCGCATCGGCTCGAATCGCCACCTGAAGGTCGAACCGATCGAGGCTTCCACGGCGATCTACGATGTGGCGATGCGCGCCTCCCGCGCCATCGCTGGCTACGTCGGCGGCGTGCTCGCCGTGGACATTCACGAACACCCGGAGCGCGGCCCGCTGGTTGGCGAAGTGAACTACGCAGTCGAGTTCCGTGAGACGGAGGAGGCGACGGGCGCGGACATTGCGGGGGCAATCGCCGATTACGTCCTCTCCGCCGCACGGCGGGGTGCGCACCTCGCGGGAGCGAGCGCCCATGAGTGAGCCAACGCCCACCGCCGATGAGATCGCACTCCTGCGCGACCTCGTCGCCATCCCCAGCGTCAATCCCGGCGAGCGGGAGGCCGTGACCTATTTGTGTGCCGAGATGGCGCGGCGAGATTTCCGTACGCACATTGATGGGATCGGCAACGCGGTCGGGGCGGTGGGCAGCGGCCCCGTCCATCTCGTCCTACTCGGTCACATTGATACGGTGCCCGGCCAATTCCCGGTGCGCATCGAAGGCGGCGATCTGCTCTACGGGCGGGGAAGCGTGGACGCGAAGGGGCCGCTCGCGACCTTTGTTGCCGCGACGGCGCGAGCCTACCAACGCGGCGCGCTCGATGGCCTCCGCGTGACGGTGATCGGCGGGATCGGAGAGGAAGCGCATTCTCCGGGCGCGAACTTCCTCGCCGAAACGATGCCCGCGCCCGATGCCTGCATCATCGGCGAGCCGGGCGCGTGGGAGAGCGTCGTCCTCGGCTACAAGGGAAGCATGCAACTGCGGTATGAATTGGAGCAGCCGAACGCGCACGGGGCGGGGCAGCAACCATCCGCTCCACAGGTCGCGGTCGGTATCTGGAATGGCATCGCCGCCGCGTGCGAAGCAATGAACGACAAAGGCGCGAGCATCATTGAACGCATTGAGCCGGCGTTGCGATCGTTTGCGTCCGAGACGGACGGCCTGACACAGCGGGCACGGATGGACTTCAATATTCGCTTGCCAGTCGCCGTGGCGCCGGGCGCACTTCTCGATCAACTCCACAATGGAGTGACGGCCGGCCGTCTCACACTCCTGGAACGCCCGGTACCCGCCTATCGCTGCGAAAAGAATACGCCGCTCGTCCGTTCGCTGCTGGTCGGTGTGCGCGCCGCCAGTGGCACGCCACGGTTCAAATCCAAGACCGGGACGGCGGACATGAACGTCGTCGGGCCGGCGTGGCAGTGCCAGATGGCGGCGTATGGCCCCGGCGATTCCTCCCTCGATCATACACCGGATGAGCATATCAGCCTCGCGGAGTACGGGCATGCGATTGCCGCCCTCGACGCCGCGCTTGGCGAGTTCGCGGCGCAGATGCGCGGGAGGAACGGATGAGGCTGGGGATATTGCTCTCACAGGTGCGGGTCGAGGAGAAGAACATTCTCGCCCGCGCCGCCGATCGGGGTATCGAAACCGTGCCCGTCTACGACCGCGAGGTGCATTTCGACCTCGGCCACCGGACCTTTCCCGACGTGGATGTCGTGCTCGACCGCTCGCTCGTCCACTCACGCGCCGAATATACCTTGCGGTTGCTCTCCTCGTGGGGCATCCCGACCGTCAACTCGTTTGCCGCGAGCCAGATTTGCGACAACAAGTTCCAGACGACGCTCGCCTTTGTCGAGGCGGACGTGCCGACGCTGCGGACGATGGTCGCCTACACGCCGCAATCGGCGCTGGACGCGATCGAGGAGATGGGCTATCCGGCGGTGCTGAAGCCGAATACCGGTTCGTGGGGCCGGCTGCTCGCGAAGGTGAACACCCGCGCGGCGGCGGAAGCGGTGCTGGAGCACAAAGCGGTGCTCGGATCGTTCCATCACTCGATCTTCTACATCCAGGAGTACATCGAGAAGCCGGGGCGCGATATTCGTGTCTTCGTCGTGGGGGATCGCGCGATCGCGGCATCGTACCGCAATGCCAACCATTGGGTAACAAACACGGCGCGCGGCGCGACCTCGTCGCACGCGCCAATCACGCAGGACATTGAGGGAATCTCGCTGCACGCGGCGCGCGCCGTTGGCGGTGAGATCATGGGCGTTGATCTCGTCGAGACGGATGAAGGGCTTAAGGTGATCGAAATCAATGTCGGCGCGGAGTTCCATGGGCTGATGGAGACGACCGATGTTGATATCGCGGGGGAAATCCTCGACTATGTGGTCGCGAAAGCGCGCCAAACGAGCGGCACGCGTGCGGGCGTCGCCGCGGAGCGCGGGACATCGTAAAGGCGGGGAATGATGCGCGAAGAAACAACGGAATGGTTGATGGCCGCCTCAGAGGATTTTGATGCGGCACAGGTGCTTTTCGATGCCGCGCAGTACCACGCGATGGCCCTGCACGCGCAGCAATCCGTGGAAAAAGCGTTGAAGGGGTTGCTCGTCGAGCGGACCGGCGAACTCCCCGCGCGCACCCACGACTTGCGGCGGATCGGCACAGAGGTTGGCACCCCGGCGGGCATGCTCTCGCGCCTGGTCGAGTTGTATGCGTATTACCTCGCTGGTCGCTACCCCGGCACGGCGCACGGTGACGCGCAGATCCGCGCACGGGAGGAGGCGACTGCCGCGATCGCTACCGCGCGCGAGACACTGGCGTGGACGCGCGCGCAACTGGCGATCACGGGGCACGAACAGGCGAGCGCGTGAGTGGCGAACCGCACCCCGCCGACGCGGATGTCGTGCAGACATTCGTTGCGGCATTACGAGCGAGCGGTTTCGCGGTTTCGACGCTCGTGTGGTACGGCTCTCGGGCATGTGGCATGGCGACAACTCCGCGCAGCGACTTTGACCTGATCGTCGTCGCGCCGGAGTTCGGGGCGCAGGGTTGGGTGGAACGGCTCGTCGCGGCATATGCGTGCTGGCCGACGGCGTACGCGGCGGACATCCTCTGTTATACGCCCGAGGAATTCGAGCGATTGGCGGGGCGGGCGAGCATCGTCCGCGAGGCATTACAAACGGGACGGCGCGTGGCCGTCTGATATACGAACGAGGTACGTCAAATGGACACGGTGACAGCGAGTATCGTCGGTGGATCGGGATACGCGGGCGGTGAGTTGGTACGCCTCCTGCTTGGGCACCCGAACGTACAGATTCGGCAGGTGACGAGCGAGCGGCAGGCGGGGAAGTTCGTACGCAGTATGCATCCGAACTTACGCGGCCGGACGGACCTCACGTTCACACCGATGGAGGCGCTCGAGCACGTTGATGTGCTCTTTCTCTGCACGCCGCATGGCGTGACGATGGGCAAGATTGACCAATTCCTCGCCAAGGCGAACGTCATCATTGATCTGTCCGCCGATTTCCGCCTCCACAACCCCGACGATTACCCGATCTGGTACGGCCACACTCACGCGAAGCCGGCACTGCTCGGTGAGTTCGTCTACGGCATGCCGGAGTTGCATCGCGATGAGATCCGCGACGCCCGGTACATCGCTTCCCCCGGCTGCAACGCGACGGCGGCGATTCTCGGCCTCTATCCGCTCGCGAAAGCGGGCGTCCTCGATCCGAAGATGCCGATTGTCATTGAATCCAAGACCGGGTCCTCCGGCGCGGGCGGCGAGAGCGGTCTCGCGTCGCATCACCCGGAGCGGTCGGGCGTCATCCGCTCGTTCAAGCCAACGGGCCACCGGCACAGCGCGGAGGTGATTCAGGAACTGACGGTGGAGGGCCGCGCGCAGCCCATCGCGATGTCCGTGACGAGCGTCGAGGCAGTACGCGGCATCCTGACGACGAGCCATGCGTTTCTCAAGGAACCACTGGAGGATAAAGATCTCTGGAAAATCTTCCGGGGTGCGTACAAGGGCGAGCCGTTCATGCGGATCGTCAAAGAGGCGAGCGGCATCCATCGTAACCCCGAGCCGAAGATCCTCACCGGCTCGAACTACTGCGATGTCGGTTTTGAGCGCGACCCGCATTCCAATCGCGTCGTTGTCCTCGCCGCGATTGATAACTTGATGAAGGGCGCGGCCGGGCAGGCCGTTCATTCGATGAATATCCGCTGCGGTTTCCCGGAAACGACATCGCTCGAATTCGCGGGGCTGCACCCTGTGTGAGTTCGGGGTTCGAGGAATCCCACCCCAAACCTCGAACCCTGAACCCCGAACTTCCGACGAAGGAGGCATCATGCTCGTGATTAAGTTGGGCGGGAGCCGGGGGATAGATACAGAGTCGTTCGTTACGGACCTCGCGGCGGTCGTGCGCGGCGGGGAACAGGTGATCTTCGTCCACGGCGGGAACAAGGAACTGGACGATCTCTGCGAGCGGCTCGGTATCCCCGTCCGGCAGGTGACGAGCGCGACGGGGCAGGTGAGCCGCTTCACGGACACCGAGACGATGGATGCCTTCCTGATGGCGTATGCGGGCCGGATCAATAAGCGGCTTGTCGAGAAATTGCAGGCGCTCGGCGTCAATGCCGTCGGCCTCACCGCAATGGATGGCCGTATCGCCTCGGGACGGCGCAAATCCGCGATCCGCGTCATCGAGGAGGGCAAGCCGAAGATGCTCCACGGCGACTTCGCGGGCTCAATCGAGACGATTGATCCGACGCTGCCGCGCCTGCTGGTCGAAAATGGCTATCTGCCGGTGCTGACGCCGCCTGCCATCAGCACCGATGACGAAGCGATCAATGTGGACGGCGACAAACTGGCGATGGAACTGGCCGTCGCGCTCGGCGCGGAGGCGCTGCTGATCTTCTCGAACACCCCCGGTTTGCTCGCGGACGTGAACGATGAGGGGAGCCTGGTGCGCCATATCCCGTTCGCGGGCGAGACGGATGAGGCGGCGCTTTCGATGGCGCAAGGTCGGATGAAAAAGAAGGTGCTGTCCGCGTTCAACGCCCTGAAAGGCGGTGTCGGGCGCGTTGTCTTTGCCGACGCGCGCGTGGCGGAACCGGTGCAGCGCGCCCTGCGTGGCGAGGGAACCGTGATCGCGCCAAGGGCGGTGCTGGAAAGAACCTAACTCCCCAACCCCCTAAAAGGAAGGGGGAGCAAGCCGCTGAGAAATCGGGGCATGATGGGGAACATCCGAATAGACGAAATGAGTCACCTCCTCCTTTTAGGGAGGGGGTTGGGGGTAGGTAGGAGGATTGAGCGATGGTAACGACACGGCCAACCGATGCGATCATGGGCATCGAGACGATTCGCGACATTGAAAATGCTGATCTCGTGCCGCTGTACGCGAAGCGGGATGTCGCGCTCGTGCGCGGGCAGGGCGTGACGCTCTGGGATTCGGACGGCAAAGAATATCTCGATTGTATGAGCGCGTACGGCGCGGCAATTCTCGGGCACGCGCACCCGATGGTGACGGAGGCGATCACCCGACAGGCCGCAACACTCACAACGTGCCATCAGTCCTTCTACAACGATCAGCGTGCCCGGTATCTGCAACTGCTGATGGAGCATACGCCACCCGGCATCACGCGTGCCTTTTTTTGCAACAGTGGCACGGAGAGCGTCGAGGCGGCGCTGAAGTTCGCGCGCGCCGTCAGCGGGCGGCAGCATCTCGTCGCCACCCGCCGCGCGTACCACGGGCGGACGATGGGTTCGCTCGCCGTCACAGGCGACAACAAGTACCGTGAGGCGTACGCACCGATGTACGGCACCGTGACGCACATCAATTACGGCGACCCGGATTCGCTCGCGGCGATCACGGATGAGACCGCCGCGCTCATCGTCGAGCCGATCCAGGGCGAAGGCGGCATTCACCCGGCTCCCGAAGGCTATCTGAAGGCGGCGCGCGAGGCGTGCGATGCACACGGCGCACTGTTGATTTTCGATGAAGTGCAGACCGCGTTCCGCACGGGCGCGATCTTCCGCGCGACTGCGGAGGGCGTCACGCCGGACATTATCACCGTCTCCAAGGCAGTGGCGAACGGCCTCCCGATGGGATTGACCTTGATGACCGAAGCAGTCGCAACCCAAGTGCCGCCCGGCACGCACGGCAATACCTTCGGCGGCAGCCCGCTCGCCTGCGCGGCGGCGCACGCCACATTGTCTACGATCATCAATGATGCGCTGCTGGAGCAGAGTACGATTGTCGGCGAGCATTTCCTTTCCGGGTTACGCGCGCTCAACCACCCGATGATCCGCGATGTGCGCGGGCGCGGCCTGATGATCGGCGTCGAGTTGAAGACGAAAGTCACACCGGTCTTGCGACGCTTGCAAGAGGGCGGTGTGCTCGCTCTCCCGGCGGGCGGCCTGATCATCCGCTTCCTGCCGCCATTGATCTTGACGACGGCGCAAGCAGACCGCGCGGTCGGCGTATTGGGGCAAGCGCTCGGCTGAGGGCGCTCAGGGAATGTGCTCGCATACCAGAATATGCAGAAATTCTGGTATGCGAGCAGGCGTAGCCGTAATGAGTGACCCGGTATCCTCGCACCGACGACTGGCACTAACTCGACCTGCTCCCCCGCGCAGCGCACCTATGAGTTCATCCGCCCCGTCGTCCTCTTCGGCCATTCTCCGGCGGAACGGGCACCTGACAGGTACTCCCGATTACGCGCCCTGGTCAGGCGTCGGGATGACCCCGAGTTGCTGCAGCATCCGCAGCATGTCCACCAGCGGCCGGTCCTCCACGATCTTGCCCGCACGCACGCGGAAGAACGTCTGTGCCTGCACCGACACTCGTTTGCCCGTCGGCGGTATCCCGTTGAACTCCCCCCGGTGCGTCCCCGCAAACGTCTCCCGCACTGCCACCCACTCTCCGTCGGCAACCATCTGCTCGATCGTCTCGTGCATGTCCGGGAACGCCGTATGAAACATTGCCAACGCCTGCTTCGTCCCCGCTAAGTAGGTAGACAATCATCGTTAGACAGAGATACGCTGATGGCCTCAAAGG
>CALBSO010000063.1 GCA_937968015.1 uncultured Thermomicrobia bacterium
GAGATTTCTGCCTGTCTCGTGGGCTCGGAGATGTGTATAAGAGACAGCTCATATGGCGAGCGCGGCGAGTCCGGCGAATTGTGGAAGGAACCGGGGCAGACCGTCGAGAACGTCAAGCGCGTCCGGGAGGCGGAGGCACGCGAGGCGGCGGAGGCGGTCGGCGCGACGTTCCGCTGCCTCGATCTCGGCGACTATCCGCTCGAAGTGCCCCGCGCGGCATTGGAGGAGTTGGCCGCGATCGTCCGCGACTATGCGCCGAATGTCATCCTCACCCACACCGAGCGCGATCCCTACAATCAGGATCACGATGTCGGCCACGCGGCAGCGGTGCGGGCGCGCGTGCTGGCGGCGGGGGCGGGTGTGGCGAGTGCGTTTGCGACGATCGCACCGCCCGCGCTCTTCCTCTTCGAGCCGCACCAGCCCGAACTCTGCAACTTCATGCCGACGACCTTCCTCGACATCACCGCCGTCTTCGCGAAGAAGCAGCAGGCGATGGAAGCGATGAAGGCGCAATCCTACCTGCGCGATTATTACAGCGAACGCGCCGTCTACCGCGCCAATCATGCGCGCCGCGCCGGTGGCGCATCTGGCATCCGCTACGCCGAAGCCTTCCAGCGCGTCTACCCGCAGGTCGTTTCGGTGTTGTAAAGGGGAGCGCATCGTGGCGATACAGTTACGGGTCTACACGATCAATCGTGGCAAGATGAACGACTTTGTGAGGGCGTGGGTCGCGGGCGTCTATCCCCTCCGCCATGCGTATGGTTTCACGATCCCGAAGGCATGGACGAACGCCGCGCGCAATGAGTTCATCTGGCTGTTGTCCTACGACGGGGACGACTGGGAACGCGCGGAGGCGGCGTATTACGCCTCACCGGAGCGCACCACACTCGATCCCGACCCCGCACAGTACATCGCGCAACCGAATGCGTCGTTCATCGAGGAAATCGCACTGCCCGCCTTGATCGGGCAATCGCAGGCTGACGAATGATCGCTCCCCACGATGGTGACGATAGCCCAACGGCGTCCGCACCCGTGTTTCCTGCCACGTCGTCATTGCTCGCGCCGGACGCACTTCTCGCCGAGATCGCCCAAGCCTACGACATTGGCACTCTGCTCGACTGCGCGCTTGTCCGGTCGTACGTCAATGATGTCTATCTGCTCACAACGACGACCGAACGTTACATCGTGAAGGTGTATCGCGCACATTGGCGATCATTCGCCGAGATTGCCTAAACTCGATGTGTTGACCCATCTCGTCGCGAAGGGGGTAGCGGTCACTGCCGCCCTTCGCCGACGTGATGGACGTCTCATTGGTGCGCTACGCGCTCTGGAAGGTGTGCGGCATTACGTCCTCTTCCCTTACGCGGCGGGAACAAAGCCAACCCCACCCTTCTCCACAACGCTTTACTATCATTTCGGTCTCGCGGCGGCGCATATGCACTTGGCGCTTGACGACTTCATGAGCGCCCATACGCGGGCACCGCTCGATCTCGCATACCTGCTCGATCAGCCACTCACCGCGCTCCGCCCGTGGCTGGAATCCAGACCCGATGACTGGGACTTTATCACTCGTCTGGCGGACAAAATCCGCTCCTCTATTACCTACCTCGCTGCCGAACGATTGGACTGGGGCGTATGCCACGGTGACCTAACCCTCGACAATGTGCATGTCACAGAAGATAATCGCTTCATCTTTTATGATTTCGATTCGGGCGGTCCGGGATGGCGCGCGTATGATCCGCCCGGCGTATTCCAATACGCGGGGAGTGATCGGTGGGACGCATTTCTCAGGGGATATACCGAGGCCAGGCGGTTTGGGTCAACTGATCTGGCAGCAGTTCCCTATTTCGCGGCGGCGAATGGGATATGGAGCATGGGAAATCGGGCACGCAACTGGACGGCATGGAGTGGCCTCTGGCTCGTCAACGATGCGTACCTCGATCAACAACTGAGCACTTGGCGACGATGGGATGTGGAGCAACTGGGTAAACCCTGAGATGGTGACCGTTTCTCGACAAGAACCTCTCCTTCCAACAATCTCACGGATTGCCGCACCTCCCCGCCGTATGCGAGACTAGCGGCACGTTTGGCCATCGTGGAGCAGATGAGGAGAAGGGGAAACGATGAGCGACACAATCCTTGCCAGTGATCAGTTGCACGCACTCGAATGGCGGCTGATCGGGCCGTTCCGGGGGGGACGCGTCGTCGCAGTCGCGGGCGATCCCGCGCGCGATCAGGTCTTTTATTTCGGCTCGACGGGTGGCGGCGTCTGGAAGACGACCGATGGCGGCGTCTTCTGGGAGAACATCTCAGACGGTTATTTCAAACGGGCATCGGTTGGCGCAATCGCGGTTTCCGAATCCGATCCGAATGTCATCTACGTCGGCATGGGCGAGGTCTCGATTCGCGGCAATGTCGCGCATGGGGACGGCGTCTACAAATCCACCGATGCGGGCAAAACATGGACGCATTGCGGCCTCGCGGATACCCGGCACATTGCCAAAATCCGTATCCACCCTCGGAACCCGGACTTGATCTATGTCGCGGCGCTCGGCCACGCACACGGCCCGAACAAGGAGCGCGGCGTCTATCGCTCGAAGGACGGCGGGAAGACATGGAATCATGTCCTCTTCCGTAGCGAGATAGCGGGGGCGAGCGACCTCGTGATGGACCCACATAACCCACGCATTCTCTACGTCTCATTCTGGGAGGCGCGCCGGGAGGCACATCAACTGGTCAGCGGCGGCGAGGGGAGTGGCATCTTCAAATCCACTGACAGCGGCGATTCATGGACGGAAATCACGCGCAATCCCGGCTTGCCGAAGGGCGTCCTCGGCAAGATTGGCCTCGCCGTGTCGCCCGCCAAGCGGGATCGCGTCTGGGCGCTCGTCGAGGCGGAAGATGGCGCAGTTTTTCGCTCGGACGATGGCGGCACGACGTGGGAACGGCTCTCCGAGGATCGCAATTTGCGGCAGCGCGCCTGGTATTACATGCACATCTACGCCCACCCGACGAACCCGGAAACACTCTGGGCGCTCAACGTCCCGGCGTTCAAGTCCACCGACGGCGGCAAGTCATTCGTCCAGTTCCCGATCCCTCATGGCGACAATCATGACCTCTGGATTGACCCAAAGAACCCCGACCGGATGATCCAGGGGAACGACGGCGGCGCGGCGGTCTCCTTCAACGGCGGAGAGACGTGGTCCACCCTCTACAATCAGCCGACGGCGGAGTTTTATCACGTCACGACCGACGCGCAGGTGCCGTACGGTGTCTACGGCGCGCAGCAGGACAACACGACGATTGCCGGGCCGAGCCGGTCCGCCATCGCGGGCATCCCGCAATCGGAGTGGTTCGAGGTCGGTGGTGGCGAGAGCGGCTACATCGCCGTGCGTCCTGACGACCCGAACATTGTCTACGCGGGCAGTTACGGCGGCTCGATTACCCGCTTCGACCGGCGCACCGGGCAGCGGCGGACCATCAATGTCTGGCCGGAAGCGCATCTTGGCTGGGGTGCGAAGGATGTTCGGTATCGCTTTAACTGGACCGCGCCGATCATGCTCTCGCCACATGATCCGCATGTACTCTCTATCACCGGCAACCACGTCTTCCGCTCGACCGACGAGGGGAGTAGTTGGGAGGTGGTCAGCCCCGATTTGACGCGCAACGATGTGACGAAGCAGGAAGCGTCCGGCGGCCCGATCACGAAAGACAACACCGGCGCGGAGTACTACTGCACAATCTTCGCCTTCGCGGAATCGCCCGTTCAGCAGGGCGTCCTTTGGGCAGGTTCGGACGATGGCCTCGTCCACGTCTCCCGTGATAACGGTGCGAACTGGGAGAATGTCACGCCCAAGGATGTGCCGGAGTGGGCGCTCATCAGCATCGTCGAAGCCTCGCCGCACGATCCCGCCACCGCATACATCGCGGCGACACGCTACAAGCACGACGATTTCCGGCCTTACCTCTACAAAACGAACGACTACGGCAAGCACTGGACGAAGATCACGGACGGTATCGCGGAGGATGACTTCACGCGGGTAATCCGCGAGGACCCGGCGCGGCGCGGTCTCCTGTACGCGGGCACCGAGACAGGCGTCCACGTCTCGTTCGATGACGGGGGCTACTGGCAGCCGCTGCAACGCAATCTGCCCGTCGTGCCGATCCACGATCTCGTCGTCAAGGACTCCGACTTGATCGCCGCGACGCACGGCCGCTCCTTTTGGGTGCTGGACGATCTGACCCCGCTCCGTCAGATGACGGATGAGACGCCGAAGATGGCCTTCCAACTCTTTCCACCACGCCCGACGATCCGCTACGTGACGAACCGCGGTTTCTTCCGCCAGGCAACGCCCGGCAAGAACTATCAAATGACCGGCGCGACGATCCTTACCAAGACGCAGGAGAAGAAGGCGGACGGCTCGGTCGTCGAGCGGTTCCTGGATGCGGGATCGAACCCGCCGGACGGCGTACTCGTCGCGTACTACCTCCGAGAGAAGCCGGAAGGCGACCTGACATTGACCTTCCTCGATACTCAGGGCAACGAAATTAAATCATTCACAAGCGCGAAGAAGCCTGAGACCGAAAGCCAGAAGCCGGATGCCAAGCCTACTCCAGCGAAGGAGGAGCCGAAGGCGCCTGCGGACGCAGGCATCAATCGGTTCATCTGGGATATGCGCTACACGGAAGCCGAGGGCATTGACGGCTTCTTCACCGCTGAAGGGACGCTGCCCGGCCCGATTGCGTCGCCCGGCGCCTATCAGGTGCGCCTCACCGTCGGCGACGAGACACAAACACAATCCTTCGTGATTGAGAAGGACCCGCGCGTCCAGGCAACGCAGGCGGATCTCGACGCGCAGTTCGATCTTCTCTGTCGCATCCGCGATACAATCAACGCAACGCACGCAACGATCAAGACGCTCCGCGCCGTCCGCGCGCAAGCCGAGGAATGGGAGAAGCGGGCACAGGGTGAGAAGGTGAATCCGGCAATCTCGGAGCATATCACCGCCCTCAAGGAACGGCTCGCGCCGATTGAGGAAGAACTGATTCAGACACAGGCGAAAGTGCGTTCCGACACGCTGAACTTCCCGGTCAAGTTGAACTCGAAACTGGCCGGTGTCTACGGCGCGGTCGCCGGGGCTGATGCCGCTCCGACGAAACAAATGACCGACGTTTTCACAAGCCTTGCCGATCGCGCGGACGCTCACCGGGCGACGCTCAACGAGATCGTTGACCGCGATGTGGCGGCGCTCAACACGATGATCCGGGACGCGCAGATTCCGGCTATCGTCCCGCGCGACGGCGGCAAGGGATAGGAAAAGATGAGCCACCAAGACACCAAGGACACCGAAAAAGAAGATTGCCTCCTTCTTCGTTCCTTTTGGCGCTCGTAGTGTCTTGGTAGGTCAATGACCACTCGGTCAGCGAGGAACGGATATGGTACAGATGCGCGACGCAGAGACGCTCGGGGGCCTCTCGCAGGCGATCTTTCTTGCGGCGGGGGCGACGGCGGAGAATGCCGAGGGTGTAACGCGCTCGCTGATCGGCGCGAACCTCGCGGGGCACGACTCGCATGGCGTGATCCGCATCCCCAGTTACATCGCGGACATCAACAATGGCAAACTGCGGGCCGCCAATGTTCCGTTCGTCACGCACGAGACACCGGCGACCGCGATTGTGGAC
Organism: uncultured Thermomicrobia bacterium; assembly: GCA_937968015.1. Taxonomy (GTDB): domain Bacteria; phylum Chloroflexota; class Chloroflexia; order Thermomicrobiales; family JALYUS01; genus JALYUS01. The sequence goes on from CALBSO010000063.1 coordinate 5,683, forward strand.
GGCAATTCGACCTTCGGGCAGGTTGGCGCGCGCATGACGGCGACGATTGCCGCGCGCAAGGCGAAGGCGATCGGCATCGCGGCGGCGTCCTCATTCCGCTGCCACCACACGGGCCGGATCGGCGAGTGGGCGGAACTCGGCGCGAAGGAGGGCTTGATTACCTTCGCTGCCGCCTCCGGTGCGCACGGCCCCTATCAGGCGACGCCGTTCGGCGCAAAGTCGAAGGCGCTCGGCACGAATCCGTTTTCCTGGGCGATCCCGCGCGCGAAAGGGCAGCCGCCGATCCTCCTCGACTACGCGACGACGGGCGGCGCGCAGGGCAAACTGATGGTCGCCCGCGCCCGCAAGGAACCGGTGCCGGAGGGGTGGATCCTCGATAAGGACGGCAACCCGACGACGGATGTGGAGGAATTCTACAGCGGCGGCATGCTGCTCCCCTTCGCCGGGCACAAGGGGTACGCGATGTCCGTGATCGTCGAAATGCTCGCGGTCGGGTTGAGCGGCGGGCAATCGGTCGCGCCGAGCGAGCGCGGCTCCTGCCTCTTCGTCTGCTGTATTGATCCCGGCACCTTCCGCGCCGATGAGGACTTTCTCGAAACGGTCGAGAACGTCGCCGTCCGCCTGAAGAGCCAGCAACCCGCCGAAGGGTTCGATGAAGTCCTCCTCCCCGGCGAACCCGAATCCCGCAGCCGGGCCGACCGCAGCGAGAAGGGCATCCCTTTGCCGGACGCGACCTGGGACGCCATCGCGACCGTCGCGCGCGATCTGCACGTCGCGCTTCCATAAAAGTGGTGGAGCAGGCTGAAGCCTGCTCCACCGATGAATAAGAGGAGGTGCGGGATGACGGACGATCAATTCAAGGCGCTCGTCCTCACGGAGGCCGATGGCGCGGTGCAATCGGCGATCAAGGAACTCTCGAACGGCGATCTGCCAGACGGCGACGTGCTGGTTTCAATTGCTTACTCGACGCTCAACTACAAGGACGGCCTCGCGGTGACGGGCAAAGGGCGGGTCGTGCGCCGCTATCCGATGGTGCCGGGGATTGACTTCGCGGGGACGGTGGAGGAATCGCGCTCACCACTCTGGAAGCCGGGGGATCGCGTCATCCTGACCGGATGGGAGGTCGGCGAGAAGTATTGGGGTGGATATTCCCAGAGGGCGCGCGTGCGGGCGGAATGGCTCGTGCCGCTCCCGGCGGGGATGAGTCTCGAACAGGCGATGGGATTCGGTACAGCGGGATTCACCGCGATGCTCTGTGTGATTGCCCTGGAAGAACACGGGCTGACACCGGGCGAGCATCCCATCCTCGTTACCGGGGCGGGCGGCGGCGTCGGCAGCGTCGCGGTGGCGCTGCTCGCGAACCTCGGCTATCACGTCGCCGCCTCAACGGGGCGCGCCGAACTGCGCGACTACCTCACCGGCCTCGGCGCGAAAACCATCGTGGAGCGCGCCACGATCGCAAAACCCTCCGGCCGCCCGCTCGAATCCGAGCAGTGGGCGGGCGCGGTGGACACCGTTGGAGGTGACACGCTCGCGGCGATCCTGCCCGCGATGCGGTTCAACAGCAGCGTCGCGGCATGCGGCGTGGCGGGCGGCCCGACACTGAACACGACCGTCTTTCCCTTCATCCTGCGCGGCGTCAGCCTCCTTGGCATCAACTCCGTCTTCGTTCCGCAGGGGCAGCGGCGCGCGGCGTGGGAACGGCTCGCCCGCGATCTCCCGGCGGGTGTGCTCGCCCGCATCACGCAGGTTATCCCGCTCGCCGATGTCCCAGCGATGAGCGAGGAAATCCTCAAGGGCCATGTCCGGGGCCGCGTCGTGATTGATGTGCGGGCGTAACGATGCCAGCGAGGGGAAATGATGCGGATTGGATTGATCGCGGACATTCACGGCAACGACATCGCGCTCGATGCCGTGCTTGCCGAACTCTCGCGACGCGCGGTGGACGAACTGATCTGCCTCGGTGATGTCGCCGCGCTCGGGCCGCAACCGCGCGAGGTGATCGCCCGACTACGCGCACTGGGTTGCCCGGTCGTGATGGGGAATACCGATGCGTGGCTCCTCGCGCCACCACCCATCACCGGCGCGGACGAGATTGATCATGCCATCACCCGCTGGTGTGTGGCACAACTCACGGACGAGGATCGCGCGTATGTGGGCGCGTTCCCGACGGTAATCGAGCGTTCCCTGGGATCGGGGCGGGCGCTCCTTTGCTTCCACGGCTCGCCCCGTTCGTTCGATGACACGATCATCGCGACAACACCCGCCGACGATCTTGACGCGATGCTCAACGGGTACGACGCGGCGATGATGGCGGGCGGTCACACGCATATCCCGATGCTGCGCCGCCATCGTGATTGCCAGATCATCAACACGGGAAGCGTCGGATTGCCCGGTATCGGCGCGGTCCGCCCGTACAACCATGACGTGCGCTGGGCCGAGTACGCAGTGCTCGATGTGGAGGGCGATCATACCCACATCTCGTTCTACCGCACCGCGCTCGATGTCGAGAAGATGATCGAGGCCGCATACGCGAGCGGTATGCCGGAGCCTGCATGGTGGGCGTCGTTGTGGCAACGCGTGTAGGTTGCACCGTCATGCGTCCGGGCGGATGTACGTGACGGTGTGATGCGTGAGCAGTTTGCCCGCGCTGCTCGTGCATTCGGCGACGCCATAGATCAGCCGCCGCCCCAGCTTGAGGACAGTAGCCGTGCAAACCACGTCTTCGGCCCGCGCGCCGTTCAGGAAGTTCGTCTTCATCTCGACGGTGACGAGGTGATCAATGATGCCCGTCTTCGTCATGATTGCCAGCCACATCGTCACGTCCGCCGCCGCCATGAAGACGGGACCGCTGATCAGGCCATCCGGGCGCTCATAGGAGAATTGGAAGGGGACAGCGACCGCGCAGATGCCATCCCCAATAGACTGCACGCGGAAGCCATACGGGCGGTTGAACGGTGACGTTTCGAGCAGGTCCTGAAGGGCCGACTCGGTGACCGCGAGGTCCATTGGGTTGCCCTTTCCGCTGAACGGCAATGGTTTGACGTGCGTCAATCCCGGTATCGTCGGCGCAATCCGCGGGCTCTCACGCAGGCTGAATCCTCCGCCACCAATCATGCTCAATCGTCCGCTGCCGTGCGCTCCGATACCACACCGGAGGTGATGACACCGCTGGCGCGCAGTTGGGCTAATTCTCCGTCCGTCACGCCGATTTCGCGGAGGATTTCGTCGGTGTGCTGGGCGAAGAGCGGCGGGGTGCGATAGATCGCGGCGGGTGTCTCGCTCAGTTTCACCGGCAGGCCGAGCAGACGCACGGTACCCATCGTCGGGTGCGGCCGCTCCACCACCATCTCCCGGTGATGGATCTGCGGGTGTTCGAGGCTCTGCTCGACGGTGTAGATCGGGCCGCAGGGGATGCTCTGCGCGTTGAGAATTTCCTCCCACTCATCCGAGGTGTGCGCCTGCAACTTTTCATTGATCAGTTCCGTCAGTTCGGCATTGTGGGAGAAACGGCCACCATTCGTCGTGAACCGGGGATCATCCAGCCACTCTGGCGCGCCGACGACTTTGCAGAAGGCATTCCAGCGCTTGTCACCCGTCGCGCCGAGGATCACCCAGCCATCTTTCGTCCGATACGCGCCATACGGCGCGTTGATCGGGTGGTGATTACCCGCCGGTGGGGGCACGCCCGCGCCATTGAGGTAGCGCACACCCTGAAATCCGAGCATCCCGACCATGCTTTCGAGGAGCGATGTCTGCACGACCTGGCCGCGCCCGGTGCGCTCGCGGGCCATCAGCGCGGCCAAGATGCCGTACGCGCCGATCAATCCAGTGAAGAGGTCGGCGACGGGGATACCAACGCGCACCGGTTCGCCACCCTCGAACCCTGTCACGCTCATCAAGCCGGAAAAGCCCTGGATGATGTTGTCGAGACCAGGGCGGTTCGCGAATGGGCCGTCCGCACCGAAGCCGGAGAGCGACGCATAGATGATGCGCGGGTTTTTGGTGGACATCGCATCGTAGCCGATGCCGAGGGCGTCCATCACGCCGGGGCGGAAATTCTCGATGACGACATCCGCCGTCTCGGCGAGGCGACGAAAGAGCATCTGCCCCTCTGGCCCTTTGATGTCCATCGCCAGCGACCGCTTGTTCCGGTTCGCGGAGAGAAAGAAGGCGCTCTCACCTTTCCCGGCCGGCCCGGTCTCATCGAAGAAGGGAGGCCCGGCGGCGCGGCCATCCTCCCCGCGCTGCGGGTTCTCGATTTTGATGACATCCGCACCGAGATCGCCGAGAAATTGCGCGCATGTTGGCCCGGCCAAATGCCGACCCAGATCAAGCACGCGAATCCCCGAAAGTGGCATTAACGCCGTCTGCGCACTCTCTCCCATGCCGCGAATCCTTCCCTATCATTCGGCTTCAATCACTTCCCCTTCCAATTCGGCTTGCGCTTTTCGAGGAACGCGCTGACGCCCTCGTGGAAGTCCTCACTCGTGTATGCTTTGACGATCAGATCGCTGCTATGGGGAGGGCGGCGGTGCGCGAGGATGCGGCGTACGGCTTCCTTCGTGATCTGAATCGTCAGCGGCGCGTTCCCGGCGATTTGCTCCGCCATCTCCTGCACATGCGAATGGAGCACCTCCGGCTCGACGATCTCGCTAAAAAGCCCGACGCTGTGTGCCTCGCGCGCGTCCATTAGGCGCGCGCGGAAGATCATTTCCTTCGTCCGCGCCGGGCCGATCAAATCCACGAGCCGGGCGTAGGCGCCGATATTGAGCGCGTTGCCGAGCGTGCGTGCGATCGGGAAGCCGAAGCGGGAATCCGGCGTCGCGACGCGGATGTCGCAGGCCATCGCCAGGGCAGCGCCACCGCCGACCGCGTAGCCACGAATCGCCGCGATCGTCGGCTTAATCAGTGTTTCGAGCGGCGAGATGACGTCGGTCATTCGCGTTTCGTAGTCGAGGGCGTCCTGCTCGCCGCTGAATGAGGTGAACTGGCTGATATCGGTGCCCGCCACAAATGCCTTTTCGCCCGCGCCGGTGAGGACGAGCACGCGGGTCTCGTCATCCTCGGTCACATACTGGCAGATGCGGACGAGCGCATCGTACATCGCGAAGGTCATCGCGTTGCGCGCCTCGGGGCGATTGAATGTCACCCACGCGACCGGGCCGCGCCGCTCGAACAGCACATGATCCGTCCTGAGATCAATGACGCCGCTGGTCTGTTGCATCGGTACGCCTCCTTCGGGTCAGTCTGCACCATCATCGGGCGGAGTGCCTCGCGGTGAATGGCGCGGCATCGCATGTACCGCATACAGTAGCCGAAGCGCGGTTTATTAGGAAGCATCTACGGCGTGTGCTCTTCTCGAAAGCGGCTCCCGCCCTCTTGCGGGGGCGGGAGCCGAGAAGTTGGGCGAGTCAGGACTGGCATTGCACGAATGGATGGGCAATCCCTCTCCTGGTCCGCTATTCCGCGTCGCTAGTCTGCCTTGTCGTGCCGATGATCGCCATGTTGGTCGTTGCCTCCTTGCTGGTCATTACCCCCCTGCTGTTCGTCGCCATGAGGCCGACAGAGGCCTGGCTTATTCTGGGTCACGCCATCGTTGTCGATCCAGAAGTTCGCCGTTCCGGCCGTCTGTGTGCCAACCGAGTCATCGCGACAGTCAAACTCCTTGTTCCGCCGCAGGAAGTTCTCCGTAATTCGATTGTTCGTCGAAGTAGAAGAGACATCAATCCCATCGAAGGAGGTACTGTCCAGGCTACGGTTCTGGGCGATCTTCGCTCCGCTGGTCGTGTCGAGCACGATATTGTCATCGTTGCGGAGAGCCTCATTCTCCATGATTACGGTGCCGGCGCCTGGATCGAAAAGCAGGATCCCCGACGCCGAGTCTGCGGGAGCCAGCGAATACGTATTGTCCGAGACCCGGTTGGATCGCACATCTGCGACCGCCCCCCGGCTGATCTGCATGCCGTTCTGCGCAATGTCCGGCGTCGGGCCGATACCGATGATCACATTATCAGAGATCGTCGCCCGCGATCCCGCGTTATCAACGGTAGGGCCATTCTTCTGATACTTGTCGATCAGATTCTCGCGGATTGTCGCACTGCCCACTTGTCCCTCGAAATGCCGGCCGACAAGGATGGCAATACCATTCTGGCAGCCGCGCAGGGCCGGGTTGGCACTGCGAATCTCCGTGATGTGGTTCCGGAGGATCGTTGCCGAGCCGTTGCCATCCACCCGGACACCTGTGCGAGACAAAAGCGAGCAGAACTCTGCATCCGGCAGCGGCCCGCTGATGGTGAACTCTCTGAGCGTCACATCCTGCGCACCGTTCACGCGCACGATATCTCCCGGATCGGCCATCACCGACGGTGCCTTAATGATGGCTGCCAGCGGCTTTACCGAACGCAGAGTAATGTTGTTCTTCGCGGGGGTGGCGATGTTTACCTGCTCCGCATACGTGCCGGGACAAACATTGATCTTATCCCCCGATGCTGCCGCATTGACAGCGTCCTGAATCTTTTTGTAGCCGGGATGATCGCAGCTCGTACCCGGCGGCGTGAACGTGGCGGCACTCGCGTTCACCCACCGCGTAACCCCCGCGGCAAGTGCCTGACCGCTCCCCAACGGTACCATACCGATCACCAACGTCAGTGCCGCCACAACGATAAATTTCCTGGACCGCATACGCTCTTCCTCCTCTTCGTAGTCACCGATATGGCGAAGTCTCGGTTTTCAACCCCTCGACCCGAACACCGCTCTCAACGGGGACATCGCATCCTCGTCATCCATCATCTCATAGGCACTCCCTCCGTATCAGCGATGGGCACGGAACGTTACTCGTTAGCGTGAACACACTCATCACCATCTTGCAACGCTGAGCCCTGCGGAGATTTCCTATTGGTACAAAACACTGGCAGTGTAGCACAAGCATTAATACGCGGCTTTCACTGGTCAACTAATCTCGCGTCGCCTGAATACACTATTATGAGGCATAGCGGCTCCCACACTCGCCATTCATGTGGCACAAGGCTTCGGGTCTCCACTTGACCCTATCCGCGTCCACATGCCATGATAGAGATTCCCGGGCAACGCCGCTCAGGCGAACGTTCCCTCACGCGTGCGATCCACGCGGGGTCCGGAACAGACGGACTGAAGCAGGCATTGTGTGCGCCCATGGTTCATGCAAGTTCGCGTGATGGGAGGAGATGACTATGGCGCTCAACCTCTCAAACAACCGCCTCTCCTACGTCCACGGTGCGAGCGATGTGCCCCTGATCGGCGCGCCGATCGGCGATCTCTTCGACCGCGTCGTCGCACAAGTGCCGGAGAATGAGGCGCTCATCTCCTGCCATCAGGGCGTACGCTACACCTACCGTGAGTTTCAGGCGCTCTGCGATCGCTTCGCACGCGGTCTGATGGCGCTCGGCATCCGCAAGGGCGACCGAATCGGCATCTGGGCGACGAACCACGCCGAATGGGTCATCGCCCAGTTTGCGACGCCGAAGATCGGTGCGATCCTCGTCAACATCAACCCGGCGTACCGCGTCTACGAACTGAAATACGCCCTCAATCAGTCCGGTTGCTCCGCGCTGATCATCGGGCCACCGTTCAAGTCCTCCGATTACGTCGGGTTGCTCCGCGAGACGTGCCCCGAACTGGATGGCGCCGCACCGGGCCACCTGCGCGCCGCGCGCGTCCCCGCGCTGCAAACCATCATCACCTTTGGCTGTGAGACGCCCGGCGCGTACCGCTGGGACGATGTGCTGGAGCAGGCGGAAACCATCTCATCCGAGGAACTGGCGCGCGTGCAGCAGGAGCAGCAGTTCGACGACGCGATCAATATCCAGTACACCTCCGGTACGACGGGGTTCCCGAAGGGTGTGACACTCTCGCACCACTCGATTCTGAACAATGGCTACTTCATCGGCGAGTACATGCGCTTCTCGCCACAGGACCGGCTCTGCATCCCCGTCCCCTTCTACCACTGCTTCGGCATGGTGCTCGCGAATCTCGCCTGCGTCACCCACGGCGCGACGATGGTCATTCCCGCACCCGGCTTCGATCCGAAAAGCGCGCTCGAAGCCGTCGCGAAAGAGAAATGCACCGCGCTGCACGGCGTCCCGACGATGTTCATCGCCGAATTGGCGCACCCGGAGTTCGATGCATTCGATCTTTCGTCGTTACGGACGGGCATCATGGCTGGCTCGCCCTGCCCGGTTGAGGTGATGAAGCAAGTCAACGCACGCATGCACATGACGGATGTGACGATCTGCTACGGCATGACCGAGACTGCCCCCGTCTCCTTCCAGAGCACGACGGACGACCCGATTGAGAAGCGCGTCAGCACCGTCGGGCGCGTCCATCCGCATGTCGAGTGCAAGATCATTGACCCCGAAACCGGCGCGGTCGTGCCGCGCGGCACGACGGGCGAACTCTTATCGCGCGGCTACATCGTCATGCTCGGCTACTGGAACAACCCCGAAGCGACCGCGCAAGCGGTGGACGCGGGCCGCTGGATGCACACCGGCGACCTCGCGACGATGGACGATGAGGGCTATGTGAACATCGTTGGCCGCTCGAAAGACATGATTATCCGGGGCGGCGAGAATATCTACCCGCGCGAGATCGAGGAATTCCTTTACCCGCATCCGAAGATTCAGGATGTGCAGGTGATCGGCGTGCCAGACGAGAAGTACGGCGAGGAAGTGATGGCCTGGGTGATCCTCAAAGCGGGCGAAACCGCCACCGAGGACGAACTGCGCGACTACTGCCGCGCCCGCATCGCCCACTACAAAGTGCCGCGCTACTGGAAATTCACCGACGCCTTCCCGATGACCGTCACCGGCAAAATCCAGAAGTACAAGATGCGCGAGACGGCGACCGAAGAACTCGGCCTGGAGAAAGCAGCGGCCGTCCGCACCGCGTGACACAACTTCACGATTGCACGATCATTATAGCGTGATGCGTAAGGAAGTAGGGGCGATCGCGAACCGCCCCTACGAAGCCGCCCAAAGTCGCTTCCGCATGAGATCAATGCAAGTGCGAACCGCCGTTGATGTCGAGGGTGACGCCGGTGAGGTATTCGCTCGCGTCGTCAGCGAGGAAGAGGATGCCGTTCACGACATCTTCCACATGGCCGACGCGACCAACGAGCGTCGTCTCACCCAGTTCCTTCTTCCGCTCCTCGCTAACCTGGCCGCCGAAGATGTCGGTATCAATCAATGAGGGCGCGACGCAGTTGACGCGGATGCCCTGTGGCGAGAGTTCGCGGGCGAGGGCGCGCGTCAGGCCCGCCATGCCCGCTTTCGCCGCGCTGTACGCCGACGTGCCGAAGACGCCACCGCCCCGCTGCCCTGAAACGGACGAGAGCGAAACAATCGCGCCCTTGCCCCGCTTCAGCATCGCCGGGACTGCCGCCTGCGATGTCATGAACATCCCCTTAAGATTGACATCCACGACGAGATCGTATTCGTCCTCGCTGATGTCGAGGAACTTTGTCGGCCGGGTCAGGCCCGCGTTGTTAACGAGGATGTCGAGGCCGCCGAAGGTCTCCACCGCCTTCGCGACGACGCGCTCCATCTCCGCCTTGCTCCGCACGTCCGCGACTTCACCAATCGCCCGCCCCTGCGCCTTCAACTCGCGTGCCACCCGCTCGACGCCTGCCGCCACGACATCAGTAATGACGACATCCGCGCCTTCTTTGGCGAAGGCCAACGCCACGGCCCGCCCGATGCCCCGCTCCGATCCCGCACCCGTTACCAGCACGACCTTGCTCTCGAACCGTTTCATCCTTCCACCTCCTGGGGTGATTGTAACAGGAGAAAGCGGCCAGTAGACAGCAGCCGGAAATAGCACCGGCCCGTCGTATCGCCGTTCGGACTGTCCGCTGTCGGCTGGCCGCTCCCCACTTTTTTTACACCTCATTGCGCTTCGAGCGCGTTCGCACATACACTCGCTGCGGATGAAACCAGTGATGAGGGGGGAAGGATGCGACGACGGGGAAGCGCGGGACGCCGGTGGGGTGTGATCCTGGTATTGACATCGCTGCTGCTGCCACTCGCGACGACGGTCCACGCGGACGGTCCCGCCATCGGGGGGACATCGTTGCCCATTGGGCCGGGTACGCTGACGAACCCGCGCGTCAGCGGTTCGCTCGTCGTCTGGCAGGACACGAACGGCGCATTCGGCGTGGACCTGAGCACCGGGCAACCGCTCCCCATCCCCGGCAATGGCACGAGTGAGCCGGATGTCGCGGGATCATTCGTCGTCTGGAGGCAAGGTGCGAGCAGCATCAACGGCCTTGATACCGCGACGGGCGCGCAGTTCTCCGTGCCGGTCGGTGACGCGAAAGTGGCGGGGCCATCCGTCAGCGATGCCGGGGTGGTCGCGTGGCTGGCGCAAGATAGCGGCGGTGTCGTCGTCAAGGTGTGGGATCGCGCGAGTGGCGCGACCGCCGAGGCCGGGCGCATCCCCGCCAATCGCCTGACGCGGGAGACGCTCGGCCCGCCGCGTGTCTCCGCCCGCCGCGTCGTCTTCCCGGACCTCACCGCTGACCCCACGCGCCTGAGCCGGATGATCCTCTTCGACATGGACACATCGCAGCGGCTGCCAGTCAACGACTCCTTCGGCGGCGGGACGGCGATGTTCGGCTTCGCGCGGAACCGGCTCGCGCTCGCGCAGGGCGCGCGCATTGCCGTCCTCGACTTCGCCACAGACGCGGTTGAGGCGATCCCCGCCAATCTCGGGCCGGGGCAGCAAGTGAGCGGCATCGGCTTCGATGGCGCGACAGTTGTCTGGTCCACCTCGCCGGACGCGGGCGGCACGACGGCGATCTATGGCTACGATCTCGCCCGGCATCTCGGCTATCAGATCGCCCAGGGGCAGGACGCGAATATTGCCCCGGCAGTGAGCGGCAGCGTCATCGTCTGGTCGCACGCGGGCGGACTCGCGGCACGGACGGTGACGTTCTCTGATCCCACGCCACCGATCATGGTACGGCAAGACCTGCGCTACTTCCCGGAGACGGGCTACGTCGTTGGCTATGCCTTCCTGACCTTCTGGAACGCGAACGGCGGCGCGATGATCTTCGGCTTCCCACTAACGAACGAAGGCGTTGATCCCGCGAGCCAACTGACGGTGCAGTACTTCGAGCGGTCGCGCTTCGAGTACCACCCCGAAGCGGCCGGTACGCCGCAACTCGTGCAACTGACGATTGTCGGCCGCATCATCACGGCGGGTCGCACCGATCCCGCGTTCGCGCCACAACCGCTCGTCCCGGCCGGCTCGGATCGTTCCTATTTCGTCCAGACGCAGCACTCGATCGGCGGGCAATTCAAGAAGTTCTTCGATCAGAACGGCGGGATCTTCATCTTCGGCTACCCGATCTCCGAGGAGACGATCGAGCCGAACCCGACAGACGGCGTCGCCTATACGGTGCAGTGGTTCGAGCGCGCGCGCTTCGAGTTCCATCCCGAATTCAACGGCACACCGAACGCCATCGAACTCGGCCAACTTGGCCGCCAACTCCTGCTCGGCCAACTCGGTCTCTACAAGCCACAATGCTCGCCGCTCTACATCCAAAAACCGCTCCTCCCCGAATGCCGCTGACGGAGGTCGGTTTCGATTCCGCTGTGGTACGCTATCGGGCACATGACGGACGATGGAGCGCAGGGAGGGGGCGAGCGATGCTGATGACGGTGGTCGAGGATGTCTTCGCACGGGAAATTCTCGACTCGCGCGGCAATCCGACAGTGGAAGTGGATGTCTATCTCAGCGATGGCATCAAGGGAACGGCGGCAGTGCCGTCGGGCGCGTCCACGGGGCAGCATGAGGCGGTCGAACTGCGGGACAAGGACCCGCGCCGGTATGGAGGCAAGGGCGTGCAAAAGGCGGTCTCGAACGTCAATGACGTGATCGCGGAGGAGATCGTCGGACTCGACGCCTTGAATCAGATCGAGATTGACCGGCTGATGATCGCCCTCGATGGCACAAAGAACAAGAGCCGCCTCGGTGCGAACGCCATTCTCGGCGTCTCGCTGGCGGTTGCCCGCGCCGCCGCGCAGGCGCTCGATATCCCCCTCTACCGGTATCTCGGCGGTCCGAGCGCGCGGACGCTCCCCACACCGATGATGAATATCCTCAACGGCGGCAAGCACGCCCTCGGCAGCAGCGTGGACATGCAGGAGTTCATGGTAATGCCCGTCGGCGCACCCTCCTTCCGCGAGGCGCTCCGCTGGGGTGCCGAGGTTTTCCACGCCCTCCAGAGTGTGCTCCATGACAAGGGCTACCCAACCCAGGTCGGCGACGAGGGTGGCTACGCGCCCTCGCTCGGCTCGAATCAGGAAGCAATTGAACTGATCCTCCAGGCGATCGAGAAGGCGGGCTACGAACCGGGCGAGGATCTCTTCATCGCCCTTGATCCGGCCTCGTCCGAGTTCTACGAAGACGGCATTTACAATCTCAAAGGCGAGGGGCGCACCTTCACGCCGACGGAGTTGATCGCCTACTATGAAAACCTCCTCGCGCAGTACCCGATCATCTCTATCGAGGACGGACTGGCGGAGGACGACTGGGCGAACTGGCAGACACTGACGGAGCAACTGGGTGATCGCGTCCAACTCGTTGGGGACGATCTCTTCGTCACGAACACGCAGTTTTTGGAGCGGGGCATCCGCGAGAACGCGGGCAACGCGATCCTCGTCAAACTGAACCAGATCGGCACCCTGACCGAGACGTTTGAGGCGGTCGAGCGGGCGCAACGTGCCGGATGGGCGGCGGTGATCTCACATCGAAGCGGCGAGACGGCAGACACCTTCGTCGCGGACCTCGTTGTCGCAACCAACGCCGGGCAGATCAAGACCGGCGCGCCCTCGCGCGGGGAACGCGTCGAGAAGTACAACCAACTGCTTCGGATCGAGGAGGAGTTGGAAGAATCCGCCCTCTATCCCGGCCGCCGCGCCTTCCCGCATTTGCGCTAACGCCTGTAGCTTCTGCCTCCCTCTCTCCATTCAGCGTAGCCGCTACCCGAACGCCGGTCGGTAGGAACGGTGCATCCACATCCCGCGGATGCACCCGCGCGGCGGTGGACGTGGCAGCGGCATGAAAACCGGCGCACCGCCGTGCCGCGGCGTCGGCGCAGTCGGTTCATGAACGCGCGCGACGACCGTCTGCTGCTTGTAACGAGGCACCCCTGTCTGGAAATAGCTGAACAAGCCGCACCACTGGTCAAATGTCAACTGCGTAGGCGTCGCATTGAGTGGGAACTGGAGCGTGCGCGCCAGGGTTTTGAATTGGAGGTTGCTGAAGACCGTGCGGAAGTTCGTCTTCAAGTCCTTGCGCCACCGACCGAACCCATACCGCACAAACGCCCGATAGCATGCTGCGTCCTTTTGTGCAACGAGCGGCTGCTCGCGCCTGCGGATTGCCAGGAGTGCCGCATCCACGCGCGGTACCGGCACGAAATCTGTCCGTTTGAACTCCTGCATGACCGTGAACACGAACCACGGTTTCGTCAGGACGGAGTATTGGGTCTCACGCGGGACGCCCATAAACCGTTCTGCCGCTTCGATCTGCATGATGAGATACGACGCGCGCGGTGGATGCGACGCACTGAGAAGCTTCGTCACAATCGCCGCGGTGGCGCCGAACGGCAGATTGGAAACAATGGTGTAGTCCCGCGATGGGAGGGGATAGTGGAGGAAATCAGCGTGGACCACGCGAATATTCGTCCATGCGTGGAAGCGGGCGCGCAGGCTCACACAGAGTGCCGGGTCTATCTCGACCGCAACGACCCGCCGGACCCGCTGTGCCAGCGCCTGCGTGAGAAGACCGGTGCCTGGCCCGATTTCGTAGACGAGATCACGGGGCGTTAGCGGGAGTTGCGCGATGACGGCGGTGGCGTGTGCGGGATCGCGAAAGAAATGCTGGGACCAGACCGGCGATGTGGTTCGTTGTGCCATTTCGACTCTCCGAGCGCTTCATAAAGGGCGGCGTGAAAGCATTCAGCGAGCCGGAAGCGGATTGTGTACATGCGTTTCTCCTATTGCTCGTCCAAACGGACAGATGGCGATGACCGGCGCCGATCGTGCCGGAATCCATGCAGCATACGGCAACCACGCGATGCCGTCACCTCCGAGCGAGGACCGGCCTCTTCGCCGTCAACACCAGCGACCTCACCCTGCGCGGACGATTCCTATCGGACATGCCGTTTGCTCGCATCACCGTCAGCCCGGATGGTGAGCGCGTCTTTGCGTTCCTACGCTGCGGGATTGACGACTCGATGCCACCATACTATCGTACCCTCGACAAGTGAAAGCATTGCCGCGGGGGTCCGGGGAGCCGGGCTGAGAGGGTGACCACTGATCCGTCACCGACCGTCGAACCTGATCCGGGTCATGCCGGCGGAGGGATGCGCACCACATGCACGCACACGCGGCATTGTCGGAGGAAATTGGGAGCGCACCCACGGCGCCGGTTCCTCCGATTTTTGTTGCCCGCGCCGTGGACGGTGCGCCGGGAAGGAGGGGATGCACATTGGCGGCAACGCGGATTGGTCAGACCAATCAGCCATACGATGAGCACGCCGCGCAATCGCTCGCGCGCATCGCGGAGGCAAAGCCCCTCATCCATCACATCACGAATCCCGTAGTGGCGAATGATGTCGCGAACATCACGCTCGCCTTCGGGGCGCTCCCCGTGATGGCCGATGCGCCGGAGGAGGTGGAGGAGATCACCGGAGTCGCGCGGGCGCTCGTCCTCAACCTCGGTCTCCTCTCCCCCGCGAAGGTCGAGGCGATGCTCCTTGCGGGGCGGATCGCGGCTGGTCGCGGCATCCCGATCGTCCTCGATCCTGTCGGCGCGGGTGCGACCGCATTCCGCACGGCGAGCGCCTTGCGTCTGCTTGCGGCATTGCCCATCACGGTGCTGCGCGGCAATCGCGGCGAAGTCAGCGCACTCATCGGTGCGGGCGAAATGCGCGGCGTCGAAGCGGTCGGGACGGAGGAGCCGTGTGCCGTCGCGACCGCTGCGGCGGCACGCTTCGGCGTGGTCGTGGCGGTCACGGGCGTCGTGGACATCGTCGCCAGCGAAGGACGGAGATACGAAGTGCGGAATGGGGACTCACTCTTGCCCCGCGTGACAGGGACGGGGTGCATGGCATCGGCGGCGGTCGGCATCCTCCTCACGACTGGTGACGATCCCGCTGTGCAGACCGCTCTCGCACTCGGCCTCTATGGGCTGGCCGCCGAGCGCGCTGCGGCATCCGGGGCGGGTGGAGAACAGCCCGGCCCCGGCACGTTTCGCGCCCGGTTGCTCGATGAGGTTGCCGTGTTATCGGTATGCGGTGTCGCCGGTATCCAGATTATGCGACTGTGACAAAAACATGTGTCGGAGAGGAAGGGAGAGAATCAATGAAGACAAAGGATGTTGCGCGGGCGGCGATCTTTACCGCGCTGGCGGTCGCACTCTCACCACTGAGCATTCCGGTTGGCACGACGAAGGTCTTTCCGATCCAGGCATTCGTGAATGTCATCTCCGCCGTGCTGATCGGGCCGTGGTATGCGATGCTCGTTGCTTTCGCTACATCCGTCCTGCGGAACTTTCTCGGCACCGGAACGATCAACGCCTTCGCGGGGAGCATGATCGGCGCGGCGCTCGCCGGGTTTATCTGGCGCGGCACGCGGAATATGTACCTCAGCGCAGCCGGTGAAATCTTCGGCACCGGGGTGCTTGCCACGCTCATCACGGTGTACATCGTATCGCCAAACATTCTCCACAAGCACCCCGCACTCGTGACAATTGGCCTCAGTTTCCTCGGCAGCACAATCCTCGGTTCAGTCCTCGCATTGATCGTGCTCAGAGCGCTCGTTGCAGCGGGGTATGGCCCGACCCCACGCGAAGAACGACTCGCGACCGCGCGACGGTAGCGCACGCTCTATGCTTGCCTACCAGCGCGCTGGATTCCGCTACGCCGCGTATGCACGCCCCGGAATGACTGAGCGGCAGCGGGCGGCGGTCACGGATGTGGACCTTGCCGTGCCGCATGGAGACGCCCTGCTCCTACTCGGCGAGAGTGGGTCGGGAAAGTCCACGCTCGTACGGATGGCAAACGGGCTGATCCCCCATTTCCACAGCGGTGAGTTCAGCGGCACGGTGCGCGTGGAGAGCCACGACACCCGCACGCGCGCCGTCCGCGACCTCGCGCGCACCGTCGGTGTCGTCTTTCAAAACCATGAGGCGCAGTTATTCAATGCGACGGTGGAGCGCGAGTTGGCGTTCGGCCCGCGTCATCAGGGGCTTGCCCGTGCGGAAATCACCATGCGCATCCATGCGGCGGCGGAACAAACGGGAATTACCCATCTCCTGTCGCGCCCGACGACGCATCTCTCCGGGGGCGAGCGCGCGCGCGTCGCAATCGCGGGCGTGCTGACGATGCAGCCGCCACTGTTGATGCTCGATGAACCGTCCGCGGCGCTCGACCCAATGGCCGCGGATGCGTTGTGGACGCTCCTCGCCGATCGCCTCCGGCACGGTACGACCATCGCCGTCACCGAACACCGTCCCGGTCGCCTCTGGGAAAACGCTACGTCCGTCGCCGCCATGCATGAGGGCAAGCTGGGCGTGCATGGCACACCGGAAGATATACTGCGGGCATCGGACCGGGCATCCGATCTGCCGGTGCCCGCTATCGCGCGATTGTGCATGGAGGCCCGCCTGCCGGAGCGGCCCCGCACGATACCCGAAGCGATCGAAATCCTGCGCGCTCGGCAACTGATGATACAGCCCCGACCGACGGAGACCGCGGCTCCGGGTGATCCATTGCTCGTCGCGGAAGCGATCCGTTATGAGCGGGATGGTCGCCTTGTGCTGAACAGCATAGACCTACAGGTGCATCGCGGGGAGACTGTCGCGCTCGTCGGGGCAAACGGCGCGGGCAAGACGACCCTGCTCCGCCTTCTCGCCGGATTGACGCGCCCGGAGAGTGGCCGGATCATCGGCGGCGACGGCACGACGCTACCGCGCCACCAGATTGGCATGCTCCTCCAGAACGCGGACGACGCGCTCTTCTGTCGCACCGTACGCGAAGAAGTCGAATATAGCGCCCGCACGCTCAGGCGCTATGACGCCGCGTGGATCGCGATGCTGATCGCACGCTTCGCTTTGGCATCACTGTTGGAGCGCCCGCCGCTCGGACTGAGCGATGGCGAGAAGCGGCGTGTCGCCCTCGCCGCGATGCTCGCGCACCGGCCGGCAATCGTCCTGCTCGATGAGCCGACTGCCGGCCAGGATCGCCAACGGCGGGAAGCGCTCGCCGGTGTTCTGACGACGCTCCGTGCGGACGGCGTTGGCGTCATCCTCGCGACGCACGACATGGAGTTCGCGGCGGCGCAGTGTACGCGATGGCTGATTCTCGCCGAGGGCGCGTTGATCGCCGATGCGCCCCCCGCGACGGTGATGAATGATCCGGCCCTGCTCACACACGCGCATCTCCTGCCCACGCCGATCGCCGATCTCGCGCGGGCGCTCGGCGTGCCATATACGGGCGAGAGTGTGGCGCTCGTGCCGATTCGCGACACCGTGCCGGGGAATGTGCGGTGA
The DNA here is from genome assembly GCA_937968015.1 of uncultured Thermomicrobia bacterium. Lineage (GTDB taxonomy): Bacteria > Chloroflexota > Chloroflexia > Thermomicrobiales > JALYUS01 > JALYUS01. The sequence continues at coordinate 23,278 of CALBSO010000063.1, forward strand.
GACGTGACCCGCGCGCCAAACTCTGCCTCTATTGCACCGGGATCGCCGTGGCACTGATCACGAATACGCCCCCGGTGCTGCTCGTATGCTTCGTCATCGCGCTCCTCGTCGTCGGGCTTGTGCGTGGTCTGCGCCGTTGGTTGACAATGCTCCGATTACTCGCGCCAATGCTCGTGATGCTCGCCCTCTTTTCGGCAATCGGCAGTCGCCCCACGGATGCCGCCGCACCCGTGCTGAAACTACTGCTGCTCGGGACGATTTCGAGCGCCTTTTTCTCCGCGATCACCGTTGATGAACTGGGAGACGCCCTCACGCTGATGCATGTGCCGCCGAGCGTCGCGTTCGTCCTCGTCGGCGGGATGCGCTATGCCCCGGCAATGCGCGAAAGTTGGGCCGCTCTTGGAGATGCGCGGCGCGCGCGGGGCGCGGACACCCCGCGGGGTATCCGCGCCCCCGCGGAACATGCCCGCATGCTTACGCCCGCCGTCGTTCGCGCACTACGGACAGCGGACGCGATGGCCGAAGCGATGGAGTCGCGCGGCTTCGGCGCATCGGGGGCCACGCGCATGGAAACGTATCGCTTGCGAGCGCCCGACTGGCTGGTTATCACGGGCAGTGTCGTTGCGTTCGCGTTGTATGTTGTCTGGAAATGACAATGGGAGCGCAGGCACTGGTAGAGTAGGCTTCCACACCTAAGTAGGTAGCCAATCGAACTTGGACGACTGCACACCGGCAATACGGAGTATCTCATCGGATGAACGGT
>CALBSO010000064.1 GCA_937968015.1 uncultured Thermomicrobia bacterium
CGCCCGCCCCCGTCGCCCCAAGCACCGCGACGCCGATCTTGTCCCCACCCGCCGGCGGACCTGCAATGCTGCTCATGCCCCCTCCCTCGCTTCCTCTTCACTGAGTGTGTCTAATCGCTCCTGCCAATGAGCGGGGACGACGTAAACGGGCGGCGTCTGCCGCTCCGCGTAGGGTGCATCTTTGTGGCGGAACCACCAGCGAGCGCGGGCCACATCGTGCCGCCGCACAGCAATCGTTGTTTCCGTACTTGCCTGCTCGTCAATCGCCAGCACACCCTCCTGTACAAGCGTCACCGCCGCTCTGAAGGTAATGCCGAGGAGACGCGCCGCTTCAGTCGCGGGGAGAGCGTCCGATTCCGGGCGCTCACCGCGCAGATCAACGACGCCGGTGCGGCCATGCGCTCGCTCCCAGACGTATTCGTCGCCCAACCCGACAATCGGCTCGCGGCGGCGGAGCAGCAACCCCTGATCGCGCAGCCGTTCGAGGTCGTAATGCGCGACGCGGAGCGGCAGGTTGCATTCCGCCGCCACTTCCGCCGCCGTGAAGCGGGCAAGCCGTTCGATGTCTGGGTCCTGCGTTGTATAGCGGCGGACGCGGGCGAGCGTCTCGTCGGACGGTTCATCACGCGCCGGGCCCCACCACACCGCGCGGTATTCTGCCGCCGTGACAAGATTCGAGCGCTGGGCCGTTCCCTTCGGCTTGCCCCGTGGCATCAGGCGACCTCCTCGATGATCGGCTGACGATACTGGCGCAGCCAGGCGTCCACCGCATCCTCATTCCACCGGCCTTCCATTGCCGTCACCCTTCATGCCACGGACTCCGTGGCGGCCGGGACACAGAACTCCGCATGCAGTTGGCGGGTCGCGTTGTCCGCATGGATGCTGGGCACCGTGACGATCAGCGAGCGGCCCGCCGGGTCACTCCCGACCGCGTACATCGGCACGCTCGCTGCCCCGAGCACCCGCCCGACGCGTGCCGCCACGTCTGGTTCCGCGCCGACGCCCTCGCCGACGACCGCGACACACGCCGCGTCGTCCTGCATCGCCAGCCGCCGCACCATGTCCGTGATGATGTCGTCCCTGAGTGTCGAGCGGAGATGGGCAAGCATCTCCGCGAGGGCCGCGCCCGTCGCGCCGACGCCGACGTGGCAACTCGTGCCTGTCGTCGTCATGAAGATCAGGCGTGCGTTCAGATCACCGAGCGCGCCCCGAATCGCCGTGACGAAGCGGGCGAGATGCGAGCGCCCCGCCACCTGCACAGTAATTAAGCCGAGCGAGCGGAGCGTCGCAATCCCCTTAACGACCGTTTCACCGTCCTGATCATCCGCGTCCGCCGCGATCAGCGTCCCCGCGAACTCGGGATGGAAGGTATTCTTGATGCGGAGCGGAATGGCGTGCGGCAAGAGCGGCTGGATAGCGCGCGGGTGAATCACTTTCGCGCCGTAGTGCGCCAGTTCGCCCGCCTCGTCGTAACTGAGCGCGGCGAGGGGCACGGCCTGCGGCACGACACGCGGATCGGTCGTCATAATGCCGTCCACGTCCGTCCAGATCCAGATTTCCGAAGCGACGAGCGCCGCGCCGAGCACTGTCGCGCTGTAGTCGGAGCCGCCGCGCCCGCCGAGCGTCACCGTCTGACCGTCCGTGCTGCGCCCGATGAAGCCGGTGACGACGGGAATTGTCCCGTCCGCGATCAGCGGCGCGAGGACATTTTCACAGGCGATCCGTGTCGGCTCGACGAGCGGGTCCGCATTGCCGAAGACGCCATTCGTGATGATACACTGCTCCGCCGAGACCGAGACGGACGAAATACCCATACCGCGCAGCGCCGCCGCGACAATCGGCGCGGAACACTTTTCGCCACACGCCGCCACGCGATCCACGAGCGCGGGCACCGGCTCGCCCATCGCGCCAATCGCGACATAAAAGCGGCTCAGCGCTTCGAGCGTTGTCTCCACGTCAGCGAGCGCGGCGACGCGGTCATCCGGGTCGTCAATGCAAGTGGCGACGCTGGCGTGGATGGCACGGAGTTTGGCGAGAATCCCTTGCACATCGGGGTCCCGCCCGGCGGCAGCATGCGCGACGCCCTCCAGTAGCGTGTTCGTCACGCCAGAGACCGCCGAGACGACGACGACCGGATGGCGGCGTCGCTCCATCGCGACGAGTTGCGCCGCGTCCCGGATGCGCTCCGCACTACCGACGGAGGTGCCGCCGAATTTCATCACGAGCGGCCCGCCCCTCGCCGCGCTGCCTGATTGTGGCTCGTCCATCCCGATTCACCCCACTGACAAACAAAAACAGCGTGGCAAGCGCCCGCTGTCTCCCCGGCCTTCCTGGTGTGAGTTGCGCTCAGGCCAACTCCCCACCCGGCCAACCGGGGGTGGTAGTCGTCGTCATAATGATCGCCATACTCAACATCAAGCGACTCCCGCATGCATCAACCAGCGTGATGGTACAAGCGGAAGCGGGTAGCGTCAAGTGCCGAGCGATCGGGTTTGCTCCGGGAATGTCCTTCCCCATCCGATGTTGGTGGAGACGAGCATACCGGCACGTCTCGGAGTGCCGGGCGCGCCGCAATGAAGACCCGGAGGAAACGGAGATGGCAAACGTCCTCGGCATTAGCCAGGACAGCCGTCATACCCACAAGGCATATCGGGAGGCGAACGGCATCAAGCATGATCTGCTCGCGGATATGAAGGGCGAGGTCGCGAAGCGGTACGGCTCGTGGAACGAAGACATGGCCTTCTCAGAGCGGCTGACGGTCGTCATTGATCCGGCCGGCACGATCGTCTACACGGTGCATAACCCGGCAGGTAACGCGCGTGACCACAACGAGGCGCTCGATGCCCTCGGCAACCTGGCGCACGCGTAACTCTCCTCACCCCGCCCGCTTATTGCACCGTGAGCGTAATCTTCATGCCGAGTTGTTGGTGGCCGGGGATGTTGCAGATGACGGTGTAGGTGCCGGGTTGGAGGTCCACTTGCAAGTTTCCGGTCTTGCCGGGGTCAAGAGTGTCCGTCGCCTTCTTCAGTTCGACAACCTCGATGTTGTGCGGGGATGGGCCATTGTTGGTAATGTTGAACTTAATCGAGCCGGCCTTGAGCGTCGTCTTGTCGGCCGAGATGGCGAAGTCCTTTTCGATGATGTTCAGTTCGTTATCGGGGGCCGGTGCGGGCTTATCCGGGCCACCACCGGCCACCGCGCTACCGCCGCCGGAGGGCACGGCCGTCACGAACGGCGCCGGCTTGCCCCCACCAACGACCAACGCGCCGACGACCAGAACCATGCTCGCTCCCAGCCCGACCACAAAGGCAACGAGACCACCCACACTGCGTTTCGTTGTCGCGCTCCGCATTTGTGCCCGCTCCTCTATCACATCCGCGGGGCCACGCTGCCCCACCGCATCCGCATTGATGCCGCTCCGCGCGGCACGCCGCTATCTTACGTCAGTTTGCGGGCATCGTGCATGATTCCACTGAGAACGTCCGCACGCGTGAGGCGCATCAGGTATTCCGGCGTCGGTTCATTCGGTGATGGGATCGTCTTGAAGGAGCGAAAGCCCGCCTTCTCGTAGGCGCGAATAGCGATCCGGTTCGTCTCACTCGGTCCGATGATACAACTTTTCGCGTCGCCCGCGCCGAAGATGACATCGCGCAGAAACGCGCGGAGAATGTGACTGCCGAGTCCCTTGTGCAGATACTCGGTCTCCCCAATAAAGAGGTCCACGCCCGCCGCGTCCTCGTCCGCATCCACGACAGCGGCATACTCCGGGTAATCGCGGATCATATACGTCTGGATGTAGCCGATGGGCCAGCCCCCGTAGAGGATGAAATATGCGTGCGTCGGCTCTTCTCCCCGGAGACGCGGCCCGTACTTCTCCGCCACCGCCTCGTACGACGGCGCGACACCACCCCACCACCATTCCAGCACATGCGGCATCTGGAGCCAGTGATGCATCAGCGGCAAGTCGTCCATCGCCATCCGCCGGAAACCGATCTGCGCCGGATCACTCACGTTTTCATTTCCGCGAGTGGCGTTGGCAGCGGTCGCATCCGGTGGAGGCGATGGTGGACGCGGCCACCGGACAGCGGCGTCGCGGAGAAGGCGACAGGCGGCGCATTGTCGGCCATCATCGTCGTCAGCGCGACATTCGCGGTCAGGTGCGCCTTCGCGACGAGCGCGAGGTGCGCTCCCTGCGCCGTCTCGTCAATCACCTCCGTCACCCAGGTAGCGGAGAGCATCGCTGGCTCGCGCGGCGGGGTATCGGGCGTGATTTCGATCGGGTTGAAGAACCAGAGCATGTCGCCGTGATAGGTCGCGGGGAACATCTCAGGGATGTATTGGTGGCCCCAGCGCGCGTACCGCTCGGCGTAGATACGGTTCGCTGCCGCGAGATCGGGTTCCGCCGCGATAGCGCGCGATACCGTCTCACGCATCGCCGCCGCGAAATCGGCATGCGGCGCATCCGGCAAATAGCGACAGATACCGTAGATCAGCGCCTGACAGAGCCAGTAGGAGATGCGGAAGCGGGGCGGATTCTGACCTCCGGCGAAGGGCTGCCACCACTCGTGCGATGGCACGCCGTGGTTGTCCGTGACGACATCGGGCCGCCACTCGTGCATCAGCCGAGGCCGCACGCGTGCCTCGCCATAGATCGTCTCCGGGTCACGCATGTGGCTGCTGAACTCGGCGCCGACGGCATTGTAGCGCGCCGCGTGGTGCTTCCACGTTGGGTGCTCGGCCATCAGCATCGCGTGGAGCGCCGTGCCGTCCGGGTTCTCGTCCGGAATGACGACGACATTGCAGCGGTCGAGGAGGGGCATCGTCGCCGGGTCGGTCGCGAGCAGTTCGACGAAACGGAGCGCGGCGGTCGTGCTCGACACCTCGTTCGCGTGATGCCGCGCGACGATCAGGTGCGTCGGCTTCATCGCCGCCAGTTTCGTTCGCGAGCGCACCGCCGCGCCGTCCGGCTTGACGACCTCAATCGCCGGAATCGTCCGCCCCCGATACGACCGCTCGACATCACGGATCGTCACACCGGGCAGTCGGTTGACGTATGCGAGGAAACCGGGCAGGTTCTCACCCATCACCACCTCATCCATCGCGACGCCTGCTGACCGCTGCTCGACCGCAAACGGCGCATACGTTGTTTTCGCGGTGTCATACCGGAACAGCGTCACTTTCGCACGCGGCGGCTCGCCCGGCGAACTATTGACATGGACGAGCGGCACGATCTGCCCCGGCTCATCCCACGGCTCGCCCGTCGTCTGCACACCGAGTTCGTGAAAGTAATCGAGCGTGTTGAAATAGATGTCCTCCGCCAGACCCTCAGCGGGCGATTCCCGCTCCTCCCGCACGCCGAGCGCGTATTCCGGTTCACTCACCCAGACCTCGACACGCAGTTCATCGAAGAAAGGCTGACTTGCGGCGGTTGGATGCCCCTCGTTTTGGGCAAGGACGAATTCACGGAGGTGCGGGAGGATTTGCTGCTGCCATGCGTCCCAGAAGCAGTCGAGGTCGGTTGGGACCGCATCATCATAAGAGGCGTCTCGACCATCCTGGCTCGCGATGCCACCCATCGCAACGTGGACGATTCCCTCCTCCGGGAAACCGGGTAGGAAGGGCCGCGTGTACCACCGAGGCGAGAAGGTCCATTCACGAAGCGTCACACCGGCAGCATCGAGCGCGCGCGCCTGATACGTCTCGCTTTGATTCACCCCACCGAGCGTAATGCGTACCTGCTCCAGCGGTAAGCCGAGCATCGGCGCAATCAACTCATCGGCAGGCCAACACTCCTGCAACCAGCGGATCGGCAGGTCGCGGCACGGCGTGTCGTCCGGCAATAGAAGAGGGCGACAGGTCACGTCGAGTGCAGCCAGTCCATCGCATTCCTTCGCGGTAGGAGCAACGACTTCTTCCAGCCATACCCGCCCCGCATGATGGACCGGGAGCACCGTGACCGCACTCCCGCTCGGATATATGCCCAACAGTTCATCGCGGATCGCGGCGCGCTGTTCGGCAGGCTCACTCACCTGCACAAGCACATCACATGGCGCGTCCGTGGGCTGCAAGGAAAGCAAACGGCGCGCCGTCTCCATCAATACCTCGCGCTCGCTGCGCTCCTGCCATTCCCACGACCAGATGATCTCTTTCGCGGGCTGCGGCTCAACGAAGGTGGGGAACGCCGTTTCGATGAGTGGCGCGGTCGCGAGGGCGCGAAGCATCGCCCTCGTCCCGGCGCTCGTATCTCCCGCAATGACCACTGCCGTCCGGCCATCAGCGAGCGAATATCGCAGGGGTCTATCGCCGGACACGCCGCTGGGCGCGGCATCACCGACCAACACCGGCACCACCGCGCCAAGATCAACGGGCGCGCAAAGGGGCAGCGTCAGACCTGCCGTTTCGATGCCGAGGCGTGCCGCGACATCCACGAGTGCCATACCGATCTCGCGGGATATGTCTTCAGGAATGACGAAGCAGCAGCGCGTGTTATCCGGCACGCGGTCATGGTCGGTATCAACAAAGAGACCGGCCACACGTTCCGGTTCTCCTCGTGCCATGAACAGATCATCGAGAACCGGCGCGGGGCCGGGATCGCTGGAGGTCGGTTGCGGTGTCGGTTCCGGGTACTGCGCTGCGCTCACGTGCCATTCCGCCGCGTCCGGTAGTGATCCCTGCGATAGCGCGCGGAGCATCGCCGCTCGCCCCGCTGCGTCCCCTCCCCGGACGGTCAGCACAGTACCATCGAGGGTACCACGCCCCGTGCCGGCGGGGAGCGTCGCGTCATCCGCCGGGTCAAGCAGGAGCGCCGGGCCATCCCATGCATCTACGACAAGCGGCGGCGAGAAGCCAGTGACATGGAGGCCAACCACCGCCGCGAGGTCGGCCAGCGCGCACCACTCCCATGCGGTCGGCGCGCCGGGCGCGATGAAGCGGAGCGCGATGTCGTCCGCGTAGCCATCCCCGTTCGTGTCCGCGAGTGCATCCGCTGTGGTGAAGAGAGCCGCGATCCGCTCCATCATTCCCCCTTATGCATGCATCGTCTTGTGGCAGTTGGTAGTGCGGCGATCATTTCGCAGGCTTTCCAGCCCGCGAGCGACGACATTCTCACGATTCACACGCGCTGCGATGTGGGATCAAGCACATCCCGGAGCCAGTCGCCGAACATATTGATGCCAAGCACGGCGAGCAGGATCGCCAGGCCGGGGAAGGTAATCACCCACCAGGCGTTGTAGAAGTAGAGCCGCCCCTCATTGATCATCGTTCCCCATGTCGGGGTGGACGGGTTCACGCCGAGGCCGAGGAAACTCAACGAAGACTCCGCGAGCACGACGCCACCGATCTGCAACGTCGCGAGGACGATTACGGGCGCGATGATATTCGGCAAAATGTGGCGCACGAGCACGCGGCTGTCCCGCGCACCCGCGACGCGCACCGCTTCGATGTACTGCGCTTGCTTGATCGCGAGGACCTGTCCGCGCACGAGCCGCGCGTAGGTGACCCACCCCGCGACGACGAAGACGACGATCAGATTGACGATCCCGGCCCCAAGCACGGCAATGATCGTGATCGCCAACAGGATGAACGGGAAGGCGAGAAAGAGGTCCGCGATCCGCATCAGCACTTGATCGAGCCAGCCGCCGTAGTAGCCCGCGAGCAATCCAAGCACGACACCGAGCGCGGCGGCGAGCGCGGTGACGGCGAGGCTGATCGAGAGCGAAACCCGCGCGCCATAGATGATCCGGCTCAAAATATCGCGGCCCACGGGGTCAGTGCCCAGCAGATGCCGTGTACTGCCCCCTGCCTCCCAGGGCGGTGGCGTGTTGCGCGCCCGGAGGTCGGTCAGTGCCGGGTCGTGAGGCGCGAGCAACGGCGCGCCGATGGCGGCGATCACCAACGCGCACATCACGACCGCGCCGAACACCGCCGATGGCTCCCGCAGGAATCGTCCCAGCGGTGTGTAGCGCCACACGCGCTTCCCCGCCAGCCGCACGGACGCCGCGTTGCCGATTGTTGTCGCCTGATCGGTCATTACCACCCGGCTCTCCTACGCTTCGGCGGCCAGAACGCGCTCACTCATAATGAATGCGCGGATCAATGACCACGTATAACAGGTCAACGACGAGATTGCTGAGCAATAGCACCGACGCGAGGAGCGTCACTCCGGCCTGGACAATCGGATAATCGCGGTTGTTGATCGCATCCACGATCAACCGACCGACGCCGGGCCATGAGAAGACCGTCTCGACGATCACCGCGCCACCAAGCAGGAACCCAACCTGCAACCCGGCAATCGTCACCACCGGCAGAAGCGCATTGCGGAGGGCATGACGGACGAGGACGGCGCGGTCGCGCAGCCCCTTTGCCCGCGCCGTCCGGATATAGTCGGCCTGTAAAACTTCGAGCATACTGGAGCGCAGAAGGCGCGTGAGCGTCGCGCAGAAGCCAAGACCGAGTGTGACGGCGGGCAGGATAAGCGATTTCAATGTGCCGCCGAATCCTTGCCCGCGGCCCGATACCGGCAGCCAGTGCAGCCGCACGCCAAAGAGGATAATGAGCATCAGGCCCAGCCAGAAGGCGGGTAATGAGACACCGGCGAGGCTGACGAGACGGCTGAGGAAATCAACGAAGCCACCGCGCCGCACGGCGGAAAGGATGCCGATCGGTACGGCAACAATCACCGCGAAGAGATACGCCGCGACGGCCAATTCGAGTGTCGCGGGCATACGCAGCATCACTTCGCCAAAGGCGGGCGTCTTGTAGCGGAGCGACTCGCCGAAATCCCCCCGCACCGCGCTGCCAATAAAGGAAAAGTACTGTTGGTAGATCGGCAGATCGAGATGCAGCGCGTGGCGAAGCGCGTCAATATCCTGCTTCGTCGGGTTGCCTTGACTGAGTAATAACTGGACCGGGTCACCCTTCAGCCGGAGTGCGAAGAAGACAAGCAGCGTGACACCGAACAGCACGAGCACGGCGAAGAGCATTCGCCGAATGATGTACGCGATCACTCGCTACTCCTATGATCAGTAGCCAGTCGGCAGTCGGCAGAATCTGCCGACTGCCGACTGCTGACTGCCGACTATCCCTTCGTCCAGACATCCGGCCACCAGAGGCGTTCGTCCGGCGGGATAAGGAAGTTTTGCACGCGGTTGCTGATCCCCCAGAGGTAGGTTTGCTGATACATCGCAACGTCAATCGCATCATCGTGCAGGATTTTGTTGACCTGCTTGGCAACGTCGAGGCGCTTGGCCTGATCGAGCGTGCCGCGCTCCTGATCGAGTAGTTTGTCCACCGCCGGATTGGAGTAACTCGGATTGTAGGACTGTCCGGTGTAGTGCATGGAATAGTAGGTGTTGTCGAAGTCGAGCGTCCACCCACCCCAGCCGAACGGCACGACATTGTTGAGTTTGCCCGCGCGGTAATCGTCAAAGAATGTCGCGTGCTCCGCCAGATGGATGTCCACGCTGAACCCGACCGCGTCGAGCATCGTCTTGACCGCGTTGGCGATCTCTTTCCCCTGCGTATCCGTGCCATCCACGTCGTAGGTCAGTTTGACCGGCGTCTGCACCCCGGCGGCGGCGAGGAGCGCCTTCGCCTTCGTGGGGTCGAACGCGTAGGGCGGGATGTCGTCCTCATAGCCGAACGAGAAGGGGCTTTGCCAGATGCCGACCGCTTTCGCGTGACCGCTGAGGATCGTGTCAATGATCGTCTTCTGGTCAATCGCGTAGGCAATTGCCTGCCGCACTTCCTTCTTATCGGTCGGCGGCTTCTTCGCGTCGAGCCGGAGGCCGGAGACGGTCGGCACACCGAGATCGATAACGGCGACCTTCGGGTTTCCCTTCGCGGCATTCGCCTGGCTGACATTGAGCGTCAGGACATCAATGTTTCCCGCCAGAAACTCTGAAAGGCGGGTGTTGTCATCCGGGATGATCCGGTAGGTAATCGTCTTGATGTGCGGCTTCTGCTTGCCCCACCAGCCGTCCCACGCCTCAAGGACGAGCCGGTCATCCTTGGCGTATTTCGTCACTTTGTAGGGGCCGGTGCCGGGCGCTTCCGTCGTCGCGAACTTCGTGTGATCCTGCGTCGCGCCCGCCGGGGTGATAAATCCGCCATAGCCGGCCAGTTTCGTCACCATCACCGGGTCAACGGCATTGAAGATCAGCCGCACGGTGGAGTCGTCCACCACTTGCACGGAATCAATCGCCGTGTAGTTGAACGCTTGCGGAGACTTGTTCGCCTTATCCAGCATGCGGGTGAACGTAGACTTGACGCTCGCCGCATTGAACGGCTCGCCATTCTGGAAGGTGATCCCCTTGCGCAGTTTGAACTCCAGCGTCTTGTCATCAATGTACTGGAACGACTCCGCGAGACCGTACCCCTCGGACGGCGCGGGTCGGCCATCCTTGCCATCGTAGACGACCAGATTCTGGTCGCGCCAGACGAGCGGGCTGAAGACGTTTTCCTGCCAGCGGCCGTTGTTGAGCGAATAGGTGTCAATCGGGTCGAGACTGACGATGTCCGCACTCGTTGCAACCCGGAGTTCACCGCTTATCCCGGCGGGCGCGGCGCCACCACCGTTGACGAGTTTGGCCGGGCCCTTCCCGCTCGTCGCGCTCGTTGTACTGCTCGCCGTTCCACTCGCGCTTGTGGCCCCGGCGCTGGTCGGCGCGGGCGCCGCCGTACCGGCGACGGGCGTATTCGCGGGCGCGGTGGTGCCGTTGGATGAACCACCGCAGGCAGTGAGTAGCGCCTGAACCGCCGCAAGGCCCGCGATGCCGCCGCTGAGCCGGATCATGTCCCGTCGGTTGATGTGTCGCCCAAGAACCAGACCGGGTGCGTCGCCACGGTCCGCATCCGGATGAGGGATGTTTGCCATTTACGGCCTCCTCTCGTCGCAAGTCCGCATGAATGCCGATGACCGTTCGAACGTCCCCGGTTATTCCCGACAGCCCGGTTGCACGGTGTCTGCGCGATCCTTTGTTCCCTTCCATGATCACGGCAGAGTGCGAGCAACTGGTAAACGCGGGAAACCCGGCGACGTTCGGTGGACAAGATAGGTGTACTGCACACTTCTCGCCGCGTCAATGGGCAGCGAGCCATCTCGCGGAGAATTTGCAGCGGTGAAAGTGCATATTCACAGGTTGTAAACCTCACAATGTCCGATTGCCCTATGCCAAAGCGCGACGGGGCATGTATGATTGTGCCCGGTGCAAGGCAGAAACGAACGAAATGGGAGGAAAGCATGGCAGCGTATCGTCTGGAGCATGTCGGCATCGTCGTCCCACCGGCGAAGCGCGAGGCGACCGTCAACTTCTATGAGTCGGTCTTTGGCTGGCGGATCGTGCGGGAGATGCCCAATGTCGCCTTTGTCGCTGATGGGAGCGGCGGCCGGATTGAGTTCCTCTTCTATGATCACGCGCCGATGAACCCACCGAATCATCTCGCCTTCGGTGTTCCGCTTGCGGAGTTTGACGCATTGATGGAGAAGATCAAGGCGACCGGCGCCCCGTCCGAGCCGCCCAATGCTACGCCTGCCGGCGATCGCCTGTTCTGGTTCTTCGATCCGGTTGGCACCCGCGTCCAGATCGTCGGCCGCGCCAACCCGATGCCGGAATAGGGAAAGGGAAGCGTGGTGCGTGAGGAATCACTGGCCTTTTTGCGGCTGCTGTTGGAGACACCGGGGCCGTCCGGGTTCGAGGCGGCTGCCGCGCGCGTCTGGCGGGAGTACGCTGGTCGGTATGCCGCCGCAGTGCGGACGGACATAAGCGGCAACACGATCGCCCGCCTCAACGTGGACGCGACCGGGCCGCGCGTGCTGATCGCCGGGCACATTGATCAGATCGGCATGCTCATCACGCACGTCAACAGCGACGGTACGCTCGCCTTCCGCGCGATCGGCGGCTGGGACGATCAAGTCCTCACCGGGCAGCGCGTCCAGATTGTCACGAAGGACGGCCCAATCTATGGGGTCGTCGGGAGAGTCCCGGCGCACTCATTGAAGGGCGACGCGAAGCATCAGGCGGCGAGCATCGAGAGCCTCTTCATTGACATCGGCGCGGATGACGCGGCGACGACCGCCGCCCGCGTCCGCCCTGGCGATCCCGCCGTCGTCGAACAGCCAATTCTGATGCTCACGGAAGACCGCGTCGCGGCGCGCGGCCTCGATAACCGGACAGGTGCATTCGTCGCCATCGAGACGCTGCGGCTCTTGAAGGAGGGCGACGCGCCGTACGCCGATGTCTATGCCGTCGCGACGGTCGCGGAGGAGATCGGCAGTTTCCGGGGCGCACGCACGGTGACGGCGGCGCTCCAGCCGGATGTCGCTTTCGCGCTCGACGTGACCTTCGCGACTGACCGGGCTGGTGGCGATGCGCAGGAGTCCGGCGAGCACAAACTCGGCTCCGGCCCGGCCATCGCGCGCGGCGGCCCGACGAACCCGCCCCTCGCGGAACTGCTGATCGCAACGGCGATCACCGAGAATATCCCCTACACCATCGAGCCGCTGCCGCGCGGTACTGGCACGGACGCGGACGGTATTGCCGTCGCGGGGACGGGCACGGCGGTCGCCGTCGTCTCCTTCCCGAACCGCTACATGCATTCCCCGAACGAAGTCTGCTCGCTCGCGGATCTCGAAGCGAGCGCCCGCCTCCTCGCCGCCACCATCCGCGCCATCACCCCGGACACCGACTTCACCCCGCGATAGGGAACGCGAACCACAGAGACTCCGAGAGCACAGAAAAAGAGAAGGAGAAGAGGAATTATGTTCTTTCCTCCCTCCTTCTCTTTTCCGTTTCTCTGCGTCCCTCTGTGTCCGCTGTGTCTCTGTGGTTCAGTCTTCCGGGGTTTGGAGGACGGCGCCGTGGGTGGCGGAGTCCACGAGGGCGGCGTAGCGGGCGAAAACGCCGCGGGTGTAACGCGGCTCAGGCCGATTCCAAGTCTTGCGCCGTTCGGCCAGCGTCTCGTCCGATACGAGCAGGTCCAACCTGCCCGTATCCGCGTCAATACGGATGCGATCGCCATCTTCCACGAGGCCAATCGGGCCGCCGACGAAGGCTTCGGGCGCGACATGGCCGATCATCAGGCCGCGCGTGCCGCCGGAGAACCGTCCGTCCGTGACGAGCGCGACATCCGGCCCCAGCCCCTCGCCGACGATGGCGGCAGTGACGCTCAACATCTCCCGCATGCCCGGCCCGCCTTTCGGCCCTTCGTAGCGGATGATGACGACATCGCCCGGCTTGACACGCTTATCGAGCACCGCCTGCATGGACTCTTCTTCGCTCTCGAAGACGCGCGCCGGTCCCTCGAACTGGTGCAGTTCCGTCCCGGCGAGTTTCAGCACCGCGCCATCGGGTGCGAGCGTGCCACTGAGAATAACCAAGCCACCATGCGGTTTGAACGGCGTATCTACGGTCGAGACGACTTCCTGGCCCGGCGTCTCTTTCACGTCCGCCACTTCCTCACCGAGCGTCGTGCCCATCATCGTCGCCGTAGAGCCGTCCACGAGGCCCGCATCCAAGAGCCGCTTTATGACGAGCGGGCCGCCTCCTGCTTTGTACAAATCCCACGCGACGTATTTGCCACCCGGTTTCAGCGTGGCGATGACGGGCGTCCGCTCGCTGACGGTCTGATAGTCTTCGAGGACGAGCGGGATGCCCACCTCGTCACCCATCGCGGTGAAGTGGAGGACGGCGTTCGTCGAGCCGCCCGTCGCGGCGACAATCGCGATGGCGTTCAGGAACGACTGGCGCGTCAGGACATCCTTTGGCGTCCTCCCCGCCTTGAGAATCTCCATCACCAAGGCGCCCGCCTGCTTCGTCGCCTCCTTTTTCTCGTCCATGATCGCGGGGATGCTATTGTATCCCATCGGCGAGAGGCCGAGCGTTTCGAGTGCGAGAGACATCGTGTTCGCTGTGAACTGGCCACCGCACGCGCCGGGGCCGGGAATGGCGTGGCACTCGATCTCGTACAACTCCTGATCGTCAATCCGGCCCGCCGCGTGCGCGCCGACTGCCTCGAAGACATCCACAATCGTCAGGTCCTTGCCGCCCCAGTGGCCGGGGGCAACGGAGCCGCCGTAGAGGACGAGGCCGGGCAGACCGGTGCGCAGGAGGCCAATCGCGCCGCCGGAGATCGTCTTGTCGCAGGCGACGAGCACGATCATGGCATCGAATTGGTATCCTTCCGCCGCCAGTTCGATGGAGTCCGCGATCACCTCGCGGCTGATGAGGGATGCCTTCATCGCCTTCGTGCCCATGCCGATCGCATCATTGACAGCGACTACACCGAACTCCATCGGCACGCCGCCCGCCGCGCGGACGCCCTCCTTGACCCACTCCGCCAGTTCGCGCAGGTGGTAGTTGCAGGGCATCGCCTCCGTCCACGTATTCGCAATGCCAACAAATGGCTTCTTGAAATCGTCGTCCGTCAGCCCGACCGCGCGCCACATCGCCCGTGCCGCCGCCTGCTTGTTCCCACCCTTGATGAGATCGCTGCGCATCCCCATCTCCCCCATCTTCTGCCAACAGTCCAACGATCACGCGAATACTTTGAAATGATGCTCTTCGAGCAAACGCACAACCGTGTCACGCTCCGGAACGTCGTCGAGGTTCAGCCCGCTACTCACATTCCAGAACTCCACACCGAGTGGTTCGCCCTTCTCGTCATAGTCAATGACACGCGAGATGTCGATCCGCGCTTTTGTGCTGGCAACCTTATCGAAGTCGCGCAGATAGATATAAAGCGCATCGGCTTCCGCATCATATTCGAGTCGCGGCATACGCATCACCTCAATCAGTCAAACCAAACGGTGATCACATACGGTGGTTGAGAAGCCTTACGAACGATCACCGTTACCATCATCCCATCAATGGCCCCCCGATAGATCTGATTGCCTTCGGGATCGCGCTCCAGCTTCTGTGAGCGACGGAGGATCGCTTCGATGTCCGATTCACCGAGGTCGCGCTCTCGCAATCGGCGACGTGCATGATTGGAAAGAATCAGACGCATCGCCGCCTCCGTAGTGTACCACCGAGCGGTACGATGCCGGGGATTATCGCAGATAGATCCGTGCGCCGATCGTGACGGTTGCCGGTGCGCCGCGACAGGTGGCGTAGAAGCCGCGTATCCCCTCGCGCAGGAAGTTTAGTGCGTCGGTGACGGCGCGATCGGAGGGCGCGTCGGGCGGATAGCGGAGCGCGTGGCGGCTGAACTCGACACATGGTTCGGCGATGATGATCTGTTCAAGATCAATCGTCCCGCCATCTGTCGTTTCGATCCGCATGCCGACTGCGAAGTCGTATTCCGTGAACATCCGCTCCGTCGCAACGAGGATGTTTTCGCCCGCGATGCCGTCCACGAGGTGATCGCCGAACCGCGCCCGCATCGCGCCATAGTGCGACGTGAAGCCGAACGAGATGCCGTTGCTCCCCGCCCGGTTCTTCGTTGCCGGATGCGTCGCGTGATGCACATCGAGGATGGTCTCGCCACTCTCCGTCCGACCCACCACGCCGTTCTCGTTCAACGTCAGCGTCGGCACGGCCCGGATCGGCGCGGGGTCGTACCATCGGCGCAGCCGCTCCCCCACTTTCAGGCTCGATTCCTGCACCTGTAGCCGCATAATCTGCCCAATCAATTCCATGCAATCAGCCTACCCGGTAGCGGGCGATTTTATCCGGGTCGGGTTCGACGCCGAGGCCGGGTCCGGTGGGAGCGGCGACATTGCCGTCGGCATCCACGCGGATCGGCTCCCGCATGTACCATTGGAAGTCATCGGCGGACATGCCCGGCGGCTCGTGCAGCAGTTCAAAATAGGCGCCGTTCGGGATCGCGCAGGCGAGGTGCAAGTGCGCGGCGATACCGACGCCCCCGCCGCCATGATGGGGCGCAACCCGCTTCTGGTGCATCTCCGCCAGCCCAGCGATCTTCCGCAGCCCGCTCATTGTCTCCGTGACGAGCGCCTCGGGTTGGAGGATATCGTAGACATCGTCCTCGATCATCGTGCGGAACTCGTGCAACCCCCGGTTGTTCTCGCCGCCCGCGATCAGGATGTCCACCGCCGCGCAGAGCCGCCGGAGGCCGTCGAAATCGTAGCGGTCGAGCGGCTCCTCCAACCAGTAGACGCCGAGCCGTTCGAGTTCGCGCGCTGTCTGCACCGCCCGCTCGTACGTCCAGACCGGGCCTTCCTCCGGCTGCGGCGTGCCGGGCTGCTGCGCCTGGTTCGCATCCGCGAGAATGACGAAATCGTCGCCCATCGCGCGGCGCACCCCCTCGACCTGGGCGATGTCTTCCGTGATTGTCCAGTCATGCAGCCGCAGTTTCATCGCCTGCCACCCCTCGGCGTGCGCTTTCGCAGCATCCTCCGCCCGCCCCGCGCCGGAGCGGACCTCGATGCAACTGGCGTAGGCGGGCACACGATCCCGATACGCGCCCCAGAGCCGGAACAAGGGCTGCCCGACCGTCTTGCCGATGATGTCCCACAGCGCGATCTCCGTGCCCCATGCGCCGCCCGCATTGCGGAACACCCGCGCGTGCTGTTCGAGCGCAAAGGGGTCCTTGCCGACCAGCATCGGCTTCAAGACCTCCGTCACCTTCGGCAGATCGTGCGGGTACGCCGCGCCCCAGCCAACGATCCCCTCGTCCGTCGTCACACGAATCAGCCCGGAACTGAGGTTCGTCCACCTCCCGCCCGGTGTCCACGCCGGCCGGATCGTCTCCGGGAATGGCGGGCTTTGCAGCCGAATCGCTTCGATGTCCGTGATCTTCATTACGGCCCCCCGATTTTCCAGCAGTAACGCAGGCTTCATGCCGATGGCACGCACACCAGTATAGCCACATCCGTGGGCTGGTAGAAAAGAGATGGATCAGACCTTTTGCTGCTCGACGGGGATTTCGGCCTTGCCGGTGATCTCTTCACGCGCCTCTTCGAGTTCGTCAGCGAGGGTGGTGGCCATGGAGGCGGCGGCAACGGCGGGAGCGCCCTCGGTGTGGCGCAGATAGAATTTCTCGATCTCCTCTTCGCGCCCCCGCTCCACCGATTCGTCGCTCTGTTCGCCGGGGAGGTCAATGCGCAGTTGCTCGACCGTCGCGCGGATACCGGCGGCAATCGGGAGCGCGACCAACGCACCGATAATGCCGAAGAGTTTGCCCCCGGCGAGTAAGGCGACCGTCACGGCGACCGGCGAGAGGCGCATGGTCTTGCCGTAGACGCGCGGAACGATCAGCCTGCTCTCCAACTCCTCGTAGAAGACGAGCGCCACCAGGACGATGATTGCCTGTGGCAAGCCTTTCGAGAGCGCGAAGAGCACCGGCGCGGCGGTCGCCAGCACTGGGCCGATATAGGGAATCAGGTCGGTGAAGGCAGCGAGAAGCGCGAGCACGAGCGGGTTCGGCACCCCGACGACGATCAAGAGCGCATACGTGAAACCGCCAATCAGCAGCGATGTGAGCGCCTGACCGCGTATGTACCCGCCAACGATCGTTTCGAGCGCGAGGAGAAGCCGTGCAGTGCGGAGATGATAGTGGCGGGGGATGAGGGCATAAAGGAAGCCGCGCACCCGCTCGCGATCCGCGATCAGGTAGAAGGCGAGCGCAATTGTCGTGACCATATAGACGACGAGTTCAAACGCCGACTGCGCGTAGGAAACGAGCGAACCACCGAGTGGCGCCAGGAACTGATTCGGCTTCGCATCCCGGATATCCGCCGCGCGATTGGCGAGCGGCGGGAATCCGGCAGCGTAGTCAGCGATACGCGCCTGAAGACGCGGCGCATCGTTTGCCAGTTGCTTGCCCTCACCGACCATCGCGGGGATGACGAGAAAGCCGAAGCCGATCACCGCGACGAGCAACAAAATGAGTATCGTGAAGAGTGCGATGCCCCGTTTCGCGCCGTGCTTCTCCAACCAGTCCACGGCCGGGCTGAACGTCCCGGCGAGCACAAGGGCAATCGTCAGGATAAGGAACACCTGCCAGACTTTCGCCAGCACCCAGAGCGCGACGACGATCCCGACGCCGACGCCAACGAGCGTGAGCGCGGTGCGAGCGGGAAGGGCGATCCGCACCGTGCGGACGCGCGGCGGATTGTCCTGATTGGCGGCCGCCATACTCCTCCTGCGGCACACGGGGCCGGAGATGACCGCGATGCGACAAACGTGGACAAATACGGCAGGCGCCACCACGCGCGACATGCCGATTCTCACTCCTTGCCTATGCATCTCATATGCCAGCGAAAAAAGGCGACACGGTACGATGCCCGGTCCCGGCTTTACACGAACTCGATTTTCAGGATGATCTGGGCAGTGGGTTCGACGGCATGCACCGTCTCGCGGATGCGACGCAGCAGCGCCGTTTCCTGCTCGGTGAAGGTGTGAGTCGTCATCGCGGTCACCTTTCGCGCGCTCGGTCCCTACCACTATTGTAGCGTGCCGCGGAAGGCGCCGTTCATCGCCCGGCGAGAACCTGCTCGCGGACGAGGTGTTTCTGGAGTTTGCCGAGGGCATTGCGGGGCAGCGTGTCCACGAAATGGACGGTGCGCGGCTTCTTGAAAGCGGCGAGTTGATCGCGGCAGAAGGCGATCAGCGCGTCCGCAGTCAGGTTCGGGTCGTCCCGGACAACGACCGCCACGACCTGCTCGCCGAATTCGGCGTCCGGCAGGCCGACGACGGCGACCTCGGAGACGCCGGGGCACTGTGCCAGCACTTCCTCGACCTCGCGCGGGTAGATATTGTAGCCGCCGCTGATGATTAGCTCCTTCGCCCGCCCGCTGATCGTGTAGTAGCCATCCGCGCTGCGGTGGCCGAGATCGCCCGTCCGAAACCAGCCGTCCGGGTCGAACGCTTCGGCGGTGGCCTCCGGCCGCTGCCAGTAGCCCGCGAAGACGTGCGGCCCGCGCACCTCGATCTCGCCCGTCTCGCCATCGGGCAGCGGCTCCCGCGTGCGGGTAGCCACGACGCGCGCCTCCTGGCGGGGGAAGGGCATGCCAACCGTACCCGGCCGCCGCTCGCCATCGTATGGGTTCGTCGTGTTCATGATCGTCTCGGTCATCCCGTACCGTTCAAGGATCACCTGCCCGGTCAGGGCCTGCCACTCCGCGAACGTCTGCGGGCTGAGGGGCGCGCTACCGGAGACGCAGAGCCGGAGCGGGCGCGGTCGTATCTCCGGGTGCGCGGCGGCTTCGGCGAGGAGGCGGATATACATCGTCGGCACGCCGAAGAAGAGCGTCAGCGGTTCGGTGCAAAGCGCACGGTAGATCGGTGCGGCCTCGAAACGGCGGTGGAGTGTCATCGTCGCGCCCGCCGTCAGTGTGCCGTGCGCGCCAACCATTAGTCCATGCGCGTGGAAGAGCGGCAGCGCGAGCAGGAGATGGTCGTCCGCCGTCCACTGCCACGCCTCCCGCAGCGATGTGATGTTCGCGATCAGGTTGCGATGGAGGAGCATCGCGCCCTTTGAGCGACCCGTCGTGCCGGAGGTATAGGCGATCACCGCGAGATCATCGGCAAACGGCAGATTGGGTGCATGGTCCCACCCGCTCGCCAGAAACACATCCAGTTTCGTATCAACATCAACGATTGCTTCCAACGCGGGCAAATCGGTGCGCACGCGATCCAGTTCGGTCAATCGCTCGTGGTCGGTAATGCAGAGTCGCACGCCCGCATCGCTGAGGATGTGGCGCAATTCCACTTGCCGGTATTGCGTATTGACGAGCACGACCACACCACCCGCAAGCCAGACGCCGAAGTACGCGGCAAGGAAATCCGGGCAATTGTCCAGGAAGAGCGCGACTCGATCTCCCGGCTCAGTGCCCCATGCACTCAGCGCGCCCGCGAACGCCTCCGCTCGCTTCCGTAGCCACGCATATGTATACGCCTCGCCCGCGAAGTGGATGCACGTCTTCTCCGGTGTTCGTCTGGCATTATGCAGAAACGCCTCGACAATAGAGGCGGGACCAGTCACGGTCATGTGAATTCTCTCGCAATCACAGTTCTACACGGCGAATACCAGGAACCCGGTCGAACTCCCGGTCAAACGTCACGACATCCGTAATGCCCTCATCCTCCATGACTACGGCATGATAGGCGTCCGCGAAGGAGATGTTCAAGTCAACGTAGTAATCGAAGACGCGCCGAAAGCGCTCTTTACCGGGGAGTATCACGCCGGGCAAGGTAAGCAATGGCAGCACATTGGCACGGATTGCGGACTTTGGGTGCTTATACGAGCGCTCAAGTAAAAAGACTGTCTCGAAGACCACCGTGTCCACAAGCCGGACACGATGGTTTCCTAGTGCGATCTCCCTGAGGAATGCACTCGCTTTCGGCGAATGTCGTATGTTGTCCTGTGTGAAATGACGGACGAGGATATTCGTGTCGAGAAACGACAGCGCCATTTATTCACCCATCCGTCGAAGCGCGTCCTCCGCGATGGCTTCCTCTGCCATCCGCCGCATCTCTTCGGCGGTTTCGGGCGCCTTGACGCCGGGTGCAGGCTTGAGCGCCCCCGCCGTTCGCTCCACAATGCTCACGCTGCGCGCGATGCGAATTTCGTCGTCTTCCAGTGAAAAGATGACCTGCTCACCAGGGATAATACCGAGCCGATCACGCAAATACTTCGGAATTGTCACTTGTCCTTTGCTTGTCACCGTCGAGAATAGATCGTCCATTGAAATCCCCCTAACGGTCATGCGTAATACCGATGCACAGTGTTCTTACCACCGGAGACAAGGAATGTCGAGGTCCCTCTTACCGCCCTATCGCGACAGGTGGCGGGCGTCCCGGGAACGGCGATCATGTCACCTCACCGCTCCACCAATCGGCGCCACCTCCCGCGAGGGGCGGGACGGGGCAAGAACCCTCATTGCTCATTGCTTCCCTTTGGGCGTAGACTGGCGGCGGTTCGCACGAAACGATGGGAATGCAGCGGAAGGGAGCGAGGCGACATGCGGATCGTGGTGTACGACGCGGGAAAGATCGGCCTTTGGGTCAACGATCAGGTCATCAATATTGACGGGCAAATCCCGGAAGGGGCGAACAGCACGACGCAGGGGCGGCTCGCTCGGCTCCTGGAAGGGCTGAGTGGATTGCGGCCCGCCTTGCAGCAGGCAATGCACAAGGGGCCGTTCATCCCCGTCAGTGAGGTAAAACTGGAAGCGCCGGTTCCGAAGCCGAGCAAGATCGTCTGCGCCTTCGCGAATTATACCGAGGGTGGCGCGCGCTCCGAGGTGCCACTGGATATGTTCCTCAAGTCTCCCGCGAGCATCCTCGGCCCGGGCGGGACGATTATGCTGCCGCCGTTCCAGGCGCGCATCTTCCATCACGAGGCGGAACTGGCCTTCGTGATCGGCAAGGGCGGCGCGCACATCGCCGAAGCGGACGCGATGAAGCATGTCGCGGCGTATACCTGCTTCATGGACATCTCCGCGCGCGACACGACACGGCTGGGCAAGTCGTTCGACACCTTCGGCCCGATTGGTCCCGCGCTCGTCACCGCGGACGAAGTGCCCGACCCACACAACCTCAATGTCAAACTCTACGTCAATGATGACCTGCGCCAGGATTACAACACGAGCGACATGGCGAACAAGATTCCCGCCTTGATCGCCTTCGCCTCCAGCATCCTGACGCTCGAACCGGGCGACGTGGTCGCGACGGGCACCAACCATCAGGGACTCAGCCCCGTGCAGGATGGTGACCATCTCCGGCTCGAAATCGAGCGCCTCGGCACGGTGGAGTTCGACGTGCGAGATGACCTGAAGCGCGAGTGGCCCCGCACGATTGACGAAGAGATGGCCCGCCGCGTTCGGCAGATGTGAGCACGACGGGAGAAGTGCATGATCGCCTATGAGACGCTGCTGACCGAAACCGCCGATGGTGTCCTGACGATCACGCTGAACCGCCCGGAGGTACTGAATGCGTTGACGCGACAGGTGCTCCGTGACGTGCGGGATGTGTTGCGGGCCGCCGAACAGGACGCGGCGGTGCGCTGCCTCGTCCTGACGGGCGCGGGGCGCGGTTTCTGTTCCGGGTTGGACCTCACTGCCGGGGCGCAGCGCGACGCGCATCTCTCGGTCGCTGACGGGGTACGACAGAATTACAATGTGGTTGTGAAGGGCATCCGCGCGATCGAGAAACCGGTGATCGCCGCGCTCAATGGCGTCGCGGCAGGCGCCGGCATGAGCATCGCGCTCGCGTGCGATATCCGCATGGCGAGCGAGGTGGCCTGGTTCATGCCGGGGTTCGTTCGGATTGGATTGATCCCGGATAGCGGCGGCACGCTCTTCCTCCCCATGCTCGTCGGCTATGCCAAAGCGGCGGAACTGGCCTTCACCGGCGACCGCGTTGACGCGACCGAGGCGCATGGGCTTGGCCTTGTCAACGATGTCATGCCCGCCGCCGCGCTGATGGAGCGGACACACGCGCTGGCGGCCCGCCTCGCCGCGCTGCCTACCCGCGCGATCGGCCTGACGAAGCGCGCCTTCAACCAGTCGGTCATGCCACACCTCGATACCGTGCTCGACTACGAGGCGGAGATCCAGGAGATCGCGGCCCATACCGACGATCACCGGGAGGGTATCGCCGCCTTCCGCGAGCAGCGGCAGCCGCAGTTCACCGGAAAATGATCGCTGTTTCCGCTCCTTCGGTGGTGACGAAACGTTTACTTCCCGAGGCGGAAGCCGGCGAGCGTGAGGATGAAGCCGATCAGGAGGCCGAAGATGCCGAACCCGATGGAGAGGAATCCGAGGTATCCCTCCCGCAACCACAAGGCCGCGACGCCGCAGCCAATGGCGAGAAGACCGGGGATATAAAAATATCCCGGCGTCAGCGCCGCGAAGAGCGCGAGCAGAAGCCCGAGATAGCCCAACCCCCGCGCGAGACTCTGTTTCGATGTCTCACTCATACGTGCGATTGCCCCCCACCCTCTCCCGCTTGCGGGGGAGGGAGTCATCATTCGTGACGGTAGTGTATGCCAAAGCGCGAGCGACCGCACGTACAAGACAGAACCAAGCGATGGATCACGCACTGGGCGGCGCGGATTCCGATCCTTCCTGCGGGACAACGGGTTCCGTGGGAACGATGGGCGCGCCATTCCCATGGGATGCGTGGCTATACACCCTGACCGCTCTCCCTTCCTCCGTGGGGAAGACGGGCGCAGTCGCGGGCGCCCTCTGGGCAGCATGGGCAGCATGGTCAGTCTGGGCGGATGGGGGGTTCGGGCCGTTCGCCCGCTCCGGCCGCGTGATGACGTAGCCGAGGGTCAGCGCGAGGCCGACAAAGAGCGGGACGAAGCCGGCGAGCATCCATGGGCCGAGGCCGAGCGGGAAGTTGATCGTGTTGCCGCTGGCGCTGTTGGCGATGAAGCCAATTGGCCAGAGAGCGAGCGTCAGCGCGATGCCGATGCCTGTCAGCACGAGGCCCCAGATCAAGGTCGCGCGGCCCCCACCACCCTGGTTGACGACGACCGGCCGTTGCGGCAAAGGCGGGCTGGGCATCATCACCATTGGCGGTGGCGGGGTGATACCGTGCTGGATCATCGTCAGCGTTTCCCGGTATTTCAGATAGCGCGAAAGCAGGATGAATGCGAGGATGATGCCGGGAAAAAGCACGAAGATAATGAAGACGACGAGTACATTACCCATTGGATTGATCCTCCTAAATGCTCTGTTTCGTCAGTGTAATCGAACCATTGCCCGTATGCACGGTGAGATCGGCGTCGGGCCGGTTAATCACACCCTGCACCGCGTTGCGCTTGTTCTCGCCGTTCGGCGCTGTCGTGACGGGAAAGTCAACATGGATGCTGCCATTGCCGCTCCGCAAGTCTACGTTGAGTGCGCTCTCCGGCGGCAGGGTCATCGCGACGGTGCCATTACTCGTCTCCACGGTATTCTTCGAGCCGGGCGCGAGCGATCCCGTGAAACTGACACGGCCGTTTGATGTGCGCAGATCGAGCCCGGTCGCCTGCACATCTCGCACCTCGACAATGCCATTGCTCGAACCGAGACGCAACGTGCCGCGCCCCCCGATGACGCTCACGCGGCCATTCGAGGTCTGCGCCGAGATCGTCCCGTCCACGTCCCGCGCGGTGATGATGCCGTTCGAGGTGCTCAGGTCGAATTGTCCCGCGACACCGGTAATATCAATCCGGCCGTTGCTGCTCTTGATCGGCGCGAGATCGGCGTGCGCGGGCACCTGAATCTGATAGTCCACCGCCATGCGGCTGTAGCCGAAGAAGGCGAAGCCTGCGGAATTGTCGCCGGTCGTTCCGATCGTGATGCGATTGCCGTCTTGTTGCATCGTCACCTGGAGTGTGGCCAGCATTTCGTCCGTCGCGGCGCGCTTGACGGCGTGAATGACGACACTGTTCTCTTCCCCGCGCGTGACGGTGATCGTGCCGTTGCGATCCTGGAGGCTGATCGTCGGCACGCCGTTCACCGCGAAGGTTTGATCGGTGGTCGCCATTTTGTCCAGTTCACCGATGTGGCCAATAATGCCGCCCGCCCCGACGACCGAGACAACCATCCCAACCGCGACCAGCACGAGCGCGAGGGATAAGAGAATGATGGTGATTCGTTTCTTCACTGTTCGGTTTCTCCCGTCATCCGCGACGAACGCTTCTATCCGGTATGACAGGCAGGCATCCGCAGATGTTTCACGGGACGTATCCAGGAGTGACGCGACACGGGGGTGAAACATCTCCCGCGCATCGCGTATCAAAGGATGCGGGAATGTGCCGCGTTTGTACGCCCGATTTCCCTTTCCCGTTTCGGGGGTGGGCAGGGAGTAGGCAAAACACCTTGAAACAATTCCGTGTGTCTGTCACTCTAACCCGGTGGAGGTGGTGATACGGTGAGTGCAATGGCGATCGCACGGCAATTGACCCGCAGTTGGACCCCACAGGCTGCGCCGGTGGATGACGAGAAGACACTCGTCCGGCGCGGGCAGGCGGGGGACAACGATGCCTTCGCGCGGCTCGTGGAGCGGAACCAGATGGGCGTCTACAACCTCGCACTGCGGATGACGCGCGACCCGGAGGAGGCGGTGGACCTCACGCAGGAGACCTTTCTGCGCGCGTGGCGGAGCCTGCCGGGCTTCCGCGCCGAGGCGAAGTTCAGCACCTGGCTCTATCGCATCGCATATAACGTCTGCCTCAGCCGCCGCATCGTCCACCCCTCGACCTTTGCCGACCCAAACGCCGCCGACTCCATCCCGATGCCGGAGGGCGAGGAGCCGCCCGCGGTAATCCTGCGACAGGAGCGGCGGGAGCGCGTCGTGGCGGCGATGCATCGGCTGACCCCCGCGTACCGGCTCGTCCTCGACCTCTATTACTGGCGGGATTGCACCTATGAAGAGATTGCCGCCATCCTCGATCTGCCGATGGGTACGGTGAAGACGCATCTCTTCCGCGCGAAGGCGGCGCTCCGCACGGTCCTGGTGGCCGAGGGGGGCGCGGCATGATCTGCACGGATATCGCCGCCCTGCTCCCCGAATACATCCGTCGCCGCTTGCCCGCCGCGCAAGAGGCCGCCGTGCGCGCTCATCTCTCCGGCTGCCCGGCCTGCGCCGCCGCGTACGAGGATGAACTCGCCTTCGGTGCGAAGGTACGCGGTACCGACATGCCCGCGCCACCGGCGTTGATGGCACAGGTAATGGCCGGCGTCCGCGCCGAGCCACATCAGGCCGCGCCCTATCGGGTGCGCGCACTCGATTTTGTACTCGCGATTGGCGCCGCGCTCGCCGTGGGTGGGTTGGTCTTTGGGCTACTGTCGCTCTGGAAAATCAGCCCCCTCTTCACTGATCTGTTCGATCCCGGCGCGCTCCTCGGCGGTAGCCTCACCGTCCGCGCGATCATCCTCGCCGCGCTCTGGGCCATTGTCGGCCTTTGCGTGAGCCTTCCGATCGCCGCGACGATGCATGCCGCGATCATGCGGAGCCGCCGCGCGCCTGTGTGGTGGAGCAGGCTATAGAACTGAACCGCCAAGACGCCAGTGAAAGAGATGCGCGCACTACAACAGCGAAGACGAAATCGCCCGGTTCTGCACGACGCTCGCCTCGCTGCTTTGAGGTCTACGGCTGGCACGCGCGGTCGCTCGCATACCGAGATACGTCCAATGGATGACGAGCGGCCCAACGGCAAGCAGTTGAAAGCACAACAATTGGCGGGGATCGCGCACAAACGCCGCGGCGACGCAGAAATAGACGACGACTGTGACGCCGAGGGCGAATGTGCGTGGCGCGTGGCGCAGCGCAAACGCGAATGTCAGCAGGAGCGTTGCCGCGGCGGTCAGTGATCCGAGTATGGCGTAGCCACGGATTAAGACGGTATCGGCCCTTCCCGATGTGCCCGCCAGGAAGTCAACGAGCAGTTGTGGCCGAACCCCCAGGACCAGCCAGGTACCTACCACGAGCAGGAGGCTCGTCATCAGGATCGCGTAGAGGCGACGGCGCTGGCCTTTCGCGTCGTCTCGCAGCGTGACCGGGAGCAGGACGATCGCGAGTGGTGCGACGGCATAAATCGGCTGCCGCCCGAGTGTGATGGCGATCGCGTATTTGCCCGCGTCCGCAGCCGAAAGGAAGAGGCGCGCATAGATGGCGTCGCCGTTGACGATCCATGCGAAGAGCGCCCAAAGCGCGTAGTGTGAGAGTAACTGCTGGCTGTCCGTCGCGGGTTGCCAGCGAATACCGTGGTACGCACCCAGACCGATCAGGAGCGCGAGTTCGATCAGCAACGCGGCGGGGAGCGCGAAGATGAACGCCGATGCCGGCGTGCTGCCACTCATCATCACGACGACCACGATGAGGATGCGGGCGATTGACCAGACACCGAGGCCGATTGCAAGCCGCGCAAAGGCGCGGCGCGCCTGCAAACGACCGTGGCCGACCGCGACTACGGCGTGAAGAGGTATCTGCGAGATTGCCGCGAGCGCCGTCAATGCACCGACACTCCGACCGAGCGTTCCCACGGCAAGGATCATCAGGATCGCCACGCCGCCGATCAATATACCCGGCGGTGCGGGCAGGAACGTCTGATTCCCGGTGGCGCTCCGTGTGGCGATCACCGGCTGAATCGCCGCGGCAATCGCGTTCGCGACATTGCCGATGCCAAGCGCGAAGACGAACGTCGCGTATTCGCCGGTACTGAGGCGGTGAAGACCGAGCACCTGGAGCGCGAGACCGAAGACGAAGGTCGTCGCGATCCCTGCGGTAAGCCAGATGGTGCCCTTGCCCTCATCACCCCAGAGCGGATGGAGCCGTGTCAGCATTGGTCGCAACAATCATGTACTCCCCATCATCAAAGACGATCTTCAGCGCGGGATCGGTTTCTGCAGTCCACGCCTGCCAACCGATCCATTCCCATTTTTTGAACACGAGGAACGAGACGCCCGTCTCAGCGGCGAACTGCCGTGCCTGCTTCGTCGTCCGCTGCTGATCGAAAAACTGATTGGCCAGAGCGGCGTGGTCGCGCTCACCCGGAAACGCCAGGTACTTGAGGTTGCTCCCGACGACGATGTTCGCATGGGTCAATCCTTCAAACCACCAGCCGACGGGCCATCCACGGGCGCTCTGGCGGATCACGACGAGGCCATGTGTCGGGTGCGCGTTGATCCAGTCCGCAGTGCGGATCAGCGAGTGATCCGCCACGCGGTAATAAGCGATATCTTCTCCCGCTTTGGCGTCGGAAAGCGGCCAGAGCAACACGGGGACGATGGCGGCAAGCAGGAGCGGAATGCCGACCCAGGCCGTACCACGGCTGTCAAGCCAGAGCGTGTGCAACGCGCTGCCCATTGCCAGGCTTGCACCGATGAGAATCGGCGGGATCAAGCGCGGCTCACGCGTGACGGCGAAGAGCGCCAATGGCGCGATCATGAGCGCGGTCTGCACCTTCCACAGCGCAGTGAACCGCTCTTTGTAGGAGATGCCGATGAACAACAAACCCGTGGTGAACACCGCGAGCCAGAGTGACGGCGCTTCCCGGATGCTCGAATGAATCGCCACCGGGAAGTTCAGCCGACCGATGTTGATCGGTGCGCCGTAGCCATCCTGCTTGAGCAACAAGAACGTCGGAATGAAGCACGCCATCCCACACGCTCCGACAAACAGACTGCCGCACGTCCGACGGAGCACGGCCCCCCATGACGGCTTGGTGGTGAGCCAGATACCCCAGACAACGGCGATGAAGGCGCAGGAAATCGCGAAGTACATATGATGGCTGATCGCCGCCGCGACCAACGCCGCTGTCGCTCCGAGGAGGTGACGGATCGCTGCGGTCTCCAGGTAGCAGGCAAACGCATACGCGGCCAGCATCCCGAACGCGAGCGCATAATTTTGCGGATAGCCCCCGAACGCAACCGTACTGGAGAAGATGCTCGCCAGTCCCACTGTCATAGCGGTGGCGAGCGCGAACCATCGGCTTGTTCCCTGCCGCGCGACGAAATAGGTTGCGGCCATCACGGCGATGAGCGAGCCGAGACTCACGATACGGGCGACGATCATTAGGTCGGCGACGCGCTGTCCGATGAAGAGCAACGTCGGGACGAGGGGCGGATACGCGCCCGCAGTGCTTTTCCCGCCATCACCGAACAGCCGGCGGCCGAAGGCGAACCAGTTGCCCGGATCGCACCCGCTGACAAACCCGCCGAATTGCTGCCATCGGCGCCCCGCGATCATGCCAAACAGCACTACTGGCCCGAGCCGCATCGTAATCGCCATTACTGCCCCCCACACCTTGAGCGCCAGCGAGGGGGCTTGCGATACCAGCATGGGATCAGCGATCTCCGGGTATGACCACGGTACGCGGGAGATTGACACGTTAGTTGATCGCATGAAGAATCGCATCCGTCACGCTCACAACACGCAGGGAGTCGTCAAGCGGGACCGGGCTTGGCGTCTTGTACAGTACAGCGTCAATCACTTTTGAAATCAGCGTCTCATGTCCCCAGTATTGTTTGCGCGCCGCCAGTT
Source organism: uncultured Thermomicrobia bacterium (assembly GCA_937968015.1). Taxonomy (GTDB): domain Bacteria; phylum Chloroflexota; class Chloroflexia; order Thermomicrobiales; family JALYUS01; genus JALYUS01. The sequence continues at coordinate 28,942 of CALBSO010000064.1, forward strand.
GGGCGCCGCTCTTCGCGAAACCCCCAAGATGTTGTGCGCCGACGGAGAGCGAGGTTTTGAGAATGTCCTTCGCGTGGTGCGCGCCATCGGACCCCAACACGATGCTGATGTCACGGAAGAGATCCGCCATGAGAACACGGTGCTCGCAGACGACAATCAGATGCCACTCGGATATGGGCGTCTCGAACGTCATGGTAACGGTAGCGGGGGCAACGGCAGACGTGAGCACCGCGTGAACTGACCGCAGGGGCTGCTCCGCGCCGGGGGCGGTCGCCGTGGCGGTCGCGCTTACCAGTTGCAGATCACCGAGCAGGCCGGCGATTAGATAGAGTAAATGCGGAGACTCGTCGAAGAATAACCCACCCGGCAGGGTGCCGTACCAACTGGGCAAGCGCCGTCGGGGGCTGCTCGCCTGTAGTCCAAGCACGAATTGAATCTGGCCCGCTTCGCCACTGTCGAGCACCTGGCGGAGGCGTTGCATCGAGCGGCTATAGAGAAAGTTATGCGAGATGCACAGCAGGTTGCCGCTCTCGGTGGCGACGCGTGCAATCGCGTGTGCATCTTCGCTCGTCATCGCCATCGGCTTTTCCATGAAGACGTTGCAGCCGGCGGTGAGCGCGGCGATAGCCTCGTCCCGATGGGCGAACGGCGGAGTACAGATGCTCACCAGGTCAAGGCCCTGGGCGAAGAAATCCGTCAGTGAGTCCGTCGCAAAGCCGATACCGCGCGCGTTGGCGAATGCTTCCGCTCGCTGCTGTCGCTGATCGCAGACCGCGACGACCTCCGTTTCTTTTCGCTTTTGATAGATAGGGAAGTGCCGTGCCCCCGCGACCCATCCGGTGCCGAGAATACCGACACGCAGGGCACGTTCAGGAGGATGCATGGATGATCTCCTCTCCGCTCCGTACGGGGACAGACCGGGCGCGGCCACGCCCGACACGCGAATCACGCAATGACCGTGTCATCTCTGTCGCGGTCATTGCCGCGACGCTCGACCAATCGTACAGAAGCGCGCGCCGTCGCGCGTTCGTGCCGAGCCTCGTTCGCATCTCCGCGTCCGGCAGCAGCCGGGCGAGCGCGCGCGCTACGTCCGCAACGGAACCCGGCGCGGTGATAATCCCGTCACGATCATTGCGGATCAGTTGCCGTGTGCCGCTGACATCGGAGGCGACCACCGGCAATCCGGCGGCCATCGCCTCCAGAACTGCGAGCGACATCCCCTCGGTGAGTGAGGGGCGAACGAAAATATCCGCCTCGGCAAGGAGCGCCGCGACATTGTCGCAGCGGCCGCGGAACTCCACGACATCGTCCAGATTCAATCGCGTGGCTTGTTGGCGCAAGGTTTGCTCCATCGGACCATCACCGGCGAAGACCAGCCGCAGCGGGATGCCGCGCTCGCGCACCGCCGCCGCGGCATCGAGCAGGTAATGCGGCCCCTTATTGAAGATCAGCCGCCCGACACAGAGCACCGTTGGCACGGGGGCGGGAACGCGACAACGCGGCGCAAACCGGGCCGTGTCCACGCCATTCGGCACGACGACCAGTTTCGCGCCCTCCGCGCCAAGCGCACGCGCATGTTGGCGGACATCCTCGCTGACACAAATGATGCGCGAGGCGGCGGCAAGGAGTGTACGACCGATTGTCCGCTCATAGAGTTGTGACATCGTTCGGTATGGCTGCGGGAGCGCATCGAGCGCGCCGAGATGGAGGGTCAGGATCAGCGGAACGCGAGAGCGTCCGGCGACGGCAGCCGCGACGAGCGACGTATGATAGAAGAGTGTATGAGCATGAATAATGTCGGGCTGAAAGTGTCGCGCGGTGCGGAGCGCCGTCGCCCAAACATCCACGGAGGCGGATATCTGCGCGCCGGTGAGCGACTCGAGCGGCAGTCGCCGTGCCCGCACGAGCCGCACACCGTCATACTCCTCCTCACGCGGCAACCGCTTGCTCGCAAGAGTGATAAGGCGGATATCGGCGCCAGTGTGGGCAACCAGCCGGGGATAGATTTCTGACAGCGTCCGTTCGACGCCGCCGCTTCCCTCCATCCAGTCCACGTCACAAAAGGCGAGCACTTTCATGACTTGGTTACTCCCACGGATAGGGTGATGAGGTCGCTGTCGAGCAAACTCTCGCCATGAACCGCCACCGCCTTGACCTCAATGGTGTACGCACCGGGTGGTATCTCCGGTGGCAGAAAAACCGATGTCGCGTCGCATGAGCCGCCTTCACCGTGGGTAACTTCCTGACCACCGACCAGCAGGAGCCGCCAGTACGTGCGGCAAGTTGTTCCCGCGACACCCCCCGTAACGCTGAGGTTCAGCCGGTTCACATCACCGGCCTTCAGATCGGGGAGCGGCGCGGCGACGGAGAGACGGTAGATACCTGCCTGCCCCGCCTGTCTCAGGTAGGGAGAGATTTCGGTCTGCTTGATCGCGGCGGGATAGAGCGCGCGCTGCGGCTGGCTGCCTGGAACGCCGCTGTCAATGACGAACTGTATATCGTACGTTCCGACGGGGATCGCCAGGGTATCTTCCAGCCGGGCAACGACTGCATCCGTTGTTTCGGAGCCAAACGCGAGCGGCTGGCTTATCCCAACGTATACGGGCGTGCCATCAGGGCGCCCAGCGGGAAAGAGTTGCCACGACAGCGTTGCTTGATGCACACCAGCCGCGCCGGACGCTTTGACAACCGCCGTGAGGTGCGCGTGGTCGTACGTCACCTCGATGCTCTGAAAACTAGCCACCGCGTCACCGTTGAACTGGTGAAAGGGCGTCGTCTCTCCATTGATGGTGAGCGGCGTGAGGCCGAGGTCACCGCCGAGCGCATGGACCCATCCGTTCCCTGCCGGTTTGTGGAACCAGGCAGTCAGTTGGTACACACCGTCCGGAATTGCGAGCGGCTCCAACCAGTGAAAGGCCGTCGGCTGACCTGCCGGGAGATCCTGGATAATCTCGCTGGATTTGTAACTGTAGTGGTTCCATGGCTCGATCGCGCCGGGCGCCGCGAGGAAGAACCAGCCACGCAACCGCTGGTCGGTCACACTGGTGACCGACGTGACCACATCAATCTGGCTATTACCGACGGTCACCACGGGAGTCGTGGCCTGGATCGGCCCCGTGGGGTGAGACTCACCGTTCGTTGGCCACCCGAGTTCCCAGGCCACCACCGCCACAATGAGGGCAACGACGAACGTCACAATGATCGGGATCACGCTTGCGCCGCGGCGCTTCCGCATCTGCGTGGATGGGTCAGCGGCCCCTTGCCGCGGCATCGCGACATCGCTTCGGTATGATGGCTTTGGGCGCGGGAAAGCCAACCCAAACACGCTCATTGGAATACCTCCGGCGCCTCACGTTCCTGAGGCGGGCTTGCGCTACAAAACGATGATGAACTCGTCAACGAGGGCGTCGTTGATGTACAGGAAGTACGTCCCCTGATCGAGTGGGTTCGACACCTGCGCGTCGAAGTTCCCGGTCGTCGGGTCCACCGGCACGGTGATGCGTGTCGGATCACCGGTGACGCTCACCGCGTTGAGATCGCTGAGGTCCGTCACGGCAGTGCTCGATGTCACCTGTTGTTTGTTGACGATCGAGATGGTTGCCGAAGTCACACCCGGCGCCAGTTGGCCCTTGAACTGCGGTGTCGCCGTGTGAATGATGGGCGCTTGACCATCGCTGACCGTGCTGCTGGTTGCCCCGCTGCTGTCCTGGATGCTGACTGAATGCACGTTCGCGGGCAGGGTAATGCCATAGAGACGTGCATCAACAGACGAATGCGTGAACCATAGCGTCCCGCCTGCGAACGCGAGCGCGAAGGTGACGGCGCCGAGGATGTACCAGCTGAGAAGACGACGTGACGTGTTCATGACTTTCTCCTTTGAATGCGAATTGCCAAACAAACCGGACATTCGGGGTTGGCATCGTGCCGCCGCGCCCGTGCCGGGGGCGCGGCGATCGTTTACAACCCCACGGACTCACGCGCGTAATCAGTGGCAAAGACGATTGCGAGGCCGCTAATGCCAATCACGATGAGGCTCTGTGCGACCCCCGCGAGTTCCAGGAACGAGAGGCCGGAAAGCGTCCTCTGCCCCATCGTGAGGGCCACGTCGAGCGCAACGCCAAGGACCGCGGCGGCAACGAATGACATCATCAGGCGGTTGACCGCTCCCTCACGACCGAGGAATGCGACTCGGTTCCGGAAGAGTTTGGGAGCGAGCGGCGAGCGATATGTGGCGATGCCGCCGAGAATGACCGCCTGCGCGCCGAGCATGAGCAGGATCGGGCCGAGAAAGGCGGAAAGCCCATGCAGCCCCGCCATGCCGATTGGCGCGAGCACCGAAGCGCATGTGAGCAGCACGCCGAGCAGCATCGCGAAGAAGCCGGGCAGCATCAGCGTCAGGTGCGGACTGAGCAACAACAGCAGCCGGATGTGACGCCACCCGTCGGCAAACGTGTTCAGTTTGCTCTCCCCGACCCGTTTGCGGTAATCACACGGCACCTCTTCCAGTGTGAGACCTTGCCGGGCGGCTTTCAGCAGCATTTCCGAGGCGTATTCCATGCCAGGCGCCTTGAGATCAATATCGAGGATCGCCTGCCGCCAGAATGCCCGGTATCCGGACTGGCTGTCCGAGAGCCGGGTGGTCGTCAGCAGTTGCAGGACACGGGTGATGACCGGGGTGCCGATATAGCGATGCGTGAACGGCATTGCGTCTTTGGCAATCACTCCGTGCAACCGGCTGCCAACCACCATATCCGCTCCGTCCGCCAATGGGGCCAACAGATTCCCCATGTTCTCGAGGTCGTATGTCTCGTCCGCGTCGGCCATCACAATGACATTCCCCTGTGCCGCGTTGATACCGGCGATATGCGCGGCGCCGTATCCCCTCACGGTTTCGTGAATGACCCGCGCCCCCGCGGCTTCGGCGCGTTCGACGCTACGATCCGTCGAACCATTGTCAACAACAATAACCTCACCCTCGCAGCCCGCTCGCCTCAGGCCGAGGAACGCTTCCGCGACGGTTGCACCGACCGCCTCTTCTTCGTTCAAACAGGGAAGAACGACCGAGACGAAGTCAATCCGCCGATTGTGCATCGGTCGGCTGACGGCACGCACACCTGCGTATGCTTGACTGATCGGTTCACGCACCAGTGGGAAACTTTGCATTGCCATCCCTTACACCTCCCTACCCACGCGATGTTGAATGCCATCCTCGTACTTCCCCAATACAAAAACCCCCTCTCGGGGGTTGCCATCGTCTTGCGCCTCAGCGCAATCTGCTCGTACAGGAGCAGTGCTGGCAACCCGGCGGTCTCTCTCGAGATCCGTGGCTTTGCGTCCCCGCCTCACGACGGGTTTGCCGCGTATTTACCGGGGCATCTCCACTGCCCTTCTACTCCTATAACGAAGATGCAAGGAAAATGTGACGCCCAGTTTACAAATACAGTAAATACGTAAATTGGCCTCGTGTCATTCCTGTCCTGCGGCGATTATGAATATTGCTGACACTCAGCGCGGCGCGGTGCGTACACATGCAGATATCGCATCAACAATGGCGCGGGAGAGATGATCTTTCTGACCAGTTCGTCAGTTGCATCCTGTCCAGACGTAGCCAAAGTGATCGTTCCACACCCTATACCTAAGAGCGGGGCGTGATCGCACGACCTCAATGCTTTCGGGGGCACTTGCCGCACGCCAATCACGGTATTCGGCTGCGCCATTCAGCCAGACGCGACGTCCAGAGCGACGCGAAGGAGCGAAAAGATGATCTCCGAATACCCGTATCGTCTGCGGGGATTTCTTCGGCTTGTGCTTACCGGCGTATGTCTGTCGGTTGCCCTCAACGCCGCAGTCGTGGCTAGCGCATCCGTGCCAACGAGCGGGCTACAAATCGGTGTGAACCTCCATCCCCTCAATTTCCCTGCGGTGCCGGCCCTCGACCAATCAGTCGCACTGGGTGTCTCGTTGGTGCGTATTGACATCCACTGGAGTTGGCTGGCATGGGCCGGGCCAGACCCCGCCAACTGGGATGTGGCACGGACCCACGATCTCGACGTATTCCTCGACGCCGCGGCCCAGCGGGGCATCCAGATCGTTGCCACCGTCCTCGATACGCCCTGCTGGGCCTCCAGCGCACCCGACAAGGAATGCTCAACGGCTACTGGCCGAGACCGTGCGTCGTCTTTTCCGCCCGCAGATGCCCAGGACTTCGCCGCGTTCATCGCTGATTTTGTTCGTTTTGCGCGGGGCAGGATCCAAACCTGGGAGGTCTGGAACGAACCGAATGTCTCCCATTTCTGGAGCCATCCCGATCCGGCGGCCTATACGCGTCTCTTGCAGGCGGCCTATCCGGCGATCAAGGCGGTTGATCCCACCGCGCTGGTGCTCGCGGGAGCGTTGGCGACGGTGGACGCGAGCGAACCGGAATACGGGACATTGCGCTACCTCCGTGGGATGTATGCTGCTGGCGCGGCGCCCTTCTTCGACGCGCTCAGTTATCATCCCTACACGAACGGGAACGCCCCTGACTGGTTCGATGCGCGCCGCCCGATGCACAGTTTCGCGCAGTCGGTACCGATGATCCGGCAGGTCATGACACAGGAATTTGGCGACCAGCGCCCCATCTGGCTGACGGAGAGCGGCTGGACAACGGTGGATGTGGCCCGCTGCGCCACATGCGTGGCGGGAACGCCGCAGACGAGTGAGGAGCGCCAAGCCGCGTATCTGATCGAGACGGTCCGGATTACCCGAGGCTGGAATTACGTCGTGGCCTTGCTCTGGTATGAGTTGATTGATGAAAGCGCACCGGATTCCGCCGATTGGGAAGGGCACTTCGGTCTCTTACGTCGCGATGGGCAGATGCGCCTAAGCCCGAAAGTGGCCGCGACCGTTTTTCAAGCGATCGCGCACATCTAGCGGAATGGCCCTGGGAGATTCCCCTGTGCTCCCCGATCTTTTCGCCGCTGCTATGGCGCGATGATCTCGGCGGCGATCCAGGATGGCCACGCGCCGTAGGCGACCGCAGTCGTCGGGCGGGCGGTTGCGAGGTCGTAGACTTCCTCGCGGAAGGAGCCGCCGCTGGCGACGAGGATCGCGTTGCCGAGCGGGGACCAGGCGAGGCCACCCAATTGCTCGGGCGCGGTGATCGTCGGCAGGGTAGCGACACGTCGCTCGTTCGTACCGTCCGCATTGATCGTGTAGAGCGCGAACTCCTGATCGTCTGGCGCGCGCTGCGTGAAGGCGAGTGATTTGCCGTCCGGTGAGGGCGCGAGGTCGTACTGCTGGCCATTCGGGGCATGGATGCGGGTCGGCGCACCGCCTGCCGCCGGGACTCGATAGAACGCGCCATCGCCCTGATTCTTGTAGTAGATCGCCGTGCCATCCGCCACCCATGCCGGTTGCGTCGCCATATCGGCTGCCGTCTGGCCGTGCGTCACCTGCCGGAGATTCGTGCCGTCCGCGCCGATCGTGAAGATCTCCGTCGTGTCGTTCACCGCAGCGCGGAAGGCAATACGCTGCCCGTCCGGCGACCAGACGGGCAGCGCCGGATCGCGCGCCTGGTCCGTGACGCGGGAGATCTGGCGCGTTCGCGTATCCACGACGAGTAGTTGGCTCGCCACGTTGCCGACACGCCCAACATAGACGACGCGCGATCCGTCCGGCGCGATCTTCGGCTGATTCCCGGCGGGCACCAGCGTCCGCTCCTGCCCGCCGAGCACGAGAAGATAAATGGTGCCACTCCGCTCGTAGACGACGGTACCGCGCGGTGGGGCGGGCAGCGGCGTCGGCGACGGGCCGGGCGTCATGGTCGGGATAGTCGGGAAGTTGGGAAAGCCGTTGCGCGGCGTCTCGCGCCCGGTCGGGTTGATGTCCTGCTGCGCGGTGGGTGGCCCGCCTCGCCCACGCAGGGTGATGCCGAGAACGAGAACGATCATGAGCAGCATCGCGAGGCCCGTCACCCCCGCGACGATCAATCGCCGTCGCCGCTCATTCATCTGTCGCGTCTTTCCATCGTACGTACAATCATACCGCCGCAGTATACCCCCTCATCACCCGCCGTGTTCGCATCTGCCCGCACATGACACGAACTGAAAGGCGGCACTTGCGGTCACAGATTATGTCTAGTTCAGCGATAATCACAATGATGCCTCTAATACGTCTATGTTGTATTAGTCGGATATATAGAGTATCTGCAACCATTTGGAATCTTCTTCGTTATAGGGAGGAAGCATGCGGACGACATGTCCGACCTGTGTGATCGTGCATTGGACGACGCGGAGGGAGGGCAGCAGGAGCGAAATGCGGCTGCGTGTCGGCGTGGTGGCCACAGCCCACCATTGCCGGTGCGCAGCCGCCGGTGGAGGAGCGCGAAGCAGACGCGAACGGGTGGTCACAACGCACAGCCTCCGCCCCGTTTGATCTCCTGCCAAGCCAGGTTGACCCGTAAAACCCGCCTCGCAGCAAAAGACGAACCACACCTCCCGCTCCTCTACCCCCTCCCCGTATGGGGAGGGGGCAGGAGGGGGCATCAGGGTGTCTTCGGCGTGAGGGTCACATCCACGACCAGGCGACTGAAGGAAGCGGTGGTTGACCCGGCACTGTCGTTGCCGGGGATTTTCAGCGGCAAGACGAGATTCGTCACGGTCAGCCGCGCGCGATACTTGCCGAACTCCGCGACCTCGAATGTTTGCCCTTTCTCCGTCGCGATGAAGAGCTTCTCCCCGGCGCGGAGGGCGTTCGTATCGCGCAGGTTGCTGTTCGACGCGACCACGGGCGTCTCCCCGTTCAGCGCCTCCTTTGATCCCTGCGTGGCGACGAGGGCGATGGAGACCGCGCTGATCTGATCCGGCCGCCCATTCGCCCCGGACTGCCGCGCGACGACATAGAGCCAGGTCACCGGCTGCCCAATCAGGTTGTTGACGGGCACCCATGCCGCTTGGTAGCCGTTGCTCGGGTTCAGCACGGCAAAGATATCCACGCTCGTTGGGTTCACGACATCGTTCTCGAGGTGGCCGATCACCGCCGAGACATCCTTGTAATCGGGTCGCACCTTCGCAATCTCCTGCAACTCGGCGTAGGCATCCTTCCATTGGGACGCCCGCAGGTGGGTCTGCGCGCTCGTGTACTTCGCGAGCAGCATCTCTTCCTGATCCGCCTGCGCCGCGCGCGCCGGGGCATCTTTGTAATCGCCGGCCGCCGCAAATTGCTGTTTGGCGGTCTTGTAATCCTCCCGCGTGAAGGCGGCGGCGCCCGCGTCATACGCCGCTTTCTGGGCGCGCAGTTTGTCTGCCTGTGTCGCCTGCTGGGGCGCGTCTTTGTAATCTCCCGCCGCGCGGAAGGCCGCCGTCGCCGTCGCGTAATCCTCCCGCGCCAGCGCCTCGATGCCTGTCTGATACTGCCGCTGCTGCCCGATCAGTAATTGCGCCCGCGTCGCCTGCTGAGGCGCGTCCTTGTAGTCACTGGCGCGCGCGAAGTCGGCGGCGGCGGTCGTGTAATCCTCCTGCGTCAGCGCACGCTGCCCATCGGCGTACGCCTGTTTCTGGTCGGCGAGCCGCAAGGCATCCGCTCGGCGCTGCGGCGCATCCCGAAAGGTCCCCGCCCTGCCGAAGGCGTCCGCGGCGACGGTATAATCCTCCTGGCCGAATGCCGCGCTGCCGGCATCGTAGTTCGCCCGCTGCGCCTTCTCGGTTTGCGCCGCCCGCACCCGCGCCGGTGCGTCCCGGTACGGGCCTGCCGCCGTAAACTCGGCAATCGCCGTGTCGTCGTCGCCGCGCGCAAGCGCCGCTTCGGCCGCCGCGTAATGACCTTGCTGCGTGGAGAGCGTCGCATTGCGCCGGACGACCAGGGTGCCGAGAACGAGCGCGCTGGCGATGACGAGGACGGTGAATACCGCGAGCACGGGCGGCACCGTCAGGCTCCGCCGCCTGACGACCGCTTCGGTCCCCGGTATCTCCGGCGTGCTGAACAGACCTGTGTGGTCGCGCTCGCCCATCGGCGCGAAAGCGGATGGCGGTAATCGAACCGGATACGTTGCGTCCATCCCGCGTGGGAGAGCCGTCGTCGCCTGTCCGGCGCCCCGCCCCGCCCCGACGATGGCGGCAATGAGCAAGGTCGCACTCGGCGGGCGGGCGGCGGGGTGCGGATTCAGCGCGCTCAGGAGCGCTCGATTCGCCTGCTCAGACAACGCCGGCGCGTGGACGCGGGGGGCAACGGGCGGGCGATCCGTCTGCTCGCCGATGAATGGACATGCTCCCGTGAGCATCTCGTACAGCACCGCGCCGAGCGCGTAGATGTCCGACGCGGCGGTCACGACATCGCCGGTCGCTTGCTCCGGGCTGAGGAACGCTGAGGGGCCAAAGACCACCGCGTCCATCCCCGGTGGCACGAACGCCGGCGGCGCGAGAACGCCTGCACCGTCCGGCCCGACGGTAATCGTCTCCGGCGTGATCTGCCGATGCGCGAGACCGTCCGCGTGCAGCGTATCGAGCGCGTCCGCAACAGGCCGGAGAATCCGTCCCGCCGCCTCGGGGCTGAATGGCTTCTCCCGCTCCCGCATGGCTGCGGCGAGGGATTGACCGGGCGGCGCATCCAGCACGAGAAAGAGCGTTGCACCCTCCCGCTCGATGCCATGCACCGCGACAATACTCCGGTGGTCAAGCGCGTGCAGGCGATTCACCTGCTGTTCGTAGCGCGCGATGGCATCGGGTGACTCCAGCATCGCGGGCGCGAGAAGATGCACGACGACCCGCAAGAGCGCCGCACCATCCCATGCCTCGTACCGATCCCCGGTCATGTCCGTGGCGAGGCGGCGATCCAGGCGATACCGCCCCGCCAGCCAGCGCCCCGTCCGATCTTCCATCCGCTCTTTCGCTCCCGCTGCGCTGTCACCCGCGCGCATCATCGCACATCTCAACGACGGAAACACCGCGCCATCCGTTCCCCGGACAGGCAGGCGAAAAGTGGCCGGTCTGATACCAGCCACTCGCTGACAGCACGATGCGGACGGTCAGGCTTTCCGGCGCGGTTGGGCGGTGGATGCCGGCAGATTATGCGGGATCTCGCCCTCCGGCACACCTTCGCGCTCCTGAGCGAGCGCCGAGCCTTGCCCCTCCTTCATCCATCCGGCATCCGCGATCTCGTGCGACGGCTTCCCCGGATCGTGGGTATGCGCGTTCGGCGATTGCGGCTCGTGCCGCAAGGTATCGGGCGCGACGGACGCCGCCGCATTGCCACCGACGGCGCCGGTCGCGTCGCCCGCGAACTGCGCGTGCGTCTCCTTGCTCGGGGTTTCCCGACGATTACCCGCGCGTTTGCCCATAATGCTCGCTCCTTTATTGCCCGTCGTCCTACGATCCCTTCTCCTCTTGCAAGCCATGTGCCGTCACGGGAGTGCCACGACACGGAACGTTCGCCCGCCCTGCTCGTTCATAGGTGATGAATGATGATCGTTCGATACAATGCGCCTGCTACCACGCGGTAGCATCGCGTATCGGGGAGAAGGCAAACCATTGCGCGTGCTTGTGGTCGAGGATGAAACGCGGTTGAATGCCCTGATCCGCACCGCCCTGAGCGAAGAGGGGTATGCGACTGACAGCGCCGCAGACGGCGACGAAGCCTCATACCTCGTTTCGATCAATCCGTACGATCTGATCGTGCTCGATCTCGGCCTGCCGAAGCGGGACGGACTGAGTCTCTGCCGGGAGTGGCGGGCAGCAGGCAACCCGGCGGCGATTCTCATCCTCACCGCGCGGGATGGCGTGACGGATCGCGTCGCGGGCCTCGACAGCGGCGCGGACGATTACCTCGTCAAACCGTTCCATGTCGCCGAACTGCTCGCCCGCGTCCGCGCTTTGCTTCGGCGCGAGCAGAGCGGGCAGCACCGCACGACGGTCCTGCGGGTCGCGGACCTGACGCTCGATACCGCCTCCCACGTCGTCGCGCGCGGCCCGCGCACGATCCCTCTCACCGACCGCGAGTTCTCTATCCTGCGTTACCTGATGCATCGCGCGGAGGCCGTCGTCAGCCGGACGGAACTGCTGGAGCACGTCTGGGATGAGCAGTACGACGGCCTCTCGAACATCGTGGATGTCTACATCCGTCGCCTCAGGCAGCACATTGACGAGGGTGCGGACATCCCACTCATCCATACCGTCCGGGGCGCGGGCTACCGCATTACCGCGCATGGGGAATAACGCCCGCGCAAGGAGCAGCGATGCCGTTCACGATCGTCGGGTTGCTGCTCATCTCCGCGATGCTCCACGCGGGGTGGAACCTGCTCGTCAAGCGCGCGCGGGAGAAGATCGTCTTCACCTGGCTGGCGCTCGTCGTGGGTTTCATCGGGTTTTCTCCGGTATTGGCGCTCGCGTCGCGCCTGCCGCTGCGCGTTTGGCCGTATGTACTCTTCAGCACGCTCTTCGAGGTAGCGTATTTCTTCACGCTTACCCGCGCCTATGACCACGGTGATTTCTCACTCGTCTATCCGATCGCGCGGGGGACAGCGCCAGGATTGCTCGCACTCTGGTCGGCACTTTTTCTCGGTGAACTGCCCCGGCCGGGCGGATTCGTCGGCCTCGCGCTCCTGCTGCTCGGTCTGGTGATCGTCGGTGGAGCGCAGGGGGTACGCGGCGACCGCCGGGCCGTCAGCCTCGGCAGCGTCGGCCTCGCGCTTGCGGTCGCCACCTGCATCTCGCTCTATTCGGCAATAGATGGCGGGGCCGTAAAGTTCGCGCTGCCGCTGACGTACGCCGTCGTCGTGCAGGGGTTCATCGCCCTGACGAGCGCGCCGATCGTCGTCGCGCGCTATGGCCCGCGCAAGATGGCCACTGAATGGCGCGCGAACTGGCCGCGCATCGTCCTGACCGGGATCTTCAGCCTGACGACCTACACGCTCGTCCTCTTCGCCTTCGCGCATACGCGCGTCAGTTATGCCGGGGCGGTGCGCGAGGTGAGCATCGTCTTCGCCGCACTGATCGGCTGGCAGTTTCTCGGCGAGCAATTCGGCCCCGTTCGCACCGTCGGTGCGCTGCTGATCTTTGCCGGTATCTTCACCATCGCGGTGACGGGTTGAACCGCCAAGACGCCAAGAGGGAAGGGAGAAAAAGGCATTCTATGGCGAAGGGTGAACCCCTCTCGATTCCGTTTTGTTTCTTTGTTTTCTTGGCGTCTTGGCGGTTCAAAGCGATGAAGTCGTCCCTGTGCGCTCCTTCAGCACGTCATCCAACGCGGCGAGCAGGCGTTCGACATCGGCCTCGTCGTTGTAGAGATGAAACGAGACGCGAATGCGCCCGTCGCCACCCCAGACGAGGACGCCCCGCGCCGCGAGGGCGCGGACGAGCGCGGCGGGTTCCGGCCAGGCGAAGCAGATATTCGGCCCGCGCCGTGCCGGGTCTTCGGGCGTGAGGAGCGTCAGATCACGATCATGGAGCGCATGCCACAGTTTGCCGCCGAGGGCGAGGACGTGCCGCTCGATCCGCTCGATGCCGACTGCTTCCAGGTATGCGAGCGCGTTGTCGAGAATGGCCAGCGCCATGAAGGGCGGATTGCCCGCCTCGAAAGACGAGGCATCCGGCGCGAGTTGGTACGCCGCTGGTGTGGCGATGCTCCGCGCGCCCGTGATGCTATGCCAGCCAATCGTCTGCGGCGGTAAGTTCGCCAGCCGCGCGGGGTTGCGATAGAAAATCGCCGATCCATGCACGCCGAGCAGAAATTTATAGCAACTGGATACCAGCACATCGGCATATCGTGCGGGGACGGGTACGACGCCCGCCGCGTGCGTCGCGTCCACACTGAGAAGCGCGCCGAAGCGATCCGCGAGCGCCCGCAAGTCCTCCAGCCGATACCGCCGCCCGGTGAGGAAACTGACCTGGCTGATCGAGAGGACGCGCGTCCGGTCGTCCATCGCCGCCGCCAGCCGTTCGAGCGTCGGTTCCGCGCCCCACTGCCGGGCAATCCGTACTGTGACGCCCCGCTCTTCGAGGCGCGTCCACGGGTAGATGTCCGACGGATACTCGATGTCCTCGACGACAACGCTATCGCCTGCGCGCCAGTCCAGCCCGGCGGCGAGTTGGTTGACGCCATCCGTCGCCGAGTCGAGGAAGGCGATGTCCGCCGCGTCCACGCTGAGCAACGCGGCGGCGCGTGCCCGACAGCGCTCCAGCGTGCCCATTAACCCCTCCTCGCGGCCCGCCATCCCCTCACTCTTCTGCTGGAAGAAGCGCGCGATGACCGCCTGATGGCTCTGGAGAATCGCCGTCTCGCCACCCGCGCAAAGGTGCGCGACCGATGGCGCGTGGAGAAAATCGTCCTTGGATACGAGCGCCGCGATCCGTTCCGCCGTCACCATGCCGCACCTCCCACAGTGCCTGTCATCCCCGATACCGGCCATCGTCGCGCGGATTCGTGAACAGCGCAAGGCGGGGAACAGGGCAGCGTTTAGCCCGACGTGTTCTGGATATTCGTCGCGGTGAGGGCGAGGGCGGCGCAATAGCCATCACCGGGGTAGGCCCAGCGGCGTTCGGGAAGCAGACGACCCTGATACATCTCCGGTTGTGTGCGCACGAGGTGCCGCAGGAGCGGCGCGCCATCCCAGAAGCCGATGCGCGGATCGAACCGCTTCGTGCAGTAACGGTTCACCGGGCCGGGGAAGATATACGTGGCGAGATGCACGAGATGGCCGAGGACGCCATACTGCGGCGTGCGGAAGCGGAGGCCATCTGATCCACCGGATGCACCGATGCCCGCGTAGTTGTTCGCGTTCGGATCCACCGCGCCGCCGTATGCGCGTGCGCCCGTCTCATGGAGCATCTGCGCCCACGGCAGGAGTGGGTCCATGCCGAACTGCGGCGCGTAGTACCAGTACAGTTCCGCCAACTGTCGCCAGTTCCCCGGCCCTCTCGGTCGCGGGTTGATGCTCATCGAATAGTTCACTGCCTGCGCCACCCGCGCCCGCGGCGGGCTGACGAAGCTATCCTCTACCATCACCATCGCTCAGGCCCCCTTTTCGATCCTGTTTCAGTAGAGTTTGTCGAGATCGAGGATGTTGCGCATGTCGCTGGTGCGGTCCTCGGCGAAGCAACGGAGGTTGTGCGCGAAGAGCGCGGTGAGGCGTTCGTTCTCGCGTGCCGCCGTACTCGCGGAATGCGGGTTGATGATGACATTCTCCATCTCCCACAAGGGTGAATCGGGCGGCAATGGCTCCTTGCGGAAGACATCGAGCGCCGCGCCCCGGATGCGATTGTGCGCGAGCGCCTCCGTCAGCGCCTCCTCGTCCACCAGTTGGCCGCGCCCGATGTTGACGACAATCGCGTTCGGCTTGAGGAGCGCGATCCTCTCCGCCGAGAGGATATTCTCCGTCTCAGCGGTGTGCGGCGCGCAAAGGACGATCGCGTCGGCGCGCCGCAGGGCATCGGGCAATCCGGCGCGGTCGGTCGCCTCGTCGAAGTGCGGATACTCCCGGCCTGTGCCAACGGCGATGGTGTACATATCGAACGCGTGTGCCCGCCGCGCCACCGCTTGCCCGATCTTGCCCGGCCCGATGACGACGAGCACGGCATCCGTCAGTTCACCGGAGTCGTATCGCTCCCAATGGTGCGCCGCTTTCTCGCGCAGCAGATACGGCCCCTCCTTGACGAAGTGGAGGATGGCATACAGGGCGAATTCGGACATTGGCCCGGCGTGGATGCCGCTCGCTGTCGTGATAATCAGATCGTCCGCCTTCGTGACGCCGAGCCGCCGCATCCCCATCCCAACGCCCGCCGAAGTCGTGCCGATCCAGCGGACCTTCGGCGCGTACCGGCGGGGATGGACGCCCGCGCGCCGGTCCACATCCCATAGCGCGTCCGCCTCGCGCAGTATTGCCGCCCATGCGGCCTGCTGCTCCGGCGTACGTGTCCATTCCGGCGGGCCGTCGTGATCGGCGTTGTAGCGCATCGGCGGCAGCAGATCGGGTTCGTACCGGATCGTCACGTCGGCTGGCGCACCGGCACGGAGCGTCGCGACATGCTCCGCTTCGAGCGGCGACGCGATCGCGACGATGAGCGGTTGATTCGTTGCCACACGTTCCTCCCCTGTGTGAACGTACATCCACGCCTGATGGTACCGATGTTCCGCCCCTGCGTCAAACGTCGCGCGTTCGGGGCACAACCGGAATCGGGCAAATGCCTTGACAATCGAACGGCCATCGTGTAATCTAACATCGTTCGGTACAAAGATTTCCGTTCGGATCATCATCGAGAGGACCAACTATGCGACGAAATTCTTTCAACCAAGCCCGCCGAACAATCGCACGCGCGATGGCGGTCAACCGACCGCTCACGCTCGCTATGCTTGCGATGCTGCTGACCCTCGTCATCGCGATTGTTGGGCTGATCGTTGATCCGCGCGTAATCACGGGCGCACCCGCGTGGCTGAAGCCCGCAAAGTTCGCGCTTTCGATCAGTATCTACTGCGCCACCTTCGTCTGGATGCTGACATTCGTCTCCGGTCATTCGCGCCTCGTCAAACTGATCGCCTGGACAACCGCGATTGGCCTGTCCGTCGAGATGCTATTGATCGCCATGCAAGTGATCCGGGGAACGACGAGCCATTTCAATGTCAGCACGCCATTTGATGCCGCCGTCTGGCAGGTGATGGCGATGTCCATCATCTGCATCTGGACCGCGAATCTGATCCTCGGCATCATGCTCATGCGGCAGCGATTCGCGGAGCCGGCATTCGGATGGGCCATCCGGTTCGGTGTGTTCGTCAGTTTGGTTGGGATGTCTGTCGCCTTCCTCATGACTACACCAACGAGCGCGCAACGTGCGGCGGCAGGGAATGGCGGTGGCCTGCCGATCTCCGGCGCGCACAGCGTCGGCGTGGCGGATGGCGGGTCAGGTCTGCCGGTTGTGGGGTGGAGCATCGTTGGTGGCGACTTGCGGGCGCCACATTTTGTCGGCCTCCACGCGCTGCAACTGCTTCCGCTCTTCGGCTGGTTGCTCGTCCGATATGGCACGCGCTTGCGTCCGGGAGCGCGGACGGCACTGGTCTGGATTGCGGGCCTCGGCTACCTCGGATTGATCGGTCTTCTCACCTGGCAGGCATTGCGCGGTCAGTCCATTGTCGCGCCGGACGCACGCACGCTGATTGCCGCCGGTCTTCTCCTCTCCGCCGTAGCCGTCGCGACGCTCATCGTTCTGCTGCGTAGTCCTGAACACCGACACGCCGACGATTCCGCGCCCGCGTATCTTACGACGTAGCCAACGAACACCCGGCATTATCTGGCGGTATAAAGGCAGGAGCCGACGCGATGACAACAACGGTGGGAGCAAAGGGGCGACGCGCGCGATACAGCGAGGAGATGCGGCAGGACATCCTCCAGGCGGCGCGCGAGATTATCGCGGAGGAAGGTGCGGGTGCGCTCTCGATCCGGGGCATCGCCCGGCGGATCGGCTACAGCGCCCCCGCGCTCTATGAATACTTCGATGGCAAGGAAGCGATCGCCGAGGCGCTCTTCGTCGCGGGCTTTCGGCAACTGGCGCTCATGATGGGGCAGATCGCGCAACCCGATCCCGTTGCCCGTCTCCGCGACCTGGGTATTGCGTACCGCGCATTCGCAATCGCGCATCCCCAGGAATACAGTCTGATGTTCAGCCGCCCGATTCCGGAGTTCCGACCATCATCGGACGACCTCGACATCGCGACCACGGCCTTCGCGCCCCTCCAGCACGCCTTCGAGGAGGGCATCGCGGCGGGTATGATCCGCCCGCTGGATGCCCGGACTGGCGCGACAACGGCATGGGCCTACCTGCATGGCCTCGTCTCCCTCGAACTGGCGGGGATGGGTGGCCCGCCGCCGGATCATCCGCTGCCGCCGGAAACGGTCGTGCCCGGTCACTTCCCCTCGCTGTACGACACCGCGCTCGATCTTTTTGGCGACGCAATTCGCGTTCGATGAATGACAGCAGATGACCGTATAGGAAAGGATGCAAGCGATGAACAAACGACAAGAGAATGACGGGCCTCTCTCGCGAACGGACAATCGTATGGCGATACAGCGGGCGCGGATCGGCGCGGTGGCAATCGGCGCGGCGGCGATGGGTGCGGTCTCCGTCGGGGCGATGGCGATTGGCGCATTGGCGATCCGCGTGCTCGCCATCAAGAAGGGCGCCATCGGACGCCTCGTGATCGGTGAGTTGGAAGTCCATCGCCTACGCGTCCATGAACTGATTGTTGACCGGCAATCCACCTGATTCATAGCAAACTGAATCAGAGGATGGTTTACACATCGCTATCGCGCCAGCGTGCCTCAATCGAGCACCCTGCGGAGGAAGGCAAGCATGGTGGTATTGAATTGCTCCGGCCGTTGCAGCGGCGCGAAATGCGTCACGCCGGGCAGGACGATCAAGTCCGCCCCAGGAATACTCCGAGCGAGATATTCGGCATGTTCGCGCTTGATGAATTCGTCGTGCTCGCTCTGCACAATCGCGACGGGTACGCGAACTTCCGCCAGATCGTGCGCCGCATAATTGGGTTGTGTCTCCATCATGAGGCCAACCGCCCCGGCAAATGCCTTGAAGTCGTCGGGTGTGGCCGATAGCCGGGCATAGTCCTTGGTATGACGGCCAAAACAGCGGTCGATAACCGGATTGGGCGCGATCAGCTCTTTCGTACCGCTGGGGTCCATATTGCAGCCGAAGAAGAAGACGCCCGCGACGCGCGTGGGGGCCTGCATGGCGAGGATGAGGGCGATGCACGCACCGTCGCTCCAGCCCACAACCGCGGCGTGTTCCAATTCCAGGGTATTCAGCACGGCGAGCACGTCGGATGCCATCATCTCATACATAAAGGGCCGTGCGTCGCGCGTGCTCCGCCCATGACCACGGCTATCAATGAGAATGGGGCGATAGCCGGACGCGATGAGCGCCGGAACCTGATAGCCCCAATTGCCGCTATGACCGAAGCCGCCGTGCAGCAGGATCACGGGTGCGCCAAGCCCATACGTCGCATACCAGATCTGCGCGCCATCGTGCTGCACATAGCCCTCAGCGGTTGCCGCTGGCAACGCGGGAGCGCCCTCGGCTTCGAACTTTCTCAGGTCATCGTCGCGCGTTTCCAATGTGGTCTCCAGCACCCAGGCGCGCACACGGAGGTACGAAGCCTCGATCATCCCTCGCTTTGCGGCCACTATAGTGATGCCACGGTATCTCGTCAAAGGGATGGCCCCGCCGCTGCCGTATTCGAGGCGATCTACGGCAACGTGCCCGTCTACGGCCTCGCGAAAGCCGCCGGGCGCATCCCTGCCACCCGCCGCCCCACCCCGGCATACCAAGCATCAGCCCTGGTATGGCCCTTTCACTTCCCCCCAGCCCCAGGCGGGCATTGGCGAGTCCGACGGGGGCGGTGATGCGCCGGGTTGGGAGTTGAGCACCGCCAGGCGCGAGCCCCATTCGATGTAGGCGACGAAGGCCGAGCGGAATTCCGGATCGTCAGGAAGTCCCGTCTCGTCGGCACAGTCAAAAAGCAGATTCACCCACCGCCGCCGCTGCTCCTCAGTCAATGAACGACCGAGATGGCGTGAGATCATGTGCGCGTGGCCGCCATGCTCCGCGCTGTAGGTCTTCGGCCCACCGCACACCTCGGCGATAAACTGGGTGACGTACGACGCGTGCTGCGGGTCCATCCCCGCAAAGAGCGAGGCAAGTACCGCATCCTGCTTCACGCGATCGTAGAACAGCGCCACCATGCGCTCGAAAACTCCTTCTCCACCTGCCCACGCATAGAGTGAGGGTGGTTGCGTATCTGACATGATCGTTCTCCTCGTTCGGGTATTGCTGGGCAAAGGACTACCGATTCCACGCTACCAGCGTCCCGGAGTCGCGTCTACTACCCGTTTCGGCAGGTCGTCGGTAGTGCGTATGATGAGGATGCTCAGCATTGGTGCGGGAGTCGTCTTGTGACATTCCGCGTCTATTGAAACGGTGCAGGGTCGAACCCGACCCACTTCACCGCCGGGACGGCCGCGAAGCGCCGCGCCATCACTTCCAACGCCTGCACATTGTCATCCACCAGCATGAAGCGCCGCCCGAGCGCGAGGCAGGCCGCGCCCGTCGTGCCACTGCCCGCGAAGCAGTCCAGCACGAGATCGCCGGGGTTGGACGACGCGGCAATGACCCGCGTGAGGATGCCGACGGGCTTCTGTGTCGGATATCCCGTCCGCTCCTTGCTGTTGGTCGGCACGATCGTGTGCCACCAGGTGTCGGTCGGCAACTTACCGCGCACCGCTTTCTCCGGCCCGACGAGCGATGGCGCCATGTACGGGATGCGTCCGACCGCCTCCGCGTTGAACGTGTATCGTGCCGGATTCTTGACATAGACGAGGATTGTATCGTGCTTCGGCGGCCACTTCTTTTTCGTGCGGCCGCCGTAATCGTAGGCCCAGATCACCTCATTGAGAAAACAGCGCCGCCCGAAGATCAGATCGAGCAGCACCTTGCAGTAGTGCGCCTCGCGGTAATCAATGTGGAAATAAAGCGTCCCATCGGGCGCGAGCACCCGGTGCGCTTCGACAAGCCGCGGCTCCAGGAAGGCAAGGTAGTCATCGAAAACATCGGCGTACGCACGCGTCCCGATTTTGACGGTCGCGTAGCGTGCGCCCTGGAAGCCGCTGCGGTCGCCAGCGGCGGCGCGGACGGTCTTGATCTGTGTGTGGCCCTGCGTCTTGCCGGTATTGAAGGGTGGGTCGAGATAGATCAGCGGCACGGAGCGATCCGGCATCGCCCGGAGGACCGGCAAGTTATCACCGAAGACGATGCGGCCCGTCATCATCCGCCCCCTGTGGCGACGATCGGAGAAGCGCTTTTGCGTACGGTACTACATGCCCCGGCAGATTGTCGCAGGCGCGGCCAGCACGCGTTTAAAAAACTTCAAGTTGACGAAATACGTCATGAAATGGTATGATTGAGGGTACACAACGATGTGTACGGACACGCGCAACTGTTGCACCGTAAGGGGCGCTCACCAGCATGGACCGACCGCATGGCAGCACTCGCCGCACGATTATCGAATCACTCAAACGGCAGAACGGTCTGACCGCGAACGAACTCGCCGGGATGCTCGACATCACGAGCATGGCGGTGCGCAAGCACCTGACGCAGTTGGAAGCGGAAGAGCTGATCACCTCCACCGTCGAGCGGCGTCCGGTGGGCCGCCCCGTCAATCATTTCCACCTGACGGAGGCAGCAGAGCGGCTCTTTCCGAACACCTCGGACCGGCTGACCGTCGAACTGCTCACCGATCTCCGCATCCTCAGCGGCGAGGAGACGGTGGACCGCCTCTTCGAGCGGCGCACCGACCGGCTGGCAGAGGAACTGAACGCCGCGATGGAGGGGCAGACACTCGAAGCGCGGCTCGAAACGCTGAAGGCGCATCTCGACAAGAACGGCTACCTCGCCGCTTGGGAGAAGACGCCGGAGGGCGATTACCTCCTCAAAGAGTTCCACTGCGCGGTGAGCAGCGTCGCGCAGACCTTCACGCAGCCATGCGTCTCCGAACTCGATCTCTTCCGGCGGCTCCTGCCTGGCGTCTCCGTCACCCGCGAGCACCACATGACGGACGGCGAGCATCTCTGCTGCTACCGCATCCGCGTCAGCGAAGCCGCGACCGCCGTTTCGTAATCCGGCTGATGATCTGAGGAAGCTCGTATGGCGACGACAAAGCAGACACACGAAATGCTCATCGAGCAATATATCGAGCAGAATCCACACCGACCCGGCCTCGATGAGGCGCGGCTCATCGGGTATGGGGTAGCGGTCTGGGCGCTCATCGGATACCTTGGCGGGGCGATGGGAGATGTTCAGCGCGTGGCGGAAGATTACGATATCCCTGTCGAGGCGGTTGAGGCGGCGATTGCGTACTACAACGAGCATCAGATATTGATTGATGCACGACGCGCCGCGAACCGCGTCATTGATGCCGCGTAGTTCAACGTGGCGCGCTTCTATCTTGACCATAATGTGTCACAGAAAATTGCCCCGCTCCTCCGCACGGCGGGGCATGATGTTCTCACCGCGTGTGAGTTGGGGATGGAAGCCGCCGGAGATGAAGAGCATCTCCTTGTGGCGGCGAAGAGTGGCCGCATCCTCGTCACCTGCAATGTGAAGGATTTTCGCCTGTTGCACGATGCGTGGCAGCGATGGTCGCGGGATTGGGATGTTGTCCAGCGTCATGCCGGTATTCTCATCATCCCTGACAACTGGCTGGCTCCTCATGCCGCACGGCACCTCGATGCGTTTGTCCAGACCGTGCCGTCAGTCGTCAACGACTTGCATGAGTGGCATCAAATCTGGCGTCATCGAATAGCACGGCGATAGACTCGCGATTCGTTATCCGGTCCTTCATTTATCCACCAGAACCGTTCCGCGACGCCCATGCCACCGGCGACACGGTTGCCGTACGCGCGGACAGCCTCCGGCATCGGCGTCGTGGGGAAGAGCGAGGGGAGTTGCGAGGTGTAGCAGCCAATCGCGCGCACCTTCGTTTCCAGCCACGGCGCGATATCAACGGTTTCCGAGGTCGCGTTCGTAAGGATGGGGGCGTTCATGCGCGGCGCGTACTCCGCTTCATCCGCCGCGTACGGGTAATCCTCGTAACCACGCACGCGGATACCGCGCGCCGCGAGAAGGAGCATTGCCGCATCGAAGTGCGGCGCGAGAAACGAGTGCGCGGCGGGCATACCAGACTTTTCCCTCATGATCGGGCGCGCCGATCGAGGAAATCGAGGACAATCGTGTTGAACCACTCCGGGCGCTCGAGCGGCGGGGCATGCCCCGTTTTCGGCAGGATGCAGAGTTCGGCGTCCGGCAGGAGGTGGTACATCTCCGTTGGGATGCGGATGGGGAAGAAGAAGTCGCGGTCACCGTGGACGATGAGCGTCGGCGCGTGGATGCCGGCGAGTTCCGCCGCAGCCGGGAAGTCTTCGCTGTGGGCGTGCGTGCCGAGCGCGATAAACGCTTCGCTGACGCGCCGCCAGTGATCGGGGCCGAGGGCGATGTGGCGGGCTTGTGCCGCTGCCTGATCGCGGACGAGTGAGTCCGGTGTCTGCGTCCGCCACCACGCACGGATCTGCGCATCATATTCGTATGTCCCGCCCGCGAGGATAAGCGCGCGCGGCAGCGATGGCGCGTCCAATCCGAGCGTGAGCAGGAGCATCGCACCGGTGCTCTCCCCGCAAAACGCCGCACGCGTGATGCCGAGCGCCGCGCAGAAGGCGACGATGTCCCGCGCGAACTGCCGGTGATTCATCGCCGGGAGGCCACCGGGATTGTCCGTCCGGCCGTGGCCGCGCAGATCGGGGATCAGCAGCCGATGATGACGCGCGAACACCGGCGTTTGATGCTGCCACATGTCGCCACTCTGCTGGAATCCGTGCAGCAGCACAAGCGACGGCGCGGCCGCGCTCCCATCTTCATCGTAGTACATGCGTAGATCATTGACGGTGACATAGGGCATCGGGAAACCTCACCCCCGGCCCCTCTCCATTGCTCTGGCAATGGAGAGGGGGAGCGGGACTGCTCAGTCCGCAGGCCTCGATCCTTCATCGCGCAGCCGTTTCGCGCCGCACAATTGCTCGACGGGCTGGCCGATGATCGCCTCGACATCGTCCATCAGTGCGCGGATTTTCCCTTCGGTGCGGATGATCAGGGCGTATCGCACGGCGTTGGACCGCTCGCGATACCGTTCCCGCACCGAAGCACAGCGATCGGCGAGGCAGATAACGCCGTCATAATGCGCGAGGCCGTCCGCGATGGTGACCGCTTTTTCCTCCCATGTCCGCGGGCGGTAGTCGGCGGGCGGCAACCCGACAGAGGCCGCTTCCTCAGCATTCATGCCGCCGCTACTATGGACGATGCAGAAACGCGCGAGCAGCGGTTGCCCCCGCGCGAGGAGCAGTTGATACCCCTCCCAGCAGTGCATGATGCCGTCGTGCGTCACGTCGCGCCCAATGTCGTGCAATATGCCGCCTGTCCGCGCCAGCGTTGGGTTAACAACCATCCCGGCGGTGGCCAGCGCGTCCGCGATCTGCCCCGCGAGCCGCGCCACGGTCATGCTGTGCGCGCCCCACGCCTCATTGAGCGGGACATACCGCGCCAGTAGCGCCCGCGCGTCTTCCTCCGATAATACCGTTTCTGCTCCCATGCCCACATGCCTTTCATCCAACATCGTCGCCGAGGGCAGTGTACAATACTGCCATGCAATCGCTGCCCACCGCGCCCCCCTCCCTGTCATCCGCACAATCGCCCGCCCCGACGTGGGGCCGGCAACTGCTCACCGGCCATCGCGGTGCGGCCGCCTATGCGCGGGCAAACAGCCTCGCTTCCTTTCTTATGGCTATCGAGATGGGCGCGGATGTCCTCGAATGCGATGTGCGGATGACGCGGGATCGCGTGCTCGTCCTCGCGCATGATGGCATCGTCGGGCGCGGGCGGGCGGTCGCACGGGTCGCGTGGGAGACGGAAGCGACGCTACGGGCACGCGTGCCGGGCCTCCTTTCACTCGCCGATCTGCTTTCCGTCGTGCAGGCGCGCGGCGTGCTCCTCAATGTGGACCTCAAAGCGCCGGAAGCGGAAGTCGCGCTCGTCGGCATGCTCGCCGCGCACGACCTCTTGCACCGGACGGTCGTCACCTCCCGCGCGTCATATCAACTGCGGCGGTTGCGCGCGCTCGCCCCGGCGCTACGATTGGGGTTATCGAAGGGATCAAGCCCGCCGCACGGCCCGCACGGCGCACCGGAATGGGCGGCGCTCGTCAGCCAGCGTCCCCTCCTACCGTCGCTGTTGCCCGCCATCCTCCGCCGCACCCGCGCCGACGCCGCCTATCTCCAGCACCGTCTCATCACGCCGCCGCTCGTCGCCGCCTTGCACCGGGCGGGCTTCGGCCTCTATGCCTGGACGGTGGATGAACCAGCCGACGCCGCACGACTGCTCGGCTGGGGCGTGGACGGCATCACGACAAACCGGCCCGACCGCATCCGCTCGCTGGTACGCACGTCCCCGAACGGGGTCTACCAAGGGGGAGGGCCGCATGGCCGTCACAATTCTCGCTGAAGAGGGTATATGGATCATTCCGCCCCGGTCGCCGAAAGAATCGGCCTATCGCATCGTCCGGCGCGCCGAGGGCCGGTGGGCCGCCCAAGCCACAACGGCGGAGCGGTACGCCGAAGGGGGCGATTGGTTCCCACCATTTGCGTCCGTCTTAACGGCGGAGGAGGCCTGCACCGCTCTCCTTCGGCGCATGGCGACGCAGATCAAGGACCGCGCCTACCTCGACGATGTCGTTCGTGAGATCACCCGTGCAACCGGCGCACCCCCGCCCGCATAGAGAGTTTCGTCGCTCGTTACTCATTACGCCGCTGGTTGTGCCCGCTGAGTACGTATGTTATGCTTATAATGTGTACGTACAACAAGGCGTGCATACGAGAAGGACAAGGAGGGATTCCATGCGCGGACAGAAACGAACCCGGCGGCTCCGGCGACATACCGCCTGGAGTTTCCTCACGGTGATGGCGCTCTTCGGCGCGGTGATAACTGCCTGGATTGCCGCGCCCGCCAGCGCGGCGACAGGCTTCGCGAGCCCGGCCTTCCAGACGCAATGGACGGCGGGCGAAGCGCTCACGCCGAACTTCTGGGGGCCACTCTCCCTCGCACGCGAGGGACAAAACGAACCATACGTCGAGGGCAAACTGGCGGACGGAACGAGCGGCATGCGCCTCGTGCAGTATTTCGACAAGGCGCGCATGGAGTTGACGAACCCGGCGTCAGGCATCATCACCAACGGCCTGCTCGCGACGGAACTGATCACCGGCAAACTCCAACTGGGTGATAACTCGTTCCAGACACTCCAGCCCGCCGGTGTCCCGGTCGCGGGTGACCCAGACAATGTCGGCCCGACCTATGCCTCGATCAATATGAACGCGACGACGCTCCTCGCCAACACCCCTGCGGCCGCTGGCTCGCCAACGACCCGCCTGCTCAGCGCGACGGGCACGCTCGGCACCTATACCGGCGCCTATGCGAGCGATCCGCAGGGAACGATCGCGGCCTACGACACGGATACGCAGCACAATGTCCCCGCCGCCTTCGCGACGTACCGCACCAAGGCGGGGTTACTGACCATCGGCTTCGCGATCTCCGAGCCATTCTGGTCGAATGTCAAGGTCGCGGGAGTGCAGAAAGACGTGCTCGTGCAGGCATTCCAGCGGCGCGTCCTCACCTACACACCGACGAATAACGACCCATTCAAAGTCGAGATGGGCAATATCGGCCAGCACTATTACATCTGGCGCTACCAATCACCGCAGACGCCGTCCGTCACCGCTACCGCGACCACCGTGACGGACACGACCGCGCCGAAACTCTCCGCAGTCACTGTTCCCGTCATGACGCCAAACTCCTTCACGGTGACATGGCAAACGAATGAGCCGGCCTCGAGTGAGTTGCTCTACGGCACCACGACCAACTACGAGCAGATCAATGACCATCTCAAGGGTCTGTTCACGGTGGATCACCAGGTCGTCATTACGGGTCTCACTCCCGGCACGACCTACCACTTCCGTATCCAATCGCGCGATCCATCGGGCAACCTGACACGAGACGATCAGGATCGCAGCTTCACCCTTCCCGCCGTCGCGAACGTGCCGGTAATCAGCAACATTGTCGTATCGAAGACCACCGTGACGACATTCACCGTGACCTGGACGACGAATATCCCGAGCAAGTCACGGATCGAGTACGCGGCCCGGCCCGATTCGTCTGACTATAGCCGCTATCGCCCCGGTGATAATGGAGACCCCACCGGCACCGGCCACAATGCCACGGCGATTTCTCTGGAGGCGACCAGGATCTACCGCTTCCGCATCGTCTCCGTCCTCAATGATGGTACCGCGAGCGCATCGGACGATGCCGCGATCGCCTATCCAAACAACTTTGTGCAGACAAAGGCGGCAACCAGCGCATTGAACATCAGTGGGCTGAGCGCCGCTCAGGACAAGCCCAGTCATCCGACGACTATCTCGTTCATGACTGATCGCCCCGCCTCGATCATTATTGAGGTTGGCACGACGAACGCACTCGGCGGCGGGTATTTTTACGGGTCGTTGGATGATCCGCAAGGGGTACGGGATTATCCCTACCCATTTAGCCGCTCATTGCACAACGTCAATCTGAACCTGACGGTCGGCGTTACGTACTACTATCGCGTCTATGTCTACGATGAGCAGGGCACCGCGATATCAGACATCAAGACGTATACCGTCACGTAAATCGTTCGCACAAAAGCCCCCTCCCACGCCGGGAGGGGGCTTTTCTTACCCTGCTGGCCTTTTTCCCTACCGGTAGGAGGCGGCCTGCATGTCGAAGAGTTCAGCGTAGCGGCCACCCTTGAGGATCAGTTCGTCGTGGCCGCCGTTCTCGATCACGCGGCCATCCTCGATGACAACGATCCGGCCCGCCATCCGCACCGTGCTGAAACGGTGGGAGATCAGCACCGCCATCTTCCCTTCCGTCAGTTCACTGAATGCCTGGAAGACTTCGTACTCGCTACGCACATCGAGCGACGAGGTCGGCTCATCGAGGATCAGGAGATCCGCGTCGCGCATGAAGGCGCGGGCAAGCGCAACCTTCTGCCACTGGCCGATGCTCAGTTCCTGCCCATCCTGGAACCAGCGGCCAAGCGGCGTCTCATACCCCTGCGGCAACCCGGCGATCACCGAATCCGCACCCGCCTCGACGGCGGAACGTGCGATGCGCCCGCTGTCCTCAATCGCCTCGATGCGCCCGAAGCCGATGTTCTCGCCCGCCGTCAGTTGGTATTTCACGTAGTCCTGAAAGATGACGCCGACGCGGGAGCGTAACTCCGCCGGATCGAATTCCCGAAGGTCAATGCCGTCAATCGTGATCGTCCCTTCGGTCGGGTCATAGAGCCGCGTGAGCAGTTTGACGAGCGTCGTCTTGCCCGCGCCGTTCGCCCCGACGAGCGCGACCGTCTCCCCCGGCCGGATGGCGAAGGAGATGTCCTCCAGCACCCATTTCTCCGTGCCCGGATACTTGAAACTGACGTGATCGAGCACGATCCCCTCGTGGATCGGCTGCGGCACCGGCAAGGGATCGGCGCGCACCGGCAGTTCCGGCGCGTAGGCGAGGAAGGCGAAGAGATTACTCAGGAAGAGCGAGTTCTCGTAGGTGCTGCCGATGCCGGAGAGGATATTGGAGACCTGCGACTGGCTCTGCTGGAAGGCCTGGTAGTAGAGTGTCAGCCCGCCGACCGTGATCCGGCCCGCGATCACCTCCAACACAACGTAAATATAGGTCAGGCCGGAGACGACCGTGCCGAGCGCGCCGAGCGCGAACTGCGATGCGGTGCGGCGCACGGTGAGGTCGCGATTCTCCTTGTAGAACTTGGCGAAAATCTGCCGATAGCGCTCCAGGAGTGTGCCGTGCAGGCCGAAGATGCGCAGTTCCTTGACCGGTGAATCGGTCGTCAGCAGGTAGCCGAGGTAGTTCAGTTTCCGCTGCTCCGGCGCGCGTCCGGTGAGCAGGGAGAAGAACTGCCCGCTGTACTTCGCCTGGTAGATAAACGACGGGATCGAGACCGCGATGACGAGCAGCACCAGCCACCACGAGAGCGACGCCAGCACGCCGATCACCGCGACGAGCGTCACGGTGCTGCGGAGTAAGCCGAACAACTGCGTGACCATCTGGCTCGGCCGATACCCCGCCTCGCGCCGCGCATTCTCCAGTTTGTCATAGAACTGCGCGTTCTCGAAATAGGAGAGATCGAGCGCGTTCGCCTTCTCCATCAGCCGCACGCTGATATGATTCGAGAGGAGATCGCTTTGTAAACTCGTCACCAACTGGCTCACCGTCTGCAGGAGGGACGCGAGCAACTGCACGCCGAACCAGAGCGCGACAAGCACGAGCACATGCTGCGTCTCGATGCGGGTCTGCACCCGGAATGCCGTGATGACGCCGTCCACAATCGCCTTCGAGAAGTAGAGCGCGATGGCGGGCAACAGGCCTTGCACGACGGTGAGGATCGCGTTCGTCGTGGCGAAGCGGGGCGTCGCCTGCCAGACGAGGCCAAGCGCCTTGGGTACCATCTGAAAGGCCAGCCGGGCACGGGCGCGGAACGTCTCAGGCTGATTGGGGCGGACGGGTCGGCTGTCACGCATCTTTGCGCGGGGGGAAGAATCTGCCAATCGTTGAAACTCCTTCATACTGATCTGAGAGACGCTGGGCAACATTGTCACACTTGGCATTGACAACGCATATGCCGGCGGCTTTACTCCGATACGATACTGCCAATATGGCTAGGTCGTGGGGAGCAATGAGCAATGAGTAGGAGACCCCTCCGCGTCATCCTCGATTGTGATACCGCCAATGAGATAGACGACCAGTTCGCAATCGCCTATGCGCTCGGCTCCCCGGCGCTCGATGTGCGCGGCGTGATCTCCGTACAGAACACGCTGATCCACGGCGCGGGCTCGGTCGAGCGGTATCAGGAGGAGGCGGAGCGTGTCGTCGCGCTCTGTGGCAAAGCGGGCAGCGTCCCTTGTCTGCGCGGCGCGATTGGCCCGATGGAGACGCGCGAAACGCCCGTACCGAGCGAGGGATTGGACTTTCTCATTGCTGAGGCGAAACAGGGGCCATTGACGATCATCGCGACCGGGCCGATCACGGACATCGCCTCGCTCCTGCTCGTCGCGCCGGAGGTGCGGGAGCATCTGCACGTCGTCTGGCTCGGCGGCTTCCCCGATGTCGCGACGTACACGCGCTGGCGATTGGGTGAACTGAATGGACGGGCGGATATCGCGGCGTGGCGCGTCCTGTTTGAGCAACCCGTCACGCTGCTGCAATTGCCCGGCTGGCCCGGCGTGGCGAAACTGGTGGTCGAGTACGGCCCCTACCTGGAGGAACTGCGCGCCCTGAATCGCCCGGTCGCGACCTATCTCGCCGAGATTTCCGATGCCTGGCGATCGCACCGCGAGGCACTCGGCTACGGCCCGCAACGGCGCAAAATTCTCTGGGATGTCGCCAATGTCGCTGCCGTCATCAACCCCGCGTCCGTGACTGTCACGCCGACCGCAACGCCGACGCTCGATGTCGCCGGAGCGCACGATTTCGACCAGACGGGCCGCACCGTTGATGTCGTGACCGACCTCGATGCCGCGTGGATCCTCGCTGATCTCCGTGCGGCGCTGCTCCGGCTCCCGAGGTCATAGCGGACGATTGCACAAGCGTTCTCCCCGTGGCGTCGTTCCTGCGAATCTCCGTGCGGAAACGCGATGAGTGCCGCACCGTGACAAGTAGGGTCTTGTGCTAGTTGGGGAAGGCGAGTGCCTTGATCTGCAAGGCGTCCGCCTTTCCCAGCAAGCGGTTGAGGTAGACACATACCGTGTGCGCGGTCAGCTTGCTTTCCAGGCGTGCGCGTAATCCTGCAAAGGTGTGGGCATGGTTCCTGCCGATCCCCAACTGGTCAGTCAACTGCTCGTTGACCGTCTCGATGATCTGCCGGAACCCGTTCAGTAGTCGGATGAACGCCGGATCGCGCGCGGGCTTCTGGTTGCTGCGCAAGGGCGTGAGCAGCGTCACCTGCCGCTCCTCCTGCAACGCCGCTGCCAACGGTGCGCTGACGTAGCCCTTGTCGCCGAAGACGACCAAGTCGTGGTGACTCCCCAACAGTTCGGGGGCGACGACGACATCATTGATGCTGGCCGGAGCAAGGATGAAGTCACGGATCACTCCCGTCAGCGTCACGAGCAGGTGCAGTTTGTAGCCGAAGATCGTCTGTTTCTTGGTCGTCACTCGCCCGAAGGCCGCGCCATGCTCACGCCAATGGTCGGCACTCGCCGCGCCCGGCACGAGATGGAAGCCGATCACCGGCACGGGCATGCTGTCAATCACACACTGCCGATCGTGTGCGTAATCGAGCAGCACGAGCAACCGCTGGCGAATCAGCGTCAGGGCATCGCTCAAGTGGACTAAGCCGTATGAGTGAGGGTCTTCCGCAATCGCGGTGAAGCATGACTGAATACTCGATACACTCCTTCGC
>CALBSO010000065.1 GCA_937968015.1 uncultured Thermomicrobia bacterium
CTCCTCCTCAAGGAGGACCGCGCCGAGTACCCGGTCCGGTGTGAGGATCGGCGCGCAGGCTTCACAGACGATTTGGTGTTCGGCGGCGATGAAATCCTCATCCTGGCGGGAATCACCAACCAGAATCGGCCGCCGTTCCCGCACCGTCCTGCCGGTCACAGTACCGTGTACGGGAATCGGATCAATCACCGTCGTGTATCCGCGCTGACAGATGAGATGCAGGTTGTCGGGATCGCCCGGCCGGATCAGGTAGATCGAAACGTAATGATAGCCAAATGTCTCGGCAAGTCGGCTCACGACGATCTCGCAGACTTCTTGCTCCGTCGTCGCGCTTGTCAGCGCAACGGCGATGCGTCGCAGTTCCTCAAGTTGCTGCTTCTGTGTATCGAGGTCTTTGACCATGACATTGAATGCACGGCCAAGTTGCGCGATCTCCCCTTCACCGCGTATCGGTACATAGACGTCTCGTACACCGCGACCGAGCGCGGCCGCTGCGAGCGCGACGTCGCCAACACCTCGGCCAATCGTGCGGACGAGCCAGAAGCCCGCGAATGAAACAAACGCGAGCAGGACGCCAGTCTCCAGCAGCGTGACATTTTTCGCCGTATTGATGCTCGCACGACGCTTTGCCCGTATTGTCTCGGTTGCACGATGAATTTCGCCCTGGAAGCCGCCGATCAAGCCGGACGCGGCCAGCCCTTTCCCTTTCAGCGCCAAGTCCGCACGCGTATCCGCGTAGGCAAAATCGGACCGGCCGACTTCCGCACGAAACTGCGCGAGCGTTTGCAGGTAGCTGCTCCGATAATCGGTCATCGTCAGATCATACTGTTGCAATTGGTCGCGCATCGCCGGGGTGAGATCTACGTCTGTCGCGAGTTTCGCTCGCAGATTATCCACGATCTGCCACGATTGCTCCACGAGACCGGCGACCGCGTCAATGTCATCGGTTTTGCCGCCGCGCAACCAGACGTCCTTGATGCGCGCGATAAGCCGAATGAGCTCCTCGCGTAGGCGGGCCGAGTCATCAGTCGCGACATCATAGCGAACCTGGACACGATCTGATGCCTGCGCGATGTCACGGAACTGGAGGAGTTGAATCGCGCTGCTGCTCACCGTGAGCAAGAAGCAGAGTACTCCAAAAACCAGCAGCTTGATTTGTAATGTATGCCGCATGGTCTTCCCGCCTGCCCGAGCCCTCAAACTCGCGGCATGATGTGCGCAGTATCGAACCGATTTCCCAGACCGACGCTTCGGCAACATTGGCGCATCACGTACGGTCATCGCTACTGCTGATTTGAACGGTCGTCCAGGATGAATGTTACGGCCTGACGCCAAACATGTCTATGTGCAGCGCGATCACGATCGAGCATCAACTGCCAGCCAACGGCTGGATGTTGCCACGGAAGAGTTGGAGATACCAGCGGCGAATGTACGGCGGCATTCGCAGTGGGTCCGCCATCGCGCCGGACGCCAGCCCCGCGAAGCGCTCCGAGTCGTTCTCGAACATGCCGGGAAAGCCAGTCTGCGGGTTGCCGAACTCGTATTCTCCGGCGATAAAGCAGATACGTGGATATTGGGCGTCCTTCTCTTCGGCCGCGCGCCGAACATCGGCGCGAAACGTCCGGTTCAAGGTCGGCCAGCGGTCCCACTCTTTGCTGTATTCGTCGTAGAAGCCTGTAAGATCTGCCCACGCGTGGGCCATTTCATGGATCGCCGCTTCGGCCTGAATGCCGAACAGTTCGATGCGGTTCTCTTCGGGGCCGTACCAAAATCCGCCGCCGTCCGGCGCATGCAAATTGCGGACGGTGCATCGGGTATCGGCGAGGATCTTCTTCGCGGCATCCGTGAATCCATACGCGTCCATCACCGCGTGTTTGAATGCATCTCCGTTTGGGTATTTCCCTGGCGGCCGACCACGTAGGCGGTTGAAGAATGACACGAAAATCCTCCTTGCGCGATGACGATTGCGACGATCATGCAGTGACGAACGCAGCACCGTCAAGCGACACGCCGAATCACCCCCAAATACGCAGATTATCCGGAAAGTATTGACACGATGCCCCGCATCGTGGTAGTGTACGGTCACGGTAAAGTCCCGAGTCGTTGAGTAACAATGGACCGGGCGGCAGTGGCCTCACTCCTCACGGAGTGGTGCAGCGGTAAGCGGATCAGCGCCCACGCGGTGGTATGGCTGCCAAAGCATGATCGGTCGTCAGACTGAGCAATCAGCGGCGGCTCTCACGGTACACGCGCACGGACGCTGCGAAAGATCAGTCGGGACTTTACTGTTTTCATCATGAAGCGTGCGCGGACGTCAGCCGTTGGCATCCAGCCGAAAATCAGTCTGGAGATCACTCTTTGGCTGTACGTGCGGTATGATGCGCATGCTCTGGTCGCCTTAGCCGTCAATCCACCGTCCTTAGGGGAGCGACATCGCGTATGACAATCTCGACCGCGCGACGCCGTCCACCGATCCCACATAACGTTTCCGCGGCGATCCGACAATTGTTGCGGCGATTGGATCGCGCCGAGCAACTGCACGCGTCCGACGTCTCGTTTTACGCGCTGATGATCGGCGAGGCCCTTGATCTGCCTCAGGACCTCATCCGGCAAATCGCGTGCGGTGCGCTGCTGCACGATATTGGCAAGATTGCCATCCCGCTCGACCATCGCGATCACTCGGGTGCGATGACCGCCATTGAGCGCTTGAATATGCTGACTCATCCCGAAGTCGGGGAAGCGATGGTGAGTGTCCATCCACCGCTGGAGCCGTTCGCCGAATTGGTTCGCCACCACCACGAGCGCTACGATGGTCACGGTTACCCCGATGGGCTTGCGGGCGGCGCGATACCGATCGGTGCGGCGGTGCTCGCGGTGTCCGAAGCCTTCGCGACGATGATTACCGAGCAGCCGTACCAGTCCGCGCGAACATGGCACCAGGCGCTTGATGAAATCCGACGGGGCACCGGGTCGCAATTTCACCCGGTCGTCGCGGAGGCGTTTCTTGTCGCATTGGGTGAAGAACCGTCTCGCATGCACATCTGATGCCGCCAGGGCGCCGCAGACGCGTGTACATCGCGCGACGATGCACCGATCCTCGCACGCCGCTAGCCGAGATAGGCTTGACGAACCCGCTCGTCGTCGGCCAATTCTGCGGCCGCGCCCTCGATCGTGACGTGGCCTGCTTCGAGGACGTATCCCCGGTCGGCATATTGCAGGGCGAGGTGCGCATTCTGCTCAACGAGGAGAATCGTCACTCCTTGCTCGTGGAGTTCGCGAATGACCGCAAAGATATTCCGGACAATCAACGGCGCGAGACCGAGACTTGGCTCATCGAGCAGCAGCAGTCGTGGTCGGCTCATGACGGCGCGCGCGATTGCCAGCATTTGCTGTTCACCGCCGCTGAGCGTCCCCGCTTGCTGGTTGCGTCGCTCACCGAGAATCGGAAAAAGCGTGAACTGCCGTTCGATGTCGGCGCGAATCTCCGCGCGATCGGAGCGGACATACGCACCCATTTCAAGGTTGTCGAGCACACTGAAGCGCGTGAGCACGCGGCGGCCTTCCGGGCACTGGGCGATCCCCCGCCGCACCACTTCGTCGGGCCGAACCGACCCAATATCCCTGCCATCATAGAAAATCTGCCCGGAACGTGCGTTGATCAGCCGTGAGATCGTGCGGAGTGTTGTGCTCTTGCCCGCACCATTGGCGCCGATCAATGTCACGATTTCGCCCGCGCGGACCGTCAGGTTAATCTCCCGGAGCGCCTGAATTCCACCGTAATTGACCGTCACATTCCGCAAATCGAGGAGCACATGGGCAGCATTGTCCGGCCCGGATTGCTGGCGGATGGGGGATGTGGTCGGTGTGGAGGCGGTGTCGGGCGCGCTCATCCGGCATCACCGAGATAGGCCTCGATCACTGCCGGGTCTTTTTGCACCACATGAGGCGGGCCGAGCGCAATCAACTTGCCGAAGTTCAGGACAGCGATGCGGTCGCACAGACCCATGACGAGCGGCACATGGTGTTCGATGAGCAGCACGGTCAGGTCAAAACGCTCCCGCACCGAGCGGATAAAGCCGCTCAACGTCTGCTTTTCACTCGGATTCATGCCGGCGGCCGGTTCATCGAGCAGAAGGACGTGCGGTTCAAGGGCGAGCGCGCGTGCAATCTCCAGCCGTCGTTGATCGCCATAGGCAAAGTTGACTGCCTTCGTCTCCGCGCGATCGGCCATACCGACGAGATCGAGCAATTCCATCGCTTTTTTTCGCGTCGCCCGGGCCTCCGCGGGCGCGGGTGGCAATCCGAGCACGCCAGCCAGGACACCACTTCGGGTATGGACATGCTGTGCGATCATCACATTCTCGACCGCGGAAAGATTTCCGAAGAGGCGGATATTCTGAAACGTCCGCGCGATGCCCCGTGCCGCCACTTGATGCGGTCGCAATGCGGTGATGTCCGCACCCCGGTAGTGGAGGCGGCCGCTTGTCGGCTGGATAAGACCGGTCATGAGGTTAAACAACGTCGTTTTGCCCGCGCCATTCGGGCCGATCAGCCCGAAAACCTCGCCGTCGTTCACCGTGAATGAGACATCATTGACCGCGACGAGACCGCCGAAGCGACGTGTCATGCCCGTCGCCTCAAGGACGACTGCACGCGCTCGATCGGGTGCATCCGCGCGGATGCTCTCTGCCACGTCGGCGGTCATGGTGCGGCCCGCGCTTCATCGGCGGTCGTCGCCCGCGGGCGACGACTGAAGAGCCTCCGCACCCGCCCCAGGAACTCCGGGGTGATAATTCCCTGGGGAAAGAAGACGGTGCAGAGGACGAGGAGGAGGCCAAAGATGATTAAGCGGCCGTCTTTGAGGAACTGCGCGAGCCAGTGCGGCAAGCCGCCAATATCCGCGACGGAACGCAGGATTTCCGGCAGCGCCGTAAGAACTAACCCGCCGAGAACCGGCCCGAGGAAGGTGCGCGATCCACCTATCAGCACAATGGCGAGCACCGTGATGCTCGCATTGAAGTCGCCTTGCCGCGTATTCCATGTGTTGAGAAAATGCGCGCTGACCGTGCCGACTATTCCGGCGAGGATCGCGCCCATCGTGAAGGCGAGGACTTTATGGTACGTCGGTGCGATCCCCATTGCGTCCGCCGCCAGTTCATCTTCACGAATCGCCGTGAAGGCGCGGCCGATACGTGATTTCTCCAACCGATAGACGAACGCCATCGCCAGAATGAGTAGAGGTAAGGCGATCCAGAGGTATTGGAGAGTGGAACGAAACGGCTGCGGGATTTTGAAGATGCCGACCGCGCCCCCGGTGATTTTCAAATTCAATGACACGACACGGAGAATTTCCACAAACGCGACCGTTGCCAGTGCAAGATAAATCCCCCGCAACCGGAGCGCCGGAATGCCGACAATGATCGCCAGCGCACCGCAGAGGACGGCGGCAACGATCATTTCGATCAATAGATACGGAATGGGGAAATGCGCGCCGCTCGCGACGTTGAATATCTTCGTCGAAAAGACCGCCGCCACATACCCGCCCAGCGCGTAGAATCCGGGGCTCGCGAGCGATAACTGCCCCGCCATGAGCGGCAAATAGAGGGAAAGGCCAAGAACCGCCGCGAACACCATCGAAACGATCACGCTGCTGTGTGCATGAAAAAAGTCGCTCATCCGTTAGACCTTCTGTACCTGCACCCGGCCAAGGATGCCCTGTGGACGAAGCAGAAGAACGACAAATAAGAGACCGAAGGCGACCGCGTCTTTGTATGCTGAGTAGTCCGACGGCACGAACGCTTCGGCCAACCCCAGGACCAAACCGCCAACAACCGCGCCGGGGATGTCACCGAGGCCGCCGAGGACGATGACGGCAAGGCCCTTGAGCCCGAACGCAATGCCGAAATACGGCCCCGCGATGCTGACGCTCGAACCGACGAGCGTACCCGCCATCCCACCAAGGAAACCGCTGAGGAAAAAGGTGAACATGATGAGTCGGTCGGTGTTGATGCCGAGAAGGCTGGCGGTGGTGGCATCTTCTGAGACGGCGCGCAGCGCCTTGCCGATCTTGGTGTAGTTGATCATAAACGTGAGCAGGACAAGGATAAGGCAGGAGACGCCAAAAATGACGATCTGCACGGTACGGATCGGGATGG
Source organism: uncultured Thermomicrobia bacterium (assembly GCA_937968015.1). Classification (GTDB taxonomy): domain Bacteria; phylum Chloroflexota; class Chloroflexia; order Thermomicrobiales; family JALYUS01; genus JALYUS01. Next base: position 6,156 of record CALBSO010000065.1, read on the forward strand.
GTGTATTCTCGCTTCCGAAGTTAACCGCCGAAGGGAGGTTGCCGGTAATTTTTCCTTTGTACGTGTAAATCTCCGCCCCAACGAGATATTGGATCAGATTAACCGCGACAATCGCGACACCCAGACTGGAAACGAGTGAGAGCAGCCTGTCCGCTCCCCGCCGCCGCAGTGGACGAAACGCCAATCGTTCGATAATTACGGAGAGAAATCCGGCGAGGAGGCTGCCAACGATCATTGCAATGACCAGCGTCAACCCGAAGGGGAGCGACCGATTCGCGAGCACGCCGTTAAAGCCAAACGCAGCCCCGGTCAGGACGTAGGTGAAGTACGCGCCGATCGTAAAGATCGCGCCATGAGCAAAGTTGATGATACCGAGGATCGAGAAGACCAGCGTGTAGCCGAGCGCGAAAATGGCGTACACACTGCCAATCGAAAGACCGTTCAACAGCGATTGAATGAAGTGCGCCAACCTCGCCCGTCCTTGTCAGCGAGGCGATCCCACGCGTTCACGGCGCGGAATCGCACTCGCCTCCGGTGCCGTTCTTCGGCAAACCAGGATCGCGGCCCAAGCCGCCGCTGCGGTTACGACAGGAAAACGAACGTGCCGGTCGCTCCATCCGGGTTCATCTTGATCTGTGCGACATAGAAGTCGTTCTGGACCAGTTCACGATCCTTATCGAACGAGATCTTGCCGAGTGGGGTGTCGTATTTCCCTGCCGTAACCTCTTTGTTCAGCGCGACACGTAAGTCCTCGATGGACATATTCGCAATCTTGGTCTTGTTGTCGAGCGACTTCAGCGCTTCAACAAAGACCTGGATGCCCGTAAACGTCTGCGCGGCGAACTGCGGTGGGTCCTTCTTGAACTGGTCCGTGTAGACCTTCTTGAAGCCATCGTTTATGTCGCTCTTCAGCGCGGGGCTGTAGGCCTGCGCGACGAGCAGGCCATCGCATTGCGCCTTGCAGACCGGGAAAATGTTCGCCGTGTTCAGCCCGTTCCCGCCGATGATAATGCCCTTGAAGCCGAGTTCGCGCAACTGCTTGACAAGGTTTCCGCCGTCTGCCGCGAGGCCGGAGACGATCGCGAGATCCGGCTTCGTGGCGAGTGCATTGGTCACCTGCGTTTGGAAATCGGTGTCCGTCGTCTGGAATTTCTGGACGGTCGTTACCTCGAGGTTCAGGGATTTCGCGGTTGTTTGGAAAGTATCCGTCTCCGATACGCTGAAGGCGTCGTTCTGGGCGTAGAAGACCGCGACCTTCTTGATATTCGGATTGATCTTCAATGCTTGCTTGATCGCGTTTGGCGCGACCACCGCGATCGGCGCGGAGACGCGTGTAACGTACTCACCGATCTGTGGAATGCCCTTCGCGGTGTTCGAGGGGCCGATGACCGGCACCTTTGCCGAGTTCGCGGTCGGATCGGCAGCGAACGCCTGCTGCGACAGTGTTGGCCCGACGATGCCGACGACCTTGGCGGAAATCAACGACTGGAAGGCATTGATCGCGCCTTGTTCATCGCCCGCGGTGTCCTGAAGGATGACCTTAATCGGGCGTCCGTTGACACCGCCACGATCGTTGAAGAACTTCTCCGCCAGGAGTCCGCCATTCTTCTCTTCCTCACCGAGGAGCGCGACATTGCTTGTCGTCGCGATTGCCAAACCGATCGGGATTGGCTGGCCCGAAAGCGCCACCGGCGCGCTGCCGGATGCGGCGCTCGCCGCAGTCGTTGCTGCGGGCGCCTTTGTCACGGCGGGGGCGGGCGTCGCGGTCGAAGACGACGAACCGCATGCGGCAAGGACCAGCGCGAGAATGACCAGGAACGGAATCGCGAGCCGCTTCATCCTTCTCTCCTCCCCAACAGGCCGACCCGGTGCATGGCCTGAGCAAATGTGAATGCGGAATCATGCACATCCCGTCGCCAATTCGGCAACATGTTCGATCCGCATATGACCCAGTGTAGCGCGCCAGAGCGTAGCATTCGGAGAGAGGCCTGTCAACCTCGCTTTCTCGCACGGCGCATGATTCAGAAATGGAGAAACCTGATCTCAATCCAGAGGACGACCGTCGCGGCAGCGACCATCGGCGGCGTGGTTATCAGGCCGATTTTGGTGTATGTCAGGGCGTTCATCGTCACGCCGCGTTGGCGCACGATCGCGAACCAGAGCATGGTCGCGAGCGATCCGATGGTGAGAATGCTCGGCCCGATATTCGCGCCGATCAATGTCGCAAAGGCAAGCGACTCTCTGGCGGGCGTCGTCACGGATCGCAGCAGGCTGATCATCGCGATTGCCATCGGGATGTTATTGACGATGTTCGCACCCACCGATGTGCCGAACGCCATGGCGGCCAGCGTCCGGAAATCGGCGTTTGTCGGCAGGTGTCCGATCTGTCCGATCCAGGCGTGCTCCACCGCACGGATGACGACGAACATCGCGAGGACGAAGGGAAAGAGCGGCCACGCGATCGCTTCGTTGACGCGACGGATCGAGACGATCTTGCGAGCCAGCGCGATGATACCGAGTGCCGATGCCCCGATGATCGCCGGGATCGCGAGCGGCCAACCGATAACCCCAAAGACAAAGAGGGCGGCGAGGACGGTTGCGAGCGCGACGGACGCAACGAGAAACCCTGGCCGGTGTCGCTCGGCGTTGAGATCCGGCAGCGTGAATGTCTGTGGGATACGCTTTCGAAAGAGGATCATAAAGATGGCGACATTCACGAATAGCGCGGCGATATTGGGCAAAAACATGACGATGGCGAAGTGGGCGAACGAGAGGTGAAGAAGATCGTACATCAGAATATTCGTGAGATTCGACATAGGCAGAAAGAGTGATCCAGTATTCGCGACGAATGCGCATGCGACGAGGTAGGGAAGCGGGTCAATGCCGATTCGCGTCACGACCGAGTAGACGATTGGCGTCAGCACAATAATTGTCACATCAAGCGACAAGAGCGCGGTGATGACGGTTCCGAGCAGAAAGACGCTCAGGAGAAGGATGTGTCCGCTCCCGTGCGCCACCCGCGCAGCGCGTTCGGCGAGCGCGTCGAAAACACCTGCGTGCTCCGCAATGCCTGTGACGATCATCATACCGAGCAGGAAGATCAGGACATTCGCCGTGTCGCGAGCGATCGTTCGGATATCCGCGAATGATACCAATCGAAGGGCAACGCACGCGATTGCGCCAACCCCGGCGCCGATTGCCTCGTTCAGGCCGCGCGGTCGCACCAGAATCAGCGCGAGCGTCAGAAGAAAAACAGCGGCGCTCGCGACCTCCGCCTTCACGCGGACGGAAGCGGGCGGTTGCACCGATCGTTGTGTGTCATCGAGTGCTCCATTATGGCCTATGTACGGGCACAATGACGGGCGTTGGCAATCTATTGGTCGGCGGCGTTTGCCCTGGCCGTGGTGGTTGCGTTGGTCGCGCGGTCGGTTGTGCCGGCACCCCGAACGTGGGCTGGCCGGGAGGTGTCGGCGCCTGGGTCACGCGGAGTCGCCCAGGAGGCGTTGTGCCGCTCGGCAAGGTCGCGTCGGGCGGTACGTACGGTTGCGGGTTTGGATTGTAGGTCCGGACACCTTTCGGGCGATACTTTGGGTCCACCGCGCTAAGGTAGGCGTACAAGCGGCTGGCGCCCGCGCCGGTATAGTGACCGAACTCGGTCTTTTTCTTCGCGGGCGAGCCGTCCGGATTCGTCTGCGGCAAGAGTGCGGCGTTATGCGTAAGATCCGCATACGCCTGGAGCAATTCACTTTGCTCGCGCGCGTCCAGTTCGCCGCAGGCACGCGTCGGTTCTTTCCCCTTCACGAAGAGGTCCTTAATCGTTGCACCCGTCGTCGTCGGCTTATGCCCTGTTGCGGCGCACGATAGGCCGTCAATCACCGATGCGGGCCGGACGAATTCCTTGCCTGGCAGGCTGCCGTCCGGTCCCACAAGCAATTGCGGCGCTTTCTCGTGCGCTTCAATTAGCCGCATGAACTCGTTCCAGATCGGGCCGGCGTTCTCAACGCCGTCCACATTGCGCATCGGGTGATTGTCATTGTTGCCGACCCAGACACCGACCGCGACCTGCGTCGTGTATCCGACGGTCCAGCCATCGCGAAAGTCGTTGGTCGTGCCCGTCTTCGCGGCAACCGGACGGTCACGCAGGATGAGCGGACTCGACGCGCCAAAGATCGGCGTGCGCGCCTTGTTGTCCGTCAGCACGGATGTCATCAGGTAGGCATTTCCTGGATCCATCACTTGCTCGCCTTGCGGAACCGTCAGGCTATTATCAACGATTTTCCCGGTATTGCGGTCCTTGAATGGCGTCCCATCAGACTTGAGAATGCGCACGATCGGGGTCGCCTCGACGTACTTGCCCAGATTGGCAAAGGTCGCGTAGGCATTCGTGAGTTGCAGCGGCGTCACTTCACCGCCACCGAGCGCGAGCGAAATCCCCAATCCATAATCGGATGGCGGCCGATTGAAACTCTCTGTCAGGCCCATCGCGTGGGCGAAATCCACGAAGTTCTCGATGCCGTCATGTTGCCCGTAGCGCGAGCCGTCCTTCGTGAAGTCGTACTCCATCGCGTGGAGGGCGGGGATATTCAGCGATTGCTGGAGCGCGTCGCGTACGGTTACCGCGCCATTGTGGAGTTGGTTGAAGTTGTTTGGCGTGTAGCCTTTTTCCGTGCCATCATCCCACGTCTTGTGATAATCGAGGATGACATATGAGGGATACCAGCCCTTTTCTAACGCCAGACCGTAGGCAATTGGCTTGATCGAACTGCCCGGTTGGCGGGGATTGACGGCGACGTTGAACTCACCATTGTTCGCCTTGTCATTGAAGTCTGTACTGCCCACCATGCAAAGAATCTGCCCACTCCACGGCACCACCGCCACGAGCGCGCCATTGGAGACGTCATATCCCGCCTTCGATTCCCTCGCGACACCATTCCGCACGACATCCTCGGCGAGGCTCTGAATATCCATATCAATCGTCGTGTAAATCTGCAGACCGCCGCGATAGAGCGCATCCGTGCCGTAGCGATTCTCGACATATTGCCGCACATAGTTGACGAAATGCGGTGCGCCACTTGGCCGGTCATCGCGGAATTTTAGATATTTACTCGCATTTGCCGACTGGGCATACGCCTCGTTCTTCTGCGCCTCGGTGATGTAGCCCTGATCAACCATCTGCGTGAGTACATAGAGCTGACGGCGGCGTGCCGCATCGAGGTTATTTGTCGGATCGTAGGCTGACGGCGCCTGTGGGAGGCCGGCGAGGATGGATGCCTCCCACAGCTCCAGGTCCTTCGCGTCTTTGTTGAAGTAGTTATGCGCGGCAGCCTGAATGCCGTATGAACGGTTCCCGTATGGGATCTGATTGAGATAGAAGGTGAGCACTTCTTCCTTGGAGTATTTTTGGGCAACGCCGTACGCGAGGAAAACCTGACGAACCTTGTCTTCCTTCGTTGGATCGGTGTACCGATCCGGGAACGCCTGCTTGACAACCTGCATGGTGATCGTCGAAGCGCCGGAACTGCCGTAACTTGAATCAACAAACGTGTTGCGAACCGCGCGCCCAATCGCCTGGACATCAATCCCCTTATTCGTCCAGAACGTCTTGTCCTCCGCGGCGATCGTCGCGTTGATAAGATAGGGCGAAATTTGGTTGAGGGTGACCTGATACCGATTTCCTGCCTGGGGGTCGGAAATGTCCTCGATAGGGTTGCCATAGCGGTCGTAAATACGTGATGTCTGGAACTGGGGAAGAGCGCTTGGATCGAAATGTGGTAGGTCACGGGTGAAATATGCATACGCACCAGCGACAGTCGCAAAGCCGATAATCACAATGATGCCGCAGATTGCGAAAAACACGCCGACAGCGGTTAAGACGACCGCGACCGGCCCCGCCGCAACCGCCGCGACGGGCGTGGAGGCTGACTTGCGGTTTCGCACCACAAACGGCGGCGCTTTTCGGCGCCCTCGCGTATGGTGATGAAGCGGGTGTCGGTTTCGTCTGGAATGGGGAGGAAGTGCCACGCCGTGAAGCCTCCTGAGCCAGGAATCGCCGCGTGCGCAGTGTACCACACACGCCGGAAACATCGTTTCGTTGACCATCCCCACGGCGGCGCGTACACTTATCCCGACGAAACGCTCGTTTGAATTGGTGGCCGCGCTGCGGTACCGGGAGCGCTCACCGCATATGACGAACCAATTCCACGCGCGCACTGTTCGCTCAACAATCGGGTACGTCGCGTTCCTCGGTGGGATACTCCTCGCCGGGTGTTCGGGTGGTGGCGCCGCGGCAACGCCAACCGTCGCACCAACGACACCGACCGTTCTCTCTGGTCTCCGCGCGCCAACGTCCGCCGCGCAAGTCGCGACGGCAACGACCGCGCCCGCGCCAACGCCGGTCCCGACGGGAACACCTCGGCCACCCGCGCCGACCCCGACACCGCAACCAGGGTCCAAGCCGAACCCTAAGGGCGCGCAAACGTTGACGTTAGCCGGGCCGGACCAACTACCCCAGACACTTGACCCGGCGCTTGTCCGCGATTCGGGCACGGCATTTATCGCGCGGCAGGTTTTTCGTGGTCTCGTGCGGCTCGATGATGCGCTCAATGTCGTGCCTGATATCGCCGCCGATTATCAGAAGTCTGCCGATGGCCGGTCATATATTTTCTCGTTGCGATCAACCGCGAAGTTTCAGAATGGCAGGCCGATCATGGCAGAGGACGTCGCGTTCTCGCTGCGCCGCGCCTGCGACCCCAGCACTGCGGCGGACGGTCAGCCCCAGAGTTTGCCGGCCGCCGCTGGCCTCAACGACATTCTTGGCTGCCTCGACCGCCTCAATGGGCGCGCGACTGATCTTGCCGGTGTCCGCGTGCTCGATTCGCTGACGCTGATGGTAGTGCTGGATGCACCGAAGGCGTACTTCCTCCAAAAGTTGACGCTGCCCGACGCGGCAATCATTGACCGGAACGATCTGGCGCGCGGCCCCCGTTGGTCCACCCAGCCGAACGGGACGGGACCGTTCCGTCTCACCGGCTGGAAGACGGACGCAATTACCCTCACACGGTTCGACCAATTTTATGACCAGGTGGCGACGCTCGATACGGTGACGATCCTTGTTGGCGCGCGCGCGGCGAACCAGCTGAATCTCTACGACGGCAACAAGCTCGATGTGGCAACCGTGCCAATCCAGGCCGTTGATCGGGTCACGCTCGCGTCGCCACAAATGAAAAGCGAATTGCGGGTGATCCCGACGCTTTCGACGACGTATATTGGCGTCAATCTGAAGGCCGCTCCACTCGATTCATTCAATGTCCGCGCCGCGCTCATCCGCACCATTGATCGTCAGAAGGTTGCAACGGTGATGCTCGAGGGGAAAGTCACCGAGGCGCATGGCATCGTGCCGGACGCGATTCCCGGAGGGAAGTGGGATGCGACGATCCCGGTCGTGGACGCAAAGACCGCGAAGGATCTGCTGCCACCGACAACGGCAAAAACATTGCCCGTCATCTTATTTGGTACGGGTGGCTCGAACCTCGGGCCGACGGTGAAGGCCGTCGTTGAGCGCGATCTCGGCGTATCGGTAGATGTTCAGGAATCGCCGTTCGGCGATTATTTATCGGACCTGGATGCACGCACGTACGGTTTATTCGTCGTCACATGGATCGCCGACTATCCGGACCCGCAAAACTTCCTCGATGTCCTCTTCCACACCGGTTCACCACGCAACTACAGCAATTACAGTAACCCGAAAGTGGACGCGCTCCTGGATCAGGCGAATGTCGAGCAGGATCCTGCAAAGCGCGCCGACCTCTACCGACAGGCACAGCAGCAGATTCTCGACGATGTCGCAATCATTCCTATGTATCACGGTACGGACTACGCGCTCGTGAAGCCCTACGTCAAGGGCCTTTCGATCACCGCCATGGGCATTTTGCGCCTGGAAACGGTCTGGATCGAGCGATGAGCGCCCCGCCCGCGATACGCGTCGAACCGTTGCGCGCGGACGATGTCCGGTCGTTGTATTTGCCGTGGAGCAGCCCATTCGAGAGTCTATCGCTGGCGCGACATCTGCGTACCTATCCATCCCGTGCCTTCTGGTTGCCCGATACCGGAGAATACGTGGTCGGTGAGCCGTGGCGGCACCGCGACGAGATCACAGCAATTGTGGACATCTCAGCACGCGATAACGGAGCGCTGCTGCTTGAGCGCATGCGCCAACCGGACGGCGAACCGGCACACGAACTGATCGTGATGACGGATTTTGCGGGAGCACGGCAGCCATCATTTTACGCCGGCCTCGGCCTCGGCTTGATGCAGGAGGTACTCTGCTACGAGTTGCGGACGATCCCGCCGGAGCCGCCACGCGGGCTGCTCTCGTTCTCCGCCGTCTCGACCGAACGGTTGGACGAGTTAGCCGCGCTGATCGCCGTTGACCACGCCGCATTCCCGTGGTTGTGGTGGAACAGTGTCGCGGAATTCACGGCGTATGCGCGGGTGCCGGGGGTCGCATTGTATATCGGGACGGACGACCGTGAGACACCGGTCGCCTATGTGGGGATCACGCACTTCCGCGGCTGGGGGCATCTGGACCGGATCGGTATCGTCCCCGGCTCTCAGGGCAGCGGGTACGGCCTTGAAACTCTCCGCTTCGCGGCGCGGATGCTCGCGCGCGGTGGCGCGACACGTCTCGGTCTCTCCACCCAGGCGAATAACACGCGGTCCCAACGCCTGTACCACCGGTTCGGCTTTCAGCGGACCTATCAGAATGATTACAACATTTACGGTGCGTGGGTGAATCCGGCGCGCGCCGAAACCGCCTGGCAGCCGGACGGCGAGGAAGGGCGGAACGATTGAACGGCAATTCTTTCGGCCAGGCGTTCCGGATTACCACGTTCGGCGAGTCGCACGGGCGCGCGGTTGGCGTGACGATTGACGGTTGCCCGGCCGGCCTGGCGATCACGACCGAGATGGTCCAGACGGAACTCAACCGGCGACGGACCGGCCAGTCCAGCGTCACTACCCCGCGACAGGAGAGGGACCGGATCGAGATTTTGAGCGGCCTGTTCGAGGGCGAGACGACCGGCATGCCGGTGACGATGATGGTCTGGAACGAAGACGCGGATTCCAGTAAGTACGAGCCCATCCGCGAACTCTACCGGCCCGGCCATGCGGATTACACCTACACGGCGAAGTACGGCAGGCGCGATCACCGGGGCGGCGGGCGGTCGAGCGCGCGGGAGACGATTGGCCGCGTTGCTGCCGGGGCGGTCGCGAAGGCGTTGCTGGCCCGGGAAGGCATCACGATTACCGGCTATACCGTCCAAGTTGGCGATGTTGTCGCCCGCGACTACGATCCCACCGTCATCGAACGGAATATTGTTCGTGCCGCCGATCTGGAAGCCTCCGAGCGGATGGTTGCGGTGATCGAGGCCGCGAAAGCAGCGGGCGACAGTGTCGGCAGCACGGTCGAGGTGCGCGCGGACGGCGTGCCGCCGGGGCTCGGTGAGCCGGTTTTCGATAAACTCGACGCCGACATTGCCAAAGGGATGATGAGCGTCCCCGCGACCAAAGCCTTCGAGATTGGTGACGGCTTCGCGGTCGTTGACCGGCGCGGCTCCGAGAACAACGATCCGTTCGTGATGGACGACGGCACGGTGCGGACGACGACGAACCACGCGGGCGGCATCCTCGGCGGCATCTCAACCGGCGAGCCGATCATTGTGCGGGTGGCGATCAAGCCGCCCTCGTCCATCACCAAAGAGCAGATGACGATTGACGGCGTGGGGAACCCTCAGCCGATTCGCGTGGAGGGGCGGCACGATCCATGCCTCGCACCGCGCGCCGTGCCCGTCCTCGAAGCAATGCTCGCGCTCGTTCTTGCCGATCACCTGCTGCGACAGCGACTTGCCCGCGTCGCATGGGAGGAGTGATCGTGGGGTTGAGCATCGTGGCGGCAGGCTAAAGCCCGCCGCCACTGGTTCTCCTCAGCACATCGTGAGACATTTCATCGCGCAGGCGGGTGAAGAAACGGTCCACGCGGGCGAGACCGGCGACGAACCGCTCCGGCTGCGCGCCGAGGCCAATACGGAGCCGCCCTTCCATGCCGAATGCCGATCCTGGTGCGAGCATGACGCTTTCTTCCTCGGCGAGCCTGTTCGCGACGCTCTCCGATGGCAGATCGAGGTGATAGCGGAGTAGGCCGAGCAGTCCGCCGCGTGGTTCCACCCACGAAAAGAGATCGGCGCGCGCGGCGATGAAGGCGCGCAAGGTCTTCAAATTCTCCGCACTGATCGCGTGTGTGCGGGCAAGAACCGCCTCGCGGTTCGCGAACGTGCGGCAGGCGAGGTAGTCGCTCAGGCCGCCGGGGCTGAGCGACGTGTAATCGCGATACGCCCAGCACCGTGTGGCAACCTCTTCCGTGGCCGCGATCCAGCCGAGTCGGATGCCGGGAATGCCGAACGGCTTGGAGAGCGTGCCGACGCTGATTCCGCGCGGCCCGAGATCGCGAAACGGCGGTGCGAGCGGCACGCCGTCCACCGTGAGCCAGCGATACGCCTCATCCGCCAGAATATAGGCGCCGACGGCCTCCGCGAGCGCGTAGATCCGCGCGCACTCCGCCGCGGACATCGCCGCGCCCGTCGGGTTATGTGGCGAATTGACGACGATCATTCGCGTGCGTTCGTCAACAAGCCGCTCCAGTTCGTCGAGATCGTACCGGTAGCGATTCTCTTCACGCAGTTCGAGGCGCGCGACCTCGCACCCGATCGCTTCCGGGACAGTGTATAACTGCTGATACGCCGGATAGACCGAGACGACGCGATCGCCCGGCTGAAGAAGGGCATTGAAGAGGAGATAGTTCGCTTCGATGGCGCCGGTCGTCACGAGGACCGCATCGGCGGTAAGATCCTTGTATGTTTCCGCGATCCGCGCGCGCAGTTCGTGCGTTCCGCGTGCCTCGCTGTAGTTGAGTGGCAAATTGAGCAGTTCGGTCGCGCGCCGCTCCGGCTCCGGATCGAAGGCGAGCAATTCGGCGGTCGTCAAGGGGTGGATGCCCGACTCCGCGAGATCGTACTCGACGCGCGTTTCGTACGTCGTCATCCATCGTTCAAGCGCAAACGGGGCCAGACGCATCGGCGGAACTCGCTTTCTTCATGAGGTCAGAGAAATTTCCACGCGATCAGTCAAGCAATGCGTACCCCGGCAATGTCAGGAAATCAACGAAGGCATCGTCTGTCGTGATGCGGTCGAAGAGTTCGCTCGCCTGCTGATACGGCACGGATTGATATTGCGCGTCACCTACCGACGCTTTGATCTTCGCCAGTTCCTCGGACATGACCGCGCGGAAGAGTGCGACGGTCACTTTCCGCCCGTCGTTCAACACGCCATCGGGATTACGGATCCACTGCCAGACCTGCGAGCGGGAGATTTCGGCGGTGGCCGCGTCCTCCATCAGATTGAAGATCGGCACCGCGCCGGAACCGGCCAGCCACGCGGCGATGTACTGGATGCCGACGCTGACATTCGTCCGCAACCCCGCCTCGGTGATCTGGCCGCGCCCATCGGGGAAGGTAATTAATTCCTTGCCGGTGACCGTGATGTCCTCGCGCGTGCGGTCAATCTGGTTCGGGCCCGGCATCCGCTCATTGAACGCCTCCAGCGCGACGGGGACGAGGCCGGGGTGCGCGACCCAGGTGCCGTCGTGGCCGTCGGTCGCCTCACGCTCCTTATCGGCGCGGACTTTGGCGAATGCCTCGTCGTTCGCCACCGGGTTGTTGCGGATCGGGATCTGCGCCGCCATGCCGCCCATTGCGTGGGCGCCCCTGCGGTGACAGGTCTTGATGCAGAGGAGTGAATAGGCGCGCATGAAGGGCGTCGTCATCGTGACAAGCGCGCGATCCGGCAGGAGGAAATCCTGCTGATTGCGGAATTTCTTGATGGCGCTGAAGATGTAATCCCATCGCCCGCAGTTGAGGCCGGATGAATGGTCGCGCAGTTCGTACAGGATTTCGTCCATCTCGAAGGCGGCGAGGATCGTCTCGATCAATACGGTCGCCTTGATCGTGCCTTGCGGGATGCCGAGGGCATCCTGCGCCATGGCGAAGACATCGTTCCAGAGCCGCGCTTCGAGGTGGCTCTCCATTTTCGGCAGGTAGAAGTACGGGCCGCTCCCGTTGGCGAGTAGTTGGCGCGCATTGTGAAAAAAGTAGAGTCCGAAGTCGAAGAGGCTGCCGGCGATCGGCGCGCCGTCCACGCGCACATGCTTCTCGGTCAGGTGCCAGCCCCGCGGCCGCACGATGAGTGTCGCGATCGTCTCGTTGAGGCGATAGATCCGGCCATCCGGGTTATCAAAGGTGATGCTGCGATTGATCGCGTCGCGAAGATTGATGTGGCCCTCGATATTGTTCGCCCACGTCGGCGAGTTCGCGTCCTCGAAGTCGGCCATGAAGACCTTCGCGCCGCAATTGAGCGCGTTGATAATCATTTTGCGATCAACCGGGCCGGTGATCTCGACGCGGCGATCCCGCAAGTCCGCCGGGACAGGCGCAATGGTCCACTCGCTCTCGCGGACATGCTGCGTTTCGGGCAGGAAGTCTGGCAGTTTCCCGGCGTCAATCTCGGCCTGCCGGGCGACCCGACGCGCAAGCAGTTCCTGCCGTCGCCCCTCGAAGGCGCGGGCGAGCGACGCGACGAAGGCGAGCGCGTCCGGCGTGAGGATGTCCGCGTAGCCGTCATTGATCGGTCCGATGACTTCAACACCTTCGACAGAAGGGAGCGGGCCACGGTTCTGCATCGGTCATCCATCCTCTGCTACGAGCGGGATCAGCCGCAACCGGCGCTCCGCGTTCGGCGAATCGCAACCAAATTGAGGATCGGAATGTACCACGCAGTCGCTGTCACGAACAACCACCACCAGGTGCGGGCGCGATTCGCGGTAATCTCGCACAATCCTTCACGGACAGCCTGGCTCGCGGAAATGGCGGGTGACCTACAGGGATGCCGATGGTGAACGCAATGGTTCTGCCCTCGGCAGATTATGGCGGCGGAATCTTCAATGGTGGCTTGCCGGCTGTTTGCTGCTTCTGATTGAAGGCGTTTCGTCGCACGGCGGCGTGTGCGGGGGCAACGAAATAGAAGTCAAAAAGCCCATCAAGCACATCGAGAAGCCAATCTGCTTCGTTTGGCTCTACAGGGACAATCACGCCGGTGTTCTGGTACTTGAGGGGATGGGCGGCGAAGTTGCCAACTGCCCTCACAGCGTCAATATCGTTCGCCAAGTATGACGGTAATTGCTTGGAGGCGAGCACGTCATCTATCTGTTTAGACAAATCATTCCCATTGGCGTGGGCTATATTCACGAGAAGGTTTTGAAGGCAGCGGCGGCTGAGTGCGGCGCTTGCCTTTGGGCTGTCCGCGAGGACGAGACAAGCCTCCTTGAAGTCTTCAATGTATTCCTTTGGAACTTCAGGTGGAACAGGACGCGGCGGTATAACTCTTGGATATGCGTGCCAAGCTTCGGGATGACCATGGATGGGAGTTATTGTCATGCGGACGATAGTTCTGGAGCATTCGGGACATTGCATCCACATTGTATCCAGCGATCCATCAATGCCGCCAATGCTTGGCCCGATCTGCTGAAATGCAGCACTCACGCCAACACGACAATGTGGACAAATCATCTGTATTTCCCTTCGCGCGACGGGCGCGGCTGGTTCGGTACTCTGCTGTATTGCATCTTCACTTCTCGCCCATATCGTGCCATCTGCTGACCTACCACGGTGCACGTAGTTCCGGCAGCTGCGGCTTAATCTCAGGTGGTTGTTAAGCAACCGAAAAAAGCGATGCTAAACATCAGCACTTTCCCTATCTCGCTTCCTTTACTAGGAAACAAAGTGGCTGGGGCGCAGGGATTCGAACCCCACCTACCTGATCCAGAGTCAGGCGTTCTACCGCTAAACTACGCCCCAACAGCGCGACGAAAGTATGCCATGATGCGCCGCTTTCGTCAACGGTGGCAGCGGCAACGGACATACACAACGGCATCAGTTTAGGACGACACTGCCGTCTACGGCTTTTGCGTGTTGCATCTCGTGCAGCGCCGGGATGTCGGCGAGAGCGTCGTCCGCGCCGGTGATGAAGACTTGGCCGTCGTCACCCGCCGCCGTCACCCGTTCGATGACGTAGGCGCGATGCACCGGGTCCAGTTCCGAGAGGATGTCGTCGAGCAGAGCGATCGGCGGATCGCCCGTCTCCTCGGTCATCACGGCGACTTCACCGAGTTTGAGGGCGAGGACGGCGAGGCGTTGCTGGCCGCGCGAGCCGTACGCGGCGATCGGCATGCCGCCGTGGAGGATCGTGATGTCGTCGCGATGCGGGCCGACGACGGAGACGGCCCGGCGGTGTTCCTCCGCGCGCCGCTCCTGCAGGGCCAGGGCAAAATCCCGCGCCGCGATGCTCTCGGCCTCTTCCAGCGATGCGACGGTCTGGCCGATGGGAATGCTTGGCGCGTACGCGACGGTCAGCGGCCGGTCGCCCTCGGTGAGCGCGAGGAACGCGGCCTCGGCGTGCGCGGAGAGGCGGCTGACCGTCGTCTGGCGGCGCGCGAAGACATATGCGCCACTGGCGATCAGCGCTTCATCCCAGTAGGTCAATTCCGCGTGGACTTCCGGGTCGCTCGCTCGCCGGCCTTCGCTCGCGAACCGCTTCAAGAGCGCGTTGCGCTGCGCGAGCGTCGCCGCGTACTTGGCCAGTGCGCGAATGTAGCGGCGGTCTACCTGGGAGAGCATCACATCGAGATAGCGCCGCCGCACACTCGGCGAGCCGGAAATCAGTTCGAGATCGGATGGCGCGAAGACGACGGCGCGGAGGTTGCCGACCGCGTCCACCGCCCGGCGGGCAATGCCGTTCACCTTCACCTGTTTGCGCGTCATCGCGGCGGCCTCGGCGGTGCCGCGTTCGACTTGCAGTGCGATGTCCAGCGAAACCGCGCCGCTCGCACTCAGGATATCGCCATGCACGCGCGTGTACGGGGCGGCGGCGAGGTCCGCCCCACTCTCCCAGCGGATCATTTCGCGATCGAGTCCGGCGCGTGGCGAGCGCGTTGTGGAAAGGAAGGCGACCGCCTCTAGGATCGTGGATTTGCCGCTCCCATTCGCCCCTGTAATGACGAGACCTCGCGCCGGAATGTCCAGCGCGAGGTGGCGATAGCAGCGGAACTCTTCGAGCAACAGTGCGGTGAGGTGCATATTCCCCCGGTCGTCTGCTCACCGCACCGCACGGGTCACTGGGCGAGGTGCATCGGCATGATGACATAGACCGCGTCGTTTGTGCCGACCGGCCGCAAGACGCCCGCGTTGTTCGGCCCCTGCATTTCCAGCGCCATCTGCTGCGATTTCGTCGCGTTGAGAACATCGGACAAATAGCGCACATTGAAGGCGATCACGCCCGCGGGGCCTTCTACGCTCGCGTCCACGTCGCTGAGGTTGTCGCCGACCTCGGCGGCGTTGGCGCTCACTTGCAGCGTCCCCGTGCTGTACTCTTCCTCACCCTTCATGACGGCGATCTTCACGACATCATTGTTCTCGCGCGCGAAGATGTTGGCGCGGCGGATCGCGCCGAGGAAACCCTCTCGGCTGGCAACGGCGCGCGTGTTGTAGGATTTCGGGACGAGTTGGCGCACTTCGGGGAATGTGCCGTCAATCAGGCGCGAGACGAACTCGACGCTGCCGGAGCGGCACATCAGTTGATTGCGATTCGTCGTCACCGTCATCTCGACCGGCTCCTCACTGTCGCCGAGGACGCGCGCGAGTTCCGTCATCGCGCGCGCTGGCACGATCACCGAGACCGGCTCGTTCACCGGGGCGGCCAGTTCGCCGTCGCGGACACCGAGGCGGAAGCCGTCGGTGGCGGCGAGGGAGATCGTTTGCCCCTCCACCTTGAGATGGATACCGGCGAGCACGGGGCGGCTGTCGTCCGTCGCCGCCGCGAAGGAAATCTGCGCGATCATATCCTTCAGGAGCGTGCCATCAATCGTGATTGTCGGGCCGTTGCCGTCGCCAATCGAAGGGATCGCCGGAAAATCCTCCGCGTCAATGCCCCGGATCGTCGAGCGGTTCCGGCCGCAGTTGAGCGTCAGAGCGAGGCGGCTGTCTACCGAAAGCGAAACCGTCTCCGGTGGAAGCGTATTGACCCACTCCGTGAGCGACTTGGCCGGGATCGTCACCGCACCATCCTGCGCGACGGTGCAGGAAATCCACGCGGTGATCGCCAGTTCCAGATTCGTCGCGGCGAGTTTCAATTTGCCGTTTTCCGTCGTCAGCAGGATGTTATTCAAGACCGGCAACGTCGTCTTGGACGCGACAGCGCGCATCACTTGCCCCAGCGCGCGATGCAGATTCTCCTGCGAGACGGATACTTTCATGCCACCACTGGCGGGAACGTCACTCTCAATTGTCGCCACCGCGACCTCCGTTGCCTCGAACAAGTCAACCATCGTCGCTGCCCCCCACACTACGCGAAAACCCCCGTCCGTATTGTACGTACACTGTACACGAGATCGGGCAGGCGCGCAAGGGGGTCGCGCCCCGAAATGATACAATCCGCCGGACGAGCGGTCAAAGCGAAGGGTTAAGCATGGCAACGGGAGCAAAGCAACACGGTGCGCGAGGCATTCCGAGCGTCAGCACGATCTTGAATGACCCCGCAGTGCGCGCGGCGGCGGGCGGCATCGCTGAGACATACCGCATTGAGAGTATCCGCGCCGTTGTCGAAGCGGAGCGTGCCAGGCTGCGCTCAGGCGGTGCTGCGGATCGCGGGCGGATCATTGAAAGTGTGTGTCGGGCGCTCTCGCGCTTATCGCGACCCCGACTGACCCCGGTAATCAATGCGACGGGGGTTATTCTTCATACGAACCTTGGGCGTGCGCCCGTCAGTCATGCGGCCGCCGCCGCGATGCAAGCGGTCGCGGCGGCATATGTTCCGCTCGAAATTGAACGAGAGACGGCCGCGCGTGGCGGGCGCATGGCGGAGCTCGAGGCGCTCTTCCGCGCCTTGACTGGTTGCGAGGCAGCGCTTGTCGTCAACAATAATGCGGCCGCGACGATGCTCGTGCTCGCGGCCGTCCTCACACCCGATCGCACCGAGGTGCTCGTTTCGCGCGCTGAAGCGGTCGAGATCGGCGGCTCGTTTCGCATCCCCGACATCCTCCGACAAAGCGGTGCGACGCTCGTTGATGTCGGTACGACCAACCGCACGTATTTCAGCGACTATGAGCGGGCGCTGTCGCCGCGGACGGCGGCGATCTTGAAGGTTCATACCAGCAATTTCCGCGTGCAAGGGTTTGTCCATGCGACAGCGGCCGGTGAACTCGTGCCGCTGGCGGAGGCATGTGGCATTCCGGTGATTGATGATCTCGGCAGCGGCGCGCTCGTTGATACCGCAACATTCGGACTCGTTGCCGAGCCGACGATGCAGGCGAGCGTCGCGTCCGGCGCACATCTTGCCTGCGCGAGCGGGGACAAGTTGCTTGGCGGGCCGCAGGCGGGCATCATCATCGGCCGGCGCGAGTGGGTCGCCAAGTGTGCCGCGCACCCCTTTGCGCGCGCGGTTCGCGCGGACAAAACAACACTCGCCGGCCTCAGCGAGACGTTGCGACATTA
Source organism: uncultured Thermomicrobia bacterium (assembly GCA_937968015.1). Classification (GTDB taxonomy): domain Bacteria; phylum Chloroflexota; class Chloroflexia; order Thermomicrobiales; family JALYUS01; genus JALYUS01. The sequence goes on from CALBSO010000065.1 coordinate 23,807, forward strand.
CCTGCGCGGCGAGCAGAGCACGCAGATCCCCGTCTGGCGGATGATCGCGACCGATACGGCGGCGCTTCGCGCTCGGGGTGAGGCGGTACAAGCGCGGCTTGCCGCGGAGGGCGTGCATACTGATCTGCGTCCGTCGGTCGCCACAATCGGCGGCGGATCCGTCCCTGGCGCGGAGTTGCCCTCGTTTGCACTGACGCTCGATGCGGAGGCCGCACGCGCTCACCGCGTGTCGCTCGACGCGATCGCGCGGGCATTGCGCCTCGGCGGCGTGCCGGTCATGCCGCGTGTGGAACACGACGCGGTGTGGATGGACCTTCGGACCATCTTCCCCGAAGATGATGATGCGCTCGTTCAGGCGGTTTCCGGCATCTGGCAACGCATCGGAACTGAGGGAGACGGCTAGGCGCGGGGCGAGCGAAGATCCCGGAAAACACTACTCCGCGGTGGGTAGAGTTTCAGAAGTTCGGTGAGGCGTGTCATTTCGGCGGCATGATAGCGCGTCATCTCCGGGTCACCGTCTGCCTGCGCCTCTTCAAGCAACCCGCGTGACTCCTCGATGCGGATTTTTGCGTAATCATGCAGCAAGTTGCGCAGAAGCGTCTCGGCTTCCGCCACGATCTGACCGTCGTACCATGTCTCCTGTTTTTCTGTGTACGCGAGCAACTGTTCGACGTTTTCCGCAAGCAGATCAGGGAGGCGTTCGCGTACGGCATCGGTATCCAGATAGGCTGTCTCGTCCTTCACGAGCATCACCAGTGTCTCCCAGATCGCCCGGTGAACGGTGTCCGTAAAGACGTCGGCGGATTCGTCGGGCGCCGTGGCGAGCAGATCGGGCATCGCTGTCGGACGACGAACGAGCAAGGAAAGCAGGTACTCCTCGCGGGTCGGCCCCTGTCGTCGCGCGATCGCGGCCGTGTCGGTCATTCGCGCGGCCGGGCGCGCCGCTTGGCGGAGCGCACCGGCGATGAATGCCTCGCTGACAGCCAGGGATCGGGCAAGGATGCTGACGTAGACATCCCGCTCGACCCGGTCCACCAGTTCCAGCATCAGCGGGGCAACCTGATTGATGATCGCCGTCTTGCCGTGCCCCGTACGGGTATCGCCCGCCGCGATCGCCGCCCGAATGACGTAATCGAGGACCGGCTCGGCAGCCGCGATCAGTGGCGGCCACGCGCTCGGATCGGTGCGGATAAACTCGTCCGGGTCCTTGCCGGACGGCACCGTCAGGACGTTGATCTGTACCGAGAGCCGCCGTTGGGTTCGCACGAGACCGCGTGCGTCCACGACGTACTCCGCGTCGTCGCCGACGGCGTTGCGTAAGGTGTCAACGGCGCGAAGCATCGCCATCTGACCCGCCGCGTCGGCGTCGAGGGCGAGGACGATGCGCGGCGCCAGACGCTTAACAAGACCGACCTGTTGCTCGGTGAGCGCGGTGCCCATCGTCGCAACGACGTTCTTGTAGCCGAACTGATGTGCGGTCAGTGCATCAACATATCCCTCGACAATCACCACTTCCTGCTGCTTGCGGATTGCCTCGGTCGCGCGGTCAATGGCGTAGAGTAGGTGGCTCTTGTCGAACAGTGGCGACTGTGGCGTGTTGAGATATTTCGGCTGCTGCTCATCGGAGAGCGCACGTCCACCGAAGCCGACGACGCGCCCCTGTCGGTCGCGGATGGGAAAAATGAACCGTCCGCGAAAGCGGTCGTATGGGCCATTACCGGCGTCCCGCTTCGAGAGTAAACCGATTTCGAGTGCATCATCGAGGTCGTACTCTCGCCCTCGCAGGTGACGCGTGAGCGCTTCCCATTCGTCCGGCGCATACCCTAATTGAAACTCTTCCGCGACCTCCAGGGAGATGCCGCGCTTTTCGAGGTACGCGCGGCCCGGCTTGCCGTGCGGATGGACATTGAGGATGTGCTGGTAGAAGAGCGCGGCCGCTTCGTTGAGCGCGAGCAGGCGCTCGTGCCGTTCTTCCTGTTCGGTGCTCGTTCTTTTCTCCGCGGCGCGGGTCAGGGCGACACCGGCACGTTCGGCAAGGAGCGTCAGCGCATCTTTGAAGTCGAGATTCTCCATCTTCATGATGAAGCCGAAGATGTCCCCACCCTCGTTACTGCCGAAGTCGCGCCAGGTCTGTGTTTCGGGCCAGACAATGAATGACGGTGTTCGCTCGGTGCGGAACGGAGAGAGGCCCTTATGCGTCTTACCTGTCTTCTTTAGTGACGTATATTGACCGATAACCTCGACGACATCGAGTCGGTCACGGATTTGACGGATCGCGTCGTCGCTTGCCATACTGCTCCTCGTCACCCGTCATTCAATCTGGTGGTCGCAGGCTCTCTTGTCTGTTTCCCGGTGCCAGACAGTAGGTCGGAAAGCCTGCGATCGCCATGTCAATTTCACATGCACTACAACGATACGCGCCGCTGCGCAACGACAGTATACGACATGTACGTACATTGCGGAACCGCGCCGACGATATTGTCGGTTTGTTTCTCGTAATCATGGAACCGGACGATGACCTTATTTGTCATTCTCTCCTGCCGCGATGACGGCCTGAGCAGCAGCGAGCCGCGCAATCGGCACGCGGAAGGGTGAACAGGAGACGTAGTCGAGCCCGATTCGCTCGCAGAACGCGACGGATGAGGGTTCGCCGCCATGCTCGCCGCAGATGCCGACTTTGAGGCCGGGTTTCGTCTGACGGCCCAACTGCGTGCCCATCGCGACCAGTTTCCCAACACCCTCCTGGTCAAGCACCTGGAACGGATCAGCGGGCAAAATACCGCGATCAACGTACAATGGGAGAAATCGCCCCGCGTCGTCGCGGCTGAGGCCGAACGTCGTCTGCGTGAGATCGTTTGTGCCGAAAGAGAAGAAATCCGCCTGCTCGGCAATCTCGTCCGCGATCAGCGCGGCGCGTGGTAACTCGATCATCGTACCGACCGTGTAGGGGACGCGCGCTCCTGCCTCCACGAACATTGCCTCAATCGTTTCGGCGATGAGCGCGCGCTGCCGCTTCAATTCTTCCACGGTGCTGACGAGCGGGATCATGATCTCCGGCTCGACGCGCACGCCCTCCTTTGCCGCCGCGATTGCGGCCTGGATGATCGCGCGCGCCTGCATCCGCGTGATTTCGGGGTACTGGATGCCGAGGCGGCACCCGCGGAAGCCGAGCATCGGGTTCGCTTCATGGAGCGCGTTGACCTTATCCCGCACGGTCTGCACCGGGATGCTCAACTTGGCCGCGAGATCCGCCTGCTCCTCCTCCGTATTCGGCAGGAATTCGTGTAGCGGCGGATCAAGCGTGCGGATCGTCACGGGGTAGCCATCCATCGCGCGGAAGATGCCGAGGAAGTCCTCGCGCTGAAGCGGCTCGATTTCGGCCAATGCCTGTTCGCGCTCCTCCAACGACGTGGCGAGGATCATCGCGCGCATCGCGTCAATGCGGTTACCTTGGAAGAACATGTGCTCGGTGCGGCAGAGGCCGATCCCCTGCGCGCCGAACTCGCGTGCGGCGATGGCATCCTGCGGCGTGTCAGCGTTGGCGCGCACCTTCAGACGCCGCTCCGAGTCCGCCCAGCCCATCAGCGTCGCGAGGTCGCCGCCGACGGTCGGCTCAACCGTCGGCACTTTACCCAGCAAAACATTCCCGGTCGCGCCGTCTATCGTGATAAAATCGCCGACCCGAAAGGTGAACTCCGCGACATGCACTTCGCCCTTGCCGTAATCAATTTGCAGCGCGGTGCAGCCGGAGACGCACGGCTTGCCCATCCCGCGCGCAACGACCGCCGCATGCGAAGTCATGCCGCCGCGCGCCGTTAGGACACCCTGCGCGGCGACCATGCCGTGGAAATCTTCAGGGCTCGTCTCAATCCGTACAAGGATCACCGGTTCGCCCGCCTGCCCGCGTCGCTGTGCTTCGTCGGGATCGAAGACGACTTTGCCCGTCGCCGCGCCCGGCGATGCAGGCAGGCCGGTGGCAAGCACTTGGACCCGTGCGCTGGGATCAATTGTCGGGTGCAGCAGTTGGTCGAGTTGTGCCGGTTCCACACGGCTGACGGCCTCGCGATGGCTGATCATGCTCTCGGACGCCAGGTCCACGGCGATCTTGACCGCTGCGCCACCCGTGCGCTTGCCGTTGCGCGTCTGCAACATGAATAGTTCGTGGTGCTGGATGGTGAATTCGAGGTCCTGCATATCGCGGTAGTGCCGTTCGAGCCGCTCTGCGATAGCGAGCAGCTGCGTATATGCATCGCTCAGTGCCGGGTCGTCACCCATCTCACGCACGGGCTTCGGCGTGCGCACCCCCGCGACGACATCCTCGCCTTGGGCGTTCGGCAGATATTCACCGAACAAGCCACGCTCGCCAGTGTTCGGGTTCCGGGTGAAGCAGACGCCCGTCGCGCAGTTGTCGCCGAGGTTCCCGTAGACCATGGATTGAATGTTGACCGCCGTGCCGAGATCGTCCGGGATGTTGTTCTGGCGGCGGTAGCGGATCGCGCGCTGATTGTTCCACGAGCGGAAGACCGCCTCGATTGCCATACGGAGTTGCTGGAGTGGGTCGTCCGGGAAGTCCATGCCGCTCTCGCGACGGACGATGGCGCGGAACTCGTCGGCGAGCGCGCTGAGCGCATCCGCCGGAATCTCCGTGTCGCTCGACAGATTGAGCCGCCGCTTCACGCGGTCAATCGCGTCCTCGAACAGTTCGCTGTTCACATCGAGCACGACCTTACCGAACATCTGGATGAGCCGCCGCATGCAGTCATAGGCGAAGCGTGGGTCGCCGGTCTCTTCGATTAAGCCGGCGAGCGATTGCGGTGACAATCCTGTCTCTTATACACATCTCCGAGCCCACGAGACAGGCAGAAAT
>CALBSO010000066.1 GCA_937968015.1 uncultured Thermomicrobia bacterium
ACCTCCGATCTGGAGGATAATCCCCTCACCGTGAATTTACCAGCACGTACTTAGATCTGATCTCCGCAATCGTGATGGAGAAATGTAGAGAGGGGAACTGACTACTGCCCTCACCTATTCGCGTGGCTCTTCGTCGCCCCGCGCGCGATAGTCCCTGGGGCGTGGGAGGCGGCAATGCTCTTACTTCGCGGCGCCCCACGGTACGCGGACGGGGAGCGGGGCGCGCATCGCGTTGTTGATGATACTGCGGGCGGTGAAGTGGCCGATCACATGCGCATCGAGCAATGTCATAGCGAGCAACTCGACCGCCGCGCTCTGCTTCGGTTGGCGCAGGAGGGCGTGCGCATCCAACCGCGGGCGGCGGTCCCATCCGTCGGGGATCGTCACGCCACGTTCGATCAGCCCTTTCATGAAGCGGTCAACCGTCTTCCGGTCGGGATCCGCCTCGGGCGCGATACGCCGCCCGGTGAATCGTGTCTCCGCCGCCGTACCCGCCCAGAGGATCGTCAGCACTTGCAAGAGACGTGCGGGCTGGCCGGGCGGGAAGGCACACTTGAAGAGGTCAATCTGGAGTGGCCCGCTGATTGCCGATTCGGAGTCGGCGTCCGGGGAAAGCGCCACCATGCCGAAGCGACAGCCGAACGAGGCGGCGGCCACCGCGTGCCCGGCCTCGTGGTACGCGGCCCGTTCCAATCGCATACTTTGCCGCCGGGTGTCTATCTCCACCGTCATCTGCTCCTTGGCATTACTCGGGAGTGGATCGGGAAGGATCGCGTCGTTGCGAAGGGGGAGGAAGCACTGCCGCGAACGGTTTGCGTTTCAGTAGAAACCGCCTTGCATCTTCCGTGCCACGCTGTCACCGCTTCTGCCCATCTGTTAGGATGCGAAGAGCATCAACGCATGAGGGGAGCACGGACCATGCAGACAGGAAAGATACTCGGTACCGGAGCAATTGACATCCTGATTGTCGGCGGAGGCACGTCCGGCGCGGCGCTTGCGGGGATCATCGCGCGCGACACCGCCCGCGCGGTCGTCCTGCTGGAAGCGGGGCCGGACTACGGGCCACTCTCCGATGGCCGCTGGCCCGCCGGGCTGCTCGACGCGCGCCATCTTCCCAAAACGCACGACTGGGGCTATCACGGGCTCGCTCACCCGACGCACGAGAACGTCACCGCCTTCGATCGCGCCCGCGTCATCGGCGGTTCCTCGGCGCACAATGGCTGCGTCGCGCTCCTCGGCCACCGCCGCGATTACGACCGCTGGGCAGAACTCGGCAACGCCGGCTGGGGCTGGGAGGAAGTCGCGCCCGCGTTCGCGCGGGCGAAGCGGGGCCTGCGCGTCCGCCTCGTGGATGACAATGAACTGACGCCCTTCCATGCCGCCTTCATTGACGGCGCGGTCGCGGCAGGCATCCCGCGCGTCCACGATATGAACGACCCGGACGACGATCAGGGCGTCGCCGCCTCGCCCGTCAATATCTACGAGGGCATGCGTTGGAACACATCGCTCGGCTACCTTGACCCGGTGCGCGACCGCCCGAACCTACGCATCGTCGGGGATGCATTGGTGGATCGCGTCGAGATCGCCAGCGGGCGGGCCGTCGCGGTGCATGCGGTGATCGGTGGGCAGCGGGTGCGCATCCCCGCCGCACGGATCGTCCTTGCGGCAGGCGCGTACGGGTCGCCCGCCATCCTCCTCCGTTCCGGCATCGGCCCGGCGGACGATCTGCGCCCGCTCGGCATCACCGCTGTCCACCCACTGCCCGGCGTCGGCAACGGGCTGGTGGATCATCCAACTGTCAAGGTGCATTTCGCGGGGACAGAGCGCCTACATCGCGCGATGGACGACTGCGAGGCGCGGCAGTGGCGGCCGGATGAGCAATCGCTCGCGAAGGCGCGGAGTAGCCGCTGCACGGAGGCCTTCGACCTGCACCTCTACTCCGTCGCTGCTCACCCGCGCGGCGGCGAAGGCTGGGTCTATCAAATCTATGTCAGTTCGGTCCTGCCGCGCTCCGCCGGATCGGTGAAACTCGCCTCCACGGACCCGGACGCACCGCCGGTCATAGACCACGGCTACCTCTCGGATGTGGAGGGCGAGGACCGCGCCGTGCTTGCGGATGGCATCGAACTGGCGCGTTCCATCGGCACGGCGGCGGGCGTCGCGACGCTGTATGGCGCGGAAACGCTGCCCGGCCCCGGCCACGAGACGCGCGAGGACTTGGCCCGCTTCATCGAGCGAACGGTGGACATCTACTATCACCCAACGAGCACCTGCAAAATGGGCCCGACCAGTGACCCACTCGCCGTCGTGGACGCGACCGGAAAGGTCCATGGCCTTGATGGACTGTATGTCTGCGACGCCTCGATCTTCCCGACGCTGATGCGCGCGAACACGAACCTACCCGCCGCGATGGTCGCGGAGCGCATGGCAGTGGGAATCGGTGGAGGATGAATCTCACCCCCTGCCCCCTCTCACCTGCCCATGCTGCCCAGAGGGTGCCACTGCCGCAAGGATCGCGTCGGTGGTCGTAATCGTGGCGAATTCCTTGTGCAGGTTCATCAGCGTCATGGCGTGGATGGCGGCAGCGGCGTAGTGCGTGCCGTCTGGGCCGGTGCCATCGTAGGCTGCGGTCGCATCGCCGACGACGTACGTGTCGAAGCCGAGGTTGCCCGCCATGCGTGCCGTCGACTCGACGCAGTGATTCGCCACGAGGCCCGTGATCACGAGCGTCGTGATCCCTGCACCGCGGAGTCGCGCTTCGAGATCCGTGCCGATGAATGCGCTGTGGTAGTGCTTGGCAATCAACCACTCATCGGGCAACGGTGCGACGATCTTCTTGATCGCGTTGCCGGGCTGACCGGGCGCAAACGGAGAGGCAGGATCGAGCGAGTCATCGCGGATGTGGACACACTGCCGCCCGGTCATTCGCCATGCGGCGAGGAGGCGGGCGATATTCGCCTCGGCATCGGGGTTGTTGCGCGGCGGTCGTCGCGGGTCGTCCAGTGCCTCTTGGACATCGATCACAAGCAGCGCGGCGGTGTCTGGCAGCATCACGTCCATGACTCTCCCTTCGTTGCCACGTCGGCGAGGGCGACGCGTCCCGTCATCAGGTGCGCCCACTATAGAGCAAGCGGTGGGCAGAGTGCGCGCATCCGTCATCGAAACATGAGATCGCGTACCGGCGCGTGCTCCGCCCGCGCATAGAGGTCGGCCCAGCCGCGCGAGCCATCGTCCGGCGTTGCCTCCATCTTCACGCCGCGCTCCTGCACGGGTTGATTGCCGGCAAGGAAATCATCCCAGCATTGCTGCATCGTCGCGTAGTGCATCACGCGCCCGCCCGGCCAGGCGACCGAGAGCAACTGACGGGGGTAAACGATCTCGTACGGCGGCTCCATGCGGAATCGGGAGAGCGCCGCCTCGTCAATTACGATGCCGAGGCCGGGCGCTTCGGGCACACGCAGATGACCGCCGCTGATCGTCAGTGGTTCGACGAGCAGATCGTCGCTGTAGTTGTTCAGGCAGGTGACGGCGGGCCACTGCGCGAGGGGTAGCACCGCGCCGAGATGCGCCGCCAAGGCCGTCGTCAACCCGGTGCCGACCAGTTGCAACCAGAAGGGTTTGCCAAAGGCCCCGGCGAGCAAACCCGCGCGGAGCACGCTGCTGACCCCTCCACTGACGACAAACCCGTCACACGATTCCGCCTGTGCGATCGTCGCGAAGGGCGGCGCGCCGTGCCCATACGTGAAGTGGACGGCGAGCGGATGCGTGATCTTGCGCCGCAGTTGCTGGTATCCCTCCAGATCGTCGTGCGGCAGGGGCGATTCGTAGATCGCAATGCGCTCGTATTTGTCCAACTCCGTGAGGACGGGCGCGGCATTACCGGCGTTCAGGAGCATCTCGTTCCAGTCCACGTCCATCCGGTAGTGCGGCGGCGTCACCGCGCTGACGGCTTCCACCTGCGCGTAGATGTCAATCCACGGCCGCACCTTGAACTTGTGCGCGGTGTAGCCCTGTGCGACGGCATCCTTCGCTTCTTCGGCGAGGTCTTCCGGCCCCATCTTCGTATTCCACCAGGCGATCGGGCACCACTCGCGCACCTTCGGCAGATTGAAGAGCCGGTACGCGGGCACGCCGAGCGCCTTGCCGACGACATCGTAGAGCGCCATCTGCAAGCCCGCGCCGAGTGAGTCGTCGCCGAGGAAATCTGACGGATTCCTACCCCGCACGCGCTCCACCGCCTCGTCCGTGACGCGCCCCCACGTATAGTGGGGCAGCGTCTCGCCGTAGCCGACAATCCCCGCGTCCGTCACGACGCGCGTGATCTCCGAGACGCGCCACTGCCCGACGAGCAGCGCATTCCACGGCCGCACCCGCGGCACAAAGGGCACGTCCACAGTGATCCGCTCAATTTCAGTGATATACATGGGAACCCCCTACCCCCTCCCGAAAAGGAGGGGGATTAGACCGTCGGCCTTTGCAAATGCCAGTCCGTTCGCTCCTGATATGCCCGTGCGACCGCGAGAAGAGCGTTCTCCGTACCGGCGCGGCCGACGAATTCGATGGCCGTCGGCAGGCCGCGCTCGCCGAAGCCGCTCGGCACGCTGATGGCGGGCAGACCCGCGACATTCCCGACTGCGCCGATCACCGGGCGACGACCGGCCGGCGTCTTGAAATACTCGCTGAACCGTGTCGTGATGGGGCTGGCGACGGCGTTCGTCGTCGGGCAGACAATGGCATCGTATTGCGCGAAGGCTGCGTCCACCGCCCGCACAATCTGACGGCGAATGCGCAGGGCAGTGATATAGTCCTTCGCCGCGACGTACCGGTACGCGAGCGGCGCGACATGCGTCTCCGTCGCCGCCAGTTCCGCGATTTTGCCGCTTGCGATAAACGTATCGAAGGCGCTCGCCGCCTCGGCACGGAGGATCGTCTCAGTCACCGGGCCATAGGGGAAATCGGGCAACGTCACTTCCTCGATGGTGGCGACCGCACGGAGCACGTCGAGCGCCGCGTTGTAATTTTGCCCGACTTCTGGTTGCGTCTCCCCTTCCGCCATCTGCAATACACCGAGCCGGAAGCCGGAGGAACGCGCCTGTTCCGGTTCGTAGCGGTAGGCGAGGGCCAGGCTTGTCTCGTCCTCCGGGTCGTGACCGGCGATCGCGTGCAGCACGAGGCCGCAGTCGTCCGCCGTGCGGCACATCGGGCCGAGTTTGTCGAGCGTCCAGCAGAGTGCCATCGCGCCGCGTCTGCTCACGCGCCCGTAGGTGGGCCGCAGGCCGGAGATACCGCAGTACGAGGCGGGCGTCGTGATCGAGCCCCATGTCTCCGTGCCGATCGCGAAGGGCACCGCCCCCGCCCCGACCGCCGAGCCGGAGCCACTGGACGATCCGCCGCTCCATGCCTCGGTGTTCCACGGGTTGAGGCCCGGCCCGGTGATGCTCGCGTTCGGCTGGTCATACCCCATGCCACCCGCCAACTCGACCATGCTCAGTTTCGCCACGAGCACCGCCCCGGCCGCACGCAACCGCTCGATGACCGCTCCGTCGCGGTCGAATTGCTGATCCTTGAAGGGTGTCGCGCCCCAGGTCGTCGGGATGCCGCCCGCCGTGGCGAGCAGGTCCTTCGCACCATACGGGATGCCGTGCAGCGGGCCACGATCATGCCCCCTGGCAAGTTCGCGCTCTGCCATGCGCGCCTCGTCCATCGCCCGCTCACGCGTCAGCGTGACGACGGCATTCAAACGCCGCCCGACCGTGTCGAGGCGATTGAGGAAGTAGTCGGCCAGTTCGGTGGGCGTCGTCTCCCCGACGCGCAGCATCCGGCCCAACTCGCGGATGCTCAAAAACGCGAAGCGGTCATCGGCCATCGCTCATTCCCCCCGATAGGCGCGGAAGACCGTGCCCGGTTCGTCGCCATTGGCAAGCACATACGCCGCCAGCGCCGCCGTGTTCGACAGATTCCGCTCGATCCCCGTGCGGACCTTCTCCCGCCCCGCCTCGTCCAGCCGCTCTCCGAACTCCGCCTCCACCACCGCCATCAACTGCTCCACGGCCGGATTCTTCTCGCCCTGTTGCTCCGCCATACATTCCTCCTCTTCCCATCTCACGACTCTCGCGACGAATCATGACGGGTTCTCTCTTATTCTATCCATTCTTTGCATCATGCAGCGCGATTTTGGGGCTACGATGACAGTGGGGCAGAGAAACCATCCATGAACGATTGAAGATGGAGAAACAAACGGGAGGAACCATCTCCGAGAGGAACGAAGTTGAAGTTCTTTGTATAGAAGTTTCGAACGCCCTCTTTCGGGTCCACGATCATTCCATAGACGGCCATCGCGTCCTGCCGGTAGGCCCGGATAAGAGCGTCAATGACGAGGCGTCTTCCGAATCCCTGTCGCTCGTAGCGTCGGTCTACTCCCATCCGCCCAAGTAGGACCACAGGCACAGGATAACGCGGGAGATTGGCCGAAAATTGCTCTGGTATCGCGTTGAAATCAACCGAAGCGGTGGAGAGCGTGTAAAAGCCGACGATACGATCGGTGTCACGATCCCGGAGCACCCATGCATTCGCGATTCGACTCTCTGCATTCACGAGCGCATAGCGACGAAAGTAATTTGTGATTTGGTGATCGGAGCAACGAAAAGCCGCTCGGTCGTGCTGCTCACCGAGCGGCTCGAAGACGTAGCGTTCATTTACCACGCACTTGCTCACCGGTAAACGCGAGGTAGTCGGCAATCGCCGCGCGCAGGTTGTCGCTCGGCTCTGGGGGATTCAGCAGCAATTCCGCGAATGCGATACTCTCCTCCCGTGAGAGTACAATCCGTTGATGCGACTCGATGGTCTCGCGCGCCTTCGCGACCGCGCTCGCAAGCACGAAATCGCTCGTGCTCCGCCCCTCAAGCGCGGCTGCCTGGTCAATGATTGCTCGCACATCTTCCGGCATGCGGATATTGAATCGTGGCGACTTCGCCTTTTCGCGTGTTTCGGTGCTCATCGGTCTTCTCCTCGTAGTGCCGGTAGGAAATCTGGATCGTCAATGACGCAATTGTACATCTATCTGATGGATCGAGCAATACAGAATCACGTCGGGTAAGAAGACAAAGCGAGGCCGGTTCGCATCCCCGTTTTCCATGATCTCCCTCTGTCGTGAGCATCTTCGCTCTCTTCGGGACCGCATTCCGCTGGTATACTTCTCCATAGTGGGGAGGGCGATTCCCGAATCGCCCCGATGAAACCGATAACGCGCTATTGGAGATCGCTTTGGACATCGCAGCGACGCCGCTCCCGAAGGCGGACATTCTCATCGTTGGGCTGGGGCCGGGGGATCGGGGCAGCATCACGCAGGACGCCTTCAAGGCGCTGCATGGCGGCAAGGTCTTCCTGCGCACGCGCATCCACCCGACGGTGCAGCAATTGCTCAATCAGAACTGGAACTCGTTCGATTACCTCTACGAGCAGTCCGAATCGTTCATGGAACTCTATCAGGCGATCACCTGGGCGATCATTAACGCGGCGAAGGAGGCGAAGGCGAAGGGGCATCATATCGTCTACGCCGTGCCGGGCAACCCGTACATCGGCGAGGCGACGACGCGCCTCATCCAGCACACGGCGGAGCAGCAATCGCTCACCGTCCGCGTCATCCCCGGCATGTCCTTCCTCGATGCCGCCGCCGCCTTGATCCCCGGCGACATCGTGGCGGAGAACTGCCAGGTTGTGGACGGCTTGGACCTCAATGTGCGCATGCACGAAGACCCGTTCGCGGGCGGCAGCCTGCCGCTCTCGCCGCTCCGGCCCGCGCTGATTTCGCAGGTCTACGATCGGCGTATCGCCTCCGGTGTCAAACTCGCCTTGATGCGTCTCTATCCGGACGATCACCCGATCACCGTCCTGCAGGCGGCGAGCAATGTGGCGATGGAGCAGGTGGCGACCGTCCCGCTCGCCGAACTCGATCACGGCCGCATCATCATGCCGGACCATCTGACGACGCTCTACGTCCCGAAGGTCGAGGGCTTGGAACGCTCTCGCACTGCCGACGCATTGCAGCAGATCATCGCCCGTCTCCGCGCGCCCGAGGGCTGCCCATGGGATCGCGAGCAGACGCACGTTTCGATCCGCCCGAACATGATCGAGGAGGCGTACGAGGCGGTGGACGCGATAGACGCCAACGACCCCGAGGCGCTGCGTGAGGAACTGGGCGATCTGCTGCTGCAAGTCGCCCTTCATGCACAGATCGCGGAGGAGGCGGGGGAATTCACCCTGGAGGATGTCTACGAGGCGGTGAACGCGAAACTGATCCGCCGCCATCCGCACGTCTTCGGTGCGGAGAAGGCAGCGGACGCCAGGGAGGTGCTTGGCATTTGGCAGGATGCGAAGCGGAAGGAGAAGCAGGCAGCGGGAGAGTTGACAGTCAGCGGTCGGCAGTCGGCAGAAAACTCCGTGCTGTTTGGCGGGCTGCCGCGCTCGATGCCGGGGCTGGCGTATTCGCAGGCGATGCAGGAGCGTGCCGCCCGCGTCGGCTTCGAGTGGCCGAACCGCGAGGGCGTGCTGGAGAAACTGCGCGAGGAACTGGACGAACTCGCCGCCGCGAAGACCCCGGAGCATCAGCGCGAGGAACTGGGCGATATCCTCTTCGTGCTCGTGGACTGGGCACGCTGGCATGGCATCGAGACGGAAGAGGCGATGCGCGCCGCCAATGCGAAGTTCTACCGCCGCTTCGGCGTCATCGAGCGCAGTGTCGCCGCCTCCGGTCGGGAGTGGCAATCCTTCACGCTGGACGAACTGGAAGCCTTCTGGCAGCAGGCGAAAGCGGAAGAGCGAGAAGTAGCGAGTAACGAGTAATGAGTAACGAGTGGTCAGAAATATTTCATCCCAATGAGAGCCCGGCAGTGAGACGTGTGGATGACACGCGAACGCGCATCGTACGCACGCCCCTCGTTACTCGCTACTCGTTACTCGTTACTTCCCGGTGACTCCGAATCCGGCGCCCCGCCCCGTCGCGACGCTTGGCTGCTTCGTCCTCTTCGCCTTCGTACTGATCAGCGTCGTTGTACTCGGTGCATCGCTCAACGACGCGGCGCTGATCGCCATTCTCGCACTGATCTTCGTTGCACTCATCCTGACATTTGTACGTATCGTCTTCCGAAATCGGCCCCCGAAGTAACGCGTAACGAGATGAGTCGCTCCTTCTCGTTACGCGTTACTCTCAATCGTGATGTCCTGCGCGCCTTCCCAGAGGACGCGGCGACCGAGTTCTTTGAGGTGTTCACGACCCTCGGTAATCGTCAGGAAGTGATTGCCGGCCAACTGGCCCATCTTACTGGCGAAGAGCGTGTCGCCGTACGGAAAAAGGAGTTCCGTCTCGCTATAGCCGCCCGGATACAAGAGGATTTCGCCGGGCGCGGGGTGGCTCGTGTGATTCTCGAAACCGACCCCGGCATCGAAATCCCCCAAGGGAATCCATGCGGATTCACCGCTCCAGCGCGCCTGAATGATCTTGTTCCGGAAGGGCAGGAATTTCCCGAATGCCGCGCACGTCTTCGGCGCCGCCTCGTCCTCCACCCGCGCGACAAAGACCAGTGATCCAACCGTGATCCGCAACGTCGTCATGGGCTACTCCCTTGAAAACGATTGAACCGCATCCTGCCCAGAGGGCGCCCGGCAAAGGACGCGCCCGGACGTCAAGGGATGTGTCGTGAAGGTCGGGGGCTTCGGCGCCCGGCGCTTAGAGGAACACGAAGCTATCAATGAACTGCTTCGCCTGTGCGAAGACGGCGTCGAAGTCTTCGGGTGCCGCGGCGATCAAGAAGGCGTACGCTGTCGTCCCCTTCTTGACCACGAAGACCGCCGCGTGGACATTTGACGTGCCATTCTGGCCGGTGAACTCGAACTGGCGTGCGGGCATCCCGGCGATCGTCGTCGCCTGAATCCCGCCCTGCACCGACTGATAACTGGCCGTGGCCTGCATGAAGCTGTCCATCGCGCTCGTGGCGTAATCGTCGAGCGTGATCGCCGTGCCGATGTCCTCCGCCGCGATCTGGAATCCACCGCGTAAAGCGGCGGGGGCGGCGGCTTGGAAATCAACACCCGAACTGCCTGTTTGCTGGACGCGCCAGCCCTGCGGAACCGTGAGCATGAACCGCCCCTTGGGATCGGTGTAGAGATTACCGACCAACCCCGCCGGTGTCCCCGTGACGCGCGGCGTCCCGGCCGCGGAGGCGCCCCCGGTGGCGCTCCGAACCGTCGGAGATGGCCGACCGGACGAACCGGACGGAAACGTCGCGAAGACGAAACCACCCTTCCCGCCCGCCGCGTTCGTCGCCGGACTCGCGGTGGAGGAGGACCCGGCGCTCGAACCCCGGCCACCGGCGAAGGCGGTGACGGTCGCGGCGTCGTTGGCATTCGCGGTACGTGCCGTCGCCGTCTTGTCGGCGTCGCTCGTACCGCCGCCCCCGCCACACGCGACGAGCAGCAAAACGACCATCCATCCCGGAATTGTATACGCCCCTCGCCGTTTCATGCGCCCTCTCGCTGATCCTGTCGCCGCATTGCGCATTCTACACAATTTATGTCCGCGTTGTCGGCTCTGCTGCGACGATCGGCGGAATATACCCTACTTCGTACTCACCCGCAGAGGTTGGTCGCACAAGGTAGAAACAAAGATTGAGGTGGGATCGAACCCATAATGGCAACCGGAGTATCAGACGGACATATTGACGGTGTGCGGGAACCGCGATGCCATAGCAGGCATCTGGTGACTCCATCCGTTGAAGGAGTTCGCCAAGCGCGCCCAGGAAATAGTTGACGCGCATCGGATTACGCGATCCTTCTCCCTTTGCCTCAAGAACCAATCGTTCATTGCCTCGCCATGCCGCGATGTCAATACCGTGTACACGCCCCCACCGAATATCCGTCTCCCACCCTTCTAACTGCAACACCGCCGCGATTGCCGCCTTGACACTGTCTTCGGAAAGTCCTATCGCATCTTGGTACGGGAACGCCCGTACGGAAGTCTCATCTTCGAGTATGAAAAGCTGTGTAACAGGTAGCGAGGGTTCTACTGGCACGGGAGTCGACGGTATTGCCGCTTCACCGACGAGACGGTTCACTTTCTTGCGGGTATAAGAATCCTCGTCGCGGGAGATGACTCCCTTGGCGAAAAGTGCTCGACAAATTTGATTCACGGTCTGACGTGGGGCAATGGCGAGCGCAACAGCCAACTGATCATCGTCCGCACCCTCTGGATGTGCATTCAAATAAGCGACAATTCGCTCTCGGTGCGTCTGCATAAGAACAGCCCTCCGGCATCCGTTGCACACTGATCTCAACCGCTCGCAAGACCCGCTTCAGTGTACGCCACGAGGGCGACGAGAAAGGCATCGCGCTCCGGGAGGCTACCCGCGAAAGTGCAGCCGCTCGCCATGACGTGCCCGCCGCCGCCGTAGCGCCGCGCGAAGGCCGCGACATCCACCGCCGGGGTCGTGGAGCGCAGGCTGGCCCGCCAACTGCCCTGCCCTTGATAGAAGATCACTGCCGCCCCAACACCGCGCGTGCCGACGATCCAGTTCACGACGCCCTCGCCGTCCGACTCGTCCGCGCCCGTCTCGATCAGCATGGCGGGCGTCACTTCCGTCCAGAGGACGTGTTTGATCCACGTCGCACGACTGAGCAGCGCGCCCCAGACGGCGACACTCCCCGGCGTCTTGCGGCGGCGCAGGCCATCCATCACGAGTTTGTAATCCGCGCCCGCGTCGCAGAGCGCGGCGAGCGTCTCGAAGGTCGGCGCGCCATTCCCCTCCACGCGCATGAACGAACTGCTGTCCGAACTCATGCCGGTGAGGAGGAGCGTCGCGAGGAGCGGCGTCAGCGGCACACCCCACTGACCGCAGAGGCGGACGATCAGCGAATCCACCGCGATCACGCTCGTATCAATGAAGCGGGCAAGCGCCGGTTCCTCGCCGCGCGGTATATGATGGTCCACGATGATCACCGGCACGCGCGCGAAGAGGCTTTGATATGCCTCGTAGAGCGGCCCGAAACGGCGCACTTCCGGCACATCGGGCGCGATAATCAGGTCCACATCGTCGAGCGGGAGCGGCAGTCCGGTGTAGCGCGCCATCGTCTCCACACCGGGGATGAAATCGAGCGGCGGCGGCAGTTTGCCGTCAGGGATGCAGGTCGTCACCCGCGCGGCCGGGTTTGCGGCACGCACGATCTCCGCCATCGCTAGCGCGGACGAGATGCCGTCGCCATCCGTGTTGACATGAGTCGGGATGAGCACATGTGTTGCCCGCGCCATCGCCTCCCACGCGCGTACGAGATCCGCCTCGGTCCATGTCGGGCCGGAGCGTGAAGAGAAGGACTGAGGAGCAGTCGTCGCCTCGGCACGTATCCCATTGTTACGGCCCTGAAGGGCATCTACTCGCTGTTCATCGCTCAATGCCTGTTTCCCTCTCCGTCGTCAATCCTTAGTCCTTCGTTTCCGGGCGCGTGGATTCGCTGTCTTCTCCGGTTCTGGGAGCGGTTCGTCTTCGAGGCGTGGCGGGTTGATCTCCCGCTCCCGTTCGACTTCGTGCAGAGCACGCAGCACCGCCGCGCCCGCCTCCAGGGACGAGTCCGCGCGGAAATCGAGTTCCGGTACGGAGCGGAAGGTGATGCGCGGGGCGAGCAGATGGCGCAGGTGGCGCGCGTGCCGCCGCAGCGTCTCGACCGCTGCCGCCCGCTCCTTCTCGCCGCCGAGCGTGCTGATATAGACACGCGCGTGCCGCAGGTCGGGGCTGGTCTGCACCTCCGTCACACTGACGAGGTTGAGGCGCAATTCGTCTCGCTCCTCCCGGATGAGGTTCGCGACCTCCGTCCGCAGAAATTCGTTGACCTGCTCGATGCGCCTGCTGGTCTTTGCCATCTCCCCTCCGGGGAGCAATGAGCAACGAGCAACGAGGAGATCAGCATCCCACTCATTGCTCATTGCTCGTTGCTCGTTGCTTCGTTACGCCAGACGCGCCGCGATCTGCTCTTTGCGATAGAACTCGAGCGTGTCACCGACTTCGTACTCGTTGAAACCGTCGAGGGAGAGGCCGCATTCGTAGCCCGCCTGCACCTCGCGTGCGTCGTCCTTCATGCGCTTGAGCGTCGTCACTGTGCCATCGTGAATCACCGCGCCGTTGCGCAACACGCGGACGCGGTCGTTGCGCCGGATCACGCCGTCGGTGACATAGAGACCGGCCGCGACGATCTTGTTCGGCAGTTTGAAGAGTTCGCGCACGTCGGCGTAGCCGTCGGTCGTCTCCTGCTCGATCGGGTCGAGCATGCCGGTCATCGCCGCCTTGACATCATCCACGAGGTGGTAAATAACATCGTAGAAGCGGATGTCCACACCGCGCGAGTCGGCCGCCCGCTTGCCCGCGACATCCGGGCGGACATTGTAGCCAATGATGATCGCTTGCGACGCCGAGGCGAGCGAGACATCAGACTCACCGATCGCGCCAACGCCCGTATGAATGATGTTGATCTGGACGGACGGGTCATCGAGTTTATTTAGCGCGTTCTGGATCGCGCCGAGCGAGCCTTGCTCCGCCGCCTTGAGGATGAGCCGCAGTTCCTTCGTGCCGCCGGTCTGGACATTGCGGAGCGCGTTTTCGAGGCTCAACCGCACATCCGAGAAGGAGGATGCCTGCCGCTCCAACCGCCGCTGCTCCGCCACGGTGCGCGCCTCGCGGTCGTCCGTGTAGGTTTGCAGGATGTCACCCGCTTCCGGCACATCATCGAGGCCCGTGATCTCTACCGGCATCGAGGGGAGCGCGCGCCGCACCTTGCGCCCGCGATCATCCTGCATCGCCTTGATGCGGCCATAGATCGTGCCGACGACGACGCTGTCACGCAGGTTGAGTGTGCCATTCTGGATCAGCACCGTCGCAGTAACGCCGCGCGATGGGTCGCGGTTGGTCTCGATAATTACACCGGTCGCCGGGACGTGCGGGTTCGCCTTCAGTTCGGCGATGTCCGCGACGAGCAGGATCGTATCCAGAAGGTCGTCAATGCCGAGTTTTTCCTTCGCGGAGACCTCGACGGTCGGTGTGTCGCCCCCGTAATCCTCCGGGATGACCTCCGCCTCGCTCAGTTGCACCTTGACACGGTCCACATTCGCGCCGACGGCATCAATCTTATTGATCGCGACAATGATCGGCACATTCGCCGCCTTGGCGTGAGCGATCGCTTCGAGCGTCTGTGGCTTCACGCCGTCATCCGCCGCGACGACGAGCACGGCGATGTCGGTGGCGCGGGCGCCACGGGCCCGCATCGCGGTGAACGCCTCGTGGCCGGGGGTGTCGAGGAAAGAAATCTTCCGCCCCTGCACCTCGACCTGATAGGCGCCGATGCGCTGCGTGATGCCGCCCGCCTCGCCTTCCGCCACCTTCGTCTCGCGGATCGCGTCGAGCAGTTTCGTCTTGCCGTGGTCTACATGCCCCATGATCGTGACGATCGGCGGGCGGGTATCCGTGCCATCGGTAGCGCGGCTGTCCACGGCGGTCGTGATGCCCTCGGCATCGGTCGCCTGCTCGGCGGGTGCCACCTCAATTTCCAGCGCGGCGCCAACCTTCTCAGCGGTCGCGTAGTCAATCTGCTGATTGATGTTGGCGAAAACGCCGACACCGATCAGCGCCTTAATCACTTCCGTCGGCGAGAGCATCAGCCGCTCGGAGAGATCACCGACGCTGATGACGGCGGGCAGCACGACAGGCTCTTCGGGGCGCACCGGCCCCCGGCGCACCTGCGCGATCCGCTCACCCGCGACGCCCGTGTTCGGGCCACGATTACCGGGCCGCCCACCACCGGGGCGACCGCCGCCGGGGCGTGGGCCGCCACCCGTGCGGGATGGTCCCGGTCGAAATCCACCACGCGGAGGTTTTCCTGGCATACGCATTGCTCCTTCTCCCCACACCATCGTGGGGGATATATTCAGGACTAAGGGCTAAGGATTAAGGACTAAGAGCGGCCCCCTAAGTCTCCTTAGTCCTTAGCCCTTAGTCCTCGTTGCCCGCAGGCAACGTAGCGGCATACGCC
The DNA here is from genome assembly GCA_937968015.1 of uncultured Thermomicrobia bacterium. Classification (GTDB taxonomy): domain Bacteria; phylum Chloroflexota; class Chloroflexia; order Thermomicrobiales; family JALYUS01; genus JALYUS01. Next base: position 15,064 of record CALBSO010000066.1, read on the forward strand.
TGTAGCGTCGCCACGTCTTCCGGATTGATCTCAACTTTCAATGCGCGGCCAAGGATGTTGCCCTTCAGGGCACGCTCCCAGATCGCGCGGTCGGCGGTGAGGTATGCGCCCCGGCCATTCTTCTTGCCGGTCGGGTCCACCTCAACCCGTCCTTCGGGCGTGCGGACGATGCGGATCAACCCGCGCTTGTCGCCCGTCTGCCGCGTGACGATGCACGTCCGTTGCGGGATATGGCGGGGCTTCAGCCCCTTACGCTTCTTGCGAGGTTGGGGAGTGCCCACCCCCCGGCTCCCTCCCGTGGGCGCCCTCGGGGCAGCGTGGGCAGGAGAGGGAGCCGGTTCGGTCGAGGTTCCCTCTCCCGCCGCAGCGGGGGAGGGGGGAATCGCTTCATGCATCGCCTCAGCGGTCATAGGGGTCTCCTTCCGCTCAGGCGTTAGCCATGGTGTACCGCGTAGGTGGCGATCTGATTCTCCGCTTCGTCCGTGACGATCACCTGATCACCCTCCTGGCGGGCGATCACGCGACCGCCGATGTAGTTCGCGGAGAGCGGGCCGTAAAATTCGCCATTGAAGGTGAAGGTGCCGTCGCCCCGCACGATGCGCGATTGCCCGGACGTTGAGCCGGTCGGCGCGGCGATCGCACCGGTCATCGCCGGTGCGGGCCCGACAACATCTGTCAGCGAGAGTGGCGTGCCGTCCATCGAGAAGGCGGCAACGAGGGTGCGCTCGTAGAAGATGTCGAGGCGATCCGGCAACTGCTCGACATCCACGCTGCGGCCGATCAACTCGTCCGGCAACGGGCCGAAGGTACGGTCGTCCATGACGATTGTGCCATCGCCGAGGACCATCGTCGGGCGGCGACCGAGCGAGATGAAGGCATCGGGCAACTCAGCGAGCGCGGCGGCACGGGCCTTGTCAATGAGGTCGTCCCCCTGCGCCTTGAGCGCCTCGGTATCCTTGACATCAATCTTCCAGTGCGTCAGTTTGTACGCGAGGCGGGCATTCTGCCCTTCCTTGCCAATCGCGAGGCTCATCTGATCTGTCGGCACGATGACGCGAGCGATCTTGTCCGCGTCATCGAGGTTGACGGTGAGCACTTTCGCGGGGGAGAGCGCCTTGGTGATGAAGGTCGCGGTGTCGCTGCTCCACTCCACGACATCAATCTTTTCGCCGTAGAGTTCGGTGACGATGTTCTGGATGCGCACGCCGCGCACGCCGACGCACGAGCCGACCGGGTCCACATTATCCTGTGTCGCGATCACCGCGACCTTCGTCCGCAGCCCCGCCTCGCGTGCAATCGCCTTGATTTCGACCGCGCCGGAGTAGATTTCCGGCACCTCGATCTCGAACAGCCGCTTGACGACGTCCGGGTGCGCGCGGGAGACGATCAGTTGCGGCCCCTTGTCCGTCGAGGCATTCACTTCCAGGAGGAGCACCTTCAGGCGCTGGCCGTTGCGGTAGCGCTCGGCGGGTACCTGCTCGCGCACGGGCATCACCGCCTCGGCCTTGCCGAGGTCCACGATGACCGCTTTATTGTCCGCGCGCTGCACGACACCGTTGATCAACTCGCCGACGCGGTCGCGGTATTCGTTGTAGACGCGCTCGCGCTCGGACTCGCGAATCTTCTGCATGACGACCTGCTTGGCCGTCTGCGCTGCGATCCGCCCGAAGTCCTTGGGGGTATCGTCCACGGTGACAATGCGGCCAATCGCGCCGTTCTCCGGGTCAATTCGCCGCGCTTCGCTGACACCCATCTGGCGCTGCGGGTCCTCGACTTCACTGTCCGCGACGACGTCCTTGTCCACGACAATCGTGATCGCGCCCGTGTCCGGATGCAGTTCGACGCGGACGTTATCGTCTTCCTCGATGCCGCGCGCCTTCTTGTAGACAGTCTTCAGCGCATGCTCAACCGCGCCGGTCACGACCTCACGCGGCATATTCCGCTCGGCGGCTAACTCCGCGATCGCGGTATAGAGATCACTTTTCATCGCTGGTCATCCTTCCATTCCGGACGGCGTTGGTTCTCTTCCGTCCCCTGCGTATTCCCTTGCCCGCACGATATTCGCGCGGGTGGTTCCGCGTGCCGGCGGCAGTGGAAACCCCGGCATGCCGACCGGTGATTCCTCTGCTCTCACGCATGAAAAACGTGGGTCTCAGAACCCACGTTGCCGTCAGCGCACGAGTTCACCCATAAGTATACCGCGCGATCCCGGTCGCTGCAAGGCCAGCATCAGCAACGAACCAGGGCGGATCACCGTTGACGCCTCCGACGGAATGCGGGACGATAGAAGGTGCGCCGGATTGTTTGAGATGCCATAGACAAAGGAGATCGAGATGGCAACCGCTACCACCGCAACGAAAACGTATCAACTTTACTTGAATGGCCAGTGGCAGGATGCGGCCGGGGGCAAAACCTTCCCCGTCTACAACCCCGCGACGGGTGAATTGCTCGCCGAGGTCGCGGACGGCGGCAAGGCGGAAACGGAAGCGGCGATCAAGGCCGCTGTCGCTGCCTTCCCGGCGTGGTCGAAGCGCCCGGCGGACGAGCGCGCCGAACTGCTTCACAAGACATTCGACATCCTCAAAAGCCGCATCGAGGAGCACGCCCGCATCCTCACCGAGGAGAACGGCAAGCCGATTGCCGAATCGCGCGGCGAGGCAACGATCAGCGCGGGCTTCGTCCGCTGGAACGCCGAGGAAGCGCGCCGCACCTACGGCGAGGTCGTCCCCAGCCCGACAGCGGGCAAGCGCGTCCTCACCTTCCGGCAGCCTGTCGGCGTCGTCGCGGCGATCACGCCGTGGAACTTCCCGCACTCAATGATCACGCGAAAGATCGCACCCGCGCTCGCCGCAGGCTGCACCGTCGTCCTCCGGCCATCGTCCGCGACCCCGCTCGTCGCGCTGGAGATCATCAAGGCATTCGATGACGCCGGTCTCCCGCCGGGTGTCGTCAATATCGTCACGAGCAAATCCGCCAAAGAGGTGGCGAAGGTACTGGCGGAGAGCCACGATATTCGCAAAATCACCTTCACCGGCAGCACCGAGGTCGGCAAGGAATTGATGGCGATGGCGGCGGGAACCGTCAAGAAGGTCTCGCTCGAACTCGGTGGCCACGCACCGATGCTCATCTTCGACGACGCCGATGTCGAGCAGGCCGCGCAGGGCGCGATCACCTCGCGCTTCCGCAATGCCGGGCAGACCTGCATCTGCACGAATCGCCTCTACGTCCAGCGTCCGATTGTGGAAGCCTTCTCCAAGCGCGTCGCCGAACTGGCGAAGGGCCTGAAAGTCGGCAACGGCCTCGACGCCGATACGAAGGTCGGCCCGATGATTGACGAGCGCGGCTTCCAGAAGGTCGAAGATCAGGTCAAGGACGCGGTGAAGGGCGGCGCGCATGTCCTCGCCGGGGGCAAACCCGCCACCACGAATGGCCACCTGAAGGGATTCTTCTACGAGCCGACGATCCTCACCAACGTCGCGCCGGATGCGAAAATTCTCCACGACGAGACCTTCGGCCCCGCGCTGCCGATCGTGCCCTTCGATACCGAGGAAGAGGCAATCCGCCTCGCGAACGATACGCCCTTCGGCCTCGCCGCCTACTTCTTCACGCGCGACATCGGACGTGCCTTCCGCGTCGCGGAGGGGCTGGAGTACGGCATCGTCGGCTGCAACGACCCGCTGCCCACCGCGCCACAGATCCCCTTCGGCGGCTACAAGGAGAGTGGCCTCGGCCGCGAGAACGGTAGCATGGGTATCGAGGAGTTCATGGAGGTCAAGGCGGTGACGATCGGGCTGTAGCGATCCTCACCCCCGGCCCCCGTCCCCAATGGGGAAGAGGGTCGGAGGGTTAGGGATTCTTCGGCACACAGTCCGTCGCGGGCTGCTGCGTCGGGTCGTTGATGAAGGCCGTGATGATATTCAGCCCGCACTCGCCGCCGTTGCCGAGGATGGAGTGGCCGATACCGGGGAATGTGACGAGATACCCCTTGGCGAGCGTCTGCGCGACCTGCTTGCCGTAATCGGGCGGCGTGGCGGGGTCATTCTCGCTGGAGAGGACGAGCGCGGGCACATCGCTCGTCACGGGCTGCGTCTCGACCGGGTTGGCTGGCGCGGTCGGCCACTGGGCACAAACATCGAAGAATTCACGGACTTCGACGGCGAAGATCGGCTGCAAATCCGGCGGCAGCATCGCGACAATCGCCGCGGCATGATCCCGGTTGTTGAATGGCACTTCCTCCGAACAGAGAATCGAGTAATACGTGCCGACATTGATATCCGGCCCGGTGATGCCGAGCGCCTGGATGACCAGATTCAACAGCGTTGTGTCGCCGCGCCGTACCTGCGCGATCAGCCGCGGGATGAGACTCGTCGCGGTCTTGTCGTAGAACATCTGCGCGATCAGATCAGTCAGTCTGGAGCCGTCCACGACGACCGGGACGGTCGTGCCGCTCTTATCATCTTTCACCGGCGTCGTGATCGGCTGGGCGTTCAACTGCGCGACGGTTGCCTCGTAATCCGCCTGCAACGTCGGCGCATTCGCGTTGCAGATCGGATCCGCCGTACACGCCGCGAAGAAGAGCGTGAAGGAGCGGTCGAAGTTCAGTCCATCATCCTCAACGAGATTCGCCTGCAACGGCACGGACGAATCGAGCACCGCGCCGCGCACCGAGTCCGGGAAGTCGCGCATCATCGTCAGGGCGACGCGCGTGCCGTACGAGACGCCGAACAAGTCAAGTTTCGCGTAGCCGAGCACCGCGCGGATATCGTTGAGGTCCGCCGCGCCCTCCGCGCTTGTGTACGCGCCGAGATTGATTCCCTGCTTCGTCAGCCGGTCCCGGCACAGGGCGATCGCGGCAATATCATGGCTCGCCTTGTCGTCCGGGCTGAGTGGTACCGATGCATCCGCGAGTTCCTGCTCCGTCACTTCCGGGCATGCCAAATTCGGCTGCGCGAAGCCGACGCCCCGCTGATCGTAGACGATCAGGTCGCGATTGGCGGTCAGTACTGGCAGATCACCGGCAAGGAAATAGGTGAGCGTGTCTTGCACCGCGCCACCCGGCCCGCCCTCGATATAGACGACCGGATCCGGCGCGGGAGTGGCAGACACGCTCTTGAAGACCGCGACGGGCAATTTGATCGTCGAGCCGCCCGGGTTGCGGTGCGCCTCCGGTACGACGGCGAATCCGCACGTCACCGTCTGCCCTTCGATCTGCCCCTCCGGCAGTTTCCACGGACAGGCGGCCGGCTCGAAGCGCGGCACCGATCCCGTATCCGCCGTCACCTTGTCACTCTCCGGCGCCGTCAACGGCGCCGCAAACCCTTGCGTCCCCACGCCAAGTAGCGAGAGCATGAGGCTGATACAGACGATCGCTGACTCACACAAACGCATTGGTCGCCACATTGATGCATTCCCTCATTCCAAAACTGCGTGTCTCTGCACCCCTGCGGAGGATAGCAGATCGCGGGAGAGTAAGAACCCCCGCGGTAGCAATGAGGTGACCGTGCGTTTACTCTCGTTGCTCATTGCTGCCCTGCGGTACAGTACGCACCGAAACAGCGGATTGACGCGAGGCGGAAGGGGGCGTGGGATGAGCGGGCTACCAACGTTCGGCGGGGCATCGTTGCGGGGACTGGCACGGCTGCGGAACGCGAAACGGCGGCGGGCATCGTCGTGGGATCGGACGGGCGGCAACCAGGACTATATCACGATTGCGCCCGGCGAAACGGCGACACTGGCGGCGATCGCGGGCGCGGGAAGCATCACCCATCTCTGGTTCACCATTGCCTCGGACGATCCGCTGCATCTGCGGAATCTCGTCCTGCGGATGTACTGGGATGATGAGTCGGTACCGTCGGTGGAGACGCCAGTCGGCGACTTCTTCGGTATGGGCCACGCGATGACGCGCAACTTCGCCACGCCAATGCTCGCGATGAGTCCGCAGGACGGCAAGGGGCTGAACTGCTACTTCCCGATGCCCTTCGCGAGCGGCGCGCGTATCACGATCACGAATGACGGGCCGGTCGTCTGCCGCTCGTTCTATTTCTACGTGGATTACGAGGAGTATGCCGCGCTGGAGGCGGGATTGGGCCGCTTCCATGCCTGGTGGCATCGCGAAAATCCGGTGCAGGCCGAACCCCACAACGATGGCGATGGTACGAACCTCACCGGCACGGGCAACTACCTCATCATGGCGGCGACGGGCAAGGGGCACTACGTCGGCTGCCACCTCGACTACGACAACGTCCATGTTCACGACCCCGCTGCGAGCGGCGCGGGGCTTGCGCCGGACTGGTCGTGGTACGGCGAGGGGGATGACATGATCTTCATTGATGGCGACGAGTTACCGACGCTCACCGGCACCGGCACGGAGGATTACTATGGTTGCGCCTGGTGCCCGTCGGAGTTCTACGTCGCGCCGTACCACGGCATCCTGCTGCCCGGCGCGGCGAACTGGGGCGGCAAGATCACCGTCTATCGCTATCACATCGAGGACCCGGTGCTTTTCGACACGAGTATCCGCGTGACGATCGAGCACGGTCACGCGAACGACCGCGGGGACGACATCGCCAGCACCGCCTACTGGTATCAGGCCGAGCCGCACACCCCCTTCCCGCCCTTCCCGGACATCGTCGCCCGCGCCCCGCGCAAGACGCGCTATGAGCGGCGATATCTGCCGTAAGAGGTTTGGCGCGATTGCGGATTTTCCGTAGTCTGCGATGCTGTTCCTCTTACCAATGCACGATGCGGGCCACGAGTCCAGTACGAGGAGGTGGTCGCGGTATTCCTGTTTTGATGAACATACAGATTTATGTAGGTTTCAGGGGAATCTGGCATGAATCCGTTCATATCGTGTTAGTATGGGGAGGCAACGCTGACGGCGACCGAGCGTTTGATGGGAATTGGTCACTGCCCCGCCCCTCTTTGTCGTCCTCACCCAGCGCAGCGGGAAGGGGGCCCGATACGGCCCCGATGATCGCGCTTCTCGACAACGACCCTTCCTTCCTCTCCCTGATGCATGATGTGCTCACTGACGAAGGCTATCGCACCCTGCTCTGGCATCCGGAGAAGGGATCGGACGTACACGCGCTGCTCCGGCGCGCGCAACCGCATCTCGTTATCCTCGACCTCTTGCTCAAGCAGCGCGATAGTGGGTGGGATTTGCTCAAGCGCCTCTGGGCCGACTTCGAGACCACGCAGATCCCGGCGATCATCGTCGCGGGAGAACCGGAAGTCCTGCCGGTGAAGGTGGAAGTGTTGCGGGCGATGCATTGCCAGGTGGTGCGCAAACCGTTTCGCTTGCACGACCTGCGCGATCTGCACGACTTACACGACCTCCTGGCGGCGATCGAGCATGTGCTCGGTCTCTCCCCCGTGAAATGCGAGCGTCATGAGGGGACGTACGCCGCATCGGGTGACCTGTTCGTACTGGATGCAGCCGACGATTCCGCCGACGCTGTACAGCAACAACGCGCGTGATAGCGGAAATCGTTGGAGGATGACCGATGAATACGACTGTTTGGGGATATGGTATGGAGTCACGATGCGCGCGATAACAATCAAAGTCCGCGAGCCTGCGAACGGCCTCACTCACCTGACGGGTCTCCTCTTGTCGGTCGTTGCCATGGTCGTCCTGGTGGCGATTGGCGTCCGTATGGACAACGTCTTGGCGCTGATCGCCCTGATCATCTTCGGTCTCAGCCAGATCGCCCTCTACACGGCGAGCACGCTCCACCACTCCCTCTCACTCTCGCCGCGCGGCGAGGCCCGGCTGCTGCGCTTCGATTGCACGATGGTCGTCATCCTGATCGCCGGGACGTACACGCCCGTGTGCCTGCTCGCGCTCCACGGCATCTGGCGCTGGGGATTGCTCGGCGCGATCTGGGGGCTTGTCATCACCGGCATCATTATGATGACCTACTGGATGGGAGCGCCGCGCTGGGCTTCGACGGTGTTTTATGTCCTGCTTGGCTGGATCGGCCTGCTGGCGGCGCCGGCGCTCTTCCGCGCCCTACCGTCCGCCGGTACGGCCTGGATGCTCACGGGCGGGGTAGTCTATACCGTCGGCGCGCTCATCTTCGTCTTTGAGCGGCCAAACCTCCTCCCCGGGAAGTTCGAGTCGCACGCGCTCTGGCACCTGTTCGTGTTAGGGGGAAGTGCGTGTTGCTTCTGGCTGATCGTCCGGTATGTCGTGCGGTTGGGATAGTTTCCGGTTCTCTGCGTTTCTGGGAGCGTCCCCGTGGTACTTATTCGTTGATGACCGCCTTCGGGACGCCATCCGGGTCCATCACCGGCGACGGATGGATGTCGAACGCATCGGCGAGGCGCACGAAGAGGTTGAAGAGCGCGCCATCATAGACTGCCTCAGCGATCTGCGCGTCCGTCCATCCCACCTCCCGCAACCCCTGTACCTGCTCGTCGGTGATCCGGTAGGCGTGCTTCGTCAACGTGCCGACGAACTCCAGCAAGAGCCGTTCGGCGGGCGTCACGGGCGCGGCGTCGAGATCGCCGTCGCGGAGGGCCTGTGCCGCCGCACTGTACTGCTCGCCCTGCAACTGCAGGAACCAGGTGTGGCTGCTCAGTCAGTAGTGGCAGCGGTTGAGGGCGGCGACATACGAGGCGATCATCTCGTGCTGCGCGCGAGTGAGCGCGCCATCCGTGAAATGGAGGCGCGAGGCGGCATTGATCGCCTCCATGAAGTCCGGGCGCAGGCTCATCGTGCGCAAAATCGCCGCGACCTGCCCGCTCGACGACGCAGCGCGCGTCCGCGCGAATGCGTCCGCCGTCTCCCCTTCGGCGGCGTCATCCTCGACCCATGCAATCCGTGCCATGCGCCGTCTCCTTCCGATCTGATGCATCTTCTCCCCATCTCTATGAAACGCGTGGCAGAGGCGAACGGTTCTACGGGCGACCTGCCGGATATACTTTGACAGCGTAACAAACGCTCCACCGGTTGGAAACGAGCGAATGATGGCGTCCACAACCGTTTCCGGTATACTCGCCTTGCGGGCAGGCAGACATAATCGTGTCCGACGCCGCGCGGTGGTGACGACGCCGTCCCGCCCGCGCCACCGCGCATCATTGTCCGTTCGGCATGAGGGAGAAAACAGCATGAGTGGGTTGGTCTTTGCCGCCATCGCGCCACACGGTCATTTAGCGATCCCCGAAGCGTGCCCGCCCAAGGAGCGCGCCCTCGCCACGGCGACACAAGGAGCGATGGCGGAACTCGGCCGCCGCTTTGCCGCCGCCCGCCCGGACACAACGATCATCTTCACGCCGCACAATGTCCACGTCGAAGGGGCGATGGCGGTCGTCACCGCTGGAACGCTGGCCGGATCGCTCTCCGATTGGACCGAGGAGCAGATCGAATTGCGCTGCGCGACCGATCGCACGCTTGCCCGCGCCGCGATAGACGCCCTCAACGCGGCGAACATCCCAGCGGTCGGCATCAGTTATGGCGGCAACGATGCGGCGGGTGCGACCGCGCCGATGGACTGGGGCGTGCTGATCCCCCTCTGGTTCATGGGTGGCCGGGCGGAGCCGCAGGTGCCGATCGTCGTCATCAGCCCCGCGCGGGATCACTCACCGGCGGATCACGTCCGGGCCGGTCAGGCGCTCGCGGCGATGGCCACCGCCTCCGGCAAGCGCGTGGCGATGATCGCCAGTTCGGATCACGGTCACGCGCATCTCGCCGATGGCCCCTATGGCTTCGACCCGGCTGCCGCCGAGTACGACGGGCGCGTCGTGGACCTCATCAAAGCGAACCACCTCACCGGCCTGATCGAGGTTGATCCGGCGCTCGTCGGCCGGGCGAAGGCGGACAGTTATTGGCAGATGCTGATGCTCTCCGGTGCAATTGGCGACCGTTGGAAGGGCGAGTTTCTCTCATACGAAGCGCCGACGTACTTCGGGATGCTTTGCGCCGCCTTCGCGCCAGAGTAAGGGGAGCCTTTCTCACTGCCGTAGCCCGCGACCCCCTGCGCTACCCACGTTGATGCCCGCGTGCCCGGATTTGCGTTGCATATGCCGCAATCGCCGATCGGTCGGACGATCGCGGGCTGCGCGGTTCAATCGTTCCCCCGTCGTGTAGAATGGCGTGATGAATTACGCCGCATGAGCGCGGCGGGTACCGAATCTCACGCATTGAAGGAGTTTTTGGGTGGGCGTAGGCATGCAAACGGGCACAACGCGAGAAGCAACGCACCGCGCGTATCGCGGCTATACCTCCTGTGGCGATCTGCGCGCGCATACTGTGGGCGGGCGGGCGACTCTGCGCGGCTGGGTCAACCGGCGGCGCGACCACGGCGGCCTGATCTTCATTGACCTGCGCGACCGGTACGGCATCACCCAATGCACGATCAACCCGACGCACGCGCCGGAAGCCCACGCGGTTGCCGAGGAAGCGCGTGCCGAGTACGTCCTCGAAGTGACGGGCGAGGTCGTCCGCCGCCCGGCAGGTGCGGAGAACCCGCAGATCGCGACGGGCGAGATTGAACTGCGCGTGGATGGCGTGAAAATCCTCAATGCCGCCAAGACGCCCCCCTTCGTGATCGCCGAGGGCGCGGAGCATGGCGACGTGGACGAGTCGCTCCGCCTCACGTACCGCTACCTCGATCTGCGCCGCCGCCCGATGGCCGAGCGGATGATCCTGCGCCATACCGTCGTCAAGTTCATGCGGGACTGGCTCTCGGCGCGCGGCTTCCTCGAAATCGAGACGCCGATGCTCATCAAGGCGACGCCCGAGGGCGCGCGCGATTTCCTCGTGCCGAGCCGCGTCCATCCCGGAGAGTTCTATGCACTACCCCAGTCGCCGCAGCAACTGAAGCAGATTTTGATGATCGCGGGGATGGACCGCTACTTCCAGATCGCCCGCTGCATGCGCGACGAGGACCAGCGCGCCGACCGGCAACTCGAATTCACGCAGTTGGATTTGGAGATGTCCTTCGTCTCGATGGAAGACGTGCTCAACCTCGCGGAAGACTTGTATACCGAACTGACGGAAACCGTCACGAATATGCGCGTGATGGAGAAGCCATGGCCGCGCCTCAGTTACGCCGACAGCATGGAGCGGTACGGCAACGACAAACCCGATCTTCGCTTCGGCATGGAACTGACGGACATCTCCGACCTCGTGCGGGGGAGCCAGTTCGGTGTCTTCGCCAAAACGGTGGAGGGCGGCGGGGCGGTGCGCGGTATCTGCCTGCCCGGCCAGGGCACGATGACCCGTAAGGAAATTGATGCCTTGATCGCCCTCGCGCAGGGCTTCGGTGCGAAGGGGCTGGCGTATTTCATCGTCGAGGAGCAGGAGAGCGCACCCGTCGCCCGCTCGCCGATCGCCAAATTCTTTACGCCCGAGGAGCAGCGCGCCATCTTCGCCCGCTTCGACGCCAAGCCCAGCGACCTGATCGCCTTCGTCGCGGACGAGCGGGTGCGGGCGGGCGATGTCCTCTCGCGCCTCAGGCAGCATTTCGGGCAGGCGCTCGGCCTCGCGGACCCAAACGTGATGGCCTTCGCGTGGCTCCTCGAACAGCCGTTTGTCGAGTGGAACACGGACGAAGATCGCTGGGATGCCGTCCATCATCCCTTCGTGATGCCCTTCGAGGAGGACATTCCGCTGATGCAGACCGACCCGGGGAAGATGCGCGCGCAGCAATATGACCTCGTCGCCAACGGCTTCGAACTGGGCAGCGGCAGCATCCGCATCGCGCAACGGGAGCTGCAGGAGCGTGTCTTCCGCCTCCTCAATCTCGATGAGGAAGAACTCCAGACGAAGTTTGGCGGCTTCCTGCGCGCCTTCGAGTACGGTGCGCCGCCCCATGGCGGCATCGCCCCCGGCATTGACCGCCTCATCATGCTCTACGCGCACGAGGAGAACATCCGCGAGGTGATTGCTTTCCCGAAGAACCAGTCATTCCAGGATTTAATGCTCGGCGCGCCCTCCACTGTCTCGCAGCGCCAACTCGACGATCTCCACATCGCCATCGTCTCACCACCGAGCAATGCGCAATGAGCAACGGGCAATGAGAAAGGGCGCGAACCCCCTCATTGCTCATCACTCATTGCGCATTGCTTACGCGGTCCAGGAGAGGCCGGAGCGGGCGTCAATGCCTTTTTCGTCGGTCAGTTTCTCGGGCTTGCCGAAGTTCGCGGCGGTGAGCGGCGTGCCGGGCGCGGCGGGGGTGACGTCCATTACGTAGATGTTGAACTGCGCGCCCTCAAAAGCGGCGAGGAAGGCGATCTTCTTGCCGTCCGGCGACCAGACCGGAGCACGCGCCGCGCCCGTCTGCGTGATCTGCACCTGATTCTTGCCGTCGCGCGTCATGATGAAGAGGTCGTTGACCCGGTAATCGGGCCGGCCCGCGAAGACGAGGTACTGGCCGTCCGGCGAGAAGGCAGGATCATACGCGCCCCACCGGAACATGGGAAGATCGGTCAGTTGCGTGTGCTTCTTCGTGCCGAAATCGAGGAGATAAATCTGCGTCTGCTTGTTTGCGTAGTTATCCGCCTGCGCCCAGAGGGCAACAAAGGCCATCACGCTGCCGTCCGGCGCGAGCGCGGTGTTATCAATGTGGAAGTTGATCCCGACATTCGGTGGGCTGAAGCCCGCAGTCGCGGTGATCACATGCAGCGTCTGGAGCGTCGGCGGTTCATCGGGCTTCTCGAATGTCCACGGGCGCATCGCGCCCGTGCCATTCAACCGGTCGCTGGAAAAGGTGATGAAGTTGCCGCCCTGGGACCATGACAGCCCCGCGACGATCGAACTGTCCTTCACGTACTTCCCCTCGGCATCCACATTGTTCTTGTGGGCGATCTTACTCTGGAAGTCCGTGATCCGACGGGGGTTCGCGCCGTCCGCGCCGACGATCCAGAGATCGGAGAAGATCCCGCCATCTCCGGCACGGACAAAGGCGATCTGCGTGCCGTCCGGCGACCAGCGAGGATACTCGAGGGCGTCATCGCCTTCCGCCTTGGAGAGCGCCTTGCGCACCTTGCCGCCGTTTTCGAGGATGTAGATGCCATCATCCTTGCCGTTGTTATCCGTCATGCGCACTTTGGCGAAGAGGATGCGGCCATCGGCCTTCGACGCGGCGGTATTGCGTCGCTGCGTATTTCCCTGCGGTTGCTGAGAGACGCCACATGCCGCGAGCGCGGCCGATGCCACCGCCGCCGCCGAGATTTTCAGTGCCTGCCGACGTGAAACCACCAGATTATCCACCCCTATATCCGCGCTTCCGGAGCGCATCCCGCGCGACGGATACTTCGTCCCACGGAAGCGCTTCGGCGCCGATGATTATCGAATTCTCGTGCCCCTTGCCAACGAGGGCAACGGTATCGCCCGGCGCCGCCCAATCGAACGCCGCACCGATTGCCTCCGCGCGGTCGGCAATACAGCGGTACTGCTCGCCCGCGCGCCACTCCGGCCGCTCCGCCTCCGCGCCCGCCGCGATCTCATGCAGGATCGCCTCAGCATCCTCGAAGCGCGGGTCTTCATTCGTGAAGAGTGCGAGATCGGCGTACCGCGCGGCAATCGCGCCTTGCATTGGGCGCTTCGCCTTGTCGCGCTCCCCCGCGCTCCCGAAGACCACCGCGAGTCTACCCTGCGTCGTCCGGCGAAGCAAGCCGAAGAGCGCCTCGCACGCGGCGGGCGTATGCGCGAAATCCACGATCACCGTGAAGGGCTGGCCCATCGCGATCCGCTCCAGATGCCCCGCGACATCGGTAAATGCGCCCAGCCCGGCGGCAATCGTCTCGGCATCAATCCCTTGCCCGTGCCCGACCGCCGCCGCCGCCAGCGCATTGAGGACATTGTACGTGCCGAGGGTGTTGAGGTGAACGGCGGCGCTTCCCGTCGGCGTTTGGAGGGTGAAAACCACATGCTCCGGCAACTCCATCACTGTCGTCGCGGCGATCGGCGTGTCGGTCTCAATGCCATAGCGGAGCGGCGTTGCGCCGGGCGCGGCGGCGAGAAAGGCGTCCGCGTGCGGATCATGCGCATTGACGATGGCCCAGCGTTGCGTTCCCCGCTCCGGCGCGGCGTTCAACCGCGCGAAGAGGCCGCGCTTCGCCGCGAGATAGGCATCGAACGTCTGGTGGTACTCCAGATGGTCGTGCGAGATATTCGTGAAGACAGCGACATCCACCGGCAGCGCGTCGAGGCGATGCATCGCGAGGCCATGCGAGGTTGCTTCCAGTACCGCGTGCGTACACCCGGCCTTCACCGCCTGACGGAGGAACCGCTGAATATGGAGCGATTCGGGCGTCGTCTGGTGGTTCGGATTCGGCCAGCGGTCCGCACCCAGTTTCATCTCCACCGTGCCGAGCAGGGCGCTCCGCAGCCCCGCCGCGTCGAGGACATCGGTAATCATCGTCGTCGTCGTGGTCTTGCCATTCGTGCCCGTCACGCCGATCACCGTCAGGTCATTCGCCGGGTGGCGGTACCAGTTCGCCGCCACGACCGCGAGCGCGGCCCGCGTGTCCGGCACGACGATCTGCGCCCGGATACCTTCGGGAGCCACACCCGATTCCTCGACCAGCACAGCGACCGCGCCCCGTTTCGCCGCCTCCGCAATAAAGCGATGACCATCCGCGTAGCCGCCGCGAAGTGCGACGAAGAGGCTGCCGGGCGTCGCGAGGCGCGAATCGTAGACGACATCAGTGACCGCACACACCGCCTCGCCGATGATTTGTGTTGAATCCAAGCCCGCGAGAAGCGCGTGGAGTTGACGCGGCGGCATCATTGCATCGGGCGGCCCGCTCACCTGAATATCCCCTGTTGCCGGTCAATCGCCCGCAGCGCGACCCGCCCGATTATGGGGCGATAGTGCCGGACGAAGATGCCGGGATATGACACCACATCGCCGCCGAATCCCTGCTTAAAGCGGTAAACGCCCCAGAGACCGTCGCGAACATTCTGCTGCTCGCCCTGCGCGGCGTCCGGTGGCGCGTCGGTCGGCGGGATGCCCCAGAGGTCGTAGTGCGTGCAGCCGACGCCCCGCGCCCATTGCAAGGCCGCGAATTGGAGTGCGTAGGGCGGCATATGCTCGCGGTGGGTGTCGCTCGATGCACCCGCGAGATAGATCGCCGTCGGCCCGCCACGCAGGAGGATCGCCGCCGCGACGACTTCGCCGCCGTATTCGGCGCAGAGCAGCGCGCCTTGACTCGGTGGCGGGAAGAGGCGGAACAGGTCGGCGTAGTACGCGAGCGTGTGGACGCCGAACGCATCGCGCGTCGCGGTCGTTTGTAGCAGCGACCAGAACGCGGGCAGATCGTCCGCGCCCCCCTGCCGAACCGTCACGCCCCGTTTCGCCGCGAGGCGGACGTTATAGCGCGTCTTCTGCTTCATCGCGGCCAAGAGCGCGTCGTCATCGCGGTCGCAGCGCACAATGATTGTCCGCAGCGGCTGCACCGAGAGATTCGATGGCGACAAGCCGTATCGCGATGCATCGAGGTCAGCGGGCAACGCGGCATCTGGCTCAATCAGCACGACGGCGACGCCCCCCTGTTTGCACAGCGTATCGAGCGCGCCGAGACAGGCGGAAATGGCGGCGTGATCCGACCAATCTATCGCCGGGCCGCGCGGCACGTAGCCGATTGTCACGCCAAATTTGCGCTTCAGGAGCACCTGTACCGCGAAGCCGTCGCCCGCATTCCGCATAACTTGCCAGCCGTGCCGCTCCTTGAACGCGCCCCATGCCCACCGCTGAAGTACGCTCGCCTGCGCGGCATCCGCTTGTATCGCATAGCCGGCTTCATCAAATGGCACGATTGATGCTTCTTTCGCAACCGTCAACGCCATGTATGCACCACTCAGGCCGGGCGGGGGCGGTTGAGCGCGAAAGAGTTGGCGTTGAGGGCATCCCGCGAGGCGGCGGGAACTTCGCCATTGGTGGGCTGCGGCGCGCTGCTGTTGCGGAAGATTTCCGGGATCGTGCTAATCTCCGTGAACTGGTCCGCGGTGGCGATCAACTCGCTCGACGTGCTCGCGCCGAAGCCGACGACCTCAACGCGCACACCCTTCTGCTGCACGACCTCGACGAGCCGCTTGAAATCGCCATCCCCGGTGATGAGCACGACGACATCGAAGTTCTCAGACATCATGTAGACATCCAGCGTCATCTCGACATCGAGGTCCGCCTTGATGCGACCGCTCTCGTGCTTCTGGATGTCCTTACAGACGACGCGGTAACCATTCGCGCTGAGGAAATCCACGAACCGGCGCTGGCTGCCATTCTCCGGGTCAATCCCGGTGTACGCGCTCGCCCGGATCAAATGCCGGTTGCGCGTCACATGCTCCAGGAGTCGGATGTAATTCACCTCCACGCCCATGCTGCGCGCGGAATAGAAAAGATTCGAAACATCAATAAACACGCCCACATTCACGCTCATCGCGCGCCCCCTCATAAGCGATGAGAACTGAGGACTGAGAGCAAAATCCCTCAGTCCTCAGCCCTCAGCCCTGAATTTGTCCCGACATCGCGCGGTGGATCAATCTGCCGAGCCGCGCGATGCCCTCCCGGATTTGCGTTTCCGTCATCACACTGAAGGAGAGCCGGATCGCGTTCGTGCCCGCGCCGCCGAAGCGGCAGGCGACGCCCGGCAGATACTCCACACCCTCCTGTGCCGCGAGCGGCATCAGTTTCGCCGTGTTGATCCCGTCCGGCAGCGTCAGCCACATAAAGAAGCCGCCGTCCGGCACCGTCCACGTCACGCCCTCCGGCATGTGTTCCTCCAGCGCGCCGACCATCGCGTCGCGCTTGCGGTGATAGATTCCCTTGAGCACTTCGATATGCGGCTCCAGTTTGCCCGCGAGGCAGAATTCCGCCGTCGCGGTCGTCGCGAAGGGGCTGACGCCGCCATCGCCCTTCAGGCCGCCGATCTTCTGAATCACCGGCGGTGGCGCGACGACCCAGCCGATGCGCATCCCCGCGCCGAGGATCTTCGAGAAGGTGCCAATCGAGATCACGCGGTTGCCGCCCCGCTCGCGGTCGAGCGCGTAGATCGCGGGCAGCGGCTCGCCATCAAAGCGCAGGTCGTTGTAGGCATCATCCTCGAAAACGAAGGTGTTGTATTCCTCCGCCAGATCGAGGATGCGCAGGCGGCGCTCGACGGGCGCGGTGACGCCGACCGGGTTCTGGAAGGTTGGCAGGGTGTAGATGAACTTGGGCCGGATGCCCTCCGCCTTCAGCGCCGCAAGCCGCTCCTCCAGCACATCCACCCGCATCCCATGATCGTCCAGGGGCACGGTGACGACCTTCGCGCCGATCGTGTTGAAGAGGCCAACGCCGCCGGGCCAGACCGGGTCCTCGCTGATGATCGTGTCGCCACGGTCCACGAAGAGATTGACGATAAAGGTGAGCGCCTGCATCGAACCGGCGGTGAGCAGGATGCCATCTTCGGGGATGTCCATCATCTGCGTGCGCTTCAGTTTCGCGCGCAGGAAGTCCACGAGCGGGCGATAGCCACCAACGCGGCCGTATTGGAGGGCGGTCTTGCCGTGCTCGGCGAGCGCCTTCACCGTTGCCTGCGCCACATCACTCGTGGGCAACGACTCCGGGTCCGGCAGACCACCGGCGAACGAGATCCGGGTGTCTGCGGGATCGTAGTTGAAGTAGTTGACATCCACGCTACGGGCCGCCTGCCCCGTCTGCCCGAGCAAATCCATCGGTGGTTCATTCGTCCGTGTGACGGTTTCCGCCATCGCGCTATCCTTCCCCCTTACCCCCACAACAGCGGGCCACGCAGGGTGACAGATGCGCCGGGGGATACATACGACCATTGCGCGCAGTGTACATCGTCACACGAACCCCCGCCACAAAGAAGAGGAGGGGAACATGAGGGCCGTCATACGATCACTTTGAAGGCATAGACGATCCGGTCATACCACATCATCAGCGTCGAAAGTGCGGAGAAGGCGAGGAGTGCGGCGGCAACGTACCACCCCCACCGCACGCGCCGCACGAGCCAGGCGAGCGCCACGCCGCTGCCGAACGCGATGGCGGGCAATGCGAAGAGCGGATAGCGCACGTAAAGCCGTGCGACAATCCCCACGACGAGCATGATCGCCGCGACCACCATCCACACGGCAATCGTGAAAGCCGCCGCGCGCCGATGGTCTATCGCCGGAAACATGGCGGCAATGCCCTCGCCCCCTTTGGTTCTTCCCGACCGCCAGAGCACGACGCACCCCGCGATGCACGCGATCACCGGCCAGACGCGATAAAAGGCGTATGACATCTCCCACGCCTCCCGCGCCAGCGCGATGCTCAGATGCGATGTCGTGACGGCGGGCAGGCCGATCCGGTCGTCGGGCGTCGCGCCACCCGTGCGGTAGAGATGGTACACGGGAACGGGCGGCGTACCGGTCGTCTCCTGCTCCACGGCAGGAGCATGTTGCCCGGCCAGGAGATCGTGTGCGGGGAAGCGATAGAAGAGCGCGAAGGCGACCAGCGCGGCGGACAGCCCGGCGAGCGCGAAGAGCGACCCGGCAATCCGCTCCCTGTGTCGTTCGAGCGAGGGCAGGCGCGGCGGCAGATACGCGAGGCTAAGCCGCACAATGAGGAAGAGCATCACACTGAGCGCGGTGAGGACGAAGACGCCGATATGTGCGAGCAGCGTCAGGCAGATGACGATGGCGAAGACCGCGCACCACCGCCAGCGATATAGCCCCGCGAGCCAGCCATAGCCGAGCGCGAGCAAGGCGAAGAGGAGCGTCAGCATCCCCTCCGCGAAGATGTTCGCGAATATCCCCCACGAATAGACGATCCAGCCGACGGGCATCAGCGCCATCGTCAGGACGACGAGATTCGCCGCCAGCAGATCGCGCGTCACGCGGCGGGCAACGAGCCAGAGGACGCAGAAGCGCGCGAGGTCAATGCCGAGGGAGAAGAGGAAGAGCATCAGCATCCGGTCGTGGATCAGCCAGGAAAATGGCAGCATGAACAGGTAGGGCGTCGGCGCGTAAAGCACCGTGCGCCCGCCGAACTCCGCGGACTGGATCGGCAGGAGGAGCCTGTGCATGTCCGCCACCTCCGCGAACCGATGGAGGTGGAACTTGAGATCCACGATGACGATGCTCGGGTGGAGCATACCCGCGAACCGGAGCGCGAGCGCCGCACCACCGATGAGCGCGAGCCAGCGTACATCGCGCGCTGTCGTCGCCACTCCGACACGGTTGCAGAGCGGCGCGAAGACGAAGCGAATCACCGCCGTCGCGGCGAGCATCAGCGCCCCGGCACGCACGATCCCGCCCGCGTCCACCGTCAGGAAGAGGCGATTCCACACGAGGAAGGCGGCCATCCCGCCCGCCGCGCCCGCCGCGCCCGCGAAGGCGCTGGGGCCGCCAAATCCCGCGACGAAGAGGGCGAGCGCGACAGAAAGCGCGCCGAGCCAGAGGGAGAGGGTAATCCGCGCGGGGGGAAGCGCGAACCCCGTCCCGTGCGGGCGAACGGTCACCTCCTGCACGACAATCCCCAATGTCCGCCGGTCGCCGCGCGGCATGAATGGGGGGGCGATGAGCGTCAGGTCGAGCGTCCCATGGGTCATGAGCGAGGCGGGCACCTCCACATGATACAGACGGAAATCCGGCGTCAGGTGGAGCGTCGTGATCTCCGTTTCATTGGCGAGCACATGCGTATCCGGAGCGGGATTGGCGGAACCGGAAAGGAGCAAATCTACCGTCACCGCTCCCCGCCCGATGCCGGGGAATGCGATCTGCCCGCTCTCTCGCGTCCATCGGTACCGTGCCCCGCCATCAGCGGCCGGTTGGCGTTCCGGGCTGTAGAAGCCCTGCACGAGCGCCGTATCGCGCGGCGTATCCCCGATCCCAATTCGGTAGGTCGGCCGCACCTGGTAGGCCGCCGTCAGCAGCATCGCCGCGACAAACGCCGCCGCAACGAGCCAACAGACGTTTCGGAGAAAGGCAATGTCTCTCCTCCGAATCTCTTCCTCATTGCTACTGCCCAAAGGGCACCCGCTCGTTGCTCATTGCTTACCCCGGCGTCCGATACTCGATGAATGCGGGGATGCCGCCCGCGCCCGGCGGGCTGCTGCCGGGCACGCGTTCGAGTCCCTTCGCCCACGGCAACGCGGCAATGATTGCATCAGGCGATCCCTCCTGCGTAGTGTTCGGGAGCAGGATGGCGTACCGCGCGGGGAGCGTCGTGAGACTCACGCTTTCCAGCGACGTCAGCGACCCGGTATCCCGCATGACGCGCGCGAAGAAGGGGAAGACATCGCGGTCAATCGCCTCGCGCGGCACGAGAAAGGTCATGCCGGGGCGCGCATTTGCCTCGGCTACCATCTGTTTCCCCGCCTGCGACGCGAAGTAGGTATCGAACCGGAGCGTCTCCCTTCCATCATGCCGCATCAGTCCGAAATACGTCCCCGCATTGAGCGCGAAGATCGCGGCGAGGGTGAGGAATGCGGGGATGGCGGGAATTACCTCCCTCCCCCGGCCCTTCCTGAACAATCGTGCCCACACCGCATCCATCGCGAGTGCGGCAATGAGCAAGGCGGGCGGCAATGTATCGAAGGCGCGGAGCGTATTCGGGGCGTCAACGGCGAGCAGGCTCGGTATGAGCATCACCGCGAGGTAGCCGAGCGCCAGCCATTCCCCGAACCGGCGCGCGCCGTGGGGTGGGCCATGCAGCCTCCCGCTCAGCGCGAGGGCCAACCCGGCGAGGAAGAAAACCGCAACAATCGCGTCGAGGTGTGGCGCCTGCGGGAGGTTATGCTTCGGCTCGCGGTCGCCGCGCACGGTATCCATGCCGAGATTCGGCGTGATGTTCGCCTCCAGCGCGGCGAGGCGATCCTGCCCGAGGCGGCGGAGATTCTCTTCCGAGAAGATCGCCGTCTGACCCGGACGGGCGGTGTATTGATCGAAATGGGTGGCGATATACCGAAGGAGCGGCGCGGCGAGCAGCAGGAAGACGACCGCCAGCACCGCGAAGCGTGGCAGCCACTCGCGGAGGAAGCGGCGAGGCGACCGCACAAGCAACACAAGGGCGACCAGTGCGATCAGAACGAGCGTGAAGGGGCCGGAATGGTAGCAGTAGACCGTACCCGCTGCCCCAACGCCCGCCAGCGCCCAATCCCACCAGCGGCGTAACTGGATCGCCCGCACGAACAAAAAGAGGCCGAGCAGCACCAGCCCGGTCGAGAAGCAGGGAGCCAACGCGACCCGCTGCATGCGCAGCGCCCAGAAGGAGACCGCGAAGAGATAGGCGGCGATCAGGGCGACGCGCGGGCCGAACAGGCGGCGACTGAGAAAGAAAAAGAGCAGCACATCCACGGCGCCCATCGTCGCCATGAAGAGACGCAGCGTGAGGAGTGAGATACCGAACAGTTTGAACGCAAGCGCCATCGGATAGAGGAAGAGCGCGGGCAGAGCAATCTCCGGCTCGTACACCGGCCGATAGGTCGGGTCATCGAGGATACGGATCGCCTTCAACGCATGCCGCCCCTCATCTCGAAACAGGCTTGCCGGCATCTCCGTCAGCAGCGTCAGTCGCAGCGCCACCGCCAGCGCCGCGATCCCGACAAGCGCCGCAATCTGCCACGCGGCCAGTGCTGAGGAGTGCGGGCGCCCTTTGGGCGGCATGAGGACTGAGGATGGGAATTCGGGTGGGCGGCTGCCCACCCCTCCCTCTCTCCATTGCGATGGAGAGGGGGCCGGAGAGTGAGGGATGAACCCCGCCAGCAGCATCACCAGCCCAACCGCCAGCGCCACCGCGCCGACAAGCGCCCACCGGTGCTGCGCGACGATCACCTGCCCAACAAGCGCGAGGACCGCCCCACCCATGATGAGCGCACGATCATCGAGGCGCATCCGTTGTTGTATCGCGCGGAGAGGCCACGTCAGCGCCGCCCACCAATCCCGTGCCCAAAGCACGGTAACGAGGGCGGCGAGCGTCAGTTCCAGCGGCATGGCGATACGCCAGAACGGGACACGGACGAGTAGGATGCCAAGCGTTATCACGAACGCCGTCGAGCCTGCCGCGAGCAGCCGCCACCGGAGATGCGCACGCCGCCCGACCGCGAACCAGGCGAGCAGCACGAGCAGAATGACGCTCAATGCCGCGTCCTCCGACGGCAGCATCATGCCGGGCCGAGGGGAGAGCCGCGCCTCACCGACGAGTTGCAGGCCGAGTTTCCGCTCGTCGTGCGGTGGGGAGTACGGCTTGTCAACGCGAAGGGTGATGTGCAGTTCGTCGTGCCGCCGCAGGAGCGAGGTCACATCCACCGCCACAGGATGCTCGACGTTCGATGGCCACGTATCGAGTGTCCTGCCATTGGCGAGCAACGTGACCGTCGCTACCGATGCGTCCGGTGGCCGCGCGGAGAAGCGCATCGTCAACGTCAACGGCCTGTTCGCCGGGAGGATGCGCCGCGCCGCCCGGAAGTTCAGCGTAGACTCCGCGCCCGTCCACCGGAATGCCGTGCCATCCGCCGCCCGCTCACCCGCGTTCCAGTCCGTGGACGCGTGATCGAACGCCGCGCTCGCGGGCGCAATCGCCATCGTGACGGGCCGCTGCATCACCGCCACCAGCCCAACAAGGGCGAAGATGACGATAGCAACCAGAATAAGAGACGCGCGTTGTCTCTCTTGCTCCCCCTTCCCGGCGGGGAAACGGGGAAGGGGGGGTTGGGCCGTCCGCATCGCACCCCTCGTCATGTGTGATATGCC
>CALBSO010000067.1 GCA_937968015.1 uncultured Thermomicrobia bacterium
CTTGCATACGTCAGGCTTGCAATCGTCTAAGTTCGATTGGCTGCCTACTTAGGCCACAGTCCCATGGGAGATCGGTTGCCGATCTTCGGATGTCATCTCCCGGCTCACCTCGACTCGGGGGCTTACTGCCGAGAGAGATTCCTCTGTCGTGCCGGTTCTCGGTCGCATAAAAGGCGCTTCGACCAGTTTATAGGAGAGCGTGCCAAAGAGGAAACTGAGCGGCAGGACGATCAGCAGCAAGAACTTGAACTTCGAGGCGGCAGGCCAGTGGGCGATGATGGGATAATCCAGGACGAGCGTAATCACGAGCACATGCCACAGGTACATGCCGTAACTCACCTGCCCCATGATCCGCATGAAGAGATTCGCGAAGGGGAACTGGCCGACCTGCCCGGCCAGAGCAGTTGCCAGGATCAGGACAGCGACACTCCCCGCCACCGCCTCGCGCCCGAAGTACCAGTAGGCTGACGCCGCGATCTTGCCGTCGTGCGCCCGCAAGCTAGCGGTCCATGCCATCAGGGCCACGAATGTGATTATCGAGGCGACTTGCGCCAGGGAGACGCTCGCGCGAAACCAGCGCGCGCGGATCAGCGCTGATTGGTCGCGCAGCCGGAGGAAGAGATATGCTGCCGCCATACCGAAGGCGAAGTGGGCGGCATAGGTCGGCAGGAGGTTCGCCATCAGGTCCTGGATGTGATCGCGCGCCGCGGTGTTCTTGTGCCTGGTCAGCGCAATACCGAAGAGTTGCGTCGAAAGGCCATCAATGTTGAACCGGACCCATGCCCAGCCAATCGCGATGAGCACGGCGATGCACGCATTGCGTACCGCCTTCCCGACACTCCCGGAAAAGAAGCGGTAGACAAAGGGCAGGAGCAGGTAGAAAGAGACCTCAAAGGTCAAGGTCCATATCACTCCATTGATGCCGAAACCGGGCTGAGCGCGCCAGCCGATCAATCCGCCCAGTCCGCGCATGACGATCGCCTGCTGAAAAGATAAATGGGTGAGAATGGCGAAGAAGCCACTCCAGGAATAGACGGCGGACGTCGCGATATGGCTCGGCGTGAAGAAGACGATCAGGAAAAAGAGCATGAAATAGTATGCGGGCACGATACGGCGGATACGCCGGACGTAATAGCGCTTCAGCGCGGGTGGGGGTGCGCCGCGAAGGTGTGCCGCGCCCCATGGAAGAAAGAGCACGAATCCGCTCAAGACAAAGAAGATATCCACGCCGAAAAGTCCGGCGCCGAGCGTCTGATACCCGATGATACGGTACGCGCCCGAGACGATGACACAGTGATAGACTATGATCTGCAACGCCGCAAACCCGCGGATACCGTCGAGCGCGGGGAGTCGCTGCCGTGTGGAAACGGCTTCGCCGTCGAGATCGTAAAACGCCGCGACGCGATCACGCATGCGAGAGAGATAATGCGTGAGTCCGCGATGCAGCCGCCCACTATCGGTGGTCCGCGGCGCCGTCACTGATATCGTGGACAAAAACGACCGCCTCGCTCTGATCTACACATGTCCACTGGTGCGTATCAAGGTTGCCAAAGATTAGCGATGCGGACACCATCTGTCAATGCCCACTCAGCTCTGCGCGGGCTGATACGACACGCCGACGATCGGCTTCACATCCGCAGGGAAGGAGTGACCGACGTGCCCATTGATCTCCGGTCCATCGTGCGCGCTCCGTTGCTCATCCCCTCGCCACTCCAGCGGTATCGCCCTGAACCGGGGCGTCACGCCATCCACGACGGCCTCGTCCTCACGGCGAGCGGTGGCCAAGGTCCCGATTTCAACGCCGCGATCGCGCTCGGCCCCCTGCCGCCGGAACAGGTCTTCGCGCTGGCGGAGGCGTTCTTCGACACCATCGGCTATGCCATCATCGTTGAGGCGGACTCCGCACAGCCGGTGGAAGACGCGATCCGGGCGCGGGGCTGGCACCTGGAGGAGGAGGAACCGGCGCTCGCCCTCGCGCCGATCCCCGCCCCTCCTCCACCGCCGCCCGGCCTGACACTCCGGCTCGTGACGACCGACGCGGAGTTGGCGGACTTCATGGCCGTTTCCCAGACAGGCAGCCGTTGGATCCCCTCGCTCGATGCCGCCCTGGACCCGGCGGTCGCGCTCTTCGTCGGCTACGACGAGGGAACGCCGGTTGCCACGTCGCGGATCGCCCGCCATGGCGATGTGGGGGACATCAATGGTATCGTGACCGCGCCCGCACAGCGCCGACGAGGCTTCGGGACCGCGATGACCTGGGTAGCCATCGCGGAAGGTGCGCGGCGTGGCTGCATGGCGATGACGCTCACCGCAACGGAGATGGGGTATCCCGTCTATCTGCGCATGGGGTTCGTGCCGGTCTGCATCTACCGGACGTATCTGCCGCCGACGGCCAGGGGATGAGGTTGACCCCACCCGGTCGGAGGCGTAGAGTAGATCTCCTACGGAGCGGAGGAGGGCGCGCATGCGGACACGACAGGACGGAACGAGCGTGGCGCCCGGGTCTGCCGCGACCGCGCTGATTGACTGCGATGTCCATAGCACGGTGCCGCGCGTCGAGGCGCTTTTCCCCTACCTTCCACCGCATTGGATCGAGCACGTCAATCAGTCGGTCTTCAAGGGCGCGGGTACGACGTACTATCCGCCCCGCGCGCCCATCACCGCCCGGCCGGGCAGCATCCCGCCCGATGGCCCGGCCGGTTCGAGCCTCGATCTCTTGCGCGAACAGGTCCTCGACCCGCTCGGCGTGGAGATCGCGGTCGTCAATTGCCTGTACGCGATTGACAGTCTGCACAATCCCGAGGCGGCGGTTGCCTTCGCTCGCGCGGTCAATGACTGGCAGATCGCGGAGTGGCTGGAGCGAGATACCCGTCTGCGTGCCTCGATTGTCGTACCGTCCCAACTGCCGGAACTGGCGGCACAGGAGATCGCGCGCGTCGGCGATCATCCCGGCTTCGTCCAGGTGCTCCTGCCGGTGCGCTCGCAGCACCCCTACGGCAGCCGCCTCTTCCGCCCGATGTGGGAGGCGATTGCGGAGCATCATCTCGTCGCCGGCATCCATTTCGGCGGCGCACCGGGCAACCCGCCCTTCCCCTCCGGCTGGCCGTCATACTACTTCGAGGAATACGCCGGGATGGCGCAAGTTTTCCAGTCGCAGTTGGCGAGCATCATCAGCGAGGGGGTGTTCGACCTCTTCCCCACGGCGCGCATTGCCCTGCTGGAGAGCGGCTTTACGTGGCTGCCCGCCTTCATGTGGCGCTTCGATAAGGAGTGGCGCAACCTGCGCCGCCTCGTCCCCTGGGTGAAGCGCGCGCCGTCCGAATATATCCGCGAATATGTCCGCCTGACAATCCAACCGCTCGATGCGCCGGCCGAGTGGCGGGATATGGAGCGAACTATCGAGCAGATCGGCGGCGACCACATGCTGCTGTTCGCGACCGACTACCCGCACCTGCACACACATGATCCACTCGATACGCTGCTGCCCCACCTGCCCGATGCGCTGGCACAGAGAATCCGCTCCGAGAATGCCCGCGAACTCTATGGTCTGGTGTAGGCTTATTCAGGAGGAATTGCCCAATGGCGACCACACTCGAACGTACGACGCGGCAAGCGCGGACGAAACCGGCGATCATTGACTGCGACATCCACAACGAACTCGACTCGGAGCGCGATCTCTACCCCTTCCTGTCCGATCGCTGGCGCACCCACCTAATGACCTACGGAATGCATGGCCCATCAGGGGCAATCTATCCGCGCTTCACGAACCGGCGCGCCGATGCCTTCCCACCTTCCGGACGCGAGGCTGGCTCAGAATGCGCCTTCACCTCGGTGCAGTTGCTCGACGAGTGGAATATCGCCTGCGGCATCCTCAATCCGCTGACTGGCGCGGGATCGCAACTCAACCCAGAGTTCGACGCCGCATTAGCGACCGCCGTCAATGATTGGCAGGTCGCGGAGTGGCTCGACAAGGAGCCGCGCCTGCGCGCCTCGATTATCCTGCCATTCGAGCACGCCGACCTCGCCGTCGCGGAGATCGAACGCCGCGCCCGCGATCCGCGCTTCGTCCAGGTGCAGTTCACGGGTCGCCCGCGCGAGCCGATGGGCCGCCGCAAGTACTGGCCGATCTACGAAGCGTGCGCCACGCATGGCCTCGCCGTGATGTCCCACGCCTTCGGATCGGGCGGGCAGCCGATCACCGGCTGCGGCTGGCCGTCGTTCTACATCGAAGACCACGTCGGGCCATCCCAATCCATGCAGGCGAATCTGATTAGTCTCGTCGTCGAGGGCGTCTTTGAGCGCTTCCCAACCTTGCGGGTCGTCTCGGCGGAAAACGGCTTCGCCTGGGTGCCGTCGCTGATGTGGCGGCTGGACAACACCTTCGATTTGCTGCGCGACGAGACGCCGCACCTCACGCGCCGCCCCTCCGAGTACATCCGCGACCATGTGTGGTTCTGCACCCAGCCCGTCGAGGAACCGCACCGCCCGGAGGACTTGCGGTGGCTGATGGAGCAGGTCGGCATAGACCATTTGATCTTCGCGAGCGATTACGCCCACTGGGACTGGGACGCGCCCGACACGGCGATCCCCGCGCGCCTCGGGGACGACGTGCGCCGGAAAATCTACTACGACAACGCCCTCGCCCTCTACGGCGACCGGCTCATGGGATAAACGAACCACAGAGACACAGAGGAAAACAACGAAGGGGGAATAAACTACTCCTTCTCCTCCTCTTTTCTCACTCTGTATTTTCTATGGTTTAAAGGGGGTTGGCGTGGCGCGGCATGTGGTGGGGCGGGTGGAGGAGATTCCACCGGGCGGGCGGAAGATCATCACGGTCGCCGGGCGCTCCATCGGCATCTTCAATGTACATGGCGAGTTCTTCGCCCTGCGCAATCGCTGCCCGCATCAGGGCGGGCCTTTGTGCGAGGGGTTGCTCTGGGGGATGTTGCACGCGCGGGTTCCGGGCGAACTGGAGTACACCCGCGCGGGCGAGATCCTCACTTGTGCCTGGCATGGCTGGGAGTTCGACATCCGCACCGGGCAGTCCTGGTGCGATCCGGAGCGCCTGCGCGTGCGCCGTTACGATGTCCATGTCGAGCCAGGCGATACCCTCGCCGCCGACACACCCGTGCCCGGCAAGGTGCCGGGGCCGTACATCGCCGAGACGTATCCGGTGGTGGCGGAAGGGCAGTATCTCGTCATCGAAGTCACCTCCTGAGCGGATCCATACCGGCATTACCCCTTCTCTATCCCACCCGAATGATGTATGCCTATTTCCGCGCATATACCCGCAGGGAACCGCCGCGCCGCCCGCGTTGTATAGGGGGTGAGAGAACGCTCCGTGGAGGGCCGACCACTGGAGGAACGAGCGCGGATCGAACGAGCGCAAGGGGGTGACGCGGGCGCGTACGAGACACTCGTACGGCAGTATCAGGATGTGGCCTTTCGCACGGCGTATCTCATCACCGGCACGGCAGCGGAAGCGGAGGATGCGGCGCAGGAAGCATTCGTCAAGGCGTGGTACGCCCTCGGCCGCTTCCGGCCCAACGCGCCCTTCCGCCCCTGGCTCTTGCGGATCGTCGCCAACGAGGCGCGCAATCGGCGCACGGCGGCGGGGCGGCGCGTCAATCTGGCGTTGCGCGCACGGGAGCGCGACCCCGACGGCGATGCGGCCCCATCGCCCGAGGCGGTCGCGCTCCGTGCCGAGCAGCGGGCGATGCTGCTGCGTGCGATCAACCGGCTGCGCGTGGATGACCGGCTCGTCATCGGCTACCGCTACTTCTTCGATCTCTCCGAGGCAGAGATGGCAACCGCACTCGATTGCGCGCGAGGCACCATCAAGTCCCGCCTTTCCCGCGCGCTCGGCCGCCTGCGCGATGTGCTGCGCGCTGAGGACCTGACCGATGACGATCTGAGGGGGTTGGAGAATGGCTGAACGACGGCAGCAATTCACCGATCCCGTGCTGGAACGAGCGCTCCGGGCAGTCGGCACAGAGGTCGCCTACCCACCGACCCCGGAGGTTGCTTCCACCGTTCGGCGGCGGATCGCGGCACAACCGATCCGCCCACGCCCGTGGTGGCTGCCCTCCCCTGCCGCGCGACGGCGGCTCACCTTCGCGCTCGCCCTCCTGCTCGTCATCGCGCTCGCCCTCGGCGCGTTCCCGCCGGTGCGGAAGGGCATCGCGCGGCGACTCGGTCTCGCAAATGTGGAGATCATCAATGTCACCGCCGTGCCGTCGCCCACGCCACTCCCGACCGCGACCTCAACGGAGACATCCGCCGCATCGGCCATCGCAACCGCGACGCCGGCCACCCCGACTGGGACCGCACCAACAATGACCGCGACACCGACGCCGGATACCCTGGGGCTGGGCGCGCGGACGACACTCGCGGACGCGCAAGTCCGCGTCGCATTCACGGTCCGCGCGCCGGGGCTGCCGGACTTCAGTACGCCGGATGAGGTCTACATCGGCCAGCCGCCACCGGGCGGCAGGGTGTCGCTCCTCTATCGTGTCCGATCCGGTCTGCCCGGAATCGCCGGTACCGAAATCGGCCTGCTCCTGCAGGAGTTCCGCGGCGGGATTGACGCGGGATACTTTGGCAAAGGCATCCCGCCCGGCTCGCGGGTCGAACCCGTGACGATCAATGGCGCGCAGGGCTACTGGATCGAAGGCGGCCTGCGCTTCTTCGTCTACCGGGATGCGAACGGCGTCACACAGACCGAGAATACCCGCGTCGCGGGCAATACCCTCCTCTGGGAGCAAGGCGGCGTTGTCTACCGCCTCGAATCATCGCTGCCCAAAGATGCGGCGATACGCATCGCGGAACGTGACTATGCACTTGACGCAGCAAGGCGGGCAATGCTATGTTTGTAGATACGAGGCTTGCTGGTAAGCCCCGGTGGTATGCTGTACCTCCGGAGGACTATAACATGCGCGTACCCGATGAAGTGCGAGATTGCGTCGTTTTTCTCGGTATCCAAGTGACACGAGACGGCGGGCGCGCCGATTTTGTGTGGGGAGGTTCCGCTTTCTTCATTTCGGTTCCTTCCGAGACGGAACCCCAAAAGAGGGGGTATATCTATCTCGTGACCGCGAAGCATGTCATTGACGAGATAGGCGACCGAGAGATATTTGTGCGCATCAATCAGCGGCAAGGGGGCGCGGCCATCGCATCTCTCCGTGGAGCGCGATGGCATTTCCACGAGACTGAAGCGACAACGGTTGACGTTGCCGTACTCCCCATCGCACCGTCGCCGGAACAGTTTGCCTACAAAGTCATCGGCACCGATTCTTTCTTGACGGATACCGTCATTCAGACGATGGGCATCGGTGTCGGAGATGAAGCATTCATGACGGGCCTGTTCGCCCACATGAGCGGCAAGGAGCAAAACATACCGATCGTCCGCATGGGCAATGTGGCGATGATGCCGAACGACACCGTTCCGACTGAGGAATATGGGGATATTGAAGCATATCTCATCGAGGCGCGCTCGATTGGCGGACTGAGCGGGTCTCCGGTGTTCGTGCGAGAATCATCCCATATGCATGTTCCGGCCTCAAACACTCCATTCTTCCTGATGGGGTTGATGCACGGTCACTGGAAAGTGCCAGCGGGGGATGTGAATCCGTCACCTTTACTCGACTCCGCGATTTCGGGCAAGAACGAAACGATCAACATGGGAATCGCCATTGTCGTTCCCGCGAGAAAGATCATGGAGGTATTGAATGTGACCGAGTTGCGCGACCATCGGGCGAAACAGGACGAAATGGCGAGTCGTCAAAATCTCCCCGTGATGGATAGTGCCATACCGGAAGAGAGCGGGCACAAACCCCCGGCCAAGCCGGTTAGTCTCTACCCGATGAGCGAGGAAGAGGCGTTGCAGCGGTTGTTACGTGTGCCGCCACCGGAGAAGGGCGGAAGAGGTCAAGAGAAATAGATGTTGTATGTGAGATTATTATCATACATATGTCCACACATGAGCCGAGGTACTTGACAAATATGTCAATCATCGGTATCCTCGTAGCAGGAGGATACCGATGACGAAACCCGTGTCGTCCCGTCTGCCACTCTTTACGCAGAACGGGGTTTTACCAACCGGAGATTATTCGTTGACTTTGGCCCAACTTAAGACTTCCATGCTTGTTACGGGGCCACCGAATCGCTCGGCTACTTGGGACGAATCATGGCGGTCTGCGTTGGTGGACAATCTTACGTCGGTTGTTCACAATCTATGGCTTGCCAACATCGACGAAATCTATGTAGATGGGTCATTTGTGGAGAGCAAGGATCACCCAAACGACATCGACGGCTACTTCATTTGTGGTGGGTTAGACCTGTTCAATGGCGAACTGGAGAAGCGTCTGAACCAACACAACATCCATAAGTGCTGGACATGGGACCCAGCGAAGTTACAAGTAGACGCGAACTCCCAAAAGCGTCATTACCCGATGTGGAACATTTACCATGTCGAAATGTTCCCGGAATACGGTCAATACAGCGCCATTCTGGATCGATTCGGAAACAGGCAGAAGTTTCCTGCGGCGTTTCGTACATGCCGCGACACGTACACCCCCAAGGGTATCGTTCGTATCGTCCGGGATCAAGCGAAGGGAAGTAAGCAATGATCCGCAGCAAAGGTGAATACGAAGCGGCCTTACAACGCTTGGCAGAAGATGAGCAGAACATGGCTGCGGAAGAGGATGCGCTTCGAGCGAGTGGCCTGACTGATGAGCAGGTGGAGCGAGGAATGCAGCCCTTGCGGGGCTTTCACCTGCAATTGCGCGATGACATTGATTGGTATGATCGGGCCAAGAGAGGGGACATCGGTATCTTCCATAGCCTTACCGCACTCGGCAGGGGCCTCATTGCCTTGCGGATTGCCCGTGATCTCACACAGGCCGAACTCGCGCGGCGTCTTGGAGTAGATGAATCGCAAGTGTCACGCGATGAGCGTAATGAATATCACGGCATTACTCTTGAGCGAGCACAGCGTGTCATTGATGCATTGCGGTGGCAGCAATCTACCCAATTCACCGAAGAGCATACTTCGGCGGATGAACGCACTCTGGCAAAAGTATAGGCGCGTACCGAGAAGTCGAAACGAAGGCCGGGTGATCGAATCACCCGGCCTTCGTTTCGCGGTACTGCAATCTCTTCCCCGCCGTCTGCTGTATCGCAAGCACGGTGCGCTCCCCATCCGTAATGTCGCGAGAGTTGTAGCGAAAATCGAATTCTCCCGTGTACCGATGCAGGTGCGTTGCCGAGACGTGATGGTGCGTCCCGTCAAGGCTCCGCTTGAATTGCGAGAAAAACCCTTCCGCCGTGTTCGTGTGGGCATCACCGCGCACGTATTCGCCCGTGCCGTGGTCTACGACCTCATGGGCCGCGAACATCTTGCCCGGCTCCGTGTAGACCTGAAAGGCATCGGTCATCAGCGTGGCATCGGGTGAGACGTTGCCCTGTAGGACTTCCTTGATATTCTTCCCGTTGACGTTTGTGACGACGCGGGAACGCACCTTGCCGCCGCGCTCTACCAATGAGACAACAGGCGTCTTGTTCGCCGCGCCGCGTCCGCGCTTGCCGTGCGCCTTGCCGCCGATGTAGGTTTCGTCCGCCTCAACGGTTCCTTCGAGCGGCTTTTCGAAGGATTCGTGAGCCATCGCGTAGCGGATACGGTGCGCCATGAACCATGCCGAGCGATCCGCGATGCCGAGCGTCCGATGCAACTCCATCGCGCTCACGCCGTTCTTGCCCGCACACATCAGGTGAATACCCAAGAGCCATTTCGAGAGCGGAATGCGGCTGTCCTCGAAAATCGTGCCGATCAGGACGGAAAACTGCTTGCGGCATTCGTTACATTGCCAGACGCGGCGATTGCTCACCTTGCCCGTGCGCGTCGTGCGCGGGCCGTCCTTCGGTGCGAGGTAGGTTGCCTCTCCCACGACGCCGCAATGCGGACAGATCGGGCCGTTGGGCCACCGCAACGATTCCACGAACACGTACGCTTCGCCCTCATCAGAATATCGCTTGGCGATAGTGCTGAGATTGAGGGTAGTCGGATCGTTCGTTGCCACGGTGTTTCTCGCTTCCTGATGCGCCAAAGGCTCCGTATAGAACCATTGTACAGCGGGAAGCGTGCTTTGTCAAGTGCATAGTCACGTCGCGGAATCGGTGCGCTGAGGGTTTGCCCACCCCCTGACTCCCTGCCGTATCGGGAAGGGGCGGGGGTGGGTTTATTCGGGAACCGGGATGAGCCGTGCGTTGTATCATGGGTAGCAGTAACCGATGCAGCGCACCGGAGAACGCCAATGACACAGCGCACGATCTCCCTCACCCGGCCGACGCCGACACACCGTTCAGGCAGTCGCATTTCCGTGCTCGAAGCGATTACGGCGATCACGATTGTCGCGGCGCTGCTCGCGGTCGGCGCGCGGGCGGCGGGGCGGCTGCCGAATGAACGCCCCGCCGCGACATCCGAGCGGCCCACCCGCCTGATTCAGATGGACGGCGTCTGGGTGGATACCGCCACTAACCCGAAACGCGAGCGATTCTTCTGGGTGCTCGATCCACGTACCGGCGCGGAGACGGGCGAAACCCTCCCCTTCCGCCTGCCGGAGAATGCGTATCCGCGCGCCTTCTCCGCCGATGGTCGCACCCTTGCGTACGTGGACTACCATCCGTCATTGACACCGCCTGCCATCTCCGTTGTGGATATTGTGACCGGGGCTGTGCGGCGCACGCTGACCTACGACCAACCGACATCTGTCATGCGGCTGAATGCGGACGGGTCACGGCTGATACTCTACCGCCTGAGCGCGGGCCAGCGCCCGCCCTTCACACTCCTCACCGTGGATGTCGCGTCCGGCGCGACGCTCAGCACCGTTACACTCCAATCAACGGGCGACGAGTGGCCGACCCTGACGCCCGACCTGCGGACGGCATATCTGCTGAACACCCACAACACGGGCTCGTGGCCGAACATCACGAGCGGCGACGTCACGCTGGACCTGTTCGATACCACGACCGGTGCGCGACGGATCATTCCGCTCCCATTCGTCCACGCGGGCGTCTTCCCGGAGGACCGCACGATCAGGGGCGAGCCGGTGATCCGCTCGTTCTCGCCCGGCATCGTCGCCAGCCCGGACAGCACACGGTTGTATATCGTCCATGCCCGGATGGACGCGATCACGGTCGTCAATCTGAAAGAGGGGCGCGTCGAGCGGACCGAGAGCATTCACCCCCATGTTTCCGCCGCGCAGCGACTCTTCGGCTGGCTCGCGCCGGAGCGGGTGGCGGCAAAGGAAGCGTCGGAAAGCACGGACGCACAAGCAACCATCGCGCCGGACGGACGCACGCTCGCCGTCACCGGCACGATGGTCCACCCGCGCGATGACGACTCCGATGATGTCACCGATCAGGGTGTCCTGTTCGTGGACCTGCGGACGTTCACGGAAACGGGGCACGTCCTCCAGCAGCAATATCAGGGCTATACACGCCGCCTGACCGTGCAATGGGGCGCGGACGGACGGCTGCTCTACATTGGCAACATCACCAGTGCAACAACGCCCGACGGTAGCAAGGATGCCTACCAACTCCGGGTGATGGACGCGCGCAGCCACGCCATCACTGCCACGCAGACCTACATGGCGGACAGCGACGCACCCCGTTATCTGCGCGAGACCTGGTTCGCCCTCCCGCAGTAGCGGATAACGAGAGGATTCTCCATCACCACAGGTTACTCGCGACCTCCAGATGTCGCGCTCGAAGCGTGCCCCGGCGCCCGCATTGTGACTGGACGTGACGGAGACCGAAGGGGTATCGTACAGGATGATGTACAGTCGCACCAGACAAGAGGACGCCCCCGTAATGCTGACCGACGAGGAAATCAAAGCGTGGTTCGGGCCGGGCATCGAAGTCATCGTTACCTATCCGATCCGAACGAGGCCATATTACACGGCGCGAGTGCCGGAATTCGGTTTCGAGGCGCGCGGCGAAACGCTTGACGAGGCATACGAGAAGATTTCCGACATGATGGCTGCATTGATTGACTCCTTCAAGGAAGGGACGCGACCCCTACCGGATCGTGGCGACTGGCCGAATCGCCTGCGGAAGCCGCCGCTGGTCAACAGTGGATGACCGAGAGACTATCGCGGCGATCCGCCAAGCGATTGAGGTTGGCGACTTTGAAGTTGACCGGCGACACTGCGACGCTCATATTTACGATGAAGGGTTCACATTCCGGCAGGCGCTTTCTGTTATCCTTCACGGTCGCATCATCGAAACGGCGGAATCTCGAAACCGGTGGCTCTTCTGCGACACGGTTCGCGGCCTCAGACGGGATCATCGCTTTCGCGGACAATGGTTGCATGTCTCCGTTGAACGAAACGATGAATCGGCGGTGATGGTTGTTACGATGTATCGTCCAACGGTGCAAGGATGGCGCACCGGGACGGACCGGAGGTGACGCGATGTTCACCACAGAGATGGTGGAGAAGCAGATTGTTGGCCCATATGTTGGTAGACCTATTTCAGGCGCCTCGGGCGATCTCGTGGAGGCGATTATCACGGTGGAGTATCGCTTCGACGAATGCACCATACGTGTCGAAGGTATCCCCGCCCGTATTGATCGAGAGACCGACCGTGAATATCTTCACGGCTCGGACGCCTTGCGGCTCAACGAACTCGTGAACGAAGTGGTGGCCGCAGTCCGGGCAAGCAATCGTCTTCGTCGGAAGCCCCTCCCCTACCAACCAAACTTTCGCATCAATGACTTCGCCGCCGCGTGATCCGCTCCATGAGCGTGGCGAGGGTCTCCATCGCTTCCGGTCGCGATGAATTGTGCGCGAACCGCAGTATTTGTCACCAACCGGCGCGGGATCCGGGTGTGTTACCATATCCTCAGCGTGCGATGATGGACGCCGCAGCGGCCGCTGCCCATCACACAGTGGCGTGGAGCGTGGAGCGTGGTAGGAGGAGAGCGACGGGATGCCAGTGATTCGGTTCAAGCGGGAACATCTCTCTGTTGAGGTGCCCGATGGCGCCAACCTCCGGCAGGTGGCGCTCGACAATGGGATTGAGGTTTATCAGGGCATGGACAAGGTCGCGAACTGCCGGGGGCGGGGCCTCTGCGGCACCTGCCGGATGGAGGTCTCGCCGGAGCGTTCCGCCTCGCCCCGCACAAAGGCGGAACTGAGGCAGATCAAGTTCGGCTCAGACCGTCTCTCCTGCCAGACGCAGATCCACGGTGACTGCACCGTGACGACGAAGATTCAGCCGCCGCAGCATGACCGTGTCATCCGGCGCACGCGCGTCGTCACACACGGATAATGCACCGATGCGCGCGCTCATTCAGCGTGCCTTCCGCCCGTCGCTCCAGATCGCGCGGGAAGTGTTCGATCGGCTTCCCGATCCGACTCGGACGCATGCCCGCGCGGCTGTCACGGAGGGCGTCGCCGCGCTCCGCTCCCTCGCCGATGGCGCGACGGACGCCGCCGAACGCGCGATTGACCGGATCGGGACGCTGATCAGTCAGCAGTAGGCAGTAGGACCGATGGATGTCGTCGTGTGTCAGTAGCCGGCGTTCACAAAGAGGAATTGACAGGCCGGGATGCACTCGGTAGGATACACGACATAATGTGAGGCTTTGGGGAAGCAAACGCCCTGGCAGCGGGCACGGATGGTTTTATCGCACACATCCGGTGTTCGCCGGGACCACGTCCGATTTGGGGAAAACGGGCGGTCACAGGGGCGGATGGGGGAGGAAACGGGAACGTGAGGGAAGGCACTCTTCCAACGCGCGCGGGACGCGCCCACCAGCGTTATCTCCACGCGGATACACCACCGAACGTGGGCGCCACGGGTCGTGGCCTCTCGTCCTTTTCCCCCTATATGACCCGGCTCATCCCGCCGTTTTTCCTCATCACTGTCACGGCAGTCGTGCTGCTCGGCGGCGGCTTCTGGTCCGTCCCTCCTCTCCTCGATCCCGTCACCGGCCTCCCCGTGCAAACGGTCATCAGCCAAGGAAATCACACCCTCCCGAACGGCGCGGTCGTTACTGACACCCCTACCGGCAATGATGTGAGCGTGACCGTCACGGTACCCGGCGGCAGTACCACGATCACGTTGCGCGGCGGCACGAACGATTCGACCTTCACGGGCTATCTCGCGCGCCCCGGCACGATCATCACAACGATCCCGCCGCGCGTCAGCATCGTCCCCGCACGGCACGGCGACACGCTTGAAACGATCGCAGGCCGCATGAATTCGACGTCCGCTGCCCTGATGTGGGCGAATGGTATCACCGATCCCACGCGCACCCTGCCAGCCGGGCAGACGATCCGCGTGCCGCCGCCCGGTACGATGCTCCACCAGATCAGAGAGACAGACACGCTGGATGGCATTGCCCGCGCCTATCAAGTGCAGGTGCGAGAAATCACGTCATACCCCGGCAACAACATTCTCGAATCGTCGGATCTCGTACCGGGGAACTTCCTCATCATTCCGACAACGAATCTGCCCACGCGGGACCACGTTGTCTTCTATCAACTGCGAGAGGGAGACTCCCTCTCGCGCGTCTCGGCGCTCTATGCGCTCAGGGACCCGGAGACTTTGCAGTGGGCAAATAATCTCCCGAGCCTCGATACGATTGTGATGCCCGGGCAAATCCTTGCGATCCCACCGACGGACGGCATCATCCATGTCGTCGAGTCGGAGGATACGCAGCGGAACATTGATGACGCGGTCACGCAGATCGCCAAGAACTTCGCCTGCACCGCCATCCCCTGCAAAGACCCACCGACCGATCTGCGCGTCAACGAGATCGCGAGCAGGATCTTCGCCTTCGGCGGCAATCATCTGACGCACGGCAGCAAACTCATCCCTGGGCAGGAGATCGTCATCCCCGGCGGCATCCCATACGTCGAGCCACCGCCGATCATCATCCCGCAGAATGTGACGCTCGATAACCCGACGCGCGCCGGTACGTCGAACGGCGGTGGGTACACTCCCAGCGGGAGTGGCTCAATCGTCCGCATCGCCCAGCGCTACCTCGGTGCGTACCGCCAGCCGAGTGGTCTGCCATGGGCGTTCTGGTGTGAAAAGTTCGTCGGCGATGTCGCGGACAATGCCGGTGTTGCGCATTATCGCTTTCCCACCGCGCTGTCGGACGCCTATTCCGGGCCGCTCTATCGTGGGCGTGCCCCGGCGGGCACCCTCGTCTTCTTTGACCGATCCTGGAATTATGCGGGGCATGTCGGCATCGCGATGGGCGACGGCACGATGATCTCCGCGCTTTCCAATGGCGTCGTGCGTACCGCCTATGAAGGATCGGGCGGCTACCTGGGATGGCGGCCATTCCCGTAGGTCTTGGTGGCGCAGGCTTTCGCCACCAGTTTGGAAAGGACTTCCTGATATCGTGGAACGACAAGCGCCGAATGCCCCGAAGCCACATCCCCGCTATCTCCGCGCCGAGGCGGTAGCGCCCGCATCATCGGGCGGCGTGCTGGCCGGTGGGATGCTGCTCGTGCGGCTGCTGCCCGCACTCGTCGTCTTCGGCATGATCGGTGTCGTCCTGATTGGGCGGGGGTTCTGGGGCGCGGATCAGCAGGTCGTGGCACCGAGCGGCGCGACGGAGACGATTGACGTCACGGCAACGAATCAGCCTCCGGACGGCGTTGCGGTCACGGTCAATGTTCCCGGCGGGCAGACGGTCGTCAACGCACCCACGAACCTCACCGATCTGACGACAACCAACTACCTCTCCCGCCCCGCAATCGCCCTGACCGTCAAGCCGCAGCGGATAGATGTCGTGCGCGCGCTGCGCGCGCAGACGCTGGACGACATCGCCAAACAGAGGGGTATCAGCACGACCGCCTTGATGTGGGCGAATAACATCAGCGACCCCACGACGACGCTGCCGGTCGGCATTGCGATCAAGGTGCCGCCGAAGGGGACGATGCTTCACCGGGTTCGGGAGACCGACACCCTGGAAGGTATCGCCCGCGCCTATCAGGTAAAGCCCGAGCAGATCGTGAACTATCCCGGCAACAACGTGCAGGCAACGAGCGATCTCGTCGCCGGGTCGTATCTGCTCATCCCGACCGAGAACCTCCCCGCGCGGGATCGCACGGTCTTTTATCAGGTGCGACAGGGCGACTCTCTCTGGAAAATCGCGCAGTCGTATGGCCTGACGAAGCCGACGACGGTCGTCTGGGCGAACAGCCTGCCGGACAATTGGGTCCTCAAACCCGGACAGATTATCGCCATCCCACCGATAGACGGCGTCATTCACGTCGCCGAGGAGGTGGATACGCAGCGAAATGTGGACGACGCGATCACGCAGGTCGCCAAGAACTTCGCCTGCACCGCCATCCCCTGCAAAGACCCGCCGACTGACCTGCGCGTCAGTCAACTGCGGGAAGCCATCTTCGCCTTTGGCCCGAACGGCCTGACGCACGGCGGCCGGCTGGTGAAGGGGCAGGAGATCGTCATCCCCGGCGGCATTCCCTATGTCGAGCCGCCCCCGGTGATCATCCCGCAGAATGTCCAGATTGATAACCCGGAAACCCGCGCGCCCGCCCCGGCGTCCGCGCCATCCCGCCCGGCGGCTTCCGCCCCCGCATCTGCGCCGGCGACCCAGGCCGCGCGCGCTCCGGCCGCCGCGCCGCAACCTGCACCGGGCTTCCCCGGCTCCTATCCCGCGATCTACTACCCGGCCCAGTCGTACAGTTGCAGCGGTCGTAACCCCGGCTTCGTCTGGCCCGAATCGGGCACGATCACTTCGACCTTCAACGGCGGTCACAACGGCATTGACATTGCCACGACGGCTGGCACGCGCCTCGCCGCCGCGCAGGCGGGATGGGTCGTCTACGCGGGCTGGACCTCCGACGGCCTCGGCAACGCCGTGTACATTGATCACGGCAACGGGTTTGTCACCGTCTACGGACATATGCAGAGTATCGCCGTCAGTGTCGGGCAGCGCGTCTCGAAGGGGCAGGCGATCGGTGCGGAGGGCAGCAGCGGCAACAGCACCGGCCCGCACGTTCACTTCATGGTGATTGATAATGGGCGGTCGTGTAACCCGTTTAATTACTTACCGTAGGGGAGGTTCGAGGTTCGAGGTTCGGGGTTCGGGGTTCGAGATTCAGAGTCCGAAGAAAATGGGAGTCATCCGCTCCGAACCCCGAACCTCGAACTCAGATGCGTTGCCGCCGATCCACGACGCGGACGGCCTTGCCGACCTCGATGCGCTCCATACTCCCCGGTTCGACGAGCGTGACACGGCAGGTGAGACCGAGGCGGCTTTTGAGGGCATCCACGAGCCGCCCATGCAACTCGCGCACGGCGGGGTGATCCGGATCAAGCGCCCAGCCCGCGATGCCGTGGAAGGAGGGCGTCACTTCGGTCATGACGTCCATCGTGTCGAGCGGCCCCTCACGGTCGAGGATGATCTGGTAGAAGGGCGCGATGCCACCCATACCGAGCATCACCGCCTCGACCTCCGATGGATAGACATTGACGCCGCGCACGATGAGCATGTCATCGTGCCGTCCACGCAGCCGCGCCATCCGCATACTCGTCCGCCCGCAGGAGCAGGGGTCGGGAATGAGGGCGGTGATGTCGCCGGTGCGGTAGCGGATGAGCGGGAATGCCTCCTTGGTCAGGCACGTCAGGACGAGTTCGCCCTGATCGCCAGGCGGGAGCGCTGCGCCTGTCTCCGGGTTGATGATCTCCGGCAGGAAATGGTCTTCGGCGATGTGGAGGCCGTGCTGCGCCTCAATGCACTCACAGGCGACGCCCGGCCCAATGATCTCCGAGAGGCCGTAGATGTCCACCGCTTTGATCGCCAACCGCCGCTCGATCTCACGGCGCAGCTCATCCGTCCACGGCTCCGCGCCAAGGATCGCGAAGGAGAGGGGTAATTCCTGTGGGTTGATCCCCTGCCGCTCCATTTCATCGGCAATGGTGAGCGCATACGAGGGCGTACAGCAAAGCACCTTCGCGCCGAAATCCTTGAGGAGCATTACCTGCCGGGGCGTATTGCCGCCGCTCATCGGCACAACCGTCGCGCCCATCAGTTCGCCGCCGTCGTGCATGCCGAGGCCGCCGGTGAAGAGTCCGTAGCCGTACGCGTTATGCACGACATCGCCCGGCTGCCCGCCACCGAGGGCGAGGGCCCGCGCGCAGACTTCCGCCCAGACGCCGAGATCGTGCCGCGTATAGCCGACGACGGTCAGTTTCCCTTTCGTGCCGGACGATGCGTGGATGCGCACGACCTCGGACCGTGGCGCCGCGAAAAGGCCGAAGGGATAGTTATCCCGCAGGTCACTCTTTGTTGTGAATGGCAGGCGCGGCAGATCATCGAGGGAACGCACATCGTCCGGTGCGATGTCATGCGCGGCGAACCGCTCCCGGTAAAACGGGACGCGCTCCGCGACGTATGCCACTTTCTCCCGCAGCCGCGCGGCCTGCAGATCACGGAGCCGGTCGCGGCCCATCGCCTCCGCCTCAGGATTCCAGAGCATCGCCCTTCTCCCCTCCATTGCACCGGGTTGCCGATTGTAATGGGACTATACCATGGGGAGCGATCCTCATTCCCCCTATCCCGCACGATAGACAGAGGCACATCGGAATATTCCCATGCATCTCTGCTATACTCTTGACCAATGCATTATATCTTCGCCACTCCGCTCTCGGCTGCCATTCCCCGGAGGTGCCTTCTGCCGATCGCGAGCCGCAATGTTGGATGCGTCCAAGCGGCACAGGGGACGGTTCGACACAAACGGCGCGAACCATCCCGCAGTGCATTCCGCGGGCGCTTCGTGCATGCCGTATGATAGCGGGAGAGCGATGCGCGGACATCGTCCGAGCCGGAATTCGTGAAAGGTGAGTGCAATGATGGCAACGCTCGCGAACGCGCGTGAGATGGTCGAGGAAATGCGCCAGGTCCGGCAGGCCCGGCTCTTTCGGCCCGATTCCGTACCCCAGGACGTGCTGGCTCAACTCCTCGAAATCGCGCGTTGGACTGGCAGTTCACGCAATTCCCAGCCCTGGCATTTTGTCGTCGTGACGAACAAAGAGCATCTTCGGCAACTCAGCCAGTTGCGGACGCCCATTACCTGGGTCGCCGATGCGCCGCTCGCGATTGTCATTGTCCTCGATGGTGCGAGCGAGTTGAGCGAAGCCTACGACGAAGGTCGCGTCACCGAGCGGCTGCTGATCGGCGCGCGTATCCTCGGCCTCGGCGGGGGTACCGCGTGGTTCGGTGATGCTGCCCAGCAACAGCAGGCGAAGGAGATGCTCGGCATTCCGACCGAGCGGACGGCACATTCCGCGGTCGTGATCGGCTATCCCACCACGTTGAAGGACCACCGGCCGAACGCGAATGTGCCCGGACGCAAGCCGCTTCCCGAGATCGTCAGTTACGCCCGATTCGGTGCATCGAAGGCGTAACCACGACTACCGCGCGCCAAGCGCCTCGTGCATATAGGAAATGTTCGGCGGCATCTGGCGATTGTCCACAAGTTGGTAGCCGATACCCCGGATCGTGATGATCCGCTCCGCGCCGACTTTGCGCCGCAGCCTGCTCACGGTCGCGTCGAGCGCGTTCTGGCCGTCCAGATCGGCGTGCGGTATCGGGACCATCGCCAATCGTTCCCGCGCGACGGGGCGGTTGCGGGCGGAAAAGAGCATGCGGAAGAGCCGGTACTCGCTAACCGAGAGGTGGACCGGCGCACCGCCAACAATCGAGACGAGATGCGCCGCCTCGTCGAGGTGGTAATCACTGTGGGAGAGGTCATCCTGCGCGCCGAAGCGGACGCGGATCACCGCCGCCAGCCGCGCTACCATCTCCTCGATCATCACCGGGAGCGGCAGGAAGTCATCCGCGCCCGCCTGCAAGGCCATCTCGATGACGGCAGGCGCGGATTCCGGGCTGAAGACGACGACCGGCAGGGGGAGCACGCTCGTCAACCGGCGGATCGTCGCGTAGGCGGTCGTCGGGAAGCAGCCCGCCGGGATCGGGAGGACGATCACCATGCGCGGCGGCAGCGGAAGAGCGAAGAGCGCCTGCATGTCAGGCGTCTCATCCCACTGCCATCCTTCCGCCTCAATCGCGGAGGGAAACCCCGTAGTGACCGCGCGCGCCTCCCCCACGACCATGATCCACGTTTCTTCCGGCGCATATGCCATTCTCACGATGATCGCTCCATTCTTTACGCGGTACGTGAGCGTGGCTCCCCGGCCACGCTCCCCTATTACGCAGAGAACGATACCAACATGAGATGTGCGGAAGCATTGCATCGGCGCGGCGCGATCTGACGATTCATTCAAGCGAGCAGGCAGCGGACAGCAGGCTGTTGCGGGGTGACGCGCGGCTACGCGTTGCTGTCCGTGATCGGAATCGTGAAAATGAACGTACTGCCACCGGGAACCCCGGGGGCGGCAGGCTGCCCGCTGTCTGCTGCCTGCGGCCCGCTTTCCACCCAGACGCGGCCACCGTGCGCGGCGACCAGTTGCCGGACGACGGCGAGGCCGAGGCCGAGGCCGGAGGCATCCTGCTGGGGAATGTTTGTGCCCTTGACGAACCGCTCGAAGATGCGCTCAACGTCCTCCGGGGCAACGCCCGGCCCCGGGTCATGGACCCTGACGCGGATCGCGCCGTCCACCACATCGGCGGCGACGCGGATCGCCGTACCCGGCTCGGAGAACTTCATCGCATTGGAGAGCAGATTGTTCAGAATCTGATGCAGCCGCACCGGGTCGGCCATCGTCCGGGGGAGCGACGCCGCGATCGCCGTCTCCACCTCGATGCGGGCATTGGCAAAGAGCGGGGCAGCGTTCGCGATGGCGGCGCGGATCAGGTCGCCTATCTCTACCGACTCCCGTTGGAGGGTGAGGCGGCCGAGGTCGGCCTGGACGAGATCGTTGATGTCATCCACGAGCCGCCAGAGTTGCCGCACGCTGAGCGCGGCGGTGTCGAGGAAGTCGCGTTGCATCGCCGTCAGGGGGCCGACGCGCTCCTGCGTAAGGATATTCAGGAAGCCATGGATCGAGGCGAGCGGGTTACGCAGTTCGTGCGAGACGACGCTCATGAACTCGGCACGCGTTCGCTCGACCCGCCGCACCGCCGCCGCGTCCTGGATCACGCGCTCGGCATTGTAGACCGCGGTGCCGATCACCGAACTGCAATCCGTGAGGGTCTGCTGCGTCTCAGGGTCGAACGGCTCCGTGTGGAAGTAGCAGACGAGGCCAACGAGCGTCCCGGCGGCGCGGAGCGGCACGGCAAAGACCATCTGCCCGGAGACGATATCCGTGATCGGCATGAACCGCGCGCCGTTCGTGGTGTGGGCAATTCGGAGGGCATAGGCGTCGAGCGCCCATTGCCGCAGCCGCTCGCGCTGCCCGACCGTCTGCAATGTCCGCGTGAAGACGGCCGTTTCCGGTGCGAGATCCTCCCCCTCGGTGACGAGGACACCGACCGTGTACGGCACGACATCGCAGACGAAGGGCATGACGATTTCGAGCGCCTGACGGGGATCCTCGCACGCGGTGACCGCCCGCGTCAGGGCGAGGAGCATCGTCGCACGGTGCGCCGTCGCCTCCTGTTCCATCGCCCGTCGCGCCTGCGCAATCGCGAGCGCCGCGCCGTGCGCCGAGGCCCGGAGGGTCGCCAGTGTGCCGCGATGGAATGTGCCGGCCTTCGGCGCCCACGCGGTCAATGTGCCGTAGAAATTCGTGCCGTCCGCCATCGGGACGCACATGATCGTGCCGGACGATTCGCGCCGAAGCGAGAGGAAGCGCGGTTCCTTCGTCACATCGTGGATGAGGAGCGGCGCGCCCGTCTGCCCGACCGTCCCCGCGATGCCGACGCCGAGAGGGAAGGCGGCCTG
The DNA here is from genome assembly GCA_937968015.1 of uncultured Thermomicrobia bacterium. Taxonomy (GTDB): domain Bacteria; phylum Chloroflexota; class Chloroflexia; order Thermomicrobiales; family JALYUS01; genus JALYUS01. Next base: position 21,894 of record CALBSO010000067.1, read on the forward strand.
CCCGATCATGCCGAGCGGCATGTCCGAGACGACGACCGTCCGCAGGGTATCCAGCGTCTCAAAGAGTTGCACCGAGCAGCGGCACTCCGCGAAGGAGAGCGCGATGTGCTGGACGAACTGCAGGAGCAGGGGACGCAAGGCATCAATCTCCGCCTCGCTCATCCCCCGCCGCTCTGCCGGGCGAGCCGCAGCGTACTGCTCCGGCAGCGCGTTACGCGGCGCGGCGACCGTCTCGATAGACATACCCAAGCCCCCGTACGGTGTGAATGAAAATTGGATCGTCGGGATCTGCTTCGATCTTCTTGCGCAGGCGGCGGATGTAGACATCCACGCGGTTGCTGCCGCCCTCGTAGTCGTAGCCCCACGTCCGCTCGATTAGCGTCTCGCGCGAGATCACCGCGTTCGCGTTGCGCATCAGGCATTCGAGAATCTTCATCTCGGTCGGCGTGAGCAGGGCGGGCCGTCGCTCCGGCGCGGAGAACTGCAATTCGCCAAGGTCGAGCGCGGTGTCGCCCACCTTAATCACCATACCGAAGAGGTTGCGCTCCGCCCGCCGGTAGCGACGCAGCACCGCCTGAATGCGGGCGAGCATCTCCGTCGGCTCGAAGGGCTTGGAGATGTAATCGTCCGCGCCGTGGCCGAAACCGTCCACCTTGTCGCCGACCATGCCACGCGCCGAAAGGAAGATGACCGGGATGTCCGGATGCTCGCGCCGCAGCGATGTGCAGAGCGTGAAGCCGTCAATGTACGGCAGCATCACGTCCAGCAGGATCAGATCAACGGCGTTCTCCTTGAGGAAGCCGCCGACCTGCCGGGGGTCGGAGAGCGTCGTCGTCTGGTAGCCGCTGTCCTCGAGGAGGAAGACGAGCATCTTGCTCATGAACGGGTCATCCTCGACGATCACAATGTGCGTTTTCAGTGTCTCGTTACTCATGCTCTGCCATCCTGTCCGGGCAATGGCGCGGTGCGGCCATTACCGTGACATCTTCGTCATGCCGTAAGCGCGATCATCTCCCGCCGCATGACACCGACAACAAACGACCAACGCCGCCAAACCGACTGATCGGTCTTGATAATGTCCACGATACGCATTGAGACCCCTCGTAGTGTATATATGAATCACAAATCATACTTCTCATCAAGTAGAACGTCATATCGCAGGGAAATGTGACGGGCTTGACAGGAATTGGCAGCACGGACACGCGTAGAGGCAGTTCGTGAACCGTCCTCCCCGCGTCAGCATCGGCCTCTCGATATACTGCATATGACGGGGCAATCCCAAAAGGGCGGTTCGCGAACCGCCCCTACGAGAAAACAAGCCATCGCGGTATCAGGCCGGCCAGAGGTTCATCTCCTGGGTCCAGACGTGGGCGGGCTGGGCGAGGAGGTACGCGATGGCGTCCGCGACATCGTCGGGCTGGAGGAAGGCTTTGCCCGGCTGTGCCTGCTTCTCGGCGATCGTGCGGCCACCGAACTCGGTGAGGATGCTCCCCGGCGAGAGGTAGCAGCAACGGATACCATCCGCCTTCACTTCCTCCGCGAGCGCGAGTAGGAAGCCGCGCAGCCCCCATTTCGCCGCGCAGTACGATGCGAGGTTCGCGTAGCCCGCATACGCCGCACCCGAACCGATGGCGACAATGCGTGCCTCTCCCACCGCCTTCAATGCGGGCAACGCGGCCTGCGTGACGAGAAACGGCCCGGTGAGCATCGTCGCGATGGATTCCTGCCAGTCCGCGATTGGATAGGTCTCGACCGGGCCATGCACGCCGATCCCGGCATTCAGCACGAGGCCGTCCAGCCCGCCGAGCGCGTCAATCGCCTCACCCACCGCGCTCCGCACCTGTGCCGCGTCCCCGACATCCGCAGCGACCGCAACCGCCTTGGCGCCCGTCGCCGTCACCGCGCGCACCGTCTCATCGAGATCATCCCGCGACCGCGCCAGCACGGCGACCGCCGCCCCCTCCCGCGCGAGGCGGAGCGCCGTCGCC
>CALBSO010000068.1 GCA_937968015.1 uncultured Thermomicrobia bacterium
ACCTCCGATCTGGAGGATAATCCCCTCACCGTGAATTTACCAGCACGTACTTAGCATCTGGGCGACAACCTCGCGCCTAGCGCGCGTATCATCGCTACGTTTCACTTCCACAAGGGTCGGGATAGAGTCTTGGTCTAGAAACAAATGATCGAGCGACCATCGGGCTGCGCCGCCCTCTTCCGATGACACTCCCAATTCGCGAGAAATCAGCAGCCATCGCCTGGGCTCAACGGGGTCAATTTGCTCGCCTGCTAACAACTTTGGATGTTGAGCAAGCCACTGCTGAAGATGATCCTCCAGCGCGTACGGCTGCTCGGTCATCTCTATCAGTTCCTCTCCTTGAACAAGGTACATGCTACCGCTCATCGTCCGTGCCTTTCATTACCAGCGCCTGGAATACGACTTCTGATATCAATAGTCTCGAGGTTCACAGAGTAGCACGAATAGACTCGGACTGTAGACGTTGTGTTCGCGTTGCAGCGATCCGTACACCTCTGCTATCCTCGCGGGCAATGAGGGAGGGGTGATGGCGGGGATTTCGGTCTTTTTTCCGGCATACAACGATGGCGGGACGATTGCCAGCATGGTTTTGTCGGCGGCGCAGACGCTCCAGTCGCTGACCGATGATTACGAAATTATCGTCGTGCAGAATGGCAGTACGGACGATACCGTGGAGGTGCTGGATGCGCTCGACGGGCAGGTCGCACATCTCCGCGTCCTGAAACATCGCGAGCCACTCGGCTATGGTGGCGCGCTCCGCGTCGGCTTCGCCAGCGCGACGAAAGACCTGATCTTCTACACGGACAGCGATGCGCAATACGACGTGCGGGAGTTGCCCCTGCTCGTCACCGCCCTGACGTCGGAGGTAGATATTGTGAACGGCTACAAGATCAGCCGCTCCGATCCCCTCGTCCGCATCGTCATCGGTCGCCTCTATCATTACGCGATGAAACTGTTGTTCCGTTTCCCGATTCAGGACGTGGACTGTGATTTCCGCCTCATCCGCCGCCATGTCTTTGAGAAGGTCCATCTCACATCATATAGCGGCTCGATCTGCGTCGAGTTCGTCGCGAAGGCCGCCGATCTTGGCTACCGATTCGCCGAAGTGCCGGTCCATCACTACCATCGCGCGTATGGACGCTCTCAGTTCTTCAATTTCAAACGGATCGGGGAGACCGGCGTGCAACTGCTCGGCCTCTGGTGGACGCTCCGGGTGAAGCGCGCCCATCTCAAGGGCGGCACGCCGTCCCCCGCGCCGCTCGGGCAAGTCGCCGATGACTGAGCCGCAGCGGGCGAACTGGCGGGGCGTGCGGACGCTCGTCACGGGCGGGTTGGGCTTTATCGGCAGCAACCTCGTCCACCGCCTCCATGCCCTCGGTGCACAGGTGATGGTCGTGGACGCGCTCATCCCCGGTCATGGCGGCAACCGCGCGAACCTCGATGGCCTCGGTGATGCGATTGAGGTCATCATTGGCGATCTGCGGGACCGGGACCTGATGGAAAATCTCGTCGCGACGCAGCAGGTCATCTTCAATCTCGCCGGGCAGATCAGCCACGAAGATAGTACGCGCGACCCGTTCACGGACCTCGAGCACAATACGCGCGCCCCGTTGACGCTGCTCGAAGCGTGCCGCGCCACCAACCCGACCGTCAAAATCATCAAGACGGCGACGCGGCAGCAATATGGTCGCCCACAATACCTCCCGGTGGACGAACGCCACCCGATGCAGCCCGTGGATGCCAACGGCGTGAACACCTGGGCGGGGGAGTACTATCATCTGCTCTATCATCGCGTGCATGGCATGCGCACCTGCGCGCTCCGCCTGACCAACACCTATGGCCCGCGGCAGGTCACCGATCGGCATACGCAAGGCGCGCTTGGCTTCTTCATCGGCCGTGCGCTCGACGGCCAACCGATCACACTCTACGACGAGGGGCAGGCGATCCGCGACATCAACTATGTCGCGGATGTCGTGGATGCGCTCGTCCTCGCGGGCGAACGTGACGCGGGGATCGGCGAAGCGTTCAACCTCGGCAGTCCGCCGGTCACCCTGCGGCAGTTTGTCGAAACCTTGGGCGAGGTCGTCGGCGGGGTGGATGTCCATTACATCCCCTTCCCGCCGCAACGCAAGCAAATTGACATCGGTGATTATTATGGCGAGTACGGCAAAATCAGCCGCATGTTACACTGGACACCGCGCACCGATCTGCGCGACGGCTTGACGACGACCGTCGCCTGGCATCGCGCGAATACGCACTTCCGGAAAGAAGGCCCGGTATGAACACGACGATGCACGCCATTCCCATCGCCAGCGCCTCCGCGCAGTACGCGACGATCAAGCAGGAGATTGACGCCGCCGTGCATCGGGTATTGGACAGCGGCTGGTTCATCCTCGGCGCGGAGGTTGAGGCGTTCGAGCGGGAGTTCGCGGCCTATTGTGGCGTCGCGCACGCCATCGGCGTCGGCAATGGCACCGACGCCTTGATGTTGGCACTGAGGGCGCTCGATGTCGGGCCGGGCGACGAGGTGATTACCGTGCCGATGACGGCGGCCTTCGGCGCGTTCGCGATCACGATGAATGGCGCGACACCCGTCTTCGTGGACATCGAGCCGGGCACCGCGAACCTGGACCCCCGCCTGCTCGAAGGGGCGATCACGCCGCGCACGAAGGCGATCATGCCGGTGCATCTCTATGGGCAAGCGGCCGATCTCGGCGCGATCATGGCGATCGCGGCGCGGCACGGTATTCCGGTCGTCGAGGACGCCGCGCAGGCGCACGGTGCGATGCACGATGGCAAGCGTGTCGGTAGCATCGGCAGGATCGCCGGGTTCTCGTTCTATCCGAGCAAGAACCTCGGCGCGGCGGGCGACGGCGGCGCGGTGACAACCGACGATCCCGCGCTCGCCACACG
>CALBSO010000069.1 GCA_937968015.1 uncultured Thermomicrobia bacterium
TACACGCGTAAGATCGTCGGCAGCGTCAGATGTGTATAAGAGACAGCACTGGGGCTGGGGAAGCGCGGCGATTACCCTCGCCGTGCTCGCGCTCGTCACCGCGCCGGTGGCGGACGCCTTTGTCGCGGTGCTGGAACCGACAGCGAAGACGCTCGGGCTGCCGGAACTCTTCCTCGGCCTCGTCATCGTCCCGCTCGTCGGCAACATCCCCGAGAACCTCGTCGGCCTGACCGTCTCGTGGCGCGGCGATATGGACTTCGCGATGGTGATCGCCCTCGGCTCCTCGTTGCAGGTGGCGTTGATGGTCGGGCCGCTGCTCGCGCTCATCTCGCCCCTGCTCGGCCACCGCATGACGCTCGTCTTCGTGCCGGTGGAGATCGTCGCCATCGCGGCGGGCGCACTCGTCACCGCAGTCGTCTCGGTGGACGGCGAGAGCACCTGGATCGAGGGCCTCGCCCTGATCGCCGTCTACATCATCTTCGCCGCCGCCATCTACGTCTGGCCCGTCGGCGCTCTCTAGCGCGGCAGCCCGGCGGGAACCACAGCCTGTTACTCAACCCGCTCCCACGTCATACACGAGTCCGACGTGGTAAGGATGAGGTGGTTATCAGCAAACGCGTAGAAACGTTGCAGTTCGGTGCCGACGCGGTTCGGGTAGAGGCTGTTTTCCAGGATGTGCGACACATACCCCTCCGCCTCATGGACTTCGTATCGGCCACAGTAGGCGTTGTAACCGCCGTATGCCGCCTGTACCTCCTCCGGCGTCGAGCGCCACCGATCCCCGGACGTAAAGAGCGGCCGGTCGGGCCGCATCATCTGCACCGCCATGTGCCCACCCGCCGTATAGATGATCATCCCGTGCGGCGCATCTCCCAGCGGATACGTCGCCTCGCCATTCTCCCATACCTCCCAGGACACGAGCCGATACACCCCGACAAATCGCTCCATACCCACCCCCGGAAATCGGAAACCAATTGAACCGAAAGGACACAAAGGACGCGAGGAAGCATACAGGAAATGAACCCGCTTCAAGCGTTTCTCCCTCCTGCTCCTCTTCTTGCATCTTTGCGGTTCTCCCCGGTTTCGTTCATCCGGTGCGGGGATGCTATGCTTGCGGGAGGGTGAGAGGACAGACGAAGGAGGAGGCGATGGCGGCGGGAGAGGCGAAGATGGGCGCGCTGGCGTGGCCGAGGACGGTCGCGGTGATCGGCGCGGGGACGATGGGATTGGGCGTCGCGGAGCAATTCGCGGCGGCGGGGCTGGCGGTGCGGATCACGGACCGCTCGCCGGAAGCGACCGCGCAGGCGTATAACCGGCTGATGCAGCGCGTGCGGGGTCATGCCGCCGCCGGGATCGTGCCGCCCGAAGCGGTCGAGCGGTGCGCGGCAGTCACCGCGAACCCCGACCTTGCCGCGACCGTGGCGGGCGTGGACTTCATCTTTGAGGCCGTCTTCGAGCAGCAGGAGTTGAAGCACGACATGCTCGCCCGCCTTTCCCGCGTGGCGCGGCCGGACGCGGTGATCGTCTCCAATACCTCCTCCTTCCCGATTGACGACCTCGCGGAGCACGTCCTGAACGCCGAACGCTTCCTCGGCCTGCACTGGTTCAACCCGCCCGAATGGACGCCCGGCGTCGAGGTCATCCCCCACGATGCGACTGATCCCACAACCGTCACACGGGTCGCGGGCTTTCTGCGCGCCATCGGCAAGCGCCCGACCGTCGTCCGTAGCGCGCCCGGCTTCGTCGCCAACCGCATCCAGAACGCGCTTTTCCGCGAGGCGCTCGCCTGCGTGGAGGACGGTCTTGCCTCACCGCGCGAGGTGGATGAGGTCTGCCGCAGCACCTTCGGCTTCCGCATGCCTTTCTTTGGCCCCTTCCTGATCGCCGACATGGCGGGCCTCGATGTCTGGGAGAGCGCCGCCAGGACGATGGAGCGCGCCTACGGCGAGCGGTTCGCAATGCCACACATCCTCCACGACCTCGTCGCGCAAGGTCGCCTCGGCACGAAGACCGGCGCGGGCTTCTTCACCTACACCCCCGAAGAACGCGATCGACTGCTTCTGGAACGCGACCGCCGCTATGCCGCCCTCAATGAACTCCTCGCCCGCCTCCCTCCCGTCACCGCCGGCACGAGCGACCTCAGAGGAACCAAGAGCGCTGCGAACAGTGAGAGGGCATGGCATCATGGCACAAATCCAACGCGTCGCGATGATCGGCACAGGGACAATGGGGCGGATGATCGCCCTGCGAACCGCGCAGCACGGCATCCCCGTCACCCTCTATGACAGCGACCCCGCCGCGCTCGACCGGGCGCGTACGGCGATTCACGACATCCTGAGCGGCTGGCTGTCGCGGGGGGCGCTCGCGCGGATCGAGATGGACGATATCGAGGGGCGTCTCCGCTACGCCAATGATCTGGCGAGCGCCGTGCGCGATGTGGACCTCGTGATCGAGGCGATTCCAGAACGTGTAGGTATGAAGCGCGTCCTGTTTAGCCAACTGGACGAACTCTGCCGGGAGAGCGCGATCATCGCGACAAACAGTTCCTCCATCCGCGTCAGTTACCTCGAGGATGCGACAGCCCGCTCCGAGAAGGTCGCCAATCTCCACTTCTACAATCCCATCTGGGAGATACCGATGGTCGAGATCGGCAGAGGCACGAAGACCAACGATGCGACGATTGACACGCTGACTGCCTACGCGCGGAGGATTGATCTCCTGCCGCTGCATGTCCGGAAGGAGAGCACCGGCTTCATCTTCAACCGTGTCTGGCGCGCAATTAAGAAGGAGACGTTGAAGGTCGTGGAGAGCGGCGTTGCATCCTTCGAGGACGTGGATCGCGCCTGGATGACGATGTATCACACGGCGATGGGGCCGTTCGGCAAGATGGATGAGATCGGCCTTGACGTGGTGAAGGACATCGAGGAGCACTACGCCTCTGAGAGCGGTGACCCCGCCGATCTGCCACCGAACGTCCTCACCGATCGTGTCGCACGCGGTGACCTCGGCATGAAGACCGGCTGCGGTTTCTACACCTATCCGGACCCCGCCTGGGCCGCTCCCGACTTTCTCAAGCCGTCACCATCCGCGCCGGATTCCCCCGGCATCGCGCGTCGTTTCTGATTTCGCCAACCGGGTAGTGCCGATGTGTGCATCGTGTGTATCATTGCCTCGTCTTCCTTCCCTCCGTGAACCCAGAGGATGGGGGAGATTTTAGTGATAGGCAACGCATCGTCTCGCGTGCGGTGCTGATGCGTGATATGCTCCCAGTGGCAAGACCATACATCCAGTCGCGTTGTGCATCCGTATACCACGAGAGACGTTCGTGCTATCCATCAAGGAGTTGTGTCATGGCGACGGTGATCGGCGAGCGTGTGCTGAAGGAGACGGAGGGGTTGTCACGGACGCACGAGCGCGTCCCAGCCCAGTACGTGGCATTGCCGAACGGTGAGGTCGTCTTCCGGCGATGCGAACCGGACGGCTCCGCGACCGAGACGGACCTCGGGCCGCACGCCGCCTTCTACGAGCGGATCTTCGCCCTGGATGAGCAGATCAAGGCAAAATACGGCAACGGGGATGGGCCGACAAAAGGCGGGCCGGGCTTGCCGGGGCGGCAGCGCGCGGGCCTCGTGATGCTCGAAGTGACGGAGAAGTGCAACCTCACCTGCCCGATGTGCTACGCGGGCAGCAACCCGGACGGACGGCACTATACGATGGGAGAGATCGAGCAGCGGCTCGATGAGATCGTCGCGGCGGAAGGTGCGGACGTCAGCCTGCAAATCTCCGGGGGCGAGCCTTCCGTACGCAAAGACCTTAAAGAACTCGCGGCGCTGATCAAGTCCAAGGGGTTCACGAACTTCGAGATGATCTCCAACGGCATTCGCATCGCGCGGGACGCGGACTTCGCGGAGAGCCTGAAGGCGTGGGGCTTCACCTCCGTCTACTTGCAGTGGGATTCGCTCCGGGAGTCGGACATCGAACTGCTGCGGGGCGAGAAGTTGTTGAGCGTCCGTATGAAGGCGCTGGACCAATTGGAGAAGGCGGGGCTGAACACGACGCTGGCAGTTTCGCTCCTGCCGGGGTTGAATACTGACCAGATCGGGCCGATCCTCGAGGTCTGTCGCCAGCATCCGATTATCCGCGCCGTCTCCTTTCAGGCGGCGACGCCGTTCGGCAACCGCTGGGATGTGGACGAAGATCGGGGAGACGCGACGCTCGACACGCGCGGCTTTGGCCGCAAACTCCGCCTACCGGACATCCTGCAACTGATCGAGGAGCAACTCGGCATCGCGCCGGAAGAGTTCATGCCCCTCGGCTTCGGCTCGCCGTTGTGCAATTCCATCGCGATTTTGCGCCACGACAAGAAGCGCGGCGCCTGGGTACCGACGACGCCGGGCATCGAATGGAACAAATACAGCCAGATCCTCGGCGATGACCCGGTGGACTTCATCCGCATGGTGACGCGCGGCAAGGGTGCGTTCTCGAAGCGGCTCCTCTCCCGAGAGGGATTGGCGGCGATGCGCGTCCTCCTGCCATATCTCGGGAGGAATCCCGGCATCATGTTCGATACGCAGTACGTCACGGTCTTCATCAAGCCCTTCATGGACGCAGAAGACCTCGATTTCGACCGCGTGGACCGCTGCTGCTTCCACAACGCCTCGCCGCGCGGCCTGCACTCCTTCTGCCATTTGAATGCCCTCATCCGCCCGACGACGACGGTGGATGCCTCGGCCTTCGGAGACGTCATCATGCTGCCGCAACCGGAACTGGTCATGGCGGATGGGGATTAACGGCCCTACCCCCCCTGCCCCCTGCCCCGATGGGGAAGGGGGAGACGACGTAGGGGCGCGGGTGCCCTCTGGGCAGGACGAACCGCCCTTGCCGACGCTCGCGATCATCGTCGCGGCGCGGAATGAGGCGCATCGGATCGCGGCGGTCTTGCAGCAGTATCGGGCGCTCGTGCCGGACGCGGAATTGATCGTCGCGGACGGCGCAAGCAAAGACGCGACGGCACGGGAGGCGTTGCCGTATGCGCGCGTCGTGACCGGAAAAGGATCGCTCGGCGCAAACGAGAACCGGGCGGCGGCGGAAGCGACCGCGGACGTTCTCCTTTTTGTTCATGCGGACACGCATCTCGCGGATGTGGCAATGGTGCGGCAAACGATGGCGGATCCTGCAGTCGTCGGCGGCGCGTACCGGCTGCGATTCGATGACGACGCGCGCGTCTACCAAATGATGGCACGGCGGGCGGATCAGCGCTCGCTCGCGGGGGCATATACGGGCGATCAAGGCATCTTCGTGCGTCGGTCGGTCTTTGAGGCGTTGGGGGGCTTCCCGATCTGGCCGCTGATGGAAGATGTCGCCTTCTCGGAGCGGCTACGGAACGAGGGCCGCGTTGTCCTGCTCGACGCGGAGGCGATCACCTCGACGCGACGACACAAGGCGCAAGGGCCGTACCGCCTCATCGGCCGGGTGATGCTCATCCGGCTCCTCTATCGCTTCGGCGCCTCGCCCGAATTCCTCGCGCGGCTCTGGCGGCGCGGCGGCGATGTTGTGCCGGACCGGATGCCGAAGGGCGTACCGACGATGCGCGGGCGGGAAGTGACGTGACTCTCTATATCTTTATATTACGCGGGACGAAACGCGTAGGATCGCTATCCCTCCCTGACCAATTCATGCTATCGTATACGCATGACTTCGAAAACGGCTGCGGAAAAGTTCCTCCTCCTGCTTCAGGAAGAAGCAGCGACATTCAATCGGCGAATCTCGACCGAGAGTGGGGATTGGGTCGTCAAAGGCTTCATCGATATATTTAGGAATGTTTACACCATTTCCAGCGATACAAAGGTCGTTTCAAAGCTCATCGAGATAATGCTATTCCCTCACTTCGTAGCCTTTGCTGAAAAGCACGAGCTGAAATTAGCGCTGTCGCGCGAGCAAAACCATTACCCTGACTTGACCTTTGTGGACGGCGAGGCGAATAAGTTCGCTGTTGATCTCAAAAGCACCTATCGAACCAGCGCTTCGACAGTCAATACGATGACCTTATACCGATTCCCGTAGAAGGGTTCACATTAGCACCACGGCCACCAGTGGTAGTTCGTCGCCCGACAGATCTGCACCGGATTGTCATGCAACGTCACACAGCGCTGCCCGACGATCTGTTCCAGTTCCGTGACCTTGCTCACCGGCCAGTTCGCCACCGCCTCCCGCACTGATGGCCAGAGCCGCTCCGCCGGGTTCAACTGTGGCGTGTAGGCGGGCAGGAACCAGAGCGTCAGCCCCTCCGGCAGTGCGAGCCGCTTGCTCGTGTGCCATCCCGCTCGATCCACGACCAGCACGACCCGGTGTGCCGCGTCAATGCCGACATCCTGGGCGAACGCCGCCAGTGCCGCTGCCATCACCGCGATATTCACCTGCGGCATTGTCAGCCAGTACGTCGCACCCGTCGGCGGATGAACGAAGCCGTAGACCCACAGCCACTCGTAGCGCGGATTGACCCAGGCGATTGGTCGCTCCCCGCGCGGTGCCCATGCCACCCAGAGAGTACCCGGGCCGTACCACCGGCTGTAAGCCCAAGCGCGCCTCGTCCTGCGCCCATGTCTCGACACTGACCACCCCCGACACCGCGCGCACTGCGGCGACGTGGGTATTCAGGCTTTGCGCAACGCCGCCTGCTCCTCGGCGGTGGCGGCGTGGACATGGCAGGGGCGCGGCACCTGCGGCGTGCGCCCGAGGCGGCGCGGGTAGACCACCCCGCGCTGCGGGTTCGTCACCACCCCGGCATGGCTCGCCATCCACGCCGCCACCTTCCGCCCTGTCCACAGCCCGCCATCCGCAGGCGGCGCGGCAAGCGCGACGGTGAGAGCGGCGGTCTGGATGGCATCAAGCAAGGGGGCATGACCAGGATTGTCGTGTCGTCCGTCGCCGAGCCCCGCCGCTCCCGCCGCGTTGTAGCGGGCGATCAGCCTGCTCGCCCAGCGGGAGGAGACCCCGACCACACCCGCCGCCTCGTCCCGCGTCGCGCCGCGACTGACCAGCCAGATGAGCTGCCAGCGGCGGGCAGCGGCGGCAGCGGGGGTCGCTTTGTAGCGCGCCGCCAGTTGCGCCGTCGTGAAGTGTGGCACGAGCGTCACCCGTCTCCCCATCGTTCCCTCCCGCCGTCAACCGGCTGCCGATACGCGAACTATACATCAGGAATCGGTATAATCAGTGTCAGCGACCGCGATTACAGACAACCCCGATGAGTGCTCCCATGATGCCTGCTCATAGCAAGGGTTGGAGCTGCTCCACTCGCAGCGATCCACTCGATTCGGTTTGTTGCGGGACGGATGCGGTAACTGTTGACGTTCGCGTTGCGCCACATCGTCTCGCCATCATCGAGTTGACGGAGGAGTGGGGAAGAATTGGTGGTTGGTGTCGCTGCTGAACCGGAGTTCCCGCATGCCCCCACTGTGCCGATCGCGAACACCATAACCAGAGCGGCGAAACCCTTCATCGGTCTTGCTCACTTCCTTGGCAGCGGCTCTGTCAAGGTAGTAACAGATGGCCATAGACTTTGGTTCCGGGTTGCGAGACAGCATTGAGACCGTGATTGCTTGCCAGCGAGTTTGCACAGATCACAGAGAGCGAGACGTTAGATGCCCGGCTCGTTGGTGGTGTGTTTCCGTGCGTCATAGTGAGCGAAGGCAGGGCGGATCAGGCCGAGCAGCACGACCCCGACCACGGAGGCGAGGCCGCCGCTCACCGCACTGAAAACCGGTGATGTCAGGGACGCGACCACGCCCGATTCAACGTCGCCGAGGCGCGGTCCTCCTGCGCCGACGACGAACCCGACGCTATTCACCCGCCCTTGCAGCGCGTCCGGGGTGTTGACCTGGATGATCGTCGTGCGGAACACGCCGTTGACGACGTCGGCCCCACCCGCGACGGCAAGCAGGATCACGCCGAGCCAGAGCAGGTGCGTGGCGCCGAAGCCGGCGATCGCGGCTCCCCAGACTGCGAGGGCAATCAGTACTGCCCGGCCCTGGTGATGGATATGCGAGAGCGAGCCGGAGCACGTTGAAACGATCAGCCCCCCGATGGCTGGCGCCGCATAGAGTAAGCCGACCGCCTGGGGTCCGCCGCCGAAGCGAGTCGCGGCAAGGGCGGGAAAGAGCGCAAATGGCATCCCGAAAATAGTGGCGTTCAGGTCAACGAGCAGGACCGTGGCGATGATCGGATGGCGGCGGACGAATTGCAACCCCTCAACGACAGCACGTAGGCCGGGGGTCGTCCCGCCGTCTTGCGGCGGCATTGCCGGAAGGCGCATGACACCGTAGAACGAGAAGAAGAAGCTCACGGCATCAACGACATAGGCGGTTTGCAGGCCCGCGGCTGCGATAATCGCCCCCGCCACCAGCGGCCCAGCGGTGAGGCTGACCTGAAAGGACAAAAAGGATAACGCCGCCGCCGCGGGAATCTGATCGGGCGGAAGCAAACGCGGGATGAAAGTCCGCCGGGCGGGCTGGTCAATGGCAGAGAGGCAGGACTGCAGCGCGATCAACACGTACAGCAACCAGAGCTGGCGAAGGTCGAGCAGTGCCTGCAGCGCGAAAATCAGTGATACGACGGCGAGGAGAGTGGTCGTAACCATCACCAGCGTGCGGCGATCGAATGCATCAGCAATCGAGCCACCGACCAAACCGAGTCCGATGAGCGGGACGGCGATGGTGAGCCCGATCATCCCGACCGCAAGTGAGGAGTGCGTGAGGGCATAGATCTGTATCGGCACCGCAACGCTGGTCATCCGACTACCGACGGTAGACAAGGACTGGCCAACCCAGAGCCGCCGGTATGCGGGCGATTCCCGGAGCGGCCTCGTGTCAACGAGGAGACGTTTGTACAGGGGGCGCTTGGAAGACGTGGGAACTGAGCCGCCTTCCTCTGTCATTACATCTTCCTTTCGGGATTCTGAGCGCGTTGCCCATGGGCAAACGGAATGGACTCATGCTATCCCCCGGCGCCAGGTCGGGCGGCGGAGTATACGTGTTTGCCTGAGTGATTGCCACTATATGTGAGGATCAGGTGGTGGAGTCCACCACTCCTCTCTGCTATCTGTCGCCGGCATCCCATCAAGGAGACAACAGCGCAACCTCCCGCCTGACGGAAGCCAGAGCGTGATCGCGATAGGCGGTTTGCCGGTTCATCATGAGCAGTCGGGCGAGGGCGCGGAGGGCAATGAGCAGGCTGGTGAAACTCATCCGTCGCTCATCGTCGTCGGGGAGCGGTGTAACGGCGCGATAGCCTTTCAATAGCCACGGGAGAGCGGGCATGGGCAGCGTTTCACCATCGTGCATGCGGAAGTGTCCCAGATCATACCAGCGATCGCTCCCGCGAATCTCTCCGAAGTCAATGATCCCGGTGTATCGCCCGCCCTCCTGGTAGATATGCGTCGCATCGAAATCGCCGTGGGCAAGCCACGCATCATGACTATCGAGCCAGGAATCGTGCCGGTCGAGGATTGCCCGGATCGCCGCGATTTCGTCCGCGTCGAGCAGATGCTCCCGCAACGTCGCGAGAGCGGCATCGAGATATGCGGCGACAAAGGCGCGATAGGTCAAGTATTCCGCCTCCAACCGGCCGCGCTCCGGTTGGTCTCGCGTGATCCATCCAAAGCCCGTGACCGGGATTTGGTTGATGCGTGCCAGGTCGTGTCCCGCTTCGATAAGAATGTTCGGCACGTTCGGGTCTGCCGGACAATGACCAATCGGGTATCCTTTGATCGCGGTTGTCAGCATGACGGGTCGTTCGAGTCGCTCATCATACCGCGCGACGTAGACAACTTCGGGAACCTTGACGCCGCGCTCGCGCAGGAGCCGGTGTACCTCCGCTTCGGGCAAAAAACTCGCCCCCGCTTCGGGTAGAACGCGGCAATAGAAGGTCTCCGCGCCGCGCTCAATCCGATAGACGGAGGTGGAAACACCCTCCGCGACCCGCGTCACCGTGAAATCAATGCTCGTTGAGAAGATACGGCCGGCAACTGCCCGAATCGCCGCGCGGTCGGGCGTCTCCGGTCCCGTCGCACCCGTCAATCCCGCAGCCTGCCGTAGTGCCGCATGATCGCTTGCAGGCGATCATACGGGAGGGCATGGGCGATATTACCGTCCCGCCCGGTCATCGTCTCCGCCGCGACGAGAGCATTGAGCACCGCTTCCGCCGTCGCCTCGATCGTCGCCTGAAAGAGATCGTTGATCTGCGTGTCGTTGAGGAAGGTGTTGACGAGGAGCGTCTTCGTCTCGAAGCGATCCACGCGGTTCTCCGGTGCGTTCGAGAAGGCGATCAGCAGATCGCCGGAACTGTGCGTCGCCGTCGAGCCGATGCGGCCAAGGCCGAGCATCCCGCGGCGGCAGAGGCGGCCCAACTGACGATCCGTCAGCGGGGCGTCGGTGCCGATCACGACGATGATCGAGCCATCGCGTTTCTCCTCGGCTGGCGTGCCGCGCTCCGGCAGCAAATCGGTAATCTCAAGGCCGACCGGCACGCCGTCCACCAGCAAATCCTCGCGCCGACCGAAGTTGCCCTGCACGAGTACGCCGACGGTGTACTCGTGCCCGCCCACCGGCACGACGCGCGAGGATGTGCCGGTGCCGCCCTTGAAGCGAAAGAGTGTCATCCCCGTGCCGCCGCCGACATTGCCCTCCGCGATCGGGCCGCCCATCGCGTTATCCAGCGCGGCGAAGACGTGCGCGCTCGTCACATGCTGCCCGGCGACATCATTGAGGAAGCCATCGAAGGTCTCCGCGACGACGGGGATGACGAAATCGCGCGTGCCGAGCGACGGCTCATGGATCGTCAGCCACTCAACACATCCTTTGTGAGCCGCGCCGACGGAGAGCGTGTTCGTGATGAGGATCGGCGTCTCGATCAGGCCATACTCGTCCACTTGCGAGCGGCCGGTGATCTCGCCCGCGCCGTTGAGGACGGCGATGGAAGCGGGGATCATCTCCTGGAAGACCGAGCCTTCGTGCGGATGGATCGCCGTCACACCCGTTCGCGCCGGTCCTTCACCGACCCGCAGTGGCCCGTCGCCGTGGATCACCGTCGCATACCCGACGCGCACGCCGGGTACGTCCGTGATCGCGTTGTGCGCACCCGTCGGCTGCGTGCCGATGGTGATGCCGAGATCGCGAAGCCGGGATTTTGTCGCCATATCAACCTCACCCCCCAGCCCCCCTCCATCGCAAGCGATAGGAGAGGGGAGCCAGAAATGGCAACGGATACTCGCCGAGCCGCACCAGAATGCGCACCGAGGTCGGCGGTGATGACGCACCAGCATCCTATCACGACAACGCGACGCGCATCATCTCGTATCGTTCGCTGGCTCTCCCAGCGCCGTGATGGGCTTCTCACCGAGTTCTCATTCAGGCCACCCTATTCTCTCATCCGCGCGCCGTAGTCTGAGGATGTACCGGAGATGACCCGGCACATCGTCACAACGGGTACGGGATTCCGCGAGGGGAGGCGCAACGCCATTTGCACACACGACGGAAATCGTCGTCGGAGCATGGCAAGGCAGCCGCTCGCTCTCTGAGGGATCACTGCACTCTCGGATCTTATCAGTACAGGAGGTTTCACATGTCTCATGGTCTCAGCAATGCCAACAGATTTCCGATCCTCACCGATGATGCCGCGACGGGCCTCTCTGGAGGAGTCGGCCCCGGCAGGGATCGGGTAATGCGTCTCCCCGCGCGACGCCATGTGCTCGTTGTCGCGGCGGGCCTCGCGCTGCTCATCCTCACTCTCCTTCCCGCCATGGCTGTGGGTGCGCAATCCGTCTATCCGCCGAACACGGTAATAAGCACCTACTTCGATGCGCGCTACGGTGAAGTCTCGGTCGTCACCGATGCCAGCGGGAACCTGATTGATATTAACGCCGCGACCGGGCAGCGCATCTATCCCGTCTACGTAGATTATGTGTCGGCCTACACGGGCACGACGATTGCGCCCGCCTATACGAGTGTGAATTACTCCGGCTATCCTGGCATCTTCGCAGGCAACGGCGTCTCCGGCTTCCGGCAGTACACCGATACCAGCTCAAATTGCGCGGACGGTCAGGTAACGCAGACGGCGAGCGGCTACTATTGCACGACGACAGGCACGCCGGCCTTCCGCGTGGGGTGAGGCGGGAACGAATCCACGAGTGATGAACGGGCGGCCTACGGGTCGCCCGACCCTGAATGGTACGCAGGCCTGGCCGTGCCCACACGCACGGCGTATCCTGCCAATAATGGCGATACCTGAATAGCGTTGGAGGGACGAGAAATTGGACAATGACGATCTTCCTATCGGTCGGATTCTCGGTCGCAGAGAGATACTCGCCCTGTTCGGAGTCTCCGGGGCCACGCTGCTTGTTGGCTGTGTGCCCGGTCAATCCGGCGCTCCGCAGCGGCCGAGTGCCTCCGCGCAGGCGACGACGAGTAGCGGCGCCACGTCACCGCTGAGCCTGCCTCCCCAGGCATCTTCTCCCGCGACGACAGCGGCGGCGTCTATCTGTGTCGCCACCCCGGCAGAGACCGAGGGGCCGTACTTCGTGGACGAGAAACTCAACCGCTCCGACATTCGCACCGACCCTTCGGATGGGACGACCAGGGCGGGCGTGCCGCTGCAACTGATGTTCACTATCTCGACGCTCAGCGGCACCGCCTGCATGCCGCTCGCGGGCGCCACGGTGGACATCTGGCACTGCGACGCGCTCGGCGTGTACTCGGACGTACGCATGCAGAACACCGTGGGGAAGAAGTTCCTGCGCGGCACGCAGATGACGGACGCGAGCGGGGCGGCGCGATTCACGACGATCTATCCCGGCTGGTACACGGGCCGGGCCGTACACATCCACTTCAAGGTGCGCACTGACCCCGCGGCAAACACGGGCACGCAGTTGACGTCGCAACTCTTTTTCGATGAAACCCTCACGGACCAGGTACATGCGCAGGCGCCGTATGCCAGTAAGGGGAAGCGCGACACGCTGAACAGCCGGGACATGGTGTATGCGACTGGCGGGGACCAGTTGCTGCTGACTTTGACCAAGGCCGGCGACGGCTACGCGACGGTATTCAACATTGGGCTGAAGACCGCGTGAGCGGCGCGGCAGGGTTGGGGGCGATGGCTCCCCTGACGGGCACGAACTGCGACGGATGGCACCTCACAAAGGCCGCTCCATCGCCTTTCGTGTGGTGTTCCTTCCGCGTTTCGGATTATGCCTTGCCAATCGCCTGTTTGACGAGGCCCGCGACATCGCCGGGACGGATGGCGACGCGGATACCTGCCGCTTCGAGGGCGGCCATCTTCTCCGCCGCCGTGCCCGCGCCACCGGAGATGATCGCGCCCGCGTGGCCCATCCGCTTGCCGGGGGGCGCGGACTGGCCGGCGATGAAGCCGATGACCGGCTTCGTCATGTGCTCCTGGGCGTAGCGCGCTGCCACTTCCTCGTCCGTGCCGCCGATCTCGCCGATCATCACAACCGCGTCCGTCTCCGGGTCCGCCTCGAAGAGCGTCAGGACATCCACGAACGATGTGCCGATCACCGGGTCACCGCCGATGCCGACCGCGCTGCTCTGGCCGAGGCCCGCCTGCGTCAAGGCATTCACGACTTCATACGTCAGCGTGCCGGAGCGGGAGACGAGGCCGATCCGCCCGCGCGCATGGATGAAGCCGGGCATGATGCCGACTTTCGCCTCGCCGGGCGTAATCAGGCCGGGGCAGTTCGGGCCGATCAGCCGCGAGCCGGAGCGCTTGACGACCTCATACGTCCGTACCATGTCATTGACCGCGACCCCCTCGGTGATGCAGACGACGAGCGGGAGGCACGCCGCGACGGCCTCCTCGATCGCGTCCGGCGCGCCACCGGCAGGGACGTAGATGATGCTCGTGTTCGCGCCCGTCTCCCGTACCGCCTCCGCGACGGTGTTGAAGACCGGCACGCCGTGAACCTCGCGCCCCTTGCCGCCCGGCCGAGTCCCGGCAACGACCTTCGTGCCGTATTCGACCATCTGGCCGGTATGGAAGGAGCCGTGCTGGCCCGTGATGCCCTGGACGAGCACGCGGGTATCGTGATTGACGAGAATGCTCACGCCGCTTCCCCCTTCGCCGCCGCGACCGCGAGCCGCGCCGCTTCCTCCATCGTCTCCGCCGACTGCAGGTTCGCCGTGGCGAGGATACGCCGCCCTTCCTCCGCGTTCACTCCCGCGAGCCGTACGATAATCGGTAATTGCGTCGGCACCTGCTCCAGCCCCGCAAGGAGCCCCTTCGCAACCTCGTCGCCGCGCGTGATGCCACCGAAGATGTTGAAGAAGATCGCCCGCACATTCGGGTCGGCGAGGATCAGGCTGAGCGCCTTCGCGACCTGCGCCGCGTTCGCGCCGCCACCGACATCGAGGAAGTTGGCGGGTTCGCCGCCCTCCACTTGCAGGGCGTCCATCGTCGCCATTGCCAGCCCCGCGCCGTTGACGACGCAGCCGATATTGCCATCCAATTTGACGAACGAGATGCCGGACGCCTTGGCGGTCAGTTCGGTCGCGTTCTCCTCCGCCATGTCCCGCAACATCTCATGCGACGGATGGCGGAAGAGGGCATTGTCATCGAGCACCATCTTGGAGTCGAGCGCGAGCCAGCGGCCATCCTCGGTGCGAATCAGCGGATTGATCTCGACGAGCGAGGCGTCCTCATTGAGGTAGGCCAGCGCCATCTTCTTGACGATCTCCCCGAAGCCGCCGACGGCAGCGGGTTCGATGCCGAGTGCGAAGGCGAGGTCCACGGCACGGTAGTTCAAGAGGCCGCGTACCGGATCAACGGGCGTGCGGTAGATCGCATCGGGGTTCGTCCGCGCCACGTCCTCGATCTCGACGCCGCCTTCGGCGGAGGCCATGACGATGATCTGCCGGTTCGCACGGTCCAACGTAATGCCGACGTAATACTCGGCGGCGATGCTCACACCGGGAACGACGAGCACGGTATTGACGGTATGGCCGCGAATGTCCATACCGAGAATGCGGCCCGCGACATCACGCGCCTCGTCCGGCGATTTCGCCAGTTTGATGCCGCCCGCCTTACCACGTCCACCCGAATGGACCTGCGCCTTGACGGCCACTGTGCCGCCGAGCGCCCGCGCCGCCGCCGCCGCCTCATCGGGTGTCCTGGCTGCCTGCCCGGCGTTGAGCGGAATGCCGTAGCGACTGAGAATTTCCGCCGCCTGATATTCGTGAATATTCACCCGTGCTCCCCTCCCGATGGTGCGAGACACCGCCATTGGCGCCGCAGCATTCTCGCACGCGCGGCGGGCGGGCGTCTATCGAACTCGTTCGGCAGGCACGTTCGCGACCGGCGGGAGATCGTACGGACTGAGGAAGCGCTGCTCGCCACCGGCGTAGTGTACATTCCACGCGAGGTGGAAAGGTTCGGGGTCCACCGAGCGTTTCAGTTCGTAATGCAGCGTCTTGTACGTGAGCGGGATCGCGCCCGCCTGCTCCATGCGTCGGAGAGCGGGTCCGGTATTCGGCTCGGCGGTGAAGAGGCAATCCTCGACGAGGAATACCTGATAGCCGAGATCGAGGAGACCGAGCGTGGATTGCACCACGCAGACATCGGTTTCGGCACCCGCGACGATCAACTGCCGGACATTGAGCGACTGAACCGCCTGTCGAATTTCCGGTTCCGCGCAGAGATTGAAGGTATGCTTGATGAACCGCTGGCCATCGGTGGGGAAGACGCGCTCCAAACGCTCCGGAAGCCAGCTGTTTCGCGTGACAGGATGCTCGAACGTCGCGATCGTTGGTATCGCGAACGTGCGCGCGAGCAGTAGCAAGTGTTCCAGCCGCGCCATGGTCGGTTCCGGCGGGCCGTACATCAGATCGGCAAAGAAGGGTTGGACATCAATGAAGATCAGGCCGGCCGTCGTCGGATCAACGATGGGCGTTACCATGTGCTACATCCTCTCCACGAAGCGATATCGCCCTCAGCGATGACAATGCGCTCATTCTACGATACCGTCATGTAGAATAGACTCATGGAAACGTTTGCGGAGCGTCGGCGGGCATTTGCGAGACGGCAGCGGCGATTCATCGGCGTCGTGGGCCCGTGCCTGATCGCGGCATTCACGATCCTCGCACTCGGGGCGGGGTCCCGGGTGCGCGGCTTGCCCTTCCCGCTCTCGCCCGCGCTCCTCATCGGCGCGCTCGCCGTCGGCCTGATGGTCGTGGATCCGCACCGGCCCGCCGCGAAACTCTGGCTCTTCAGCCTCCTCTGCTTCCTCGTTTTCATCATCCTCGTCGTTCTCTAGGCGAGTGGCGGAACTCGCTTTCGATCCGCGCCTGACAAACCGCCTTCGCCAATCTCGTGTCCCATGTGTGCTATGCTTGTCTCCGCCGTATCGGAAGCGAACAGATGGAGGAGGGGCGACGGATGCGCACGAACACCGCGAAGCAGAAGATGCTGCAAGGCAAACCTGCTTTTGGCTATTCACTCGGCCTCGGGTCGCCGCTCGCCGCCGAGATCCTGGCGAGCAGCGGGATTGATTTCATCCTGCTCGACAACCAGCATGGGTCGTTCGGCCCGGACTCGACGATCGCCTGTTTCATGGCGATGGCAGGCGGATCGGCGATTCCGATGGCCCGCACCGCCCGCAACGACTACACGATGATTGGCCGGCTGCTGGACGAGGGCGCGATGGGGATCGTTGTGCCGATGGTCCATACCGCTGAGGACGCGAAAACCGCCGCGGATTGCTGCCGGTTGCCCCCGGTCGGGACGCGCTCATGGGGCTGGGGTCGCGCCGCGCGATATGGGAGTGACTACGCGGATCGGATTAATGACGAGGTCTTCGTCGCGGTGCAACTGGAGAGCATCCAGGCGGTCGAGAACGCCGAGGCGATCATGTCCGTCCCCGGGGTGGATGGCTGCTGGGCCGGCCCGGCCGACATGGCGCTCTCAATGGGCATTGATCCACGCAACGCCCCAAACGACGACCGGCACATCCGCGCGCTGGAGCGGGTTGTCCAGGCATGCCGGAACACCGGCAAGATCGCCGGCCTCTCGTGCGGCAGCCCCGAAGAGATGGTCCGGCGCGCGGCGCAAGGCTTCCAGTTCCTCACGGGCGGTGGCGATGGCGGATTCATCATCTCCGGCGCCGCCGCAGGCATCAAGACGCTCGGTCTCTAGCGAAGCAGGCAGCGGACTGCAAGCAGCGTTCGGTGTACGAACGCAAAACACCCCGGCGATGATCGCCGGGGTGTTGCGGTTGCGCGGAACGGGGCAGATTTACTGCCCGCCGTTTGTGGTCCGCTGCCTGCTCAAGAAGCGCGGCCAGTGGGGCTTGCGTCGGGTTTCTTCCCGCCACGCCCCGAATTCGTATTCGTGGAAGACCAATCGCGGCAGTTTCTCTTCGCGGATTTTCTTGTCCGGGAGCATACTGGCAATCAGGACCGCATTCTCAAACATCGTTCTTCCCCTTTCGATTAGACGAGGTTCGCGCCACGGCGCATGAATCGCGGGAGACGGATCGCGCGACGGCGCTCTTCCCGCGACGGCTCCAGATCGGGGCCATAAAATGCGCGGCGGTCCGCGAGGTCTTCATTACGCTTCAATTCGCTCACCAACGCGGCGGCGACCACAGCGGTTTCAAACATGATAGGTGACTCCCTTTCTCTCATCAGGACAACGAACCATCGCGTCATCCATAAAGTAGAACGCAGAGGCGGCAAAATTGTTCCGGATTTCACAAGTGATCGTGCATTCTTTCACGATCATTTCGCTCTTCGGTCGCGCATTGCAGTTCGTGATAACCTTCACAATCAATTTGCACAGCCTCGCGCGCCTTTTCCTGTACAATGCGCCACATGCATACCGACGCCACACTCCGACCTGTCGCTCCCGACGCCTATCATTCTCTCTTCCCGCTCATCCCCGATGAACCGTGGGCGATACCGGCGCGAGCGGCTGTCCTCGCGGGTTTGGCGGGGGTGTATGCGGATGACGTACGTATCCCATCGGTTGTCGCCATCGAAACGGAAACTACGGAAGGGCGATCGCTCTTCCTCTTTGGCGCGGTGGAGCATCCCGCACTGATGGCGCATGTTCGCGCCCTCTCCGACCCGGTAACGCTCTGTGCGACTGCCCCGATAGCGAGCCAAATTCCTATCTGGCGCCCGGATGCGTCATCGCATCAATCGGTGGCTTTTACCTTTCCCACGTCCGGCGCCGACGCGGCGTTTGTGATGCTGCCACCGGGTGGGGTGCGCCGGTTACGGCCTGCCGACGGACGACACCTGACCGCGTTCCCCGCCTGGCTCTGGGCGGGATACGGCTCACCGGAAGCGATGCTGCGACAAGGGATCGCCTACGCGCGCTACCTCCGCGCCGACCTCGTCGCCGTCGCCTGCACGGCGGGCACGACCGAGCGGTACGATGCCATCGCCGCCTACACGATCGAGCGGACGCGCCGTAACGGCTTCGCGCGGGAGTGCGCGCATCGCCTGATCGGCGCAATCCAGAGCGAGCGGGGCAAAGCCCCGGTGCTGACAACGAGCGCGGAGAACGGGGCGGCGGTTGCCCTTGCCCACTCCCTCGGCCTCACCGCGCGCCACAATCACACGGTATACGACCTCCCGTGAACGATCAGCCGCTGCTTATTCTCGCTTCTGGCTCGCCGCGCCGCCGCGAACTGCTCGGTCTGCTCGACCTCCCGTTCATGGTTGACCCGAGCGGCGCGGACGAGGTGCCACCTGCCGGAGTAAACCCGGAAGCAGTCGCACAATCCCTGGCGATCGTGAAGGCGCGCGCGGTCGCGGCGCGGCATCCCAGCGCATATGTCCTCGGCGCGGACACGCTCGTGACGGTGGATGGTCTGATTCTCGGCAAACCGACCGATACGGCGGACGCGGCGCGGATGCTCCGCCGCCTGCGCGGCCGGGCGCATCGAGTGCCGACGGGGGTCGCGCTGATCGCCCCGGACGGCACGGAAACCGCCCGTGTCGAAACCGCGACGGTGACGATGCACCCGTACACCGAGGTCGCCATCAGTGCGTACCTCTCCACCGGCGAGCCATTCGACAAAGCGGGCTCCTACGCCGTGCAAGGCGCGGGAGGCGCCCTCGTCGCCTCCGTCGAGGGATGCTACACCACCGTCGTTGGCTTCCCCCTCTGCCGGGTGGCGGCGCTGCTCCGCGATGCCGGATTCGCCTTCCCCACGGACCCGGCTTTCGGTTGCGCATCGGGCCGCTCCTGCGCGCTGAATCCGAGACCTGCATCGAGATAGCGATGGTGTTGCAGACTGAAGCCTGTGCCACCACTATTGCCCCGCGCTACGATGTTTCCCGCACCATATCGAACCCGCCGGTGTCTGTGGTATCCGTCGTTTCGGGCGGGAGGCAGATGCGGCGGCAAAGAGCGGTGAGGGTGGCGACCGTGAGGTCCGGCATCTCCTCGCGGGCGCGCGGCTCCTGGATGGCGTGCGGGCCGCGCCGGATGCGGATCGTCAGGATGCCGAGTCTCTTCGCGGGCGTGATGTCGTAGTCGAGGCGATCGCCAACCATTGCGGCCTCCTTCGGGTCGCAGGCGGCACGGTCGAGGGCGTATTGGAAGATGCGTGGATCGGGCTTACCGAAGCCAAGTTCCCCGGAGAGGCACCAGAGATGCACCGCCTCGCCGAACCCGGCGATCTCCGCCCATTCGCGGATCGTCGCGGGCTGGTTGGCGATCACGCCGGTGCCGAATCGTTTGGCGAAAGTCTCCATCGTCGGCTTCGTCTCCGCATAGGGTGGCGTGGGGAGGGAGAGGTTGCGTAACTCCTGCTGCACGGCCGCCGCGGTCTGTTCATCCACGAGGCGGCTGAGGACGCCGCGCACGAGATGCCGATCGTACGACGCGACCGCCGCATCCCATGCACCGCGCACGGTGGCGAGCGGTACGCGATGGCCGCGCAGGGCGAGCAACCGCACAATCTGCTTGCGCGTCTGCTCGTTACCGAGCGTTTCGTCCATGAGCACAGAGCCGACATCGAAGAAGAGCCAGCGAATCCGGCGCAGGCGATTCTCCAGCGCATTGGTGTCGCGCAGACGGCGGGGGAGCAGGTCCGGCCGGGTCGGGGGAACGCTCATGCGGGCGGCGCCACCGCGTCCACTTCGATCTCGACACGCATCGCCGGGTCAATCAGCGCGGCGACAGCGAGCAGCGTGCTGCATGGCCGCACCGCGCCGAATGTCTCCTTCAACGCCCGTGCCACTTCCGTCCAATCGTGGATATCCACGAGATAGACGCGATAGCGCACGACATCCGCCATCGTCGCCCCCGTTTCGCCGAGCGCCCAGCCGATATTGGCGAGAATTTGCACCGTCTGCACGTATGGATCATTGATGCCGACGAGTGCGCCCTCCTTCATCGCTGTCGTGCCGGAGGTATAGACGAGATTGCCGATTCGCACCGCGCGCGAATACCCGACCCGCTCCTCCCACGGCGTACCGGACGAGATATTTACCCGCTCGTGGGCTGTGTCGCTCATTGTTCCCCCTTCTTCGCGTTTTATGTGAGGCTGTCGTGCCAGAGGAGAAAGTGCAAGCCGACGTTGCCCATCTCCACCTGCCAGGCGGGCGCGTTATCGGGCGTGTAGGTGAGCACTCGTCGCTCGAACGCCTGCATCAGCACCGAACGCAGCGTACCGCCGACGCGCGTCTGTGTCCAGTACGGTTCGGTAATCGGCAGGCCGAGGAGGGTCTGCCAGTCCGACGGGAGCGTCTGCATCCAATTCCAGAAGACATCCGGGATGTTGTGGCCGAGGTTCGAGTCGTATTGCGCGATCGTGGCATACCCGCCGCGCGACGGGTCATCTCCGACATGACCGCCGCGATCAATCGTCGCGGTCACCGACTGGCCGATGTTCTTCGCGGCGCGCCGATCCTTCGCCAGATCACCGAACGATGCGACGCTCCAAAGCGTCGCGTACGTCGGACACGTCTCGTTGTTCAGCGCGTCCCCCGCGACCGGGATCGTCGCCGGGCGATACGACCGGAACGCACTATTGCCGACCTGTACGCCGCCGCTGACCATCTCCGTGACGAGCAGGCCGTTCGAGACGCCGCTCGTCGGTGTTGTCAGTTCCATCCGCGCTTTGTCGAAGTAGAAGACCGTCCGCATACCGCCCGGTGACTCCGCGTATGGCTCCATCCGCGTCGTCACGACATCCGGCCCATAGAGCCATGAGCGCGTGACTCTTCCCGCCGCGACCGCGCCATCGCCGCCGCTCCATGCCGTGCCGATCACACCGGGGGCCGCATTGACCCCATTCGGCAGATGATATCCGGTAGAGGGCGGCGATGGTGCGACGGGGAAAGATGGCAGCGTGCGCGACGCTGGCGTCTGAATAACTTTGCTTGCTACGACAGCGGTCGGCGGCGCGGTGGTTGGAGTGGCCGAAACGGGTTTCGGCGTTGCAGTTGCGCCGGGCATGACATTCGCGAGATCGCCCGGCCCCCTCGTCCGGAATCCCCAGACGCGCGAGAACGGCTGGCCGCTCGCCGTTCCAGTGACGGTCACGCTGTAGTTCGTACCCGGCTGCATCGGCGCGGTCGTGGCGATCAGGTCCGTATTGCGGGAGAGCCAGCCCGTGCCGGTATTCGCGAAAGAGGGGACCGTCTGCCCGTTCGCGGTGATCGTCACGGTCGCGAAGGTCACGCTGCCATCGCCGTTGTACTTGAGTGTGATTGGCGTGCCAATCGGGTACGAGGCATTCGTGAAGGCGTTGGGCGATTCGCCATCGAAACTCGTTCCGATGCCCGATGCGCCATCGGGTGGCCACTGCTCCCAGACGGGAGTGGCAGTCGTGCTCCAATCGGGCGTGCCGAAATCAATCACGTCCACCTTGACAGTGTCGTTCACGACACCGAAGCCAATATGGACATAGCGCGGGTCGAGAAGCGTCAGGCGGTGATTGATCGTGCCGATGTACCAGTCCAGCGAGGCCAGTTGATTGCCCGTGAGGCCCATATTCTCGTTGACATTGCGGCTCGGATAGCCCGCCGCCTGGGCGCGGTCGAAGAAATCCGCGCCGGTGAAGCCCGGCAGACCCGGCTTCTCATCGTGGATGCCGACACCACCACTGCCGTTATTCAGTTGGTAGTAGCGTGCGTGCGCCTGGGCGGATTGGTCGAGGGCGGGATGGCGCGCAATGGGCGCAACGCCGATCGCGGCCCGCCACTGGTTGATGCGGGCGAGTGCGGCATTGCGCTGGGATTCGAGATCGTCCGCCGCCGCGCGCGTGACGGTACAAATGGGCACGACGAGGCCGCAGATCAACAGCAGGACGCCCATTAAACTCGCTCGCCACTTCCGACGCATACCCCCCACTCCCCATATCGCCCGATCAAAACTCCCACCGCATCATAGTCCGTACAGCACGTACGCGCAACATTATGCAAACCTGGGCAAGAAGATCGTAGTATCTCCCGCCAAACGATCACGGATTCTTTCGGCATCAACGATGCTATGATCCCCTTGCGTCCTCGTGGACAATAGAGGGAGGACGCGACCGCACTGACCCGCCATTTCGCGGGCGCATCCATTCTTCTGGCACCGTGTATGCCACAGACGGTATATACTGTTCCGGCACATAGGGAGGAGCGAAACCATGAGTTATGGAGCACCGTCGGCGGGATATGGGCAGCCCAACCTGCAACTGGGGATGCCCGTGAGTTCAGACAATGGATGGACCGGCTCGATCACCGAGATCATCCCAGCCGCGCCCGGCTACGAGGGTGCGGTGCGTGTCGCGTGGCACGGGGACGGTACGACACTCGTTGCGCTCTCGATGTTCGTGGTCGAAAACGGTCAGGCGGTGATTCGCGCGCAACCGCCGCCATCGGCTATCGTCGCGCCAGCGCCGCAGGCGCCACCGCAACCACAAGTGCTGGAAGACGATCTCACCACCCGGCTTGCCGGCCCCGCGCCTGCCCCCGCGCAGAATGATCCATCGCACGTCAATCCCTATGTCAGTGATCCACCGCTCGTGACGCCCGAGCCACCGCCAATCCACCCCACGCACGGCGGGCAAGTGCGTGATGAGCACGACGACGTCACGTACATTCCCCATGTACCCCGGCAGGAACCGGCTGCCGTCGCGGACGATCTGGACGCGACGTATATACCGTCCGTGCCGCGCGAGCCGATCGCAGCGGAGGCAGGCGTGACGGTGCCGCTCGACGCGATGCATGAAGCCGGCACGCATATTATGGACGCCAATCAGCAGGAAGTGACCGTTCCCGTGATCGAGGAGCAGGTCGAGGCGCACCCGGAGTGGCGGGATGCCGGCTCAATCATCGTCCGTACCGTGGCCGAGGAGATCCCGCAGACGCTCACGCGGGAAACGCAGCGCGAGGAACTCTTCGTCGAGCGCCTCGCGGTCGGCCGGGAACTCGCGGCGGACGAAGAAGTGATGCCGCGCGAGGAGGGTGATACGTATATCATCCCCGTCATCGTCGAGGAAGCCGTTGTCGTGACGCGGCGCGTCCTCGCTGAGGAACTGCGCATTACGAAGCGCATCATCCCGACGATGCAAACAGTCCAGACAGTCGTGCGCAAAGAGCGCGTCGAGATAGACGCGGGCCATCTCGCGGACCGCGTGCATGATGCCGATCCCTCAAGCGATCCCCCGCCAGCGCCTCAGTCGAGCCATTCCTCCTGACACACGCGTACACCACCCGATTATCACGAGATCGGTGACGGGATGCCCTTACGGCATCCCGTCTCTTTTGGATAAGACGCCGTGCGAAAGATACGCAGAATCCCGCGACATGTACCTATCGTCAGAGCAGTCAAATCCCTCACACAATCTGCTAATACAATTGCTAGAGTCCATAATTGTATTCCATCCATCGTGGCACGATTGTTGCCGAAAGCCGATGCACGACGGTATCGGCGGTGATACCGAAAAGCGAAGTATCTGGGGCGACGGATCCCAGGCGAAGGAGGAGCAGAACCATGACCATGGGACGCAATGAGTATGACCGGGCGAACATGGGAACGCACAATTACGTGGATCGCCTCGTTGCGGGCGCGGAGGTCTTTGGCGCGGACGATGAGAAAATCGGCACCGTCGCGGACGTCGGCCAGAACTATTTCCTCGTGCAGAAGGGCTGGCTGTTCATCAAGGACGTCTACCTGCCGACCAGTGTAATCACGCAGGCAGACGCGAACACGGTCTACGTGAGCCTCACGAAGCAGGAAGCCGAACAGATGGGGCGCGATGTACTACCCGGCAACGGCGATGCCTGGTACGACACGCAGCGCACCGGTTACGCGACCGACTACACCACTGATCGGGAAGTCAGTCGCACGGTCACTGAGGGCGAGAACATGAGGATGCCGATCGTCGAAGAGCAACTGAAGGCAGGCGTCCGTGAGACCGACGCCGGTCGCGCTCGCATCATCAAGGATGTGCGACAGGAGCAGCAGACGATTGATGTGCCGGTCACGCACGAGGAAGTCTACGTGTCCGAGCGCACCGTCAACCGCCCCGCCACCGCAGCAGACCTGACCATGCGGGAGCGGGCCATCGAGATCCCGCTCAAGGAGCAGGAAGTCGTCACGCAGAAGCAGGCGATAGTCACGGGCGAGGTGAATGTCCGCAAGGAGACGATGACCGACACCGAGCGGGTGACTGACACCGTGCGCCGCGAGGATGTGCGCATCGAAGATGCAGGCAGTGATCGCGTGCATGTTGAAAACGAGCGAGGGATGACGAATCGCACGGGTGACCGCACGACCGGCACGACAGATACCGCCTATGACCGGACCGGCATGGCGGGCGACCGCTATGAGGCGACCCGGCGCGATGAGGAGAACAAGTTCAGGAACCGCTAACACCGATTCCGGGAGTAGTGTTCCAGTGGGGCGCCCGAAGGCGCCCCACTGTTCCATGCGTCTGGCACCGATATTGCCGAGATACGTACAGCGATCGTCGCGACCGTGATGACGACAAGGAGCAATCGCATGAGCAATGGCAATCCACCCGTCGGCGCTGGCTACGGTTTCGCGCATGACAATCCGGCTGAACCGAGCGAGGAGCGGCGAGCGAACCGGCGGCAAGACCGGCAAGACCACATCGGCGAGCAAGACCGCGCCCTCCCCAACGTGCCGATGGACGCGGAAGAAAGAGTCGAGCAGATCGTCGTGCGCGAGCAGGGTGTTAACTCCTTCGCGCACGCCGAGGAAGTTGACCGCATGGAGCGTCCGCCGAGCGTCAATGACCGCAATCGGAGCGTAGACGAAGGCGGCAATCTCATCAGTGATACCGTCAAGAATGCCTGGACCGCCATTGAGGACCCCGATGAGTGTGAGAAGGATCGGGGTTAGGCTTCTCGGACACTGCCACTGGCATCCGTCTCCATCGCACGGTACTCTATGCGCGTAAGCAGAATCGTCGCGTAGGATGCGGAGGAGAGCAAGCGTATGGCCAGTTCCGTTGAGATCGCGCAGGGCGCCGGCGTTGTGGACGCAAACGGGCGCGCCATTGGTCGCGTCATTGCCGTGGAGTACGAGCACATCGTCATTGAGCAGGGGTTCTTGTTCACGCGGACACTCTATGTGCCGATGAGCGCGATTTCCCGCGTCGAGGGCGCATCCGCGAAGGGTCCGGGCCGCGTCCATCTCAATGTGACGAACAAGCGTGTCGCCGAGATCGGGAAGAATGATACCTTCAGGGAGGAGCGCGCGTTCATCGGCGCGTCCGTCGAGACCGCGCGCTTCGCGAAAGTCCTACCCACCGCTACCGCCGGGTTGGACCCGAAACTCCATACGGCGGATGACTTTGCCGCCCCATCGTCCTACGGCAATCCCTATAATGGTGGTGATCTCTCCGCCGCCGACATCGCGCACGAGGGCGTCCCTACTCTCCATGGCAACGCGCCCGACGCACAAACCGTCTTCGAGCAGGCCCAGGTCGCCCGACGGCCCGCGAAGAAGTAGCGGGCAACGAGGAGAGAGTAACGAGAGGGCGGCATGACGTCCGATTCAGGCCGTGCGGCCACACCGCCGCATCCGACGCCATATCCTGACGTTAACGCGGCGCTGTACGATCTCCTATCGGATGTGCAAACCATCCTGGGGGATCACTTCCGCGGGATGTATTTGTCGGGGTCCCTCGCCCTCGGTGATTTCGCCGCATATCGGAGCGATATTGACGTTGTCGTCGTGACCGACGCCGATCTTCCCGGCGATCTTCTTTCGCGGTTGCGTGCGATGCATGCCCGCTTCAATGCCAGTGACTCGCCGTGGGCGACGGAGGTAGAAGCGGCCTATATCCCGCAAAGCACCCTGCGTCGTTACGATCCGGCCCATGCGTGTCACCCGCACATCCAGCGGGGTGCGGGCGAGGCCCTGGTGATGGATCAACTCGATAGTGGCTGGATTATCCAACGCGCCATCCTGCGAGAGCACGGAGTGGCAGTGGCCGGGCCTGACCCACGCACGTTGATTGATCCTCTCCATCCCCACGACCTGCGGCGGGCGGTGGTGATGCTCATGGATCAGTGGTGGGGGCCGATGCGTGCTGATCCAATTCCATTGCATCGGCACAGCATCGGCTATCAAGCCTACGCCGTCCTGACGATGTGCCGGATACTCTACACGCTTGATTTCGGCGCCGTGGTCTCGAAGCCGGTCGCCGCACGCTGGGCGCGGGAAGTCCTGGACGAGCGCTGGGCCGCACTCATCGAACGGGCCCTGGCATGGCGGAAAGAGGATCAGGACACGCTATCAGAGGGTGATGTGAATGAAACGCTGGACCTGATCCAGTACACGCTTGAACGATGCCGAGCGGCTGAAGGGTTCGCCAAAGAGGACTGAAAGGTCTCGCTGTTGCTCAGTCCTCAGCCCTGAATCCTCAGTCCTTCGTAATGCGGCGTGCGAGGGTGAGGTCGTGCTTGCCGGGGCCGTAGGCGTCCGGAAGGAGACCGACGAGGCGATAGCCGATTTCCAGGAAGAAGCCTGCGGGATGGTCGGTATGGCACGCGAAGGCCGCCAGGAGGCGCGGTGCGTCTTCGGTGACATCCACGCCGTAGAGGTTCGTGCGACCCCGCGTGTCGCCGACGGTCGCCAGCATGGTGATGCACCCATTGGCGCGCATCCGCTCCTCAGCCGCCATGACGAGCGTGCGTCCGACTCCCTGATGCCGCCGTGTCGGATGCACGGCGACGAGTTTGATCTCCGCCGAGACCTGCCCCTTGAAATGCTCCATGCGCAGCCAGCCAATCGGCGCGCCGTCGCTATCCCGCGCGACGAGGCTTCGATCTTCGGGCGCGAACTGCACAACATCCGCGAGCGCCTGCGTCACGTCGCCCGCATAGATCGTCGGGAAGGCAACGACGAGCAGGTCCGCCACGCCGCGCAGGAGAGCGGCATCCTCCTGGCCGAGCGGATCAACCGTGTACAGAGCGGTGTGCGCCGTCATGAGGCAATACCGGAGACGAAGACCGGTGTGCCGGAATCGAGGCCAAAGTTGTTGGCGGCGTTGCCCCGCCGCATGGCAATTTCCAGATATCCATGGCTGCCGACCAACGCAAGCGGTTCTCCCTCGCCGACCATGCCGTAGGTCGGCGCGAACGGAAGCGCGGTGAGCGCCCCGCACGCGACCACCACACCGGGAGTGCTCGGCGGCGGCAGGGTGCGCGCGGGGATATTCGTGACGCAGTTGCCGAAACTGTCCACATAGATGATCTCGCCACGGATCGTTCCCGCCGTTTCTTCGTACGATGGCAAGGCGAGCCGAACGGGGTTATCGAGCGGATCGCCGAGATGGGGAAGATGGGTCCCGTTGACGAGATGTGCGGCGGCGGGCGCGAAGATATCTCGCCCGTGAAATGTCGTGGAGATGTCGCGCGCGCGCCAATAGTCCGGGTTCGTGAGCACGACGCCGCGCCAACTCAGGCCGTCGCGCTCGGCAGCAGCAAGGATATGACTGAAAAGGCCATTGTCCGGCCCGACGAAGTACTGGCCGTCCACTTCCAGCGCGATCGGGCGGCGGTCCGTGCCGACGCCGGGGTCCACGACGACGACATGCGCGGTGCCATCCGGGTACATCCGCCAGAGGTCGGCGATCACGAACGCCGCCTGGATGATCGAGTGGCGGCTGATCGCGTGCGTCACATCCACAATTGTGACCCGTAGTGCCGTGCGCAGGATCATGCCCTTCATCTGCGCGACGTAACTATCGCGCAGGCCAAAGTCCGTAGTCAGCGTGACGATGCCACCAGCGTGCATGCACAAAACCCTTCTCTCACGTCTGGCGGAGGAGCGCGGCGTGGTGACGGAGTATCGCACGGAGCGAATGGCAGGCGCAATGGAGGAGGAACAAGGGGGTCTGTTCAGAATTACGCAGATACCGTCAGGAGGCTCCTCGCTCGAATGTCAACGGCGGCCCGGTGAAAATCTCCTTCGGCAACATCGCGTGGACGCCGCGCGGGCCGTCCACGACTTGCGTGATGCGGAAGTCAATCGCGATGCTGGCGAGGCTGTACGCTTCGTCCCACGTCAGGCCGCGCGCACCCACGAGGTAGTGCATCACGTCCCGCGCGGCGACGAGCAGCGCGGCGTCGAGGTCGTCCCCGAAGCCGAGGAAGATGAGATGGGTCGGCGTCTCAGCGCAGGGGCGTTCGATCCGCATCTCCTTGCGGACGACGAACTGCAACTCCACCTTCTCCATCCCCGCCTCGATGCCGGTGACATTCACTTCGCCGTCCCCCTGTGCGGCGTGGCCGTCGCCGGTCGAGAAGAGCGCGCCGGGTACGAAGACGGGCAGATAGAGCGTCGTGCCCGCGACGAGTTCCTTGCAATCCATATTGCCGCCGAACGCGCCGGGGAAGGCGGTCGGCGCCGGGCCATCCTCGTCGGGCGCAACAGCGTAGATGCCCATAAAGGGATGGAGCGGCACGGTGATGCCCGGTTGGATGTCGCTTGCGCGCCGCGACCAATCAATCGTCAGGTGGCGGAAGTACGGCTCCTTCACATCATCCGGCTCGCCGCCGAACAGCCCCTTGACGCGCGAGTGCGGGTTGCCGGGCCGGTGCGCGTTGAAACCCCAGCCGAGCGGCACGATCTCCTTGATCCGCACTTCCAGCGTGTCGCCCGGTTCCGCGCCCGCGATAAAGACGGGGCCGGAGAGCGCATGCCCCGCGCCTTCGGGCCGTTGCCCGGTCGGCTCCCGGTGGCCGGGCGGGATGTCGTTCCATCCGGCGTTGCGCGTCCGATAAATCACCGTATCGCCGGAAGCAACGCGCAAGCGGGGTGAGAGATTGCGGCTGAAGAAGCCATGCAGGTTTTCCAGCGCGTCATCAAGCGTATAGACGGTCATCGAATGGCCTCCTCCTGAAGACAAACGGGCACGCGCGAACGCCAGTGTACACCGGAACGTGTCGTACAATAGTCGCCGCATGCAAAGCGAGCATTGGTCGGGAGATACAAGGATGAAGCGGAACGCACGCATCGAGAAAGCGCTCAATGAGATCGTCCGCAGACTCGTCGCGGACTATCAGCCGGAGAAAATCATCCTGTTCGGTTCGTACGCCTATGGCGAACCGCACAAAGATAGCGACTTGGATCTTTGGATTGTCAAAGAGACACATGCCGTGAAATTGCGCCCCGATTGCCCGATGCGGTACGCTGCACGCTGATGAAGCCACCGTTCGACATTGATAGGAACCGCAAACCCGTGAAGCAAACGCATCCCAAGACACATCGTCCCGCGCATATCGCGCGGCCCGTGCGGGTCGTCGCGGCGCTGCTGACGCTCTTCGTCCTGCTCGGATTGTGGGGCGGGGCGCGGACACTGACGACCTACGAGAGCCGGGGTGTTGTCACGACGATGCCCCCGGCCGATGCGCCGATCGTGCCGGGGAAGACGGTCGGCGTGCAGGTCTTCCTCGATAAAGAAGTGGATCCCGCGAATATTCGGCGTACGGCGGAGATGCTCAAAGAAGGCGGCGTGACGAACGTCCGCCAATCTTTCTCGTGGTGCGAACTGGAGCCGACCGGACGCGGCGTCTACTGGGACTACGCCAACAATAAACCGTCATGGCAGAAGTACGACCAGATCGTGAACCTTCTGACTGCCAATGGTATCTCCATCACCGCACGGCTGGATAATGCACCAACATGGTCGCGTCCCGGCCAAACTAATGATCCTGGTAGTAAATGCCAGAAGGGCCCACCGACCGACCTGAGCGCCTACACAGACTTCGTGCGCATGTTCACGACGCACTACCGGGGCAGAATCGCCGCCGTGCAAATCTGGAACGAGCCGAATCTCAGTGAGGAATGGGGCAACGAACTCAATGTCGTCCAATACACCGATATGCTGAAGCGGGCCGACCAGGCAGCGAAGCAGGGCGACCCGGATGTGCTCGTCGTCACCGCCGCGATGGCGCCGACGAAAGCAACGCCCCCCGTCGGTATCTCCGACCTCGCCTTCTACGAGCAGATGTATCAGGCGGGCGCGAAGGGATCGTTCGATGTGCTCGCCGTCAATGTCTACGGTCTCGGCGAGCCGCCGGATGACCGCCGACTCTCCATGGACCGCTTCAACGTCTCCCGCCCGATCCTCGTCCACGACATCATGACGCGCTATGGGGACACGGCAACACCCGTTTGGGCGACCGAGTTCGGCTACAACTCCCTACCGAAGGGATGGAACGGCGAGCCGAGCATCTGGGGAAAGAACGTGGACGAGCAGACGCAGGCGCGCTATCTCGTCGGCGGGCTGACGCGGATGACGGAAGAGTGGCCGTGGATGGGTGAGGTCTTCATCTGGGGCTTCCGCTGGGCGGAGCGGCCGGGACTGTTCGGCAAAGACCAGAATAACCCGGTCGGGCTGCCGAAGCCGGAGCCGTATTTCGCGCTCGTCAACTACGATTTCACGCCGCGCCCATCCTGGAACGCGGTGCGCCAGTTCGCCCGCGGCCAGACGCTCCGCACCGGCCGCACCGCCGCGACGGACCCCCTGATCCAGCCATCTCCGGGCTGGGAACGGAGCGGGAGCGGCGCGAATGCGATACTCGCCGCCAGTGCGCCGGACGCGCCGCTTACGGTGCCGTTCACCGGCACAGATCTCGCGGTGACTGGCACGGGCGGCGCACTGGCCGTCGTCGTAGATGGCAAGGATCGCGGCATGATGACGCTCGCGCCATCGCCCAATGGAGTAACGCGACTGGTCACGAATTTACCGGACGGCCCGCATACGGTCATGCTGCGTGCCGCCGGTGGCACGGCGCGCCTCGATAGTTTCCTCGTTCAGCGGCGCGCGCCGTTCGGCTGGGTGCTACCGCTCCTGACGCTCGGTATCATCCTGATCGGCGCGGGTGCGATCGGCGCGCTGATCGCCGAAACGTTTGGCGCGTGCGACGATGCTCTGCGCCGCAATCGTCGGCGGCGCGCAACGATGCGCGGAGTGACGACGCGATGAGCAGAGTGCTTCGTCTCGCATCCGGGGTATACCGCGAGCCACTGCTCTGGCCGCTCGGCGCGGCGGTGCTGCTACTCTTCCTCGTCCCGTCCACGCTCGCCGCGCTCCTACCGCTCGGCATCATCGGATTGATCGGGCTGCGGCGGCCCGCGCTCGTTGTCATGGTTATCCCGGTTACCTTCCCGTTCCACGATGTCGCGTCACCCGCCGCGCATCTCCATCTCGACCGCACCGCGCTCTTGATCGGCGTGGCGCTCCTCGCGACGCTCGGGTATGTCGTGCTGGCGGCGATCCCCGCCTACCTGCCCGCGATCGGCAAAATGTCGGCAGCGGTCGTCGAGGAGAGATGGACGCGCGAAGAGATCCGTGCCTTCCCGGCGGAACTGATGACCTTCCTCTGGCGACCGGGCGCCTGGGCGGCGCTCTCGCTCTTCATGCTCGGCCTTTTCTCGCTCTTCACCGTCGCGGACGCAGAGTTCCGAGGAAACAGTATCCGCGAGTTCCGCATGACGATTCTCTTTCCCGTCGCGCTCTTCCTGCTTGCCGCCGCGCTGCTGGAAGGAAGCGAGCGCCGCCGGATCATGTTCCAGTTGATGGTGCTCGGCGTGGATGCGGTGATCGTCTCCGGCGTGATCATCTCGCTGATCGCCTACCTCCAGTTCGCGCACGGCGGCGGCCTCGATGTCGAGGGCGTACGGCGCGTCCGCTCCGTCTTTCATCACCCGAACGAACTTGCCCTCTACCTCGGCCGGATTGTGCCAATCACAGCGGCGTACGTCTTCTTTGTGCCTCGCAGCTGGCGGACATGGGCGTATCTCGCCGCCACGGTGCTGATGCTCGGCGCGATCGGACTCTCTTTCTCGCGCGGTGGCTACATCAGCGTCGCGGCAGCGCTGTTACTGCTCATTTGCGCCACGGGCAACCGGCGGCTGATCGTCGGCTATATCGTGACGGGCGCGGTGTTCGGTGTCGCGGCCTTCGCGACGGGCATCGAACGATTTACCTCGATTCTCCACCCCGAGAGTGGCAGCGACGGGCTGCGGCTCAATATCTGGGCGTCGGCGGCGCGCATGCTGCGCGACCATCCCGCGTGGGGCGTCGGCCTCGATCAATTCATCTCGCAGTACCCGCGCTATATCAAGCCGGATGCCTGGCAGGAACGGTTCACATCTCACCCACACAACCTGATCCTCGATTTCTATGTCCGCCTCGGCCTGCTTGGCCTCGCGTGGCTGATTTTCACACTCGTCCCATTCATCGTACGCGGCTGGCGTGTGGCGATGCGGCGCAAGGCGGAGGGCGATCTGCTCCGCTTCGCTCTTGTCATCGGCGCGACGGGCACACTCGTGGATTTCACCGTGCATGGCATGGTGGATCAGGATTATTTCCTGCACATGCTCGCCTACGGCTTCTGGTTCGCTATCCTCATCATCCGCGTTGGCGCGTCCGATGGGCCGGCAGACGATCCGGGGCTACCCGATGGGCCACGGCTCGCCCGCACACCGCTGCCACGACGCGCTGCCGATCCGGTGATGCCCACACCCTCGACCGCCCGCATGACGACCCCACTCGCCGGGGGCGGCCATCCCATGTAGGATAAGCGAAGTGCTGAGTGTGGAGCGCTGGGTGCTGAGCCTATGAGCGGTGAAAGAGGAGCGACGGTGCGGATACTGGTAGCGGGCGGAGCGGGGTTCATCGGGTCGCATCTCACCGACGCGCTGCTCGCGCGTGGCGATCAAGTGATCGTCTGGGACAACCTCATCACCGGTACGATGGCGAACCTCGCCCATCTCGGCGAAGCGCCCGGCTTTACCTTCGCCCGTCAGGACATCGTGCAGGACCTCCCCGACCCCGGCCCGATTGATCGCATCTATCACCTCGCCTCCCCCGCCAGCCCAGAGGGGTATCGCGGCCACCCGATCGAGACACATCTGACGAACTCGCTCGGCACCTACCATCTGCTCGAACTCGCCAAAGCGAAGGGCGCGCGCCTGCTGCTCGCCTCGACGAGCGAGGCGTACGGCGATCCGCAGGAGCACCCACAACGCGAGACCTATCGGGGATACGTCAATCCCGTCGGCCCCCGCTCCTGCTACGATGAGAGCAAGCGATTCGCGGAATCCCTGACGATGGAGTACCACCGCCTCTACGGGCAGGATATCCGCATCGTGCGCATCTTCAACACCTACGGGCCGCGCATGGACATCGCGGATGGGCGGGTAATTCCCAACCTGCTCTCGCAAGCCCTGCGAGGGGAACCGCTGACGCTCTACGACGGCGGGGAGCGGACGCGCGCCTTCTGCTACATCGCCGACCTCGTGCGCGGCCTGCTGGCAGTGATGGAGGGCGAGCGGGCGATGGGCGAGGTGATCAACCTCGGCAACCCGGACGAGCGAACGATCCGCAATCTCGCCGAGATCATCGTCGGCGTTATCGGTCGGGATGTCCCCTTCGTGGATCGCCCGACGGCGGTGGGCGACGACCCAAACCGCCGCTGCCCGGACATCACGAAAGCGCGCACGCTCGTCGGATGGGAACCAACGATCTCGCTCGACGAGGGGCTCCGGCTGACGATTCCCTATTTTGAACACGTCCTCAGAAACGAAGGACTGAGGACGAAGGACTGAGAGGGCGTATGGCCGTGCGCCCCTCTATCTGTACCCAATGACTCCCCTCTCCTTTGCTCTGGCAAAGGAGAGGGGGTTGGGGGTGAGGTTCCCATGCAGTTTCCTGCTTCGCTCTCGCGCGTACAACCAAGTACATGGATCGAGGAGGTGCGCGGATACCGCTTCGCGCCGCCCGCGCTGATGGCCGTGCTAACGCTCATCGCGCTCTGGCTCCTGGCAAATCTTGGGCCGATGGCTGCGATCACGCTCATCGTTGGCGGCGGGATTGTGCTGCTCACGCTGGCGGAACCGCGCTACGGCCTCTATCTCGCCGTGCTCTCCGTGCCGGTGCAGCAATACGGCTCAGTCAAGGGATTGACAGCGACGCAGGGAGCCTTCCTGCTCGTACTCGGCGCGTGGGCGGTGGGTACCCTGCTGCGCGGCGCGCGGTGGGACGTGCTGCGAGACGCAAATGTCTGGCGGTTCGCGCTCTTTTATCTTGCCATTCTCGCCTCCGGCCGCGTCGCGGGGGACATCAAGGCGACCCTCATCGAGGGCTTCCACTGGGGTGAGGCGCTGGCGATCTACGTCATCGCGCGGGACACGCTGCGCACGCGGCGTGATTGGGCCGGATTGGTCGCCTGCTTCTTCGTCGCCGCGAGTGGCGAAGCATTTATCGGCACGGTGCAGAGTCAACTTGGCCTCGGTAATGCGTCGTTTGCGATCACCAAGTCACTCTCGCGCGCTTTCGGCACCTTTGGCCGCCCAAACTCGTATGCGGGCTACCTCGAAATGGTCTTCCCTTTCGCCGTGACCGTCTCGCTGTGGGCAGTGTGGATGCTTCCCGGCGCGATCCGGCAGTGGCGCCAATCGCTTCATCAGCCATTGGCGGAAGAGCGACGCGCCCTCCTGCCGCTGCTTGGCTTGCTTATCACGCTGGCGGGTGCGGGCGCGACGACCCTGATGCTCGCAGCGGGCATCACGCTCTCCTTTTCGCGCGGGGCGTGGCTCGGCGGGGCGGTGGCGATCCTCGTGATGATGCTCCTCGCCGGCCGGCGTTGGGCGATCGCGGCGCTGGTCACGACCGGGCTGATCGCCGCTGTCCTCGGGCTCGGTGGTGCGGGTGTGCTACCGCAAACGATCCAGCAGCGGCTCGGCAGCGCCGGCAGCAGCCTGATCCTGCTTGATTATTACAAGGTGCCGATCACGCCACAGAATTTCGCCGTCAAGGAGCGGATGGCATACTGGTTCGGCGGCATCCACATGGCCGAGGACCATCCGTGGCAGGGCGTCGGCCTCGGCAACTACGGCGCGCAGTACGACGCAAAGTACTTCACCTCGCCATTCATGAAGTCGCAGGTCCACGCGCACAACTATTACATTCACATCACGGCGGAGACAGGGTTGATCGGACTCACGGCGTATCTGCTGCTGATCGGCGGCGTCCTCACGACGGGCGTCGGCGCGGTACGACGGACGGCAGGCGACCCATTCGCGCGCGCCCTCGCCCTCGGCGCCATCGGCGTGGTCGCCGCCGTCACGGTGCATAATTTCTTCGAGGATTTGCACGTCCTCAGCCTCGGCGTCCATCTCAGCGCCGTCTGGGCGCTCCTAGCCGCGATCAGGGCGCGGGGTGAGGGTTGCTTTGCAGCACGTAGCGCATGATCGGGCGCGTCTCTGACCGACGGAGAACTTCGGTGAATCCCGCTTCTTGGAAGGCGGAGGCGAGACCCGTCCAGACGAAGGCGTCGGGCATGACGGGTGAATTACTGTGCGGCTCTACCGGGTATCCTTCGACAATCCATGCGCCGCGTGATCGCGCATACTCGATAGCAGCACACAGCAACCGCACGCTGACGCCCCGGCGACGGAATGGCTTTGCCACGAAGAGGCAGGTGACGGACCAGACCGGCATGTCGTCTACTCGCCGCAGGACGCGGGAGCGTGCGAGCGCCGGATACTCCTCACGCGGCGCGATGGCGCACCAGCCGACGGGCTGGCCGTCCGCGTAGGCAAGGATGCCCGGCCCGTCGCCTGCTTCGACTATCACCTGGAACGCACGCTTATTGCCTGCGCCCTTTTGCGCCTCGAAATGGGAGCGCGGCAGCCGCCACCACATGCACCAGCAGCCTCCACTCGCGCCGCGCTCGCCGAAAAGCGCTGCGAGGTCCGGCCATCGCTCCGGGGTGAGCGGATGCATCGCCAGTTCGGGTTCGGCACGCATCGCGGTTTACGATTCTCCCACTTCCTGCGGTACAGGGATCGGCAGCGGCTGGTTCGCATCGCGGCGATTATCCGCGCCGCGCAACTCGCGGACCTGCAAACCCGCGAGGCCGGGCACGCCGACGATGCACGCCGAGAGAAGGATCATCGCCGGGATGCCGACGAGTGGCAAGAGGAAGCCACCGAGCGCGCCACCGATCGGGGTGCCGCTCTGCATCAGCGTGCGGAGGAGGGCGAATGCCCGGCCCCGTAGCCCCTCCGGGATGATCCGCATTCGCAGCGTCTGCGCCCAGATCGTCAGCGGCGCACTGCTCATACCGTAGAGGACCAACGCGATGAGTGCGCCCACGACCGTGCGGACCGGCAGGAGGATGAGGATGACCACACCCGCCGCGCACTGCGCGAGACAGATCAGCGCGCCGAGCGTGAGCCGGAACGTCATGCCACCGGCGAGCAGCGAACTGATCACTTCCCCAACCGCCTCCGCGCCGAGCAACGTCCCGTAGAGAGCCGCGCCACCGCCGAGCGAGCGATCCGCGAGGATCGGCAGCCAGACGAGCAGCATGCCGCGACCGACATTGAAGCAAAGGAACATTGCTGTGGTCGAGAGCAGGATGCGGTTCCCCAGCAGGAGCCGGACGGCGTGCCCCAGATGATACGGTTGCCCCGCCATCGGTACCGCCGTGACCGGACGCGGCGCGAGTCGGACACGGGAAAGGGCGAGGGCGAAGAGGAAATACGAGAGAACATCCACGATCACGACATTCGGCGCGCCGATGGCCGGGATCAGCGCGCCCGCGAGCGGCGGGCCAATCACGCCGCCCAGCGTGAAACTGAGCATCTCCAGCGCGTTCGCCGTCGCCAACTGCTCGCCCGCGATTAACGACGGCATGAGCGACGGGCCACCCGCCAGCGAAATCATCATCAGGAGGCCATACACCCCCGCGACGACATACGCATGCCAGAGCGCCAGTTTCCCGGCGGCGTGCAGCAGCGGGATGAGGCCGATCACCGCGCCACGGGTGATATTGTCCGCGATCATCACATGCCGCCGGTCGAAGCGGTCCAGCAGCATGCCCGCCATCAGCCCGCCGACGACGATCGGGCCGGTGTAGCAGAGCAGTAAGCCGCCGACCGCGCGAGCCGAGCCGGTCGTCGAGTAGACGAACCAGATCAGCGCAACGCGCGTCATGCCGTCGCCGAGCACCGAGAAGGAGAAGCCGGACCAGAACGTACGGAATGAGTGGTTCGCGAAGACCTGGCGATAGCGGTCGAATGTCATAGTTTCACCACCCATCCTCTCTCGGACTGTTCGCGTATCGTGGTAGCGCGGGCTTTCCAGCCTGTACTACCATGAATGCCATCTCGTGCGACGATCAACCACGATATGATACAGTGACATCCCTGCCACCTGTTTGTCATACTTTCACAGGGAGCATGGAGACAGCATGAACCGCTTCGACCGCGCGCTGGCGATCCTTTTGCTTTTGCGGAACGGCAAACTGCTCTCGGCGACTGACCTCGCCCGACGATTTGAGGTTTCGACGCGGACGATTTATCGCGATGTCGAGACCTTGAGCGCCATCGGCGTGCCGGTTTATGCCGAGATGGGCCGCGCCGGGGGGTTCCGCCTCCTTGCGGGCTACTTCCTGCCGCCCGTGATGTTCACCACCGCCGAGGCGGTCTCACTCCTGCTCGGGCTGACGCTCTTGCGGAGCCTGCGTGCCACACCCTTTGCCGCCGATCGAGAGACCGCCGAGCAGAAGTTGCTCGCCGCCGTGCCGGACCACTTGCGCGCGATCCTGGCGGAAGCGCACAAAGTGATCGGCTTCGAGCGTCCCCCGGAAGACATCTTCCATCCCGACCCGCCCGATCAGGAGCCAGCGGATTCGTCTACAGACGCGGAAGGGACGATCGTCAGCGTGTTTCTCGGGGCGGTGCTGGACCGGCGGACGCTGCTCCTCCAGTACCGCTCGCCCTATCGCGACAAGACGACGGAGATCGCCGCCGTCCCGCTCGGTCTATTCTGGGATCGCGACCGCTGGTATCTCGCAGGCAGGCGGCACGGCATGGGCGACGAACTCCGGCTCTGGCGTGCAGATCGGGTGTTGGCGATCACCCCACAGTCTCTGCCCGCCGAGGTGGACCCTACGTTCGATGTGCGGGCTTTACTCGGGCGCGCCTGGCTGCACGGGGCGATGGAGCAATGGCGCGAGCAATGGCCGGTCACCATCCGGCTCCCGCAGCGGCAGGCGGCACGGCTGCAACAGGATTGGTACTACCGGCACGCGCGCTACGAATCCAGTCCGCACGGCGATGTGCTGATGACTTATGGTGATTGGGACCACGAGATCGTGCGGGAATTGCTCCGCTGGCTGGGGCCGGAAGCGGAACTAATCGAGCCGAAGGCATGGCGCGCGGCGGTCCGGGATGAATTGCACATGATGCTCGCACACTATGACGATCCGCCTGAATGACCGCCAGCATGGCATTTCGACGGCACGAGAACCCACCCTCGCCCATCCGCTACACCGGGCGGGCGAAGTAGAGGGCCGTCTCCCCTGCCGCCCCACTTGCCGGATCATAGAGCGACACGTCCAAGCCGCACAGTTCAAAACCCACGCGCCGGTAGAACTGGATCGCCGGGTAGGCCAGGTTGGACGTCTCCAACCAGAGGCATCGCATGCCTGCCTCCTGCGCTGCCACGACAACCGCCTCGATGAGTGCCCGGCCAACCCCCTGCCCCC
Source organism: uncultured Thermomicrobia bacterium (assembly GCA_937968015.1). Classification (GTDB taxonomy): domain Bacteria; phylum Chloroflexota; class Chloroflexia; order Thermomicrobiales; family JALYUS01; genus JALYUS01. Next base: position 39,051 of record CALBSO010000069.1, read on the forward strand.
GCAGCCGAGGCGCGACGTACAAGTGCCAGAGTTCCGTCCGTCGGTTCCAACATCGGTGCGCGATCGCGGCGAAGCCGACGACCGTACCCGCGTGCTCTGCCACAAACCCATGCTCCCATCTGCGATCCTCGCCGAGATCGTCGGCGAGTGGAAACTCCTTGCGCAGCGGCGGCTGAATCGGGACCTCTTCGAGCGTGAAGGAGTGCGCCGTGTGCGCGATCCGATAGATGCGGTCCGTGGTGAAGGACCGATCGAGCGCGAGCAATGACGCGCGGTCATCGGGTAATCGAACGGGACGGATCGCGACCATGCTCTCCTCCTGCATATGTCAGACTTCCGCGCCGCTAATCGCCCGGCAAATACATCGCGTAGCCACCCGTGACGAGCAGTGTCTGCCCCGTCGTGTACGCGCGCTCCACGCATTACCATCCCAGTCGGATCGGCCTGCCCCATCTGATAGCATACGCAGCCGGAGCGTCGTTCCACGACGAGGATACGCGATACGGGGGCAGTGGGTGATGGCAAGAGACGCGGCAGCAACGCACGATGCGGATGGGGAGGTGAAAAGCGATCTTCTCGATCCGCGCACAGCCTCGCCCCGTTTCGCCGCGTACTTCAAGGTCCGGCACTACGAAATGGACTCCCTCGGCCACGTCAATAACGCGGTCTACCTGCATTATCTGGAGCAGGCGGCCTACGAGCATTCGGCGGCGGCCGGCTTCTCGGACGAGCGGACGCGGGAACTTGGCGGTACCTGGATCGTCCGGCGTCACGAGATCGAGTATCTCCGCCCCGCGTCGGCAGGCGATCTGCTACAAGTCGTCACCTGGGCGGTCGAGTTCAAAGGCGCGCGGGCCTTCCGCGATTACGCGATTCTCCGCTACGAGGGGCCGGCGAGCGATCCGCATGGCCTCCCCGCCGACGGCTTCCTCCCCTCCGATCATGTATTGCCCGGCGACCCACTCGTGCGCGCCCGGACATTGTGGGTTTGGGCCGATCTCCTTACCGCCCGACCGAAGCGCATCCCCGCCGTACTCTATCCCGCCTTCTTCAGCTAGAGCAAATATCGTATTGGTGGTGGCGGGCTTTAGCCTGCCATAGCAAGGAACGGCAGGCTAAAGCCCGCCACCACCGACTCAATGCTTCTGCAAAACGCTGTAAGAAGCGGTGCGGCGTGATCGGACCGCTGCCGCGAGTTCTTCGAGGACAGGCACGGTCATTTCCCAGCCCATGCAGGGGTCGGTGACACTCTGGCCGTAAACCAAACGCGACCGGTCTCGCAAATCCTGTCGGCCATCCACGAGGAAACTCTCCATCATGATCCCGATAATACCCGCCTCGCCCGCGGCGATTTGCGCGGCGATCGTCTGGGCGGCGAGCGGCTGGCGGCGGTAATCCTTCTCGCTGTTGCCATGGCTCGTGTCAATCATCACGCGCGGCAGAAGCCCCGCGTCGCGCAGGCTCGCCAGTGCCCTCTGGACATTCTCGGCGTCATAGTTCGTGCCGCTCCGCCCACCGCGCAGGATGACGTGACAGTCCGGATTGCCGTACGTCGCCACGATACCGGCCAGCCCTTGCTCGGTAACACCGAGGAAGCGATGCGGATAGGCGGCGGCGTGTAACGCGTCAATCGCCATCTGCACGCCGCCGCCCGTGCCGTTCTTGAAGCCGACCGGCATCGAGAGGCCCGACGCCAATTCGCGGTGGACCTGACTCTCGGTCGTGCGCGCGCCGATCGCGCCCCAGGTGACGACATCGGCGAAGAATTGCGGCAAGATCGGATCGAGGAACTCGCACCCGGCAGGGAGACCAAGCGCGACGAGATCGAGGAGCAACCGCCGCGCGAGATGCAGCCCTTCATTGACGGCGAAACTGCCGTCGAGGTGGGGGTCGTTGATCAGCCCCTTCCAGCCGACCGTCGTGCGCGGCTTCTCGAAGTAGACACGCATGACAATGCAGAGGTCATCAGCGAATGCATCGGCGAGCGCCTTCAACCGGTGCGCGTATTCCAGCCCAGCGTTGCAATCGTGAATCGAGCAGGGGCCGACGATCACGACCAATCGGTCATTTTCCCCCTGCAAGATACGGCTGACATCCTCGCGGGCGCGACTGACTGTCTCCGCTCCATCGGCCGTGAGGGGCAGTTCTTCGAGCAGGATCGCGGGCGGCACGAGTGGCCGGATGCTCTCGATACGCAGGTCACGCGTCCTGAGCGGCCCCGATGTGTCGCGGCGCATCACTGCGTCCACACCGGGCATCGCCGCCAGCATCTCCTTATGTTCGAGCGAGATTTCGCCCGTCACTTCGATCACGGTATGCCCGGCATCGGTGTAGGCGGCCGCGCCAAGCCCCGCCGATTGCGCCCGGTCGCACACCGCTTCGATTTCCCCGTGCCCTACCCCTCTTCGCATCACTACCAACATTCCTGTAAGTCTCCCCTTCTTTGCGGTCGCTTCTCGTTCCTCATTCCTCGCTACTCGTTCCTTTGGCGCGGCCCATATTGGCAAGACAGCGGTGGAGAGCGTCCTGCCACGGCGGCAGTGCGATACCGAGCCTCGCCGCCGCGCGGTTGATGAGGAGACCATTGACGGGCGGCGTGCAGGGGCGGGGGAACTCCGCCGCCGGGATCGGGCTGACATCCGGCGCAAGCCCCGCCATCCGAAACGTCGCGCAGGCCCACTCATACCATGATGCCTTGCCGGAATTCGTCAAGTGATACACGCCGGGCAGCGGTTGGCGGGCGAGGGCGAGGAGGCCGCGCGCGAGATCGGTCGCGTAGGTCGGCTGTCCCCATTGGTCCGCGACGACGCGGAGTGGCGTGCCCCGTTCGGCGAGGGCGAGCATCGTGCGGATAAAGTTCCGCCCTTCCTCGGCGTAGATCATGGCGGGCCGCACGATGAGCAGGTGCGCCCCCGCCCGCTCCGCCGCGACTTCCCCTGCCCACTTGCTGCGCGCGTAGACCGAGAGCGGGTTCGGCAGGTCGAACTCGTCGTACGGCTCATCGCGTCGGCCATCGAAGACGTAATTCGTGCTGATCGCGATCAGCGGGCAGCCGATCGCCGCCGCCGCCGCCGCGACGTAGCCCGTGCCGAGCGCGTTGACGGCGTAGGCACGCTCCTGTTGCACCTCGCATGCATCCGTATCTGTGTAGGCGGCTGCGTGGATGATGCAATCGGGCGCGAGCGGGACGAGCGTATCGCGGACCGCGCCCGCGTCCGATACATCGAGCGCCGCCGACGTGAGCGGGATCACCTCCACCTCGTCGGCCTCAGCCGCCGCCCGTTGCAACGCCCGCCCCACCTGCCCATTCGCCCCCGTCACCGCGATCCGCATTCTCTATCCTCCGTCGTGATAGTGAACCACCAGGATCGTGTTTTGGTTTTCCGCTCCCCTTTCCCGTGGGGAAGCCGGGCGCCCTCTGGGCGGGTGGGGATTAGGGCGAACGGAGCATCCTGGCGGTTCGATTCTCTCCCGATTATTACATGTGAAGCAGCTTGCCGATAAGTCGTTGGAGGGTGTTACGGTCTCGCACGCGCCGGGCGTCCGCCTCCAGGGAATGCCCCCATTCCGCTTGCTGCGTGAATGCGTCCGTCTGCCGGTCGTACGCCTCGCGCAGACGATCGAACTCCGCGCGATATGCGGTCGCGTCGGCGATTACCCGCTCCAATTCACGGCGCATGTCCGCGCCCGTGGCATACCTCCGCTTCAGGCGCACCGGCATCCGCGTTGTGATAGCGTCCGCATGCGCGAGCGGATCGGCGGCGAGCCAGCCGGCCCAACGCGACTGGAACCGCTCGTAATTCGCGACATCCGAACGGTACCGGCCATCGGAGGCCGATTCGAAGTGATAGATGACGCTCGCCGCCTCATACCAGACGATGCCGCCCTCCGCACGCATCCGGCAGCAGAAATCGAGATCCTCGAAGCCGTTGACATACCCTTCATCGAAGCCACCTGCCGCGAGGAATCGGGTGCGCTCGACCATCAGGCATGCCCCGGTCACCGCTGGCACCGCGCGAGACTGGCGGGCGCCGTCCGCCGGTTCGCCGTACAGGAGATGGATGGGTTCATACCGCATGTTGAAGCCGAGGCCCGCGTGCTGGACGGTGTCGTCCGGGAAGAGCAGCCGCGCGCCGACAACGGCCGGGTCCATTGGGCCGGTCATCGCCCCGGCGAGTGCGGTGAGCCAGCCAAGCTGTGGCACGGTATCGTTATTCAAAAAGACGAGCGTGTTGCCCCGCGCGGCAGTCGCCCCCTGATTGCAGGCAGGCGCGAAGCCTCTGTTCCGCTCATTGCTGATGACACGGAATGGCGTGCCGAGCGTCGCGAGAAACGCCGCCGTCCCATCCTCACTGCCGTTATCAACGAGGATTACCTCGGTCTCATCCCAATGATCCGCGACCGCCATCAGGGCGCGAATGCAGATCGTCGTGAAGAGGACGCGGTTGAAAAGCGGGATGATGACGCTGAATCGGGGTATGGGCGATGCGGGCATACGGACGCTTCTCTCCCTCGTGGCCGCAGTGACAGGCGCGAACCCATGTGTAGTATCGTCTGGCCCGGCCCCTGTCAAGTCCGTAGGGCGCAAGCCGCGCTGCGCGTCACCATGCCAGGAAAGCGTATGCCGAACCACCCAGGGATACGAGCGCCCAAGCCTACAACACCGGACGATCCGCGACGCGACCGACCGCCAGCACATGCCCCTCGCACCAGTATAAATCGGGCTGATTGACCAGGTGCTCAGGAGACGCGGGATCACGCTGCCTGCTCCAGAATACCTTGTCTCTCTCCGGGATGCCGACATCGTCACGGGCTGCGATGTCAGACAGGCTGGCGAGGGAGGCGATGATACGTTCGCGTGCAAACCGGTCAAACGGCGCCCATCGTTCGATCAGCGTGGTCCGCTGCCATACCGCTTCCAACCCTGCCGCTTCGAGCCAGCGCCGGGCTTGCGGCGAGCGCAGCACACCCGCAATCGAGACGTACCGGTCCCGTATCGCGTCCAGCAAGCGAGCGTAGATCAGTGGATCCGCGGGTGCATACATCAAATGTTGGCTGGCCCCCTCCTTGACCGCGACAAGCCTGCCGGGACGGACGACCCGCCGGAACTCGCCGAGTGTCGTCGCCAACTCGTCGTCGGTGAGGTACTGCGTCGTGTTCGCGCACCAGACGGCATCAAAGGAGCCGTCCGGAAAAGGCAATGCCAGGACACTGCCGATCTGGGTTGTCACTGGCGGGAGCAGACCCCACTCCACGACCGATTGCTCAACGGTCGCGATGTTCTCCGGTGCGAGATCGAGCGCGGCGATCATCCCGGTCGGTCCGACCGCCTCCGCGATGACCGGCAGATAATTCCCTCTCCCACAGCCGGCATCGAGGACACTCCAGGTCGGTTGCAATCCGACCGAGCGCAACATCGCCTCATACTCCGGACGGCACATCTCAAAGTGGGCATCAAGATAGGTCCCCGCCGCCATCGCGTGCCCCGCGGATGAGGTACTCGCCGCGATCTCCGGCTGTCGCTCGCTCACCATCGCCTCCTTCCTCGCACCGTCGGCTGCCGCGATGCTTCTCTTCCCCTCTTTCGCAGGGATGATACTCCACCACGGGTTTTGCGATGGGCTATAGTAGTTTCGGAGCAGTTGCCCCCACTGCTGTCATCCTTCGGAGGGAAAGATGGAAAAATCGCGCCGCACATCCTTCGATCAAGTAGACCGGACGACCGATCCGGCGGACTTCGTGCGCTACCTCGATACGACACGCGCGACGGACTTCTTTCAGGAGATCAAACAACGCAGTTACGACCTGCTCGCCCTCGCCGGAGGCGATCACGTCCTCGATCTCGGCTGCGGGACGGGTGATGACGTCGCCGCGCTCGCCACGCGGGTCGGGTCAAGTGGTCGGGCCGTCGGTGTAGACGTCAGCGCGACGATGATCGCCGAGGCGCGACGGCGCACAACGGGATCAAGGCTATCCATGGAATTTGTCCGGGGCGATGCGCACCACCTCGATTTCCCGGGCGCGAGCTTCGACGGCTGCCGCGCTGAACGCCTCCTGCAACATGCCAGGGCCCCACAGACGGTGCTTGCCGAGATGGTGCGCGTGGCGAAACCGGGCGCGCGGATCGTCGTTTGGGAATCGGAACTGGAGATGCTCGTCTTCGACGCGCCCGATCGCGCCGTGAGCCGGAAGATGCAGCACGTCATCTGCGATGGCTTCCGCAATGGCGCGATCGGGCACCAACTCTACCGCCGCTTTCACGAGGCTGGGTTGACCGATGTGCGACCGCTGCTATTGGGGCGCGCAATGACCGATTTCGCCCTCGCCGAGAGCGCGTTCGATCTCCGCGCCACCGCCCGCCGCGCCGCCGAGAGAGGAACGGTCACGGCAGCAGAGGCGGCGGACTGGATCGCTTCGCTGGAAGCGGCGAATCAAGCAGGGCACTTCTTCTGCGCTGTCGCGGGATTCCTTGTATCGGGTCGTAAACCATGAGCGCGACCTGCTCATCGAGAAGCGATTGCTGACAGGGCGACTGGCGCGCTTCGGCCGTGCGTGGTTGCACCGGGAAGCGTCAAGATCACCGTCGTTCCCTCACCGGGTGTACTGCGTATGACCGTCGTCCCGCCGTGCGCCTTGACGATCGCATGGACGATCGCGAGACCGAGTCCGAGGCCACCTTGCCCCGTATGTCGCGCGCGTGCCGGGTCCGCGCGATAGAAACGATCCCAGACACGCGGCAGGTCCTCGGACGGGATGCCTTCCCCCGTATCCGCGACGGTGAGCGCTGCGTCCCGGCCCACGAGCCGGACGCCGACGGTAATCGCCCCACCCGGGCGCGTGTAGGCACGGGCGTTCGCGCAGAGGTTCAGGAGCGCCTGCCGTAGCCGGTCTGCGTCCCCCTCGACCGTGATCGCCATATCCACCGGGTTATCGAGGAGGACCGTCCGGTCCGGCGCAAGTAGGCGCGTCTCCTCGACCACATCTGCCGCCAGTGCAGACAAATCTACCGGCGCACGGTGGAGTGTGCCAAGCGGGTTGGCGTCGAAGCGCGTGAGCGTGAGGAGATCATCCACGAGGCGGCTCATCCGGGCGGTCTCCGATTCCATGAGCCGCAACAGTCGGGCGCGCGCCGCCGGATCGGCCTGGTCCGCGCCGAGCAGAAGCATCTCGATGCCACCACCGAGCGCCGCCAATGGGGAACGCAACTCATGAGAGGCATCCGCGACGAACCGCCGCTGCGTGGCGAATGCCGCTTCCAGTTTGCTCACCATCTCGTTGAAGGCCTGGGCGAGGTCGGTCAGTTCATCACCGCCCCGCGGGACGGGGACACGTCGGCTGAGGTCGCCCGCCGCGATCGCTCTGCTCGTCCCCGCCATCCGGCGCAACGGGCGGAGCAGACCGGCGACGAGCGGGATTGTCAGCACGACCGTCGCCAGAACGGCCAAAATCGCCCCAATCAGCAGGAGCAGACGCAGTCGTCCGAGGAAGGAATCAATGCTTTGCAGCGACGTGCTCAGTTCGAGGGTGCCGACCGTCTGCGATGATGTCGCCGTCTGCCGGACGAGCGGGACGAGTTCGATGAGCACCGGCCCGTCCGCGGTAGTAGCGCGAAAGTGTCGCTCCTGATTCGCCGCCACGACCGAGACATACGTGGCGGGATCGAGCACAGGCGCGCTCACTGTCGTGATTCCAGCGAGGGCCGGGCCATTGCTGACGGTAGCGCCCGTCGCGTCGGTCGTCAAGGCAGCCGTATCGCGCGTTGTCAGTGCCCTGGCGAGATCAACGAGTGACCGTGTCGCGTCCGCTTCGGGCGGCGGCCCACCCTGACCGGGGGGCAGCCCGGGGGTGGCGCCGGGGATCGGCAGCGTATGATCGTCCCGCGGCCGCCTCGGGCCATTGAGTTGCGCGTCAATCGCGGCGCCGGCGGAGGCGCGCAGACCCTGAGCTGTGTTGTCGATCAGGACACGCTCAATACCAACATAGAGCACCACCCCGAAGAGCGCCATGATGCTGACGAGCACCGACGCCGTCAGCGCGATGAGTTTCGCCCGCAGCGAGAGGTGCCGGTGGCGCAACAGGCGCGTCATGGGCGGAGCGTGTAACCGACGCCGCGCACCGCCTCGATCCGCGCGTGCCGATCGTCACCAAGTTTCGCGCGCAGGTAGCGGACGTAGACATCCACGACATTCGTATCCACTGCCTGGTCATACCCCCACACTCGATTGAGGATCGCATCGCGCGTGAGCACCTGGCGGGGATGGAGCATGAAACATTCGAGGAGGTCGAACTCGCGCGGCGTCAGGGTAATCGCGGCGCCCGCGTCGGTCACTTCGCGTGTGTTCCGGTCGAGACGCAGATCACCGACGGTGAGCAAACTCCCCGCCACGATCTGGTGCCGCCGCAGCACCGCGCGGATGCGGGCCATCAGTTCCGCGAACCGGAAGGGCTTCGGCAGGTAGTCATCCGCGCCGCTATCCAGCCCCGCGACCCGATCTTCGACCTCACCGCGCGCCGTGAGCATGATCATCGGCACGTCGCTGCGCGCCCGTAGCGTCCGGCAGATCGTGATGCCATCCACGCCGGGGAGCATGATGTCGAGCAGGACGAGCTGCGGGCGCACGCGCTCGAAGGTCGGCAGGGCCTCGCGCCCGTCCCGCACGGTGTGGACCGCGAACCCCTCATACGTCAGTCCCATCGTCAGAAACTCGACGATCGTCTCCTCATCTTCGACGAGGAGGACGGTCAATGCCGCGTCATTCGGTTCCTGTACACTCATGCGATCCTCGCTTTTCCGACGATTCTACCGCGCGACGACCCCGAAGACGAGACCCGGGAGTCCTCGAAGGATGCATCGAGCATGCGTTTGTTTCCCGTGGCGCCAGCCTGTCTACGTTTGTCTTCTATCGCCAAGGATAGTTGACGCAAATGAGAAGTGACAGAGACGAAAATGAGAACTCGATGAGAGGCGATGATCGGGGCATGGCCGCACAAAGATCACCGAGGGCGGGGAGCCCTCGGTGACAGGAAGAAGGGAAGAGAGATTAGAAGTTGGGTGCCGGGACGGGTACGGGCTGCGGCCCCGCCGGTGTTACGCCGGCGGCGTGCAGGAGATCATCGGCGATCCGCGCGACGCCCTCGGCAGCGTGAACGGTCCGGTTCGCCTGATCGTACTTGCCGGCGTTGTAGAGATCGTACGCCTGCTTGTAGAGACCCTGAGCCGTCGAGATGTAGAAGGAGAGATCGCCCGCGGCGGTGCTGTTCGCCTTGACGCTATTTGTCGCGTTCACGATGCCCTGATAGGCATGTGCCAACTCGTTGCTTGATCGCGCCTTCTGTTGATCCGCTGTCGGCGCTGTCGTCGGCGTGGGGCGCGCGGGGCGGTTAGCGGCGGACGGCAGCCCCGTCGTGCCGATACTGGCGACGATCAGGTCGTCGGCGCTACGCAGGGCGTCCTCCGCCGCGCGGGCGTAGCCGCTCGCCTGCGTCAGATTGTTGGCGGTCAAGGCGCTCTGTGCCTGGCCTTGCAAAGCGCTCGCCTTGTCAATCAGACTGTTCACCGTCGTCAGATCCATCTTGCCGTTGGCGAAATCGCGGTCTGCTGTGACGCTGGCAAGTGTCTTCGTCAGGTCATTGATGTCCGCCGTGACCGAGGCGGTGGTCGGTGTCTGCGGCTCTCCTCAGCCCGGTCCATCCGGTCCGCCCGGCCCCTGATTCCGATGGCCCGGTTGGCCAGGCTGACCCGGTCCGGCCGGTGCGCCATTGGGGTTGGGCGCCTGCGTCGTAGCCGCCGGTGTGGCGCCGGTCGCCGGGGTCGTGGTCGGGGTCTGCGCCATGGCAGCCCCGCCAGCGAGGCCGAGACCGATCACGGCCGCCGCGATGGCATGATTGACAGAACGCTTCATGGTACTGCTCCTTTTGCGGGATCTTCTCCCGTACCTCGTGTGCCGGACCATTTCCGGTACATCCTCACGATAGGACGTGTGTCTGAGAGGTCGGGGTGATGAAAATGAGAAGATGGTGAGATGGACACGAGGAGAGATGACGACGGATCACCCATGCCGGAACCAGTCATGAACACAGCAGTTTGTGACGGCAACGAACGTGATGATTGGCCCCTTTCCGACCGCCGCGTCGGAAAGGAGCCAATCGAACCATGCGGATGAACGGTGTTGACGGAATCAGTGTGACGCGTGCTGTGAGGAAACGAGACGCCCCGCGAACGCGGCAGACCTTCGGCCGTCCCGTGCCGGTCGCTCGCCCGGCGCGGGATAGCGTCGGCCTACCGCATGCAGCCGCGCGAATAACTCGTCGGGGCTGATAGGTGTTGTCTGGCAGTCATCCGCGCCCGCATCCAGCGCCGCGAGACTGGTGACGCCATCGCGATCACTCGTCATCGCGATGATCGGCACGTCGCTCACCGCCCGGATGTCGCGACACGCCGCGACGCCATCCATGCTTGTATCTGTCAGATCAACGAGGACCGCCTCGGCAGTCATCGCGCGTAATTGCTCGGTCACCGTCGTGACTGAGGCAGCCGCGACCGTGTATCCCGCGCGGGAGAGGTACGGCCCGAGCGCGCGTGTCCACTGGTCCGCGCGTTCCACGATCAGGACCCGCCGATCGGTCGGGGGCCTTCCGTGCTGTCGGTCGGCCACCGGAGAGGGGGCAACTCGTGCGCGCGTACCATCAGAGGCAGGCATCTTCGCCCGGGCGCGGATCCGCGTGCGGCGCCAGGCTTCCCACCCGTTCCCGATCAGCAGCCCGGCGGGGAGGTAGTAGAGCGCGCCGATCGTCAGGTAGATCGCGCAGCACGCGACTGCCACGATGGCACCAAACATCAGTTGATCGCGGTAGCGCGCCGGCGAGGTCGGCGGATCAGTGAGCATGAAGAAGGCGAAGAAGAGGGCGGCGCTGATGTCGGGCGTGCGAAAGATCTCCGCCACCCGCCCGGCGTCGCCAATGAACGTGACAAGGGTAAAGAGCAGCAGATAGGAGCCTAAGAAGGCGAGCACCATTGGCAGCTTGTTCACGCGGTCCGCGATGAAGATGCCCGTGGCAAGCAGCACAACGACGAACGGCGTCGGCACATTCGCGAGCGCGCCCCACCAACTCTGCCCGCTTGCGAAGAGGAAGTAGGCCGCCACGAGCGCCAGCGCGGCCGGGTTGAAGATGTGCTTGCCACGCGCACGGAAAAGGTATTTGGAGTTGACGGCGAGCATCGCGGTGATGGCCGCGACGACGAACGGCTCGGTGGAGCTGACGATGAGCGCCACAATCAGACCGGAGAGGAGCGCGCCGCTCGGAAAGAACCATGCGCCCCGGATGATCCGCGCCAGCCCAACATCGAGGAGCGCGGCAGCCAGCATCGCGCCGAACACCTCGGGCAAGATGAGGTACAACCCCTCGTGCGGAGCCGCGAGTGCGGTCAGCAGGGCGAGTGCGACAAGGAGCAGTCCCTTTGGTGTGCGAAAGAAGCGCTTGACTGGCTGAACCCGCGATTCGATAGCGAGTGAGAATGTTGCTGCTGTCATTGGGTGTCCCTCATGATTCCTTCCGTCGTGTACGCGATCAGCGCGGAGCGGCGGTTCGCGCGCCTGACGACTGCTCCGCTCATGCCGCGACCGCTTTCGCAAGCGCGTTCTTGATCGCGCCCTGGTACGCCTGAGAACTGTCCGTCGCGCCAGAGACGAGATCAATCGTACTGCTCTGCCGCGCCACGACCTGCCCGGGGAGGGAGGCGATCTGCGAGCATGGATAGCGGGTGCCGCACTGGGTGATGTTCGCACTGACGATCTTCCCGCCCCGGACGACGACCGAAGCCGTGATGTTGCCGTGGCGGCTCGTCCCGGTGCCGGTGTAGGCGCCATCGTTGTAGCCTACGGTCGTCGCGGCTTTCGTCGCAGTCACGGCGGTAGTGGTGGCAACGGAAGACACCGTGGTCGCCGTGGCAGGCGTGTTGCCGGTGGCACGAACGGCGGGAGCAGTCGTTGGGGCCGCAGAAGCGGTGGCGACGCTCTGCGTACCGGCGGGCGCGGTCGGCGCGAGCAGCGGTGACTGATAGACCGGTAATTGTGATGATGCCGTCGCGCTCGTAACCGTGGGGGCGTCGGCGTTGAGATATGCGCCCGCCGATTGGGAGCGAGCATAGCCGAGGCCGTAGACCGAGATGATCGCCGCCGAGCCGAGAGCAACGAGGCTGTTCGCGACCTTTTTGTTCTTCGCGCCACCGCTCTTTGCTTTCGATGGATAGGGTGCCGGTGATTCCGGTCCGGGCCGCCGCTGGGAAGGCGGTATGATCGCTCTTTTTCCGTCGTCATGGGTCATGTGGTTTTCCCTCGATTCATAAGAAGATTGCCGGGCAGAATCCGGATCAGACGCATGCAGCCGCACAGATGGTGTGCCGGACCACTTCCGGCACACCATCACCATACGGCGCGGCGCTGAGAGAACGGGGCGGTGGAAATGAGAAGATGATGAGAGTGGCGGGCGCGGCTGCTCGCCGCACCGAGATGAGGTTTACCTGGCACGGTTCTCCACGCGCCGCGACGCGCGGAGCCGCTGCGTCACGAACGTCCCGGCGATACCGCGCGGGAAGAAGAGGACAAGCAGCACGAAGATGATGCCGAGGATGAAGAGCGGGTCCGCCAGCGGGCGGCTGAGGACACCGGGCAGCGCGCTCACCGTGCCGGACGCGGCCCACGTCGTCAGGCGCACATTGAGGTAGTGGTAGAGCAGCGCGCCGGCGACTGGCCCCCAGAGCGCGCCGCTGCCGCCGATAATCACCATCAGGAGCAGGGCGACCGTAAAATCGGAGCGCACCGAGGCGGGCGTCGCGCCGCTCGACAAGAAGAGATAGAGGACGCCCGCCACTGCCGCGATCACGGCGGAGATGACGAAGACAACCAGTTTGTATGTGTACGGGCGCAATCCGACCATCTCGATGCGCCGCTCATTCTCGCGGATGCCCTCCCAGATGTGGCCCGTCGGCGAGGTAATCATCCGTAGCGTGAGGAGATAGACGACGATCAGGGCGGCGAGCGTCAGCCAGTAGAGATTGCCGGTATGGATGACGCCGACCATCCATGTTGGCAGGTTCTTCGTTGGCAGGCTCAATCCTTCCTCACCGCCTGTCAGTTGGCCGGGGTTCTTGCCGACGACAACCGCGCCCGCTTGCGCGAAAGCGAGCGTCACCATCGCGAAGTAGACGCCCTGCGTCCTGAGCGCGAGCGCGCCGACCGCCACGGCGAGCGCGAGCGTCACAACGAGCGTGAAGAGCAGCGCGGGGCCGAGCGACCACTGCCAGTGGCGCAGCGCGATCACCGGCAGATAGACGCCCGCGCCGAAAAAGAGCGCGTGCCCGAAGGAGAGGATACCGGTATAGCCGAAGAGCAAGTTGTACGAGAGCGCGGCGATGCCGAACGCGAAGCCGACCGCGAGCAGTTGCAGGTTCCCCGCCCGGTTGAGCGGGCCATCGAACAGCACCGGGAGATGCACCCCCACCTTCGGCACGACGAGCAGGACGGCAAGAATGATCACCGGCCAGAAGGGTCGCACGCGCCGCGTCATCGCTGCGCCCCCAGCAGGCCGCGCGGCCGGACGAGCAACACGACCGCGAGCAGGATGACGACGACGAAATCGCCGAGCCATGCCGCCGCGTAGTAGTTCGCATACTGCTGTGACAGGCCAATGATCGCTGCCGCCAGGGCGCTCCCACCAATCGAGCCAAGTCCGCCGATCACGACGACGATGAAGGCGAAGATCAAATTCACCGTGCCGATATTGGGGTCAATAGACTTGAAATACGCCCCACCGAAGACGCCACCCAACCCTGCCAAGGCGCCGCCGAGCGCGAAAACGAGCGTGAAGGCACGGTTGACATCAATGCCGAGCGCCTGCACCATCTCGCGATTCTCCGCGCCTGCCCTGACGATCAATCCGTACCGTGTGTATCGCAGGAAGAGCAGCATCACGGCGAGCACCAGCACCGCGACGGCGATCAGCACGAGCCGGTTCGCCGGGACGCGCGCGCCCGCGATGGTCAGGGTCGTCGCCATCCAGCGCGGCTGCGGGAAGAGTTTGGCGTCGTGCTTCCAGATCACCGCCGTCAGTTCCGTCAGCGCCAGCCCCGCGCCGAGCGTGACGAGCACCTGAGAGATCGTGCGCCGGTAGAGCGGCCGTAGCAGCACGACCTCCGTCCCCGTCGCCAGCGCCGCCCCCGCCACTACGGCGGCGACAATCGCGAAGAGGAAGACGCCGGTGGAAGCATTGCCACCCACCGGCGTCTTCATTGAGATTACCCACCACGCGGCGTACGCGCCCCACGTAAAGAACGCCCCATGCGCGAAATTCAACACATCCATCAATCCGAAGATGAGCGACAGCCCCGAGGCGAGGAGAAAATACATCGCCGCCAGCGCCAGCCCCGTCAAGGTGATGAAGATCAGCGTGCTCATGGCTCCCCCGGAGTCGAAAGTCGAAAGTTGAAAGTAGCAAGGAACAAGGAGGTGTGAGTGACCCCTTGTTACTCGTTACTTTGCCCTTGTTCCTCTCCCCTTCGTCCCGCGCCGAGGTAGCGCGCCTGGAGCGCGCCATCAGCCGCGACCTCGGCCATCACGCCGGTGAAGACGGTCCGGCCGTCGTCAATGATCACCGCGTCGTCACCGAGCGCGGCTGCCATCGCCAGGTTCTGCTCGACAAGCAGGATTGTCGTCGTCCCCTTGATCGCCCGCAATGCCTCCGTCACCTGTGCGACGACGACGGGTGCGAGACCCTTCGATGGCTCGTCAATCATCATCAGCCGGTTCTCGTTGACGAGGGCGCGGGCAATCGCCACCATCTGCTGCTGACCGCCGGAGAGCGAGCCTGCTCGCTGGTTCCCGCGCGCCTTGAGATCGGGGAAGAGCGTATGCACCATCGCCATGCGCGCCGGGTCGGCACCGGGGCGCTGCGCCAGCCGCAGGTTCTCCGCGACGGTCAGCCCACCAAAAACATCGCGATCCTCCGGCACGTAGCCGACACCACGCCGGACGATCCTGTACGGCTGCTCGCGTGTCACCTCCGCGCCGAACAGGTCAATGCGTCCCCGCGCGGCGGGCGTCAGGCCGAGGATCGAGCGCAGCGTCGTCGTCTTCCCTGCCCCGTTCCGCCCCAGCAGCACTGTCACTCGCCCCGGCGCGACCGTGAACGACATCCCTTGCAGGATGTGCGACTCCCCGATATAGGTATGCACTCCCTCCATCCGCAACACCGCGTCACTGCTCATGGGCAGCACCAGGGTGAAACCATTGGTTTCCGTTTCCGTTCATGCGACACCGAGGTAGGCGGAGCGGACGAAGGGGTCCGCCATCACCGTGTCCGGCGTGTCGTAGGCGACGAGCGCGCCGTTGGCGAGGACGGCGACGCGATCCGAGAGGTCATAGACCGCATCCATCTTGTGCTCCACCATCAGGATCGTCTTGTGTTCCACGTCGCGGATATGCCGGATAACATCGAGCATCGCGGGCACATCTTCCGCACTCACCCCGGATGTTGGCTCATCGAGCAGGAGGACATCCGGCTCGGTGGAGAGCAAGAGCGCGAGTTCGAGTTTGCGCTTGTCGCCGTGCGAGAGCGCGCCCGCCACCGTCTTCTCCCGCCCACGCAGCCCGACGACCTCCAGCGCCCATACCGCCCGTTCGAGCACCGCGCGGTCGGTAAGCGCGCTACGCCAGAGGGCGAAGTTGCCGGGCCGGCCGGCCTGCACTGCCAGCCGCGTATTCTCCAACACCGGCAGGCCGGGGAAGATTGTCGTCTGCTGGAATGACCGCCCCAGGCCCCGCCGCACCCGCGCGAAGGGCGCTAGGTCGGTGATCTCCTCGCCCCGGAAGAAGATCGCGCCGCTCGTCGGCGCATACAGCCCGCTGAACAAGTTGAACAGGCTCGTCTTCCCCGCGCCATTCGGCCCGATGACCGAGACGAACTCCCCCTCCGGCACGCCGAAGGAGACATTGTCCACGATCGTCGCGCCACCGAAGCGCAAGGTGAGATCGCGCGTCTCAAGGATCACGGACAGGCCCCCGCCCCGTTACTTCTTGACTGGCGGCGCGACTTTGTCGGCGGCGACGGTCGCGACGGGCTGAGACTCGTAGCCGTCGCCCTGCTTGACAAGCTTGACCTGGAACATCGGCTGCACGAGCGCGTGATCCTCCTTGCGGATCGTGTAATCGCCCTTCACGCCCTTGAAGGAGTAACCCTCCAGCGCCGCGATCATCTTTTTCACATCGTTGCCGTCCGCGCCCTCAATTGCGTGGACGATCATCTGCGCGCCTGCGAAACCGTCCGGGTCGAAAAGGTCGGGCAACTGATTCTTCTTTTTCAGGGCATTAACGAGGTACTGATTCGCCTCGTTCTGCGGCGCCTGATAGATGTAGTGCGACAAGAAGGCGATTTTGTCCGCCGCCGGGCCGAAAATCGGATAGGTCGAGCGCTGATCGAGGCCGGTGACGACCTTGTTGCTCGTCAGCACGCCCTGGCTGTCGAGTGCGCCGTACATCGCCGTCGCGGTCGTCCCTGCCCAGGCGACGAAGACCAGATCCGCCTTCTTCCCTACGACCTGCTGCGCGAACGGCGCGAAGTCCTTCGCATCCTGCGGGACGAGCAGTTGGTCAACCGTCGCGCCGTCGGGGCCGAAAATCTGCTTGACTGCCGCGACGTTGGACTGGCCGAAGGCGGAGTCCTGCGCGAAGACGAGGACGTTCTTGCCTTTGAGGTCGGTGAGGAACGACTTCGCCGTCTGCACATCCTGCAACGATTGCCGCCCGGAGCGGAACGTGTAGCCATTGATGCCGGTGATCGCGTCCGCCGCCGCCGGGCCGCTGATGAAGAGCACCTGGTTCTGCTCCGCGAGTGGCGCGACCTGCAAGGCGACGCCGGAGACGACCGACCCGCCGATGATCTTGTACCCCTGCCCGATGAAGTCCTTCGCTGCCGCGACGCCGGTTGCGGGATCGCCCGCGTCGTCCTTGATGTCCAACTGCACCTTGTGCCCGGCGATGACGCCCGTGCCCTTGGTGGCGAAGTCGAGGCCGATCTGCAATCCATCGAGGTACTGCGCCCCGTACGACGCGAGCGGGCCGGACTTCGACGTGACGATGCCGACTTTGATCGTGTCCTTTATCGTGACGGCCGCCGGGCTTGTCACGGCAGCGGTCGTCGCGGCAGGCGCGGTCGTGCCGCTCGGCGCGGCGACGCTCCCGGCCGGTCGGGTCGCGGCAGCGGCGGACCCCGCAGCGAGCACGGCGGGCGGGCTCGCCGTGGCAGGGGCGGCCGTCCCACTCGGTGCGGTTGTGGCCGCCGGTTTCGGCGTATCAGTTGCCTTGCTGCCGCCGCAGGCCGCCAGCACAGCGGCGACACTCGCGGCAGCCGACAGTTTCAGCATCTCCCGGCGCCGCAACGGACGCCCGCCGTTTTCTCCGCGCGCATCATCGAACAAATGCATTGTCTTTCCCTTCTTTCATCGCATCACTTTTCTTTTTCCCGGGCGCAGTATGCGTGATCGCTGGACAAAGCACAATTCTGTGCCACCGCCGAGCCGCGACAGGAGAATCGGAACCACGAAGACACGAATTTCTTCCGGCTACGGTACCATGGGTCGCGAGAACGATGCCAGGCATGAGAAGGAGGATACAAAGATGCGACTGGAAGGGAAGATCGCACTGGTGACGGGCGCGAGCCACGGGATCGGCAAGGCGACGGCGCTCGTCTTCGCGCGCGAGGGGGCGGATGTCGCGATCACCTACCGGGGGCGCGAGGACGGGGCGATGGAGACGGCGCGGGAGATCGAAGGGCTGGGGCGGCGCGCCCTCGTCTGGCATGCGGAGATGACCAACCCGGACGATTGCACGCGCGTCGTGGACGACACAATCCGCGATTTCGGGCGGCTCGACATCCTCATCAACAACGCGGGCGGCGGGCGCGGCGACGCCTTGCTGCATCTCACACCCGAAGACTGGCACTACACGATCAATCTCTGCGTCACCGCGCCCTTCCTCTGCGGGCAGCGGGCGGCACAGCACATGACGGAGCGCGGTGGGGGCGGCGCAATCGTCAATATCTCCTCCGTCCATTCCGACCACGCGTGGCCGAACGACGCGGCATACGGTGTCGCGAAGGCGGGGTTGAATCGCCTGACCAGGAGCATGGCGCTCGAATGGGCACGCTTCGGCATCCGCGTCAACTGCATCGCGCCCGGCTACATTGAGGTCGCCGTCACGCCGGAGGAGCAGGAGCGCTATCGCGGGGAGAAGACAGGCGCGGAACCCGCTATCCCCGCCCAGCGTACCGGCCGCCCGGAAGAGATCGCCCACGCCGCCTTGTATCTCGCCTCCGACGAGGCACAATACACGACGGGCCAACTGCTCTTCGTAGACGGCGGTCTCCTCCTCCCGCCCCTCACCGTCGCCGACTATATGCGCGGCGACCGCACTGGCCGGGGATTGGCGGGGTAGCGGGAATGTCCTCGGACTCATGGGCGAGGCAACGCCGCGCGGGGCGAACGGTAAAGGGATCAATCCGGCGTGCTATACTGAGGAGCGTCGATAATGCCGGTCAAGGTGCGGGAAGTGATCAAGCGGTTGGAAGCCGATGGCTGGAAGAGACTCCCGGGCAAGGCAACCGGCCATCGTCAGTACAGACACCCGAGAAAAACAGGTAAAGTGACGGTCGCGGGTCAAATGAATGACGATTTGGACCCCAAGACATGGAAAAGCATCCAAGAGCAAGCCGGTTGGCGATAAGGAGAATCGCTATGCACTATGCAATCGTCATCACGCGAATGCCGCGCAACTACTCGGCGTACGTCCCGGATTTGCCTGGCTGTATCGCAACGGGCAATACGTTAGAGGAAGTCCGGCAGAATATGCGGGAGGCAGTGGAGTTGCACGTCGCCGCCATGCAAGAGGACGGCGATGCATTCCCGGAATATGAATCGTTCGGGGAAACCGTCGAAGTGAGCGCCCTCGTTCCCGCATAATCCCTCGCCTCTCGTTGGCTCCGACAATCTACGGGCCCGTGCGCAGGGCAATGCTCTTGCCTTTGCTGATTCCAGCTCAACCTTCGCGCCCCTTCCCGATACGACTGGATACACGGCACGAGTATCGTCGCTGCTGCGAACCCGCTTACCCCCGAAGAGGCCAGGTGCCATCCATTACCAAAGCGTTACATCGTGGACGGCGGCCTCCTCCTCCCCCCGCTCACCGTCGCCGACTATATGCGCGGCGACCGCACTGGCCGGGGATTGGCGGGGTGACGGTGCGGATCAAAGGGCTTCATCGCTCGACACACCGGGGAGACTGGGATGGATGAGGTAACGATTCGATTGGCGCATGCAGAGGATCGAGAAGCAATCGCCGCATGTGTCAATGCGGCCTATAAAATGTACATTGAGCGGATGGGGAAAAAGCCCGCGCCGATGCTTGCGGATTATGCCGCGTTAATCACGGCGGGCGTTGTCTACGTCATTCCTGCCGACGATGGAGTATCTGGCATCGTTGTACTGTTCCCTCGGGCGGATCACCTATTCCTCGAAAACGTCGCGGTACGACCAAAGGAGCAGGGCAGGGGATTAGGGAAAGCCCTCATGGCCTTTGTGGAGCGGCAAGCGCGCGCCGCAAACCTGTGCGAGATTCGCCTGTACACGCACGAGCGGATGACGGAAAATCTCGCCTACTATCGCAAACTCGGCTATGAGGAAGTCGAACGACGGGTAGAAGATGGCTATCACCGCGTCTTCATGCGGAAGATGCTGCCGTAAATCTGTCGTCGCTCTCGCCGCCTGTTGTACCTTTGACCGGAGCCACAACGCGTGACCGCATAAACCCCTTTCCCATCCCCACAGAGATGCAACCTGACCGGACATCGGTGATACTGCATGGCACGATTAGTCATCTGCTGCCTGTTGGTAACCGAGAGGAGTCCGCCATGCCGAAACCGGATGAGATTGGCGTACCGAGCAACTGGGGTCGTTGGGGGGAAGAGGATGAGCGGGGGACGGCGAACCTGCTGAGTGCGGGGTTGGTGCGGGAAGCGGCGCGATTGATTCAGCGCGGCACGGTTTACTCGCTCGCCGCGCCCCTCTCGCCGGACGGGCCGAATCTGCCGAGTCGCCGCCCGACGTGGCATGTCGTCACGACGCGCCGCCGCCCGGATGGCGTGCTCTCCGGCGCGGACGATGTCGTGATGATGCACACGCACGGCACGACGCACATTGACGCCCTCTGCCATATCTATATGGGCGACACGCTCTACAATGGCCATTCGTCGCACAAAATCCTGCCGTCGGGCGCGCAGAAGTGCGGCATCCAGAATGTCGGGCCGATGGTTGGGCGGGGCATCCTGCTCGACATCGCGGGCTTTCGCGGTGTCCCCCATCTCGATAGCGGCGAAGCAATCGAGCCGGACGAACTCGACGCCTGCGCCGCCAGGCAGGGTGTCACCATCCAGCCGGGCGACACGGTCCTGATCCGCACGGGCTGGTGGCAACTGTTCGGCGGCGGCGCGGAGGCGCGGCAACGCTTCTATGCCTCCGAGCCGGGGTTGAGCGGCGCGTGCGGCCAGTGGTTCAAGGAGCATGACATCGTCGCCCTCGGCGGAGATAACCCGGCGGTCGAGGTCATTCGCTCCTGGGCGGACGCGCTGCCCCTGCATCAAGCGGTGATCTGGGGCTGTGGCGGCTATCTGATCGAATTCCTCGATCTCGAACGCCTCGCCGCCGACCGGGTCTACCAGTTCCTCTACGTCGCTACCCCGCTGCGGTTGGAGGGTGGCGTCGGCAGCCCGATTGTGCCGCTGGCGATTGTGTAGCGGGCAAGTCGGCGGTCGGCAGTGGTTCGGGTTCCCTTCCACCGCCTTTCGACTGCCGACCGCCGCCGTCTGGCACGCATCCTGCACACCTGTCCTGCGTATATAAAGGGGTGCGAGTCCATCTCATTCGGAAAGGATACATGCATGGATCGTGTGAACCAGGCTTCTGCCGCGACGGCGATTGAGTATCTGATCATCGGGGGTGGTCTCGCTGGGGCAATGGCAGCGGAAGCGATCCGCGAGCGTGGCGGAGGCGGGCGTGTCGTCGTCGTCACGGACGATCACGAGCGGCCGTATCACCGCCCGCCGCTCTCCAAAGAATATCTGCGCGGCGATCAGGAGCGCAAGGACGTTTTCGTTCATCCACCGGAGTGGCACAACGAGCAGGGTGTCGAACTGATGACGCAGATACGTGCCACGAGCCTCGATCCAAAACTGCATCAGGTGACGCTCGACGACGGACGGACACTCCACTACAAGAAACTCCTGCTCGCGACGGGCGGTACACCGCGGCAGTTGGAGATTCCCGGCGCGGAGTTGGACGGTGTCCATTATCTCCGCTGGCTGGACGACTCCGACGCGCTCCGTGGCGCTGCGGCGAAGGCGAAGCACGCGGCGGTGATCGGTGGGAGTTTCATTGGCGTCGAGGTCGCGGCCGCGCTCGCCCACTACAAGGTAGACACGACCGTGATCGTGAAGGGCAAGACGATCTGGGAGTCGTTCATGCCGGAACACCTCGCGATGTTCTTCCAGCAGACGCTCGCGGATCACGGCGTGAAGTTCCTTACCAAGGACGAGGCGGTACGCATCCTGCCGCAGTCCGGCTCGATGCGCGCGGGGATGGTCGCGACGAAGAAGGGGCACACCGTCGGCGGCGATCTGATCGTCGCGGGCGTCGGCATCCACCTGAACCGCGATCTGGTGGACGCGGCGGGGCTGAAGACAGACAAGAAAACGCGGGGAGTCACCGTCAATGAGTACCTGCAAACGAGCGACCCGGACATCTACGCGGCGGGCGACATCGCCGCCTTCCCCGATCCCGTTTTCGGTACGCGGCGCGTGGAGCACTGGGATACCGCGCTCACGCAAGGCAAGACCGCAGGCGCGAACATGGCGGGCGCGCATGAGCCGTACGATCATGTGCAATACTACTTCTCGGACCTCTTCGACCTCGGCATCGAAGTGCTCGGCAACCCGCAGCCGGACGCGCATATCATCGTGCGCGGCAAGATGGAGGACCGCACCTTCGCCGCTCTGTATCTGGATGGCTCGCGCGATGTCGTGATCGGTGCGCTGGCGGTCAACCGCCCGCCGGAGGAGTTGGACCAGTACCGCGTCCTCATCCGCCAGAAGGCGTCGCTCCGCGGCTTCCTGCGCGAGGCGGAGCAGCACCCCGATGAGGACCTGACCGGCCTCGTCCCAGACCTCGACGCCGCAAACCAGATGATGGAGGCGGGAGAGCAAGCGCAATAGCAGCATCGTTCACATGATAGACTGGTGGCGGCTCTCACGGGCCGCCCCTTCGTTTCCAATGCGTCCATGTGGAGATGACATTCGCCGGATGCCTGTTGATAACGCGATCTACGATACCGAGCCGTGGCGGAATGAGAACCGCTTCCTCTCCACACTCTACGCGCTCACGCCCGTCCGGTTCGGCTATCTGCGCGATGTGCTCGTCAATCAACTGCACCTTGATCCGAAGGGCAAGCGAACGCTCGATATTGGCTGCGGCGGTGGCTTCCTCGCGGAGGAATTCGCGCAACTCGGTTGCGATGTGACCGGCATTGACCCTTCCGTACCGACCATTGCGCAGGCAGAGACACATGCAAAGGAAGCCGGCCTGGCGATCACCTATCGCATTGCGCCCGGCGAGGCGATTCCCTTCGCGGACGCGACGTTCGACATCGCCTATTGCTGCGATGTATTGGAGCATGTGGACGATCTTGACAAGGTGATCGCCGAGACGGCGCGCGTGCTCAAACCAGGTGGCGTCTATCTCTTCGACACAATCAACCGGACATTCATCAGCAAACTGGTCGTTATCAAACTCTTCCAGGAGTGGAAGGTGACGCGCCTCATCGCGACGAACCTCCACGATTGGGCGATGTTCATTACGCCGAACGAACTGCGCGCGGCGCTGACACGGCATGGTCTGCCATGCCGGGAAATCGTCGGCATCAATCCGAAAGGCAACCCGCTCCGCGCCATTCGGGCATTCCGGCAACTGAAACGCGGCGAAATCTCCTACGCCGAACTCGGCACGCATGTGCCAATCGCGGTCGGCACGCGGACGCCGATCCAGTACGCGGGCTACGCGATCAAGTCTGCCGACGGATAGCCAGAAACGAAATGCCTTGTCCTCCCATCCGACAGCGCGTACGATGAGCCAACGACAACGCCGATTCCACATTCGTACGGGAGGGAACCCACCGATGACCAGTGCCGCACCCGCATTCACGACAGATACGACCGATTTTCCTTGGCAAATTCCGACGCTCCACGATGTCTATGTCGCCCGCGCGACGATTGCCCCCTACTTCACGCCGACGCCGCTCATCCAGCCGTGGCTGCTGAAAGAGGAACTTGGCTGCACCGTCTACGTCAAGTGTGAGAGCCTGACGCCGATCGGTTCGTTCAAACTGCGCGGCGGCATCAACTTGCTCGCGCAAATGAGCGAAGAAGAGCGGGCGCGTGGCATCGTCACGGCGAGCACGGGGAATCACGGCCAGTCCATCGCCTATGCATCACGTCT
This sequence comes from uncultured Thermomicrobia bacterium, assembly GCA_937968015.1. Taxonomy (GTDB): domain Bacteria; phylum Chloroflexota; class Chloroflexia; order Thermomicrobiales; family JALYUS01; genus JALYUS01. Next base: position 62,641 of record CALBSO010000069.1, read on the forward strand.
CTTCGGTACGCGGGCGATCATCTATGGGCCGGAGGCCGCGAACCCCGACAAAGTGCGTTCGATGCGCGCCCTCGGCGCGGAGGTCGTGCGCTACGGCAAGGACATCGGCGAATTCCTCGGCGAGGCGCAGCGGCGCGCGGCGGCGGAGGGAATGCGCTTCGTCCATCCCGCCAACGAACCGCTCCTGATCGCCGGGGTCGCGACGTACACATTGGAAATCCTCGAAGCCGTACCTGATCTCGATGTACTGCTCGTGCCCCTCGGCGGCGGGAGCGGCATATCGGGCGCGTCGGTCGTCGCGAAGGCAATCAACCCGAAGGTCCGCGTGATCGGCGTGCAGGCGGCGGGCGCACCGGCCGTCTACGAATCGTGGCGCGCGGGCCGAATGATTTCGTTCGACTCGCTCCACACGTTCGCGGAGGGTCTCGCCACCCGCGAGGCGTTCGCGCTTCCCTTCGCGATGCGCTCCGGCGTGGACGATGTTGTCCTGGTCTCGGAAGAAGAGATGCGGCAGGCGATCCTGCTCCTCCTGCGCGCCGGGCGACTGCTCGCCGAGGGCGCGGGCGCGGCGGCCACGGCAGCAGCGGTGAAACTGCGCGACGAACTGGCGGGCAAGAACGTCGCCGTCATCCTCTCCGGCGGCAACCTGACGCTCGACACTCTCCGCCACGCGCTGATTGATCCCGACTCTTGGACCTGAAAGCGGCTCGATTCTCTCCCGGCGCTCGGGTCTGGTGGCAATCGCTTTGCATGCCGTAGTACCATGCACCGGGGTTGTGAGAGCCCGAAGGGAAGGAGCGGCTGATGAGGGCACGAACGATACGCGGACTGCTCGTCTGCGTGGTGATCGCGGGGATAATCGGCGGCGGCAGCGTGGGCGCGGCGGCGGATTTCGCGGCGCCAGTCTTCCGCTTTCAATGGGAGTCGGTCGAACTGAACACGCCGAACTTCTGGGGGCCGCTCGCCAATGCCAGCCCCGGCATCCAGGAGCCATACGTGGAAGCGGCGGGCGGCAAGCGGCTCGTCCAGTATTTCGATAAGGCACGGATGGAACTGGCCGGGCCGAACGCGGTGACGAATGGCCTGCTCACCGTCGAACTGAAGACGGGCAAGATGCAAGTTGGGGACAACGCCTTCGAGCAGCGCCTGCCCGCGACGATCGGCGTGGCAGGCGATCCAGGGCAGGCGGGGCCGACCTACGCCGACCTCGCGAAACTGCCGGAACGCTCGCCACAAGCGACCGGCGCCATCCTTACGACGACCTATGCGAATGGTGCATTTGTCCAATCGAATGTCGTGCCGACCGACCCGCAACTCGCGCTCGTCCAGTACGTCGGCGATCCCGGCGGGCGGTTCGGGCAATACGTCCCGCGCGCCTTCTGGGAATACCTGAACGGTTTGCCGCTGCCGTGGCAGAGCGTCTTAGGATTTCCGATCAGCCCGGCGTTCGGGACGCAACTGGCGGTTGGCGGTATCTCGCGGCCTGTCTTCATCCAGGCATTCGAGCGGCGTGTCCTCACCTACACGCCCGGCAACCCCGCGGGCTTCACCGTCGAGTTCGGCAATATCGGCCAGCATTACTACCAATGGCGATATAACCAGACAGTCCCCGCCCCGGTTCCATCGCCCCTGCCAGGAGTGACGAACGCGGGGACCACCGGCGCGGACGCGCGCTTCACGACCGGCGTGAACACCCTGACCGCGAAGAATTCCAGCGCCTTTCCTCTCGGCGCGGCGACCAGCACGGCGTACGACGAGACGCTCACCTTCCAACCGTTCGAGACCGGCTTTATGTTCTACATGAAGAGTTCGCGCGTCATCTACGTCCTCAGCAAGACGGGCGTGCAACTCTCCGTCTACGCGAACACATGGAATGAGGGCGACCCGAACGGCGATCTCACGCCCGGCCCACGACCGAACACCTACGTACCGAAGCGCGGCTTCGGCAAGGTGTGGCGCGAGAACCCGATCGTCCCGCAGGCGCTCGGCTACGCGACAGCAGACGAGCGCCCCTACGTCGGCAAGGTGCAGTTCTTCGAGCGCGGCGTCCTGATTGACGACCCAGCCGGCGGCCTCCTCTGGGCGCTCAACACCGCTATCGGCGTCTGGGATAACGCACCGAGATAGCAATGAGCAACGAGCAATGAGTGGGGGAGCCGCCTTCCTCATTGCTCATTGCTGTATGTTGAGCATCCGCGCCAGGTTGCCGCCGAAGATCAGCGCCTCCACCTCGGCGCCGAACTTGCCGCGCCGCAGCGACTCCATGGCGAGGTCCGGGTAGCAGGCCGGCAGGTTGGAGCCGAAGATGACCCGTTCGGGGCCGACCGCGTTGATCGCGGTGGCGACGAAACTCGGCTCGAAGGCGGCGATCGTCGTGCCGAAGGAGATATTCGGGTTATCCTCCGCGGCCGCGATCGCCGCACGCCCGTCGTTGCGGTAGCCCATGTGATCCATGATGATCGGCACATCGGGATAGCGGTGGGCGAGCGCGCCGATCTCCAGCGGGTCGCCGTTATTACCCGTCGAGTGGATGTTCACCGGGAAACGCAGTTCCCGCGCGAGGTCCATCAATGCCCGTACCGCCGCGCCGAGCGGTGGCGCGTTGTAGAGCGCGGGCATCACTTTGAGCATCCGGCAGCCGAGCGTCGTCACCGCGTGGCGCACCTCGTCCACCGCACCGGGCGCGTGAGGGTTGACCTGCGCGCAGGGGATCCAGCGCGGGTCGCCGTTCAGCGTCTCGACTACCGCCCGGCTATTTGGTGCGGGCGTCGGCGCGGGCATCACAACCGCTATCTCGATGCCCGCCATGTCCTCCCAATGCGCGAGGTTCGCCAGCGCTGCCTGCCGCTCCTCGGCGCTCGCCTCGCTCGGCAAGTAAATCTCGAAATCCATCGTTGGCACCGGTGGCCTCCTCTCGCAACAAATCGTTCGACTGGAACGGGAGGAGTCTACATCTGAACAGGGCGAGATGAACACTCCCCGCTGCCACGCCGCTCACGCGCGCGCGTGGTAGCGACGGATCGCCGGGACGAGCAGCGCGATCATCGCCACCGTGAGGATACACGCGACGCCACCGGAAACGACAGAGAAGGGCGTGCCGAACCGCGCCGCGACCACCCCGGCCTCCATCTGCCCGAGTTGCGGCCCGCCCCCTGCGAAGAGTTGGTGCGCCGCCGATGCTCGCCCGCGCAACGCGTCCGGCGTCAGCAACTGAAGAATTTGGTGGCGGAATGTCATACTCACGGTATCTGCCAGCCCGGTCCCGGCGAGGAAAAGGAGCGCGAGGGGCATTGAGCGCGAGAACCCGAAGCCAACGGTGGCAAGTCCGTACGCCGCGACCGCGCCGAGGAGCGGCCACCCCGGCTTGCGGATACGATGCGACACCGCCGTCATCCCGACCGCGCCGATCACGGAGCCGACGGCGGGCGCGGAGAAGAGGATGCCTAACCCGGTCGGGCCAACATGGAGAATTTTATCCGCGAAGACAGGCAAGAGGACGGTCGCGCTGCCCCAGAAAGTCGCGAAGAAGTCGAGCGACATGATGGCGAGGACGATGTCATTGCCACGGATGAAGCGTAACCCCTCGACCGCCGCGCGCCAGCCGGTCGGCCCGCCCACCGACGCCACGCCGAACCGCGCGTGCATACACGCAAATACTACGATCACGGCAACGAACGAGACCGCCTCGAAGCCGTACGTCCCCGCGATACCGACTGCGCCGATCGCCAGCCCGCCGAGCGCGGGGCCGGCAATCGTCGCTACCTCCGACGTCGTGATGCTCCACGAGAGGGCGTTGCGAAGATGCTCGCGCGGGACGAGTCCGGGCAGGAGTGCCTGGCGTGTCGGGAAATCCACGGTGCCAATTGTCGCGGCGATTGCCGTAATCAGGTAAATCACCGCGATATTCGCGCTCCCCGCAACGGTCGTCAGGATCAGGGCGAGCGAGCAACAGAGCAGGGCCGGTTGCGTGATGAGCAGCAAGCGGCGGCGATCCACCTGGTCCGCGATCACGCCACCCGCGAGCGAAAACAGGAGCACCGGGAGCAGGCGCACGAGGCCGAGCAAGCCGAGTTCCACCGCTGAGTGATGCAACTGATAGACCTGATAGGAGATGGCGACCGTCTGCATCTGCTTGCCGAGCGTTGAGATGAACTCCCCGGTGAGTAGAAGGCGGTAATCGCGGTGCCGCAGCGCGATGAACGGGCCGGGTCGTGGCAGATCGGTGCGTGTGCCTACCGCTCCCGGCTGATCGTGCGATGTGCCGGACATGCGGGGGCAACCTCCCTTTCACGCGCGTGAACGTGATGCCCGGAGGGTCTTGATCTGACGAATCTCTGACTACCGGGAGACGAGTGCCGCCCCGCTGGCGCTTCGCCGCGCGAAGCGCTCAGGCGCCGGAACGCACCTTCTTATACCATACGCGGGCGGCGTCACGTTTCTGCTCGGCCTCGCCGTAAGTGTCGTAAGCAATGAGCAATGAGCAAGAACAGTGAGGTAGGGACGCATCCTGCCTATACATGGCGCCCGGCGCCCCGATCTCCTCAGTCCTTCAGATACTTGTCGAACCAGCCGATGATACGCTCCAATCGTTCGCGGCGGTGGGCGGGCTTGCCGGAGCGGGAGAGGCCATGGCTCTCGTTCGGGAAGCGCACAAAGACGACATCGCGCCGCAGCCGCCGCAGGGCAGTGAACAACTGCTCCCCCTCGCTGATCGTGCAGCGGTGGTCATTCTCGCTGTGGATAATGAGCAGCGGCGTCGTGATCTTGTGGACGTGCGCGATCGGCGAGCGATCCCAGTAGAAGTCGCGGTTCTCCCAGTATGGCCCCTTGAACTCCCCGTCGTTCGTGCGCCAGGCCATGTCGCCCGTGCCGTAGTGGGAGATGCGGCTAAACGTACTCCGCTCGGTCACCCCCGCCTTCCACCGATCCGGGTATGCGCCGATGAGGAAGTTCATCAGGTAGCCACCATACGAGCCGCCCGTGATGCCGACGCGCTCCGCACTCAGGTACGGTCGTTGGAGCACGTACTCCAGCCCTGCCATAATGTCATGCACATCCATGTCGCCCCAGTTGCCGGTGAGCGCCGAGGTGAACGCCTGCCCATAGCCGGTGCTGCCGCGCGGATTGAAGTAGGCGACGACGTACCCCTCGGCGGCATAGCGATGGAACGAATGCGTGAACGACGACCCGTACTGCCCGCGCGGCCCGCCGTGAATGTCGAGAATCAGCGGGTACGTGCGCGATGTGTCGAAATCGGGAGGGTGCAAAACCCAGCCGTCCATCTCGATCCCCTCAGCAATCGGCACGCGCACGCGCTCCGGCTCCGGCAGGATGACGCCCGCGAGCGCCTCCTTGTTCACGTCCGTCAGGCGGCGCTCGTTCGTGCCGTCGAGATTCGCGACGAAGAGATCGCCCGGCAGTGTCATGCTGGAAACGACGGCGACGAGCGTGTTTCCCGCCGCGTGGAAGCCCGCGCAGTTCCGGTCCCCAGCGAGCACGACGCCGACGCCGCCCGTCATCGCGACGCGAGCGATCATCGCTGTGCCGCGATCCTCGGTGACGAAGAGAACGCCAGTGCCATCGGGCGTCCATTGGAGCGGGACCTGACCAGTGCCAGCGCCGATGTCGCCCATCACGCCGCCCGTTGCGGAGCGGTCGTAGTCGCGCGTGAGGGAATTCGGCGCGGCGCTGCCGTCCGCCGGGACAATCCAGACCCAATCCTGCGTTGTTGGCCCCGTTTCCGGCGGTTGGTCGTGGCCGACGAAGGCGATCTGTTTTCCATCCGGGGACCACGCGGGCGCGGCGACAGGCCCGACGCTTTTCGTCAGTTGTGTCGGGTCACCACCGTGCGCCGGGATCGTGTAGAGGTCAGAGACGCTCGTCCATTCGCGATCCGGCGTGCGGCGGGAGGTGAAAGCGATACGCGCGCTGTCCGGCGACCATGCGGGTTGCGTGTCGTCCCAGGGGCCGTCGGTCAGTTGCACCGGATCGCCGCCTCTGGCTGGCACGACGAAGAGATGCTTATACCGTCCGTCCCAGAAGCCCTCGCCGTCCATCTTGTAGCCGAGTTGGGTGATCACCCGCACGTCGCTCCCCTCCTTCGGGGTGTGCGTCGGGTTGTCATTTGTGGGCCGGTCGGTCTTCGCGACGTAGACGAGCGATTCTCCGCCCGGGGACCACGCGGGCTGGCTGACATCGCTCGATCCATGCGTCAAGCGGCGGGCCTCGCCAAAGTCAGCGGGGATGAGCCAGAGTTCCTTGCGTTCTTCACGATCCGAGACAAAGGCGACTGTCCGGCCATCCGGCGACCAGCGCGGCGCGGTGTCATTGGCATAAGCAGTCGTCAGTTGCCGCGCTTCGCCGCCCGCCGTCTCCACGATCCAGAGATTCGAGACGGTGCGATCCTTCTCCGTATCCGTCCGCATGACGGCGAAGACGACGCGCGACCTATCCGGCGAAACCTGGAACTCGCCGATCACGCGGAGCGCGAACAGATCGTCATTCGTGATCGTACGGCCATCTGACGTATGCGGCACTGTACCCTCCTATGATAAAGTCGCCAGTCGGCAGAACGCTGCGCTGGTTGTGAGGCGCAAGCGCCAACGATCACCAGTCGCCACGCTCTCTTCGTCTCCTGCCGGCCGCCGACTGCCGACTATCGAAAGACGGAACGATGATAGACCATCACCGCGGCGATGCGGGCGAGACGGGAATCCTGCTATAACAATATCGTCTTGACAAGGTATCTTGATGTTATGGCAACATCGGGTACAATGCGAGCGTACGACGAACCGCATGGGGAAGCGCGGAATCCGGGACCCGCGCCGGGGGCGTCGTGATGGAGAGGGATATCAGTGGAAATGCGGCAACCCGACCCACGACAAGGAGACCCCCGCGCGATGGATACGCGGCAGGCGATGGATGCTCGCGCCCGCGACGAAGAGCGGCGGCGGCGTGACGCGGTGACGATCAACAACCTCCAGCAACAGATAGATGAACTGCGCGCGCTCGTCCGCGATCAGGTGGCGCGGGGCGGGCGGAGTGATGAAATCGTCAAGAATATCGAAGTGATCGCCGCGGATGTCCGCGCGGATCTCGACGATCACCGCCGTAGCCAGGTGCAGTATGCCCAGGCGCGGCAACTTGATGAGAACCGCATCCGCGCCGCGCTCGCCGATATGCACGGCGGGATCAGCGAGGCGCACGGGGCCATCCGCACCTTGCAGGCGCAGACCGCCGAACTGGTCGAGCAGACCCGCGCGCGCCGCGACACGACGGATAGTACCAATCGCCGTTTCGATGAGGTGCAGGCACAGATCACCCGCGCCTTCGCGCAGCAAGACCGGCTGATCGAGGTGATGAAGGGCCTCCGGGAGACGATTGAGGAAGTACGGGTCGAGGCGGCGCAGGCCCGGCGAGACTTCCAGCGCGTCGAGGACGCCATCCGCATCGTGGATAGCGAGGCGAAGCGGCGCATTATCGAGGTGGAGCAGCGGATTGATGTCATCCCGCCGCGTCTGGACGAATCGTTCAAGCGGATCGCCGCCATTGAAACTGCCTTCAAGAGCGTCGGCGAGGAACTTGGGCGACTCCACAACAGCGTCACAAATCTCGCGGCGATGGATGTGCGACAGGAAGAGGTGTATCTTACCTACAATGAGCAGGCTCTCGAACGCCACGATCTCGTCCTCGAACGGCTCGAAGAAGTGCGGCAACAGGGCGACGCAGTGGCGCGTGATCTCCGCCATTCCTCCGAGGAGCGGGACACCTATCTCGCCAGCCGTGTAGACCTTTCGGACGACGCCCTGCGTGATGTCGCGCACCGGGTCAGTCTCGTCAACACCCGCGTGGATGAGGTCGGCCAGCGGCTCGCCGATGTCCGCAAGGAACTGGCGCGCGCCTCCGAGCAACAGGTCCGCGCGCGATTCAAGCAGGTGCAGCAGGAACTCGAGGAAGTCGTCGAACTGAACCGCCGGATCGTGACGGGCGACGGCGCGTCGGAGGAAGCCGCCCCGCAGCGTCCGCCCCTCCGCTCGCTTGATCAGCGCGATTACGCCACCGGACAAGATTCGTAAGTACGTCAAAAAGAAACGAAATGAACCGCAGAGACGCGGAAATTGCAGATAACGCAGAGGAGATAAGAGGGAGGATCATATGTTTCTCCTCATTATCCTCTTCCTGTGCGTCCTCTGCATCCTTTGCGGTTCGTTTGGTTTCTCCGGATTCTTCGAAAGAGGTTCGGAGATGGTAACGGCGGCGCCGACCACGACGCTCATGCGGCGCATTATTCCCTGCCTCGATGTGACGGCAGGGCGCGTCGTCAAGGGGACGAAGTTCGCGGCGTTGCGCGATCAGGGCGATCCCGTCGAACTGGCGGCGCGCTATGACGCGGCGGGCGCGGACGAACTGACTTTCTATGACATTACTGCCTCCAGCGACGACCGGGAAACGATGCTTGATGTCGTCCGGGCGACGGCGCGGCAGGTCTTCATCCCGTTGACCGTCGGTGGCGGCGTCCGCACGACGGACGATATCGCGCGGCTCCTCCGGGTGGGTGCGGAAAAAGTCTCCGTCAACTCCGCCGCCGTCGCCAACCCGCAACTCATCGCTGACGGGTCGCGGCGATTCGGCGCGCAGGCTATCGTCCTCTCGATGGACGTGAAGCGCCGCCCGGATGGCGCATTCTGGGAGGTTGTGACCCACGGCGGACGGCGGCATACGGGCATGGACGCGCTGGAATGGGCGAAGCAGGGCGTCGCACTCGGCGCAGGCGAGATTGTCCTCAACAGCATTGACGCCGATGGCACGCGGGACGGCTACGATCTCGTCATCACGTCGCAAATCGCCGCCGCCGTGGACGTGCCGGTGATCGCCTCCGGTGGCGCGGGCACACTCCAGCATCTCGCCGATGCCCTGACGATCGGTGGCGCACACGCGGTCCTCGCGGCCGGCATCTTCCACGATGGCGTCTTCACCATCGCGGAGGCGAAAGCCTACCTCGCGGCACAGGGTCTCCCCATGCGCTCCGTCGCTTCGGTCTGACGCCATGAATCAATGGTGGAAAGACCCCATCGAGGCACGGCGCGTTGCCCGCTGGTCGTTCCCCGCCATCTGCCTGCTCGGCGCGTACGGCGCGACCGGCCCCCTCGGCGGGCTGATCAGTTTCCTGCTCATCTTCGTGATCGTCGTCGCCGCCTTCTTCGAGGCGCGCGGCTCGCTCTTCTTCCTCCAGTTCGCGCATCTGCGCCCACCGGGGAGCCACCGCGGACCGGCGTGGTGGCCGTGGCTCGCGATGCTGCTCGGTGGCGTCGCGGTGATCATCGCGGGGAGTTGGCTCGGCGGCATCGTCGGCGACCACCTCAACCACACCGCCGGTCAGGCGATCACCGGTGCGGCAATCGCGGCATCGGGCGCGCTCTTCTTCGCGGGCCTCTTCACCCTCCTCGGCTACTGGATTGACAAGGAACTCGGCGACTGGGTCGCACGTCAGGGCGAGGAAGAGATGCCCGAGCAGTTCCGCGAGAAACGCGACCGCAAACGCCGCTCGCGCAACGACAGTGAATCTCGCTAGAGAACATTTTGAGCCACAGAGAGACAGAGAAGGGAAGAAGAGCAAAGATTCACTCCGTTCCTTTCTCTCTTTGTATCTTCGTGGTTAAACGTGCCGATCCTTTTGACACGCCCGGAACCCTCGCGCATACTGCGGCGGGGAGCGAGCGAGCGCGGGCGGGAGGCGGCAGACGGTGGGCGTGGTACGGGTGATTGTCGGGGTTCCGCTCCTTCTGCTGCTCGTTGGTCTCCCCGGTTGGCTCTTTTTCCGATTGTTATTGGTTTACCTTTCCCCCCATTCCCCTGCCATAAAGGGAAAGGGGAGAAATGCGACGCGAGCCACGAATCGTTCCCCCTCCCGACGCGGGAGGGGGCCAGGGGATGGCCCGCCCGCCCGCACGATCACCGATCTTATCCCCCTCGAATGCGCCTATCTTGCCCTCGCGCTCGGCGTCTTTGTCGTCGGGCCGGTGGCGCTCGTGCTGGCAATGTGCGGGGTGTATTCGCTCTGGCTGTTGGCGCTGCTTGTCGCGCTCGGCTCCGCGGCACTCCTGCTCATCGCGCGGCGGCGGGTATTGCCGGTCGTCGCGTGGCAGTGGGATCACGGGGCATGGCTCTGCCTCGGGCTCCTTGCGGTCGGGGCGGCGCTCTTTCTCCGACCGGGCGAGACGCTAATCGGCGGCGAAGATACCGGTGTCTACTACAACGGCGGTATCGGGATCGCGAAGCAGGGCGGCATCCTCCTACACGACCCCGTGCTCGCGGATATTGATAGCGACAAGGCGACCGTCCGGCATCTGCTCGGTAACCTGGACAATCGGCGTTACCTCTTCTATAGCGATTTGCGACTCACCGGTTTCAACACCGACGGCACGAGTGGCGAGATCATCCCGCAGAACCTCCATCTCTGGCCCGTGTGGCTGGCGATCTTCTATGGCTTCTTCGGCATCTTCGGCCCCGCCTACGCGCCCGCGCTCTTCGGGTTGTTCGGGCTGCTCGGCCTCGTCCTGCTGGCACGGCGACTCTTTGGCTGGCCCATCGCGCTGATCGGCGGGCTTTTCCTCGCGCTGAACGGTATCGAGGTCTGGTTCGTCCGACAGACCTACACGGAGCCGTATCAGCAGTTCGCGCTCATGGCCGCGCTCTTCGGGCACCTCCTGCTGGAAGAACGGCGCGATCCTTCGATAATGCGGCTCGGCGCGGTCGTCGCCGCCTTCGCGCTCGGCAATGCCGCGCTGACGCACGAAGAGACGCTCTTTCTCCTCCTGCTCGTTGTGGTCTATGCCGTCGTGCTGATCCTGCTGCGCGCATGGCGGCGGGCGCATACATGGTTCTTCACCCTGCTCGGCGGGATGATTGCGCTCGCTATCGTGCAGGCGGGCGTCTTCGCGCTCGGCTACACGGAAGGGCTTTGGCATCACGTCTACCGCAATATCTGGGATCAACGCATCCCCCTCGCCGCCGCTGGCATCGTCGGGCTTGTGCTGCTCGTCGTGATTGACCGTTTGCGCGTTCGATGGTGGCCATTTGTGAAGCATCCGCGCGCGGGGAGATGGATGCGGTACGCGCTCGCGGCGGGGACAGCGTTGTACGCGATCTATGGCTACATCCTTCGGCCGCATATCCTGACGGGTCACGCGGGCACGCTCTCCTCCTACATCGGCGCGCCGACGCCAGCGGGCCACGACGCCAATCTCGTCCGGCTCGGCTGGTACTGGTCGCCGCTCGGCGTGCTGCTGATCGCCCTCGGCGCGACGCTCCTGATCGGGCGCGACCTGAATCGCCTGACAGGTGGCCTGCTCGCCTTCGCGCTCGTGCATACCGTCGTCTTCGTCAATGAAACGTACACCACTGACAGGTATATCTACGCCTTACGCCATGATGTCCCCGTCGTCACGCCCATCTTTGCGCTCTTCGCGGCGTATGCGGTGTGGAATTTGCCTAACCCCCTCGCCCCCTTCCCGAAAAGGAAGGGGGAACAGGCAAGGCGAACGGACGTTGGTTCACGAATCGCATTGCCTGAGAGGCAGGCACATGCAGCCAGATTCCCCCTCCTTTTCGGGAGGGGGTCCGGAGGTAGGTTCACCCGCACGCTCGGCCTCGCCGCCGCCGCCCTACTCGTACTCTTCTTCGTCGCGACGCGGGCGGGGACGTGGACGGTGCGACGGTACAGCGGGGCGGAGACGCAACTGCGGCAGATCGCCGAGCAGTTCCCGGCGAACAGCCTGCTCCTATTCAGCGGTGAGCGCGACCAACCGCACCTCCTCGCAACACCCTTCCAGTTCATCTATGGACGCACCTCGTTCGTTATCAGCACGAACTACCCGCGTGGCGACCTACTCGAAGCGTGGCTGAACCGTGAGAGCGCGACGCATCCCGTCTACATCCTGATGGGCAACGACGGCGGCAAGTTGTTCTTCCCGCACACGCGCCTCGTGCCGGAGACGCGCTTCGGCCCGACCTTCACCATCACGCTCCACGACTTCGAATCGCTCCAACTCCAGAAGCCGCACAATCCGCAGCCGAACGCCCTGCGCTACACTGTCTACCGCTACGAGCCCGCGCGCTCTGACCCGCCGCTCGGCGCCGCGCCGCTGACGATCACGATGGGGCAGGCGGATGAAAAGTACGATGTCGCGGGCTTCTACAGCATCGAGCACGACCGCAATGACCCGACGCCCTACCGCTGGACAGGCTCGGTCGCCCTGCTCCGCGTGCCGTGGACGGCCTCCCTCGCCCAGAACGGCGGCACGATCACGCTCCGTCTCGCGGGCGGCAAACGCCCCGCCGCACTCGTCGAACCCGCGCATGTCTGGGTTATGCTCGATCCCAGTATAAATGAATCCGGCCCTCTCCTTGGCCAATTCGACCTGACGCAAGGGTTTGCGGAGTATACGGTCACGATCCCTCCCGGCGCGCTGCCGGTTTCGGACAACGGCACCGCCCTGTTGCGGATCACGAGTTGCATTGATCCGGCAAGCAAGGACCCGAAACAGTGCAACGTCTGGTCGCCGCAAGATTACGCGCCACCGAACGCGCCGATCTATGATCCGCGCTCGCTCGGCGTGCAGGTGCAGTCCGTCACGCTCGCGCCGCGCTAAATTCCCCGTATCGCGCGGACAGACTTGGTCATACTGACCCTCCACATAGACCGGCACTCAGGGGTGGCAAACGATGGCGGCCCTAAGTAGGTAGACAATCATCGTTAGACAGAGATACGCTGATGGCCTCAAAGG
>CALBSO010000070.1 GCA_937968015.1 uncultured Thermomicrobia bacterium
ACCTCCGATCTGGAGGATAATCCCCTCACCGTGAATTTACCAGCACGTACTTAACGGTCATTTTGCCGGATTGATCGAACCAGCTTGCGTCTTCGGAACCGGCGACCCGGAGCCGCAAGTCCGGCGGCGGGAGTGGACGTCCACGGTCGCCGTTCGGGGTGCCGTTCCGTTGCCCTCCCGAAGCACGCGCGGCAGATTCGCTGAAGCGGGTCAGGCTTTCGAGTACGCGGCAGTAAATCTCTATTACTTGCGCCTCTTCGAGCGACGGCTCTTCATATTTCTCAACGAGCGAAGCTATTCTATTGAGCACACGCTCGGTGATTTCGTCTGGCATCACTAATAGTCCTCGTCTCTAAATCCGCTGCCGTATCCATCAATCGACCTCTTCCCGAAGAAGGATCGCCGCACGGTAGTGTAATCGAAGAGCGTTCGGAGGGAAAGCAGAAGCGATCGACGACCGGAGGTGCCGCGTCCGAATTGCCTCACGAGAGATCTGATGAGGCAATGCGCTCGTTTGACCCGAACGCGCGCGGAGCGTATGATCGGCGGATTATGGCAAAGCAGGCGGGGCGGCCCGCATTGACGGTCGCGAAACCACTGGAAGAGAAAACGATCTCCTCGAACCGGCAGGCGCGGTTCGAGTATGAACTGCTGGATCGCTTCGAGGCAGGGATCGTTCTGACCGGGTCGGAGATCAAATCCGTCCGGGCCGGGCGGATCAACCTCCGTGATGCCTACGTGCGCGTCGAACGCGGTGAGGCGTGGCTTGTCGGGGCGCACATCTCGCCGTACGAGCAGGCCGGGTACACGCCGCAGGAGCCCGATCGCCCGCGCAAATTGCTCCTCCATAACGACGAGATCACGACGCTCCGTGTGCAGACACAGACAAAGGGGTTGACGATCGTGCCGCTACGGATGTACCTCAAAGGGCGGCGGGCGAAGGTCGAGATCGCCGTCGGGCGTGGCAAGAAACTCTACGACAAACGCGCCACGATGGCGGAGCGCGATGCCCGCCGCGATCTCGAGCAGCGGCAGCGGGATTATTGACGAGCACGTACAGTCATCTGGGCTGGGGGTGGGTACATGACGACGCCGCATCGGGTTGTCTTCCTCTTCGATGTGGACAACACCCTGCTCGACAATGACCGTGTGACGGCCGATCTCCGGCGGCACCTCGAAGGCGAGGTCGGGGCGGAACGAAGCGCGCGGTACTGGGCAATTTTCGAGGAACTCCGCGCCGAGCTCGGGTACGCTGACTACCTCGGCGCGCTCCAGCGCTACCGTGGCGAGTACCCGCGCGATCCGCATATCCTCGCCGCCTCCTCCTACCTCGTGAATTATCCTTTTGCGAACCGGCTCTTCCCGAACTCACTCGACGTGATCGAGAAAGTCCGCACCTGGGGCCCGGCGGTGATCCTGTCGGACGGTGATGTTGTCTTCCAGCCGCGCAAGATCGAGCGTTCCGCCCTCTGGGAGGCGGTCGGCGGCGATGTGCTGATCTACATCCACAAGGAGCACGAGCTGGAGGATGTCGAGCGGCGCTACCCGGCGGAGCATTACGTGCTGGTGGACGATAAATTGCGCATCCTTACCGCGGTGAAGGAAGTCTGGAGCGACCGCCTGACGACCGTCTTCCCGAAGCAGGGCCACTACGCGCTGGATACGAAAGCCATCGCTGGCTACCCAGCGGCGGACATCACCGTCGAGCGCATCGGCGACCTCCTTACCTATGATTTGCCCGCGTTCCTCGGTACACGGTGGGAAGGTACGCCACGTCGGTAGCGCAGGCGGGAAATCTGCCCCATGGGCACCCGGCCACCAAATATTTCGAAGGAGTCAGCGACGATGACCGCCACCGTAAGACCGACACCGCTCACTGAGCGCCCGGAATGGCAGACCCTTCAGGCGCACTACGAGCGAATCCGCGATGTGCATCTCCGCACGCTCTTCGCCGACGACCCCGATCGCGGCGAGCGGATGACGCGGGAAGCCATCGGCATCTACTACGACTACTCGAAGAACTGCATCACGGACGAGACGCTCCGACTGCTCCTGAGTCTCGCCGAGAGCGCCGGGCTGCGGGAGCGGATTGACGCGATGTTTTCGGGCGAGAAGATCAACGTCACCGAGCGGCGTGCGGTGCTCCATACCGCCTTACGCGCCCCGCGCGGCACGACGATCATCGTGGACGGCGAGAATGTCGTGCCCGAAGTCCACGCGGTGCTGGACAAGATGGCGGATTTCTCGGACCGCGTCCGCGGCGGCGCGTGGGCCGGCTACACGGGCAAGCGCATCGTGAATGTCGTCAACATCGGCATCGGCGGCTCGGACCTCGGCCCCGTAATGGCGTACGAGGCGCTGCGGCACTACAGCGACCGCGCGATGACCTTCCGCTTCGTCTCGAATGTGGATGGCACCGATCTCGTCGAGGCGACGCGCGATCTCGACCCGGCGGAGACACTCTTCATCGTCTCCTCCAAGACCTTCACGACGCTCGAAACGCTGACGAATGCCCACAGCGCGCGCGACTGGTGCCTCGCCGCCCTCCACGATGACGCGGCGATTGCCAAACACTTCGTCGCCGTCTCCACAAACGCGCAGGAGGTGGAGAAGTTCGGTATTGACACCACGAATATGTTCGGGTTCTGGGACTGGGTCGGCGGGCGATACTCGATGGACGCGGCGATTGGCCTTTCGACAATGATCGCGATTGGCCCGGAAAACTTCCGTGCCCTGCTCGCCGGGTTCCGCGCGATGGACGAGCACTTCCGCACCGCGCCATTCGATCAGAACCTGCCTGTCCTGATGGGATTGCTCTCCGTCTGGTATGCGGACTTCTTCGCCGCGCAGACCGTCGCGGTGCTGCCCTACGAACAGTATCTCAAACGCTTTCCGGCCTACTTGCAGCAGTTGACGATGGAATCGAACGGCAAATCGGTGGATCTTCAGGGCAACCGGGTGAACTACCAGACCGGGCCGATCTTCTGGGGTGAGCCGGGGACGAACGGTCAGCACTCGTTCTACCAACTGATCCATCAGGGCACGAAACTGATCCCCTGCGATTTCATCGGCTTCTACGAGACGCTCAACCCGCTGGGGAATCATCACGACTTGCTGATGGCGAATGTCTTCGCGCAGACCGAAGCGCTCGCCTTCGGCAAGACGCCGGAGCAGGTCAAGGCCGAGGGTAACCCGGACTGGCTCGTGCCGCATCGGGTGTTCGAGGGCAATCGTCCGTCGAACACGCTGCTTGCGGAGCGGCTGACGCCGGAGATGCTCGGCAAACTCGTCGCTCTCTACGAGCACAGTGTCTTCACGCAGGGCACGATCTGGAACATCAATTCCTTCGACCAGTGGGGCGTCGAACTCGGCAAGGCGCTCGCCCAGCGCATCATCCCCGAACTGGAATCGCCGGACGAACCGCGATTGACGCACGACAGTTCGACCAACACGCTCATCCGGCGCTATCGCACATATAAGAGCGCGTCATAGATGGTTGGACTGAGGAGTGATGGCAGGCGAAAGCCCGCCACCACCAAATATTTGTACCTATGCAATCTCACGAGGAGCGTCGCACATGACTGAACAAACGGGGGGCATCGTCCGCATGACGCGGGGCAAGTTCGATGGAATCAGCGCAGTTGCAAACGATCGGGGAGTGATCGCGGCGGCGGCGATGGATCAACGCGGCTCGCTCCGCAAGGCAATCGCGAAGGCGAAGGGCACCGACGACGTTGACGCGGCGGAACTGGCTGAGTTCAAGGCAATCGTCAGCGAAGTGCTCACACCGTACGCCAGCGCGATCCTGCTCGACCCGGAGTACGGGCTGGAGGCGATGAAGCGGCGAGCGAAGAATGCGGGCGTCTTGCTCGCCTACGAGGAGACGGGCTACGACGCGACGGTCAAAGGCCGCCTGCCGGATTTGTTGCCGGAATGGTCGGTGCGGCGACTGAAAGAGGTCGGCGCGAACGTGATCAAAATCCTCCTCTATTACGATCCCGATGACGACGAGAAGATTAACACAGTCAAACGTGCCTTCATCGAGCGTGTCGGGGCGGAGTGCCGTGCCAACGACATCCCCTTCTTCCTCGAACCGCTCGCCTACAGCGATGCAATCGGCGACGAAAAGGGTTTCGCCTTTGCGAAGATCAAGCCGGATAAAGTGACGAAGTACATGCGCGAGTTCTCACAGCCGCGCTACGGTGTGGATGTGCTGAAGGTGGAGGTGCCGGTCAATATGCGCTATGTCGCGGGGGCGGACGCGAATACGGACGGGCAGGTCGCCTACAGCCGCGAGGAGGCGAAGGCGTTTTTCCGCTCCGCGGCGGCGGCCACGCGGATTCCGTTCATCTATCTCAGCGCCGGCGTTACGGACGAGGTTTTTCGCGAGACGCTGCAACTCGCGGCCGATGCGGGCACGCCGTTTTCCGGCGTCCTCTGTGGCCGCGCGACCTGGCAGGACGGTATCCCCGTTTACGGGAAGGGCGGCGCGACGGCGTTGCGCGCCTGGCTGGAAGATCGCGGCGTGCGAAACATCGAGATGCTCAACGCCGTGCTCGCCAAAGGCGCGCAGCCATGGTGGGACTTCTACGGCGGCAAGGAGAAGATCACCGTCGAATAGACTCGCCTGTTCCCACCGCCCGCCTATCTCCCCGCGCTGGCGATCAGCCGGATAAGCCCCCAACCCGCGACCGCGACGATCACCGCCGCGACGGCAACGCCAATGAGCGTCTCGATCACTTGTCCGCTGTTCGGGCCACCACTCGACACAATGGGAGGGGGAATTACCGGCGGCGCGACAGCGGAGGGCGCTTCCGCCGTCGCGGAGATAGGCGAGGGCGCGCTGACCGCGATGCCGGATGTGCTGCTCGCAGCCGGGGCGGTCGCGTTCGGGTTAGGAGAAGGGACGAAGGGCGCCACGACCGAACCGGCGGGCGCCGCAGTGCCGTTCTGCGTCGTCGGGGTTGGGGTCGGCTCGTCGGCAAGGACAGAGAGCGCGATGGCGCACGCACATACTACGCCCAGAAAGAGCGCAGCAGTGACGGTGACGTTACGGGCCGGTCGTACGCGCTGCATGATGTCCTTCTCCTCCACGGTCATATCACACGCGTGATCCGCTCACACGGCCCGATTGCTTCCACGATGCCAACGATTGTCAACCGCCAGCGCACCGGCACGTTCCGCCGCGCCGGTGAACTATACATCAAGGATTCCATGCTAAAGAATCCCCCGCAGGCACGGGGGAGAAAGCGCGATCTATTCATCTCGTCGAGAAAGGTGGTGGAGATGGGGGGAGTCGAACCCCCGTCCAGAATGTTCAACCGGCTGGCACTCCAGGCGTAGTCGGCGTTTTGCTTTCGCCCCCGGCACCCCCACCGACGGGGTTACCGGACGCTAGCCTGCGAATCTTATGCGAGCCCTAGCGGGCGATCCGGCTCGCGGCATCCCGGCATTATGTCGCTCGTCACCTCTCCCACCGGGCCGAGGAGAGGGCGAACGTCGTCGCTACTTAGGCGGCGAGTGCGAGTTCAGGTGTGCCAGTTACTGGCGTAACCCTATTTAACGAGGCCTGGTCAACCTCGGCCTGCACCAACTCGACCTAGCATCCTGTCGAAACCAAGCATCCCCACATTGTTAAGGTATCTGACGCGTCGTCTGGCGCACGTCTCCACCGGGGAAAGTATATCAGAGAGAGGCAGTGATGACAATGCATAGCTAAGTACGTGCTGGTAAATTCACGGTGAGGGGATTATCCTCCAGATCGGAGGT
>CALBSO010000071.1 GCA_937968015.1 uncultured Thermomicrobia bacterium
TATTGCGGGGTGCTTGATAATCACCGCGATTGCGGAAGACCCTGACTCATACGGCTAAGTCCAGCGCAGCACGTCCCAGATTGCCCGGGCATTCGTACCCGTGACCAGCCGATGGAGGCGAACATACTCAGCGAACTTGACCTTGCATCGCTCTCCATTGAGAAAGGAGACGACAAACCCCTCCCTGTTGGCCTGCTCCGTCGCGGCAAGTTGGTCAAAGTCGCGGATGCCGTCGTACTTGGTGACGACGGGAATCGGTCCCGCGATCGCGCGGAGTTCATCATACGAGACTTCCTTGCCACTTTCGGTATGGATCGCGGCGAGTAAAATCACGTCCTCCATCGTGCCGTAATCGACGACGATACGATTCTCGGGATAGATGATCTCGAAGAGGTACGTGTACGCCCGCTCGAAGGGGACATCCCCATACTTGGATCGTACGAGGTGCGTGCCTCTCTCTGCTTGAGCGGAGGTGAACGACCCCCGTGTCGCAAGGGTGGGCTGCCCATCGCCATCGACGTAGAGGATACCGAGCGACCCGTCCAACTTCTCGGTCACGATGAAATCCTCGGCAGGGATCGGGGCGCCCTGGGCGACCAGCTCGTTGTAGTTGAAGAACTTCGGGAAGGGGCGGGCGACGACATGGCGCTCGCCGTCCAGAATCAAGCCGCGGCACGCGAGGGTTTCCGTATTCCAGACGCGCTGATACTGCGCTTTATCCGTGTAGTTGTAGATGGACAGGTCAAGCGTCGGATGCTTCTGCACGCTGATGTAGCGCTGCGCGATCATGCGCGCCAGATTTTCGAAATCAATCATTCGGTTCTCCACAATAGACAGTAGCACATGTTCTCTCCGCGTCTCGAAAACGGTCAAGCCTGTTGGAAATCGTGCGTGTATTTGGCGTCTCCGATTTGCGACGATCGAATCACCGGACAGAACGCCTCTCCTGGGAAGTGCGTCGGATGGATGGCGACGAAACAAACGCTCGTCACCACGTAGACCAACCTCTCACGTCATGAAAGGCGCTCTCGAACACGACCGATCGCGCGGCATGGTTACACGCCTCACCGTACCGCCGTCTGCACCTTCGCGAGGAACGCCGCTCTTCCACGCCACGATCAACACGCGTCGCCCCCCCTGAATGGGGTGATGACTCCCTTGAGACGGTGCGATCAATCGTGATCGCGGGGCGTCGCGGCAAGGGGCATCGGCGGGGTGTCTGAGTACACCACCGATACCGCACCGCGCCCACTCGCGCGCGCCGTCGGCGTCACTACTTTCACCACATCGCGCCCCAGCCCCGTCAGGACGCTTTCCAGTCGCGCGACGCTGTAATTCTCCGTGCGCCCGCGCAGGATGCGTGACATGTCCGCCGCTGTCACGCCGGCACGCCGCGCCGCCTGCACTTGCGTCATTTTCGCGTCGTGGAGGACGCGAGTGATCTCGTAGACGAGATCGGCTTTCTCGCCAACTTCCGTCGCGTTGGGGAGCCCCATCGCGGCGAAGATATCGCCGTCGGCGTCCGCGATCTGGACGATCTCGTCACGGTCGCCGGGTGCAATCGCCCCCATACCATCCTCCTCATCGACACACTGCGCAATCATCTAGCGACCGATCGGCACGACGGGCGGCGTGATTCCCGAACCCGCGCGGAGATTCGCGTCGCATGCCACCGCATGCTGGCGTCGCTGCTTCGCGAGGTCCATATCGGGTTTCGGGGTTGCGATGCCCTTTCTGCTCTTCTTCGTGAACGCATGGAGCACATAGACACCGGTGTCCATCGTCACCAACAACACACGGTAGGTGAGATTGCCCTCGCCATCGTCGTTGAGTTGTTCAAGGGGCGGCCGTCCCGTCCCGCTGAGGCGTTTGTAGCCACTTTGTGGCATTCCCCCACGCTGAAGAATGTTGATCGCCGAGCCAAACCCTGCCTTGATCACGTCAGGAAACGCCATGAAGTCATTCCAGCCCGGTTTCACCGCATACAACGGTTTTCGCGTGGCTGACACTGCTGACTCCCGTTCCTGTCCACGACGTGCGCCGATCGTTCGCTCAGCGAATCTTATCACTTCTGACAACGGATGCAAGCGATGCTGCGTCGCAAGACGCAGTCCGCGCCCATGTGTCTCCTGTACCTACAGGGGCGGCCGCATGCAACAGGCAAACAGGTGCGTCGCAAAAAGACCCTTTGTGATAATCCCGAACGGCGTTCGGCAACGCCGATTC
The DNA here is from genome assembly GCA_937968015.1 of uncultured Thermomicrobia bacterium. Classification (GTDB taxonomy): domain Bacteria; phylum Chloroflexota; class Chloroflexia; order Thermomicrobiales; family JALYUS01; genus JALYUS01. Next base: position 2,227 of record CALBSO010000071.1, read on the forward strand.
GCCATGGAATGGAGTTCTCTTCGGCCTCTCGTTTTCATCATCTCTTCACTGCCCCGCCTTATCGGTTGTGCGATGGTCAGTGTTGACCTTCTCAGGATGAACTACTCCGCCGCGCGCAAATACTGGTAGAGCGTCTCCCGGCTGATCCCATACGCCCGCGCCACCGAAGCCTTCCCCTCCCCCGAAGCCACCCGTGCTCGCGCCTCCGCCCGTTGCCCCGCGTCCAGCGCCTTCTTTCGCCCCCGATACCCCCCCCGCTGTTTCGCCC
>CALBSO010000072.1 GCA_937968015.1 uncultured Thermomicrobia bacterium
CTTGCATACGTCAGGCTTGCAATCGTCTAAGTTCGATTGGCTGCCTACTTAGCCGGGTGGTCTGCTCCTGTCACAGGCGATAGAGCGGACGAATCCGTGGTGCGATGGCATAGTTGAGTTGCACGAGGACGATGACCGCGATGCTCGCGTACGTGCTGAAGACACAGAGCAGCGCGCCGAACGCGTAGAGGGCTTGTGCGACGAGGATGCGCCGATCGGTTGCGGCGCGGAGCGCGGCGGGTACATCCTCCTTCACGAGCCCCGCGCGCGAGGCATACCGCCAACTGGCGAACAGCACCGCGCCGAGGAGGAGGATGTTGAGCCAATACACGACAAGGGCGATGCGATAGGTGATGAACTCAGCCAGCAGCCCGGTCGAGAACGGGGTGAGCGAGACCAGGAATAAGAAGGCGAGATGGATCCATGCGAGATTGCGGTCGCTGCGCGCGAGGAAGTTCAGTTGCGTTTGCTGGCCGATCCAGAAGATGCCGAGGGTGAGGAACGTCATGAAATAGGTAAGCAGACGCGGCGATAGCACGACCAGCGTCCGCCACAGGTCGCGCTCGCCGTGAATCGCCGCGCTCGCGGGCACACGAAGGTCGAGCACGAGCAACGTCATGGCAACCGCGAAGAGCCCATCGCTCAAAGCGGCAAGTCGTTCCACGCTCTTGCCGGCGACCAGGTTGTACGTCGGCTCCTCTGATCTCCGCATCGCTCTCCGTCCGATCCTGCACGCCAACGTCCGATACCGGCACATCATCGAGGACGACGCAGTGTGCGACTCCGGGGAGATCAAAGCCACTATCCGGAACAATCACCATACCCGGCGCCTCTCCCGATCACGCGCAGGAGTCTGCTCATCGCGGCCTCCGCCTGTGCGAGGGATGCGCCACCGCGAACAGGAGACCGAGGAATGTCCCGAGCACCGCGAGCGCCACACCGATGCCCGCGGCGAAGATCGGCCACCCGGGTCCGCCGTCAACGACGGGTTTGCCCGTCGTCACGGAGAATGACTGTCGCAGAACAGCATTGCCCTGGATCGCCCCCAGGACGTTGTCCGGTAAGGCGACGAGCCCATCATAGACGCGGACGAAGGCGATCAGGATGACGGTCGCCGCCCCGACGCTCGCCACCAGCGCGACCGCATGCGCCGCGACGCGCGCGCGCGGAAATGAGGCGACAAAAAGCAGCACCAGGACAGAAACGAGCAGCGCGAATACAAATTGGAAGGAATGGCCCTTGTACTGCCACATCGTCGGCGAAATGATCGCGCGCACCTGCTGATCGGCGATCGCAGCGAGTTGCTTATCCACATCCACACCAAGCGGACGAAGCACCCGCGCGCCCGATGGCCCCTGCGAGACGAAGGTGACATTCGCATGGACCCAGCCGTGGAGAAAAAGCGACACCGCGCCGATCGCGACGCCAATGCCCGCGAGGACGCTCGCGGCAACCTGCGCGCCTCCGCCCCGCACGCCATCGTGCGGACGCTGTTCAGTCGGCATGGCAGCGTAGGACATCGGTGCGCTCCTAGACGTGATCTTTGCGACGAAACGCGGCGTACATGCCCATCGCACTGACAACGATAAAGCCACCCAGGATGAGCCAGTGTTGCCAGACATCACTGGTAAACCCCGCGCGATAGTCGGCCTGCAAGGTCTGTAACGCCGCAATCCGGCCTTGTGCCATCTCGGCGGCGGGTGGGCCGGTCGCCAGTTGCTGCTGCCAGCGGGTAATGTGTGTATCGATCAGTCGCGGCACGGCGGCGATATTGCCGAAAAGATAGAGTGCCCACCGGCCCGCGATGAGATTGGAGATCAGCCGTGCCAGTGCCGTCATGCGCCCGATCGGGAGCAAAGCGCCGGAGAACATCAGTTGCGGCATGAAAACGAGGACGATCGAAGCGACCGCCGCGTCCGCGCTCGCGACGACCGCCGACATGAGGAGGCCAAACATGATTCCGACGAAGATCGTGACGAAGTACACGGCGGAGAGCCGCGCATAGGTGGGAATGACCGGCACGAGGTCACGACGCGGCAGCGAATCCCCAATGCCGAGAATGACGATCATGATCGCCGTCTGAATCGCGCCGAGGGCGGCAAGCACAGCGATCTTCGCCCCTATGTAGGGGACGATCTTCAGGTTTACCGCGCGCTCGCGCCGGTAGATGTTCGTCTCCTTGACGAACTCTTTGATCGCGTTCGAGAGGCCGATAAACAGCGCCCCCGCGACGAGTACGAAGAGCACCGTGACCGTCAGGGGCGGGTTGCCGCGTGCGATGTCGAGACGGAAAATGCCGCGCTGGAAGACGATCAACGTGAGTACGGGGATCATCAGCGCTTGTAAGAGGACGATGCCGAGATTGAGGCGGTCGCGGAGAAGAATGTCGGTGTTCCGCTGCGTGAGGACGCCAAATTGGCGCAGTGCGGAGGTGCGCTGTACGCCCGCACCGGAGCGGGTACGACCACGAAGCGGCCCGATAGGGGCCGCGGCTGCCGCCCCTGTTTTCAGTTCGGACAGTTGCCAGAGGCGGTCGTAGACGTAGATGTGATACTGCGTGGACTCGCGATACCGCGTCGCCCACTCCGGCGGCGTGACCTGCTCCTCTTCCAGACGGTCAAAGATGTCTTCAAATTTCTCGACACCGAAGTACTCCAGCGCCTCGCGCGGCGGCCCGTAGTAGGCGAGATTCCCCCCTTTGGCGAGGAAAATGACGCTGTCACAGAGCATCACATTCTGCGTCGCGTGCGTGACGAGGAGGATCGTCCGCCCCTGGTCCGCGAGATGTCGCAGGAGGTGCATCATCCGTGTTTCGGTACTCGGATCCAGCCCCGAGGTCGGTTCGTCGAGAAAGAAGAGGCTTGGCTTCGTCAGGAGTTCCACCCCGATGGAGACGCGCTTCCGCTGCCCGCCGGAGAGCCGATGGATCGGCAGGTCGCGCCGGTCCACCATATTCAGTTCGTGCAGCACCTCATCAATCCGCGTGTGCCGCTCCTGCTTCGTCGTGTCAGGCGGCAGGCGGAGTTTCGCGGCATAGTCCAGCGCGCGGAAGACGGTCAATTCCCGGTGGATGATGTCATCTTGCGGCACGTAGCCGAGCGTCGTGCGGTAGGCGTCAAAGTTGGCATAGAGATCGTCGCCGTTGATGAGGAGCGTACCCTGCGCAGGCCGGAAGCCGTTCAGCGCGTCCATCAATGTGGACTTTCCCGCGCCGGAGACGCCGACCAGCGCGACGAATTCCCGGGGATAGATGGAGAGGGAAATATCTTGCAGAATGTTCTGCGAGGAAGAAACCCATTTGTTCAGATGGATGGCATCGAGGCGAATATTGCCCTCGGTGCTGACCGGTTGCAACATCGCACCACTGTAGGCGATCACAAAGACGCTAATCTGGATCTGGTCGCCCGGCGCGAGTTGTCGGCTCGTCACGCGCTCGCCATTGACGAATGTGCCGTTCGTGCTGCCGAGGTCCTCGATGATATGCGTTGTGCCGATGCGCCGGAGGCGCGCGTGATGCCGGGAAACCTGCGGGTTCCGGAGTGGCAGATCGTTGTCCTGGTCGCGCCCGATGGTGATAATCTCCTTCTCAAGATGAAGGTCAGTGATATTGACGGGCATGACCGGCGGCACGGACGCGAGTTGTGTGCCGGACTCGATTGGTGCGGCACCGGCGCGTGCGCCATCAATCCGCGCGATCCCATGCGCCCTCTCCGGCACATCCAACGGCGCGAGGGTGAGGCGGATATCACCGAGTTCCGCGACCATGTCCGGGGCGAGCAGCGTCGTAGCAACGCGCGCGCCATTAACAAATGTCCCATTGGTACTGCCATCGTCAATGAGCATGATCGCCGCGTCACGCCACTCCAGATGCGCATGCCGCGTCGAGACTTTTGGATCGTTCAGGACGAGGTCACGATCCGTACCGCGCCCAATCGTGAAGACCGCCTTCGTGAGTGGGACACGCCGCTCGCCGTGTGCATCCCGCACGATCAGTTCCGGCGACTGCTCAGGCATGCCAGCCGGTAGAACGGTCGGGAAAAACGCCGCCGATCCGGCCACATCAGCGAGGCCGCGCACGATGAGGGTGAACGGCCCGACGCGGAAAACCATCCCATTCAAGATGAGTATCTGCGTGATCGCACGCTCGCCGAGCCATGTGCCATTGATGCTGCTCAGGTCTTCCGCGACAAAACTGCTGTCCGATTGCCGAACGAGGCGGAGGTGATGGCGAGAGACCTTCGGGTCGGCAAGCACGAGGTCGTTTTCCTCGGTGCGCCCAATCGTGATCATCGGCGCATCCAGCGCAATGCGCCGAATTATTGTCAACCCAAGGTACGCGACGAGTTCCGGGGTTCCCATTGTCACCCCTTCGCTACGGCTTGGTCGGACAGACGACCGGGATGACTATGCAGTGTCGCCACAGGTCCTCCTTCGTGCGGGGCCGCACCCGCTATTTCGTGAAGGCGACGGACGCGATGATGAACTCAATCTCCGCGCGGCGAGCGGGGATGACGCTCGTGGCGAAAAAGAACTGCCTGCCACCGTGATTGACCGTCCAGGCCTGCCCGACATTGATCGTCGCGGGGTTGTTCTTCGCGACGTAACTGTAGTTGAGTGATCTGCCCTGTTCCCCACCGATCCGCACATCGGTGATCCCGGTGTCGGTGAAGGTGAACTGTGTGCTCTTCGCGTGATTCGTCTGGACAAACCCAATCTCCTCCGCGAGGGTGCCCTGTTGCGGATCGTAAATGTCCAGATAGAAGAAGACACCGTCCTGGCTCACCAGTTCAAGGACATTCCTGGGGTCGGTTGAATCCGTGGTCACGGACCAACCCAGCGGATACTGCAATTTGACCAGACCTGCCGGGTCCTCCCAGACAGCGGCGAAGGAGACCGAGCCGATTATCGCGGCCACTTCCGCGCCATGATTGCCTATCACCTGCGCATCAAAGAAGAACTCCCGACCGACATGATTGACCGCCCACGTTCTGTTGGCAAAGGTCACATTCGGGTTGTCTTTGCGAACATAGGTGGAGGACATCGTCTTCGCGGGTTCTCCCCCGACCGTGGCATCCAGCACTGGGCCATCCGTGTAGGTGAAGGTCGCATTTTTCGCGTGGTTATCCCGGGCAAATTGGATCTCTTGCGCGATTGACCCCTGCTGGGGATCGTAGAGGTCCACATAGAGATACAATCCATCCGGCGACCTCAGGAGGACCACACCCGCCGTATCGGCCGGGTCCTGCGTCGCCGTCCAGCCGGTGGGATATTTGAACGTCACCAGCCCTTTCGGGTCCATCCACTTCATGGTTGGCCCCGGGAACGGAGCCGCGGTTGCGGGTGGTGGCGCGGTCGGCCGGTTCGTGGCGGTGGGAATCGGACTGGAGGTGGCGGTTGGCCGCGGCGTTGGGGCGAGGGTCGGTGACGGGGTAACAGTCGCGACGGGTGTGCCTACCACCGTTGCGAGCGTGGTCGTGGTCGTTATCTGTGTGGCAATCGTCCCGCCGGTATTACCCGATATCGCCGTTGCCCCTCCCGCTGTGACCGTCACGGATGCCTGCGCGAGCGGCGTCGCGGTCGCGGCGCCCGGCCCGCCGCCACGCATCGTGAAGAGAATGATGCCGCCAATGAGCGCGACGACCAGCACGCCACCGATTGCGAAGAGCGGCCCGCGATGACCACCGCCGGGCACGGGAGCGCGTGGGGGACCACCAAACATCGGCAGCGCCCCCGGCACGGGCGGATACTGTCCCGCGCCAACTGTGGGGACGCGCTCTTCAGCCATCGGTGGCGTGACCGCGCCATATCCGGGCGTGCTCTCCGCGCCAGGCCACCCACTCCCGTAGCCAACTTGCGTGGCTGGCCACGGTGGCGCCGCCGGGTCCGCCGTCACTGTTCGTGGCGCATCGGGGAATTGATAGGAGTCGGGCAGTGCGGGCGCGGGCGCGGGCGCCACGGAGAGGCGCTGCAAGTCGGTAATGACGTCCGCGGCGCTCTGGTACCGCGCCGCGACATCGGGCGCCAGCAACCGATTGACAATCGCAATTACCTGCGGCGAGAGATCCGGCCGTGCGACGCTCAGCGGCTGCCGTTTTCGCGCGAACGGCTCGCCCACCAGCATTTCGTAGAGCACCAAGCCCAGGCCGTACAGATCGCTCCGGCCATCCAGATACCCGTATCCACTTCCCTGCTCCGGACTCATATAGAGGGGTGTCCCCGGGTGCGTGCTCGCCACCTGCGTCCGTTGGCTTTCATGACCGGCTTGCGCGATGCCGAAATCGGCCAACTTCGTCGTTCCCCGCCGTGTGAGCATGATGTTCGCCGGCTTCAGGTCCCGATGGACAATGTCCTGTTCGTGGATGACTTGCAGCGCGCGCGCCACATCGAGCGCGATCGCCACCGCGCGCTCGACCGGTAAGGTACCGACCTGCGCGAGCAGGTCACGCAGATCAACCCCGTCCACGTATTCCATCACCAGGTAATAATCGCCGTTGCTCTCGACATGCAAGTCGTAAACGGTGACAACATTCGTATTCTGAATTGTGCCACCGACGCGCGCTTCCCGCTGGAAGCGGTCCAGATAGCGGTCGTAGGCCGCACTGTCCGTTTTGTTGCGCGCGGCGAGGAGTTCCTTGATGGCGACGTTACGCCGCAGACGGGTGTCGAAGGCGAGGTAGACGCGCCCAAACGCGCCCTCACCGATCACTCGCTCGATACGCAGCCGCCCACCGACGATTGCGTTCGGGAGAATCGTCGCGTCGTCATCATTCGTCGGGCGCTCTCCCGCGGCATCGGGAGATTGATTTGGATCCCGGAAGTCTCCCATCCCCTACCTCCCTCCGACCGGGGGCAACCACCAGTCATTTATCGCATGGACGCCCTGCTCGCATCGTGCAAAACCGCCAACATCGCGGACATCCCTCTATCTCCTCATCGTCCTATGGTCCATACTTCATTCATTGGAGAGTAATCGCCATTCTACTGTCGCGTGCTTCGTCCGTAAAGTGCCGCGCGACCTTGGCGCAACAGACAGTCCCACGCGAATTCCGTGCGGGGGCAGCGGGTCAGGGCGCCATTCACCGACAATCCGGGGCGGTATTCAGCACGGTAGTGTTGTGGCACAGGCTCAAATCAGATGAGGAGGGTTCTATCCCTCCCCGATCTCTCGATTGTCAAGTTCAGCCGCTGAGCCAACGAGCGCCTGTGATGGATGCGCCTCCTGGTGCGCGGTGCTCTGGTATGATCCCCGCATGGACGCATCCGCGATGACAACGAACGCCGCGCTCTTTCTCAGGCGGCTTTGCATGTCGGTTTTGCGCGGGGAGCATGTGAGTCCCTTCTCCGTCACGCCGGACGCACTCGCATCGGTACGGCGGCACATCGCGACGACCGGCGAGGGCGCGGGATTGACGCGGGCCGAAACAGAGGCGGCGGTTGAAGAACTGGACGCCGCCGGATACATTGAGATTGATGGTGCGGAGGTGACGATCACCCCATTGGGAGCGCGCTGGTACGCCGGTCATCTCCCGTCGCGTCGCAAAGCCTGAGGACGCGCCGGATCCCTCGTTACTCTTTACCCGCTCACTCCCTCATCGCCGCCCCGGCCGGAAAGTGTAGTAGTCTGGAGGAAACGATTGCGACCGAACAGGATGAAGGAGACATTGGCGGCGGGCGGGTGGAGCGCAGGGCCGATCATCCCCGTGACGGACGCGGCGCTCGTCGAGGTCTGCGGTCTGACCGGGTGGGATCATGTGCTGATTGATGCCGAGCATGGGCACATCACCGTCAAGGACTGCGAAGACCTCGTGCGGGCGGCGCATCTGGCCGGCATTACGCCCATCGTGCGCGTGCCGACGAACGCGCCGCACGAAATCCTTCGCTATCTCGACACGGGCGCGCAGGGCGTCGTCATCCCGCAGGTGACGACGCGTGCGGATGCGGAACGGGCGGTCAGAGCGGCGCGCTATCATCCGGAGGGATCGCGCGGGCTGGCCGGTGTCCGGGCGGCGGAGTACGGGCTTGGCGGCCCGATGGGCGAGTACGCACGCTCCGCGAACGAGACCATCCTTGTCAATGCGCTGATCGAGGACATCCGCGCGGTGGACAACCTACCGGACATTCTGGCGGTGGAAGGACTGGACACGATCTCCATTGGCCCGTCAGACTTGTCACAGTCCCTGGGCCATCCCGGCGAGCGGAATCATCCCGCCGTGCAGGAGGCAATCGCCGAGATTATCCGGCTCGGCGTGGCGGCAGGCAAGCCGGTCGGCATGAACGCGCCGACCGGGGCGGACGCGGCGCGCGAATATGCGCGTGGCGTCCGCTTCTTCAGCGTTGGCATGTGGGGCTTGATCGCCCAAAGCAGCGCGGCATATCTCGCGGCACTGAAAGAGCATTGAACCACGGGAAGGAGTAAATGCGATGGCGTGGACGAATACGGGGTTGGCACACCGGCCGGTGGTGATGGGGCGGCGGGGGGCGTGCGCGTCGGCGCATTATCTGGCGACACTGGCGGGGCAGCGGATGCTGATGCAGGGCGGCAACGCGATTGACGCGGTTGTGGCGATCGCGGCGGCGCTCAATGTCGTCGAGCCGTACATGTCCGGAGCGGGCGGCGTCGGTTACATGTTCATCTATGACGCGAAGAGCAGGAAGCGCACCGTTCTCGACTACAATGGCCGCAGCCCGTACGCCGCCGAACTGAGCAAGTACAAGCACGAGGACGACAAACAGAAGGGCATCCTCTCGCCGCTCATTCCCGGCGCGCTCGGTGGCTGGCTGACCGCACTGGAAAAGTACGGCACGATGGACCGCGCGACCGTCTTCCAGCCAGCCATCGAGTACGCGGAGGGCGGCTTCCCGCTCTCGATCAACAACGAGCGCCATTTCAAGGTCTCCGAGGAGTACTTGCTGACGTGGCAGACCTCACGCGAGCAATATGCACCGGAGGGGCACACACCGAAGGCGGGCGCCATCCTCAAGACGCCGAACCTGGCACGGACGTTCCGCACGATCGTCGAGGGCGGCAAGGAAGTCTTCTACCGAGGCGAGATCGCACGGGAGATCGTCCGCTTCTCTGAGGAGAACGGCGGCCTGATTACGCGGAAGGACCTGGAAGATTTCACGCCCAAATGGGTTGAGCCAATCGGCGTCAACTACCGGGGCTACGATGTCTACTGCCCGCCGCCACCGTGCAGTGGCATCCAGTATCTCCAGACATTAAACATCGTCGAGGGGTTCGACATGGCAGGAATGGGTCACAATAGCGCGGTCTACCTTCATCACCTCGCGGAGGCGATGAAACTCGCTGTCGCCGATCGCGCCGAGTACGCGCCCGCGCCGAACCCACCGACCGATGGCCTGATCGCCAAGGAATACGCCGCCTATCGCCGCTCGCTCATCAACCCAACCAAGGCGGGCATCGCGGGCGGCGACCGCTATACCTCCAGGAAGAAGCAGGATGAGATCCTCGCGGGCGATCCCTACAAGATGCCACAGAGCACGACTCACTTCGATGCGGTGGACGAGCAGGGCAACGCCGTCTCGGTCACGCAGACGCTCGGCGGTGGCTTCGGTTCCGGCGTCGTTTTCGGCAACACCGGTCTCGCTCTGAACAACTTCACCTACTGGATGGACCTCGACCCGGAAAGCCCCAACGCCATCGGCCCGCACAAAGCGGTGGAGCAATGCCTCTCCCCCGCGCAAGTCTGGAAGGATGACAAACTCTTCATGGTGATCGGCACACCGGGCAGTTTCGGCATCATGGAGACAACGCCACAGATGATAATGAATGTGCTGGATCACGGCTTCAGCATCCAGGCGGCGATCGAGGCGCCCCGCATCCGCACCGCGAACGGTACCGAGATACTGATGGAAGGCCGCATCCCGGAGGACGTGCGCGCGCAGTTGCGCCAGTGGGGTCACAACCTGCTCGTGCAGGAGAACTGGACGATGATGTTCGGCGGCGGTCAGGGCGTGATGGTGGATCAGGAGAGCGGCGCCCTGATGGGCGGCGCCGATCCCCGCCGCGACGGCTACGCCATGGCATGGTAGGACGAACGGCTATCGTTATCTCCCCCTCTCCGTCGCGGGTGCGGGCGCGGGCGCTCTCTGGGCAGCATGGGCAGCATAGGCAGCATGGGTAGTATGGACAGTGGGGAGGTACGTACAATGACAACTACCACGACACCGATCATCACGCGGGATGCACTGGTCGAGCGCGTCGGGCAGCTGCCGCGCGTGCGCATCGCCGCGCTGCCGACACCGCTGGAGGAGTTGCCCCGCCTCCGCGCCGCGCTCGGGCCGGGCGCGCCCCGCCTCTTCGTCAAGCGTGATGACCTGACCGGCCTCGCTTTCGGCGGCAACAAAGTGCGCCACCTCGAGTTCCGCGTGGCGGATGTGCTCGCGAAGGGCGCGGACACGATGATCGTCACGAATGTCGCGCAGTCCAATCACGCGCGGCTGCATACCGCGGTGGCGGCAAAGTTCGGACTGACAAATTACATCATCAAGATTCCCAGTAAGAAGGATCAGCCGATTCAGGGCAACCTTCTCCTCGATCACATCCTGGGTGCGCGGATCATTGTGGCGGAGAGCGACGACCCGGCCCTCATCGCGCGCCACCTGGATACGTTGATCGCCCAACTGACGGCGGACGGACATGTGCCGTACGCCGTTCCGCGCGATCAGTTTTCGAAAATCGCGGGGACGTGCGCCTACTTGCTTGCGGCAGTGGAAATCCTCGGACAACTTGATATAATGGGTGCGTCTGTTACCCATATCTTTATGGCGTCGGGAACTTCGACGGCGGGATTGGCGCTCGCGGGGAAAGCGCTCGGCGCACCCTATCGCGTACACGCGGTCAGCGTCGGCGGATCGCGAGAGATCATCGAGGCGCAGATGCTCGGCTTTGCGAATGGCGCGGCGGAACTGCTCGACCTCCCCGTCCGGCTTACGGCGGCGGACTTCACCGTCCACGACGAATACGTCGGGGAGCGGTATGGCGTCGTGACGGCGGCGGGGTTGGAAGCGCTCAGCCTCACCGCCCGCACGGAGGGGCTGATTCTCGACCCGGTCTATACCGCGAAAGCGATGTCCTGTCTGATTGATCAAGTCCGGCGCGGCCCGTTCGGGCCGGAGGACAGTCTCCTATTCGTCCATAGTGGTGGCCTGCCGATCACCTTCGCGTACGGCGAAGAGATCCTGGAGAGCCTCGGTGACACCGCGCGTTCCGATTGATCCCGCGCTCGTCGAGCGATGCATCTTTGCGCTGGCGGAGTTCGGCGCGTCCGACGGGACGGGTGTGCGGCGCGCGGTCTACACGCCGGAATGGACGGCGGCGCAGGAGATGGTCGCGCGGTGGTGCGAAGACGCGGGCCTCGCGGTGCATTGGGACGCGGTCGGCTCCGTCTGGGGGCGACTGGAAGGGACGGGGAACAGCAAAACGATCGTTTCCGGCTCGCATATTGACACCCAACTCCCCGGCGGACGCTACGATGGCGCGCTCGGCGTGATCGCGGGGTATGTCGCGATTCGGGCACTGAAGGAGCAATTCGGCCCGCCAAAACGACCGCTCGAAGTCGTCTCTTTCTGCCAGGAGGAATCGAGCCGCTTCCCGCGCGCCAACTTCTGGGCCTCCCGCGCCGTGATCGGCACAATCGAGCCGAACGAAGCCGAGACAATGCGCAGTTACGCCGACGAAGTGATGGCGGATGTCATGCGCTCGGTTGGCCTCGACTCGGCGCGCATCCCCGAAGCAGCGCGCGACGATATCGAGACCTTCATCGAATTGCACATCGAGCAGGGTCCATTGTTGGAAGAAGCGGGGCTACCCGTCGCGGTCGTCAACGCGATTACCGGGTTGCGCGGCTACACCGTGGAAGTCCATGGGCGGGCCGACCACGCGGGCGCTTTCCCGATGGACCTGCGACGCGACCCGATGGCCGCTGCCGCCGAAATCATCCTCGGCGTGCGGGAGAACGCGCTGGCGATGGGCCGCCCGGCGGTGACGACCGTGGGTCGGATTGCCGCCGAACCGAATTTCCCGGCCATCGTGCCGGAGCGCGTCATCCTCAGCGTGGACGCGCGGCATCCCGATCCGGCACAACGCGTGGCATTGTATGAGCGGCATGAAGCGCTCTTCCGGGAGGTGGCCGCGCGGCGCAATGTGGAGGTGAATTGGACCACGCGCGCGGGCACGCCGCCCTGTCTCTGCAATCCGGACCTCGTGCAGCTGCTCGAAAGGTCGGCGCGGGAGCAAGGCATCCCGACGATGACGATGCACAGCGGCGCGGGGCACGATAGCCAGATCATGGCGGCGCGCAGCAAGGTGGCGATGGTCTTCGTACGCAGCAAGGATGGCCGCAGCCACACACCGGAGGAATTCACAACGATTGAAGACGCGGTCGCCGGGATTCAGGTTCTGGCGGGCGCGCTGCATACATTGGCGTACTGAATCTGCTATGGCGTCATCGTGACGCAAGGGGGAAGCGAAGGAGACAAGCGCGTAATCCATCGGGAGCAATCCGCATCACTAGGAGGGATGACATGTCTGAGCGCGAACATCTGCACATTCTCAACCGGCGAGCATTCCTGATCGGGTCGGCGGCGGCAGCGGCCAGCGCCGTCCTCGCGGCCTGCGGCGGCGGCAACGCAACCGACACGCCGAAGGCCGCCGGTGGGGCGGCAACGACGGCGGGCGGCGCCACGACCGGTGCCACCCCACCGGCGGCGGGGCCGACCCCCGCGCCAATCGCGACCTCGGGTGCAGTCCCAACTACCGTGTCGGGCATCAAGAACCCGCCGCAAGGCAAGCCGCAGGGCAACAAGCCGAGCGAAGTCATACTCGTGTGGGGCACGGAGCAACTCCTCACGACAGGCACGGATCCGCAAACGCATGGCGGCACGATCGCGGAGAGCAAACTCCGGCACATCTACGAAGTGCTCGTCAAGGTCGAGCGGGATGGCAAGACGCTCTCGCCAGCCCTCGCGCTCGAGTGGAAGCGGCTGGACGATAACACACTCCAGTTCAAACTGCGGCAAAACGTCGTGTTCCATAACGGCGAGGAGTTCAACGCGGACTCAGTGAAGTACAGCGTCATGCGCCCGCTGGATCCGAAGAACAACGCGGCCCTCCGCTCGACCTATTCGACGATTGACCGCGTGGACGTGGTGGACAAGTACACCGTTAACATCCACACCGCGAAGCCGGACGCGGCGCTCCTGCTCAAGATGACGGGGTTCTCGATGGTGCAGGTCGCGCCGAAATGGACTGAGGCGAACGGCGTCGGCGGCGTGATGAAGGAGGGCAACGGCACCGGCCCCTACAAATTCAAGTCGTGGGCGCCGCAACAGGACCTCGTTGTCGAAGCCTTCGATGGCTATTGGGGCGACAAACCGGCTATCAGGAACGTCCGGATGAAGACGATTACCGAACTGGCGACCCGCGTCGCGGCGGTGCGCTCCGGCGATGTGCACGTCGCGAAAGACATGCCGCCGGAGGAAGTGGACGGCATGAACAAGAGCGGCCGGGCGACGGCACGCTCCGTCGCGAGCAACCGCATCCCGTTCTACTACATGGAGATCCGCAAACCGCCGACGAACAATCAGAAAATACGGCAGGCGATCAACTACGCCGTCGATTGGGACTCGATCATCCAGGGTATATTGCTCGGCAACGGCACCCGCGTTTCGACGGTGCTCGCGCCCTGGCACGTCGGCTTCGACCCGACTCTCAAGCCGTATCCCTACGACCCGGACAAGGCAAAGTCCCTGCTCAAGGATGCGGGGTTCCCGAATGGGGTTGACACGAACATCTGGTTCATTCAGGGACGCTACATGAAAGACCGCGAAGTCGCGGAGGCAATCGCGCAGCAACTGACGAAGGTCGGCATCCGCTGCAAGCCGAACCTGGTTGACCCTGTATTGAACACCCAGAAAAACAACGCGAAAGAGGAGGACGGATTGATCTTCGCCTCGTGGGGAAACTGGATCTTCGACGCGGACAACACGCTCTACCCGCTCTTCTCCAAAGAAGTGCGTGATACTGCCAACAAGGGACAGGGGACAAGCAGCAACTCGTACTACAATGAGCAGTTCGACATGCTGATCACGCAGGCGCGCGTCGAACTTGATGTGCCGAAGCGCAACCAACTCTACGCGCAGGCGCAGAGGGTGCTGTTCGATGACGCGGCGGCGCTCTTCATGTATCAGTTGACGGACATCTACGGCGTGGACAACTGGGTCAAGTTCGAGCCGCGCTTCGACGAGATGATGTGGGCGCACGACATGAAGTGGAACGAATAACCGAGTAACGAGTAACGAGTACTGAGTACTGAGCGGGGCCGGTTCCACTCAGTACTCAGTACTCCCCCGGAGGGGGCTACGTGATTCAGTACATCATCCGGCGGCTCATTCAGGCGGTCTTCGTGGTGCTGGGCGTCATTACGGTCGTCTTCTTCGTGTTGCGGCTGACGGGCGATCCCATCCAGCTTCTGCTTGGAGCGACATCCTCGGAAGCGGATATCCAGAACCTGCGGCACAACCTGAAACTGGACCGCCCGCTCTGGGAGCAATATGTCACATTCGTGGGCAATGCCGCGCATGGAGATTTCGGCAAGTCCATCCGCTTCCGGGGGTTCGATGCGATGGGCCTCGTCCTCGATCGCTACCCGCGGACGATCCAACTGGCGGTCTGCGCCCTCCTCCTTTCCGTGACGCTCTCGATCATTTTCGGCGTGATCGCGGCGGTGAAACGGTACTCCGTCTTCGATAACGCGGTCACGTTCTTCGCGCTCTTCGGCCAGTCCGTGCCGAACTTCTGGCTCGGCATTATGCTCATCCTGATCTTCGCGGTCCGCTTCGGGGTCCTCCCGTCGCAGGGGTATGGCCATTCACCCCGGTTCTTCATTTTGCCGACGATTACGCTCGCCTCACCCGGCCTCGCGCTCCTGACGCGGCTCGTTCGCTCCGGGATGCTGGATGTGATGGACCAGGATTATGTCCGTACCGCCCGCGCCAAGGGGCTCCGGGACCGGATCGTCATCTTCCGGCACGGCCTGAAGAACGCCGCCATCCCGCTCGTCACGGTGATTGGGCTGAACTTCGGCAATCTCCTGGCGGGCGCGGTGATCACCGAGCAGATCTTCCAGTGGACGGGGGTCGGGCAACTGGCGGTGGACTCGATCGGCGCGCACGACTATCCAGTGGTGCAGGCGGCGGTCTTCCTCATTGCGGTCACCTTCGTCCTGATCAATCTGCTTGTCGATATCCTGTACACCTGGCTGGACCCGCGCGTCCGGCTGTCGTAACTTTCGGTAATCACTGTTCACCAGGAGCAAGGAATGTCACAAGAGGGTGTGCTGACAGGGACGCGCGTCGTGGTCCGGGAAGGACCGCAGCAGCGGAGCGCGAGGAAGCGCGCATTGCGGATGCTCCGGCGGGGGCGATTGGGTCTCGCCGGCGTGGTTATCTTCCTCGTCGTTGTCTTCGCCGCGATTGCCGCCCCGCTCATCGCGCCGGCTGACCCGAATGAGCAGGACCTGCGCGCGCGCCTCACCTGCCCGATTGGCACCTCGTGCGCGCGCTTCGGCGCCAACCCGCCCCAAACGATCACCGGTTCATCGAAACACCTGCTCGGCACGGACAACCTCGGTCGGGATATCTACAGCCGTATCCTCTATGGCGCGAAGATTTCGCTGATCGTCGGGGTCACGGCGGTCGCGCTTGGCGGCGGAATCGGTACGGCGCTCGGTTTGCTCTCGGGCTATTTTGGCGGCGCGCTCGATGTCGTCATCAGCCGGATCGCGGACGTGCAACTCGCCTTCCCGTTCCTGCTCCTCGCCATCCTGATCTCGATTGTCTCCGGGCCGGGCTTGAAGAACGTCATCATCATCCTCAGCATCGGCGCATGGGTGCCGTTTGCGCGGGTCGTGCGCGGCAGCACGCTCGCCGCGAAAGAGCATGAGTACGTTATCGCCGCGCGAACGATTGGCGCCCGCCCGCCCGCGATCCTCTTCCGCCACATCCTGCCGAATGTCATCACCCCAGTGATCGTGATCGCCACCTTCGCCATCGCCGGGACGATCATCGCGGAGGCGGGGCTCTCCTTCCTCGGCCTCGGTGTCGGCACGGACGTCCCGACCTGGGGGAATATGCTCGCGGACGGACGGGCCTACGTCGGCACCGCGTGGTGGCTGGCGACCTTCCCCGGCGTTGCGATCATGCTCACCGTCCTCTCGATCAACCTGATCGGCGACTGGCTGCGCGACATCCTCGATCCGCGGCTGCGGAATACGGGGTAATGGGACCCTATTCCCCAGCCCCTTCCCTAAAAGGAAGGGGGAGCGAAGGACAAGCGTTGAAGTGGGATCCCCCCTCCCTTTAGGGAGGGAGTCAGGGGGTAGGCAACCCCTCGTTTTCGTACGCCCGTTCTGGTATAATCGGTTGGTACACGCACGAGTGACCGCACTCGATTCCGGGGTCTACAGGAGGGCCGCAACCGATGGCAGAACGCGTCGAAACACAGATCGAAGAGCCGCAGGAGTGGGTCCGGCCTGCCCCGGTGATTGATACGCAGTTTAGCGTCGTCTCCGCCTTCGAGCCGACGGGCGATCAGCCGACCGCGATCGAGAAACTGTCGCGCGGCATCCAAGAAGGATTCCGGCATCAGACGCTGCTCGGCGTGACGGGGAGCGGCAAGACATACACGATGGCGAAGGTGATCGAGCGCGTCCAGAAGCCGACGCTCGTCCTCGCGCATAACAAGACGCTCGCGGCGCAACTCTACAGCGAGTTCAAGGAGTTCTTTCCGAACAACGCCGTCGAGTATTTCGTCTCCTACTATGATTATTACCAGCCGGAAGCGTACATCGCCCGGACAGACACCTACATCGAGAAGGAATCTGAGGTCAACGAGGAGATTGACCGCCTCCGCCATGCCGCAACGCGCTCCCTCTTCGAGCGGCGGGATGTCGTGATCGTCGCGTCCGTTTCGTGCATCTACGGCATCGGCGCGCCGGAGGAGTATGGCAAGACCGTCGTCTCGTTCCGCAAGGGGGGCAGCATCCGGCGCGAGCGCGTCCTGCGGCACCTCGTGGATGTGCAGTACGAGCGCAACGACGCGACACTCGTGCGCGGCACCTTCCGCGTGCGCGGCGATACGTTGGAAGTCTTCCCGGCCTACGAAGAGATCGCGCTCAGGATCGAACTATGGGGCGACGAGGTCGAGCGCATCGTCTCGGTGGACCCACTGACGGGCGAGGTATTGGGCGAGCACAACGCGGTGGACATCTACCCCGCCAAGCACTTCGTCACCAGCCAGGAGAAGTTGCAGGCGGCAATGCGGGACATCGAGGAGGAGATGCAGGCGCAGGTCAAACTCTTCGAGGAGCAGGGGAAATTGCTCGAAGCGCAGCGCATCAAGCAGCGTACGATGTACGATCTCGAAATGCTCTCCGAGGTCGGCTATTGCGCGGGCATCGAGAACTACAGCCGCCACCTCGCGCGGCGCGGCGCGGGCGATCAGCCGTGGACGCTCCTCGATTATTTCCCGGACGATTACCTGCTGATCGTGGACGAGTCGCATATCTCGCTGCCGCAGGTGCGCGGCATGTACGGCGGCGACCGCTCGCGTAAGGAACAACTCGTCCAGTTCGGCTTCCGCCTGCCGAGCGCCCTAGATAACCGCCCGCTCCGGTTCGATGAGTTCGAGCGGCACATCAATCAGGCCGTCTACGTCTCCGCGACGCCTGCCGACTACGAGATCATCCACACCAAGGAATGCGGCGCGCAAGTCGTCGAGCAAGTCATTCGCCCGACGGGGCTCCTGGACCCGATCATCTCCGTCCGCCCGACCGATGGGCAGATTGACGACTTGCTCGAAGAGGTACGCGTCCGTGTCAGCAAGGGGCAGCGCGCGCTCATTACGACGCTCACCAAGCGAATGGCCGAGGACCTGACGGATTACTTGAAAGAGATGGGCGTCAAGACGCAGTATCTCCATCACGACATCGAGACGCTGGAACGTGTGGACATCCTGCGGTCGCTCCGCCTCGGCGTCTATGATGTCGTCGTCGGTATTAACCTGCTGCGGGAGGGGTTGGACCTGCCGGAAGTCTCACTCGTCGCTATTCTCGACGCGGATAAAGAGGGTTTTTTGCGCTCGAACCGCTCGCTCATTCAGGTCAGCGGCCGCGCCGCCCGCCATGTGGACGGCCTCGTTATCATGTACGCGGATCACGACACCGATTCGATGAAATTCGCGATTTCGGAGACGGAGCGCCGCCGCGCCATTCAGGAAGCCTACAACATCGAGCACGGCATCACGCCGCGCGGCATCACGAAGGAGATCCGCGACCTCACCGACCGCGTGAAGGCGGTCGCGGCGGAAAAAGGCTTTGTCTCCGAGGGTGGCCTGATCGCTGATGTGCCGAAGGAAGAACTGACGCGCATGGTCAAAGATTTGGAGGCGCAGATGAAAACCGCCGCCAAGGACCTCGAATTCGAGAAGGCTGCCTTACTCCGCGATCAGGTCGTCGAACTGCGCCGCCTCCTGATCGAGTAAGGGGATACCATCTATCGTCCAGAAATGGCCGAGTCAACGTCAACTCGACAGGAGCGCGCCGCGAGCGATTTCTCGATCGGGTTGTTTTCCAGGCAATGGATTCCCCCTCCCCATTGCGGGCGCGGGCGCGGGCGCCCTCTGGGCAGCATGGGCAGGTGAGAGGAGGCAGCGGGTGAGGTTCACCCCACGTACTTCTTCCCGCCGAGCATCACCATTTCGATCTTCCGTAGGGCGTGGATGTCCTCCGTCGGGTTGCCGCGGACGGCGATCATGTCCGCCTTCTTGCCGGGCGCGAGGACGCCGAGATCCTTGCGGCCCAGTGCGTCCGCTGCCGTCGCGGTCGCGGTGTAGAGGGCCGCTTCCGGCGTGAACCCGGCGGCAGTCGTGACGAGCAGTTCGACATCGAGCGCGAAGTCATTGAAATAGGTGCCGCCCACGCCCGCGTCGGAGCCGGAGGCGATCCGCACCCCCTGCGTGACGAGCCGCCCGATATTCTCCATGCGCGTCTGCTGGTTGGCGATGAACCCCTCGTACTGTGGCGTACGCGCGATCTCGCCCCGGAGTACCCGTTCGAGCATCCGGTAGCCGACGCTCGTCGTCGGCACGACGTAGATGCCGCGCTCCGCGATCTGCGCGACGATCTCCGGCTCATACTTGATGCCCGGCGCTTCCTCGACCATGAAGGAGCAGTGCTCGATCGTGTCCACGCGCGCCATCGTCGCGTTGAGGACGCCGGGCGTGCCGTGGCAATGCGCGGAGACGCGCTTATTGAGCCGGTGCGCGTCGTTGACGAGCGTCACCATCTCTTCCTGCGAGAACTGCTCGCGGCGCGGGTTCGTGCCGGGCGTGATGCCACCGCCCGTCGCCATCACCTTGATGAAGTCCGCGCCCGCCTTCACCTGCGCGCGCACCGCCTGTTTGATCTCCGTCTCGCCATCCACCTCGACACCGAAGAAGTAGCAATGGCCGCCCGTGCTCGTCAGGCAGGCGCCGGAAGCCCAGATGCGCGGCGACTCGATCAGCCCCATCTCCTGCGCCTTACGGACGGAGAAGACGATGTTATTCTTCGTGCCGCAATCCCGTAGCGTCGTGACGCCCGCCGTGAGCGCCTCCTTCGCGTGCTTGATCGCGAGCGCCATGAAGAGTTCGTCCGACATGCCGAAGTAATCCTGCAGAAGATTTGGCCCGCTGGAGAGCGTCAGGTGGCAGTGACAGTTAATCAGGCCCGGCATCAGCGTCACATCGCCGAGCGCGATGTTCTGACCGGGCGCGTCCACCGTCGGTAAGTCCGCCTGGTTGCCAATCGTCGCGATCGTGTCGCCCTCGTACTGCACGAACCCTTTGTGATAGATACCCCCACCATCGGCGGCCCAGATACGGTCAGCGGTAACAGTCTTGAGTGCCACGGACGTTCCCTCCCCATAATTCCCTGTACGCCGTTCGCGCGCGATGCGGGCAGTATAGCGCGGAACGGGAGAAGTGAACCGCCCAAGCCGCTCGGCGCCAAGAACGGGACGCATCCCCTCCTGTTCGCTCTCGCACGCCCTGTTGGGATACTATGCGCTACGGAAGGTATACATCGGCGGGGTGCGACCCCAACGGAAGAGACCAGGTTGAGGGAGAATGAATCATCGGCGCCTCTTTCATTTGATCGGCTACCTGCGCACATGGATCGTTCGCATCGCGTTCGTGCTCACCATTCTCTTCGGTGCATCTTCTCAAAGCGCGATCCCCGCTGAGGGAATCGTTGCAGCCGCGAATCCGGCTCCCAACACGATTACCGCGACCGCCCCCGCGCGGAGATTCATCCGGAGGCTGGATGGGCCCGTGCCCGCGCAGGCGCACGTCGGGCAGCCGATCCGCCTGAAGATTCCGGCGATCAATGTGGACGCCGCAGTGGAGCAGGTCGGGCAGACGCCCGATGGCGCGATGGATGTGCCGAAGGATTTCAATGACACTGCCTGGTACGATCTCGGCGCCCGACCCGGCGAGCGGGGCAACGCGGTGATCGCGGGGCATGTGGATTCGACAACGGGGAAAGCGGTCTTCTGGGATCTCCGCAAACTCGTAAGCGGCGATCAGATCATCGTCGTCGGCGATGACGGCATGGAGCGGCAGTTCATCGTGACCGCGTCGGAATCCTACGCGCGCGCGGCTGTGCCATTAGATCGCGTCTTCGGCCCGGCAACTGATATGCACCTCAACCTGATTACCTGCGACTCCAATAGCGCCTTCGACCGGACACGGGGAGAATACGCGGCCAATCTCGTGGTCTACGCGCGGGCGGCATGATATTGGTGGTGGCGGGCTTCAGCCTGCCAAGTGCTACTATGATAGGCTCAAGCCCGCCACCACCGGGAAATAGCGGCCCAGTCTCTACAGAAATGCTCTCGGTCAACTGGATCGCCGCGCTCGCTGAGTCGGTACCGCGAATCTACCGTGCCGCCAGTTCAGGCACGCAATAGGGAACGGACTCCGGCACGTCAATGCGGGCGGTGTCACCCGCGCGGATCATGCCCGCCCGCTCCACCCAGCCAACGACGCCGCGCAAGTGGTACGCCGCTTTGGGAAACTGTTTGCCAATCCCCGGCCTTTCCATATAGTGGCTCTGAATCGCTTTGCCGGGGTAGACGCAGGGATGATTCTCACCTTCGAGCGCGATGGTGGCGAGTGCCGGGAAAGAGATACGCGTCATCGGCGGCAGTGTCGAGAGATTCGAGATACCCCGCAGGACGAGATTCGCGCCGATCCACTCCGGTTCGATCACCGGCACGCCCATCTTCGCGGCGATCGCGGCCAACTCTTCCTCGGCGACGAGCGAGACCTGTCGGCTGTTGTGGATCTCCGTGCCGCGCGGGTATTGTGGCACGCGGGCATCGGCGCGGCGCGTGAACCCGGCGTGCCGGTCGCCTTCCAACCCTTCGAGCGTCGCGCGCACTTCCTCCACCCGCGTCGAGACGAGGTAATGCCCGTCCGGCGATGCCTGCTTCTCCGCCAGTGCGACGAGTGGATGCCGACCAATCAAGACTCGCGTCACCATCGCTTCCAGAGTGATTACACCGCTCACGCCCCACCTCCTGCTCGTAAACGGTCATTGCACGTCGTCCCGTCTATGGTACGCGAAACTGGCGGAGCACGCAGCGGGCAAGCAGCGCGCGATCGAGCACGATACCCCGGCAGCCGTGCCGGCGCAATTTGACACATCCGGCGTGTCCGTGCAGTCTGTTGCAGTCACGGCGGGGGCGGTCGTGTGCCGTCTCGGATCGCGCAGAACGGGACCATCGCAGGGAAGGATGAGTGAAGATGCGGAGAAAACTGGCATTGACAGCGACCTTTGTGCTCCTGGTTTCTCTCGCCGGGATGGCGAGTTTCCAGGCGGCATCATCATACGCGGATCCGCAGTTCAAAACACAGTGGGATCAGGGCGAGGCGATTACGCCCAACTTCTGGGGGCCGCTCGCGAATGCGAAAGACGGCCAGCAGGAAGACTACAAGGACGTGCCCGGCGGCAAGCGTCTCGTCCAATATTTTGACAAGGGGCGAATGGAACTGACGAACGGGAAGGTGACAAACGGCCTGCTCGCGAGCGAGATCATCAAGGGGCAGATTCAGACCGGTGACGCCACCTTCCAGGGGCAGGCGCCCCCCGCAATCGCGATCGCCGGTGACCCCACCAATACCGTCCCCACCTACGCGACGCTGGCGACGAAAGCGGTCTCGCTCCTCGCCGCCACGCCGTCGAAGGTCGGTAGCAATGTGACCGCAACGATCTCCAGCACCGGCGACGTGACAGCGGGCAACGCGCCCGCCGCGCCGGAGACGACAATCAGCATCTTCGATGACACGACGAAGCACAATGTGCCGAAAGTGTTGGCCGATTATCGCAGCAAAGCAGGGCTGCTGACCATCGGGCTTGCGATCTCCGAGCCCTTCCGCGCCAATGTCAAAGTCGGCGGTGTGCCAAAGGACGTGATGATTCAGGTCTTCGAGCGGCGCGTGCTCACCTACACCGCGAACAACGACCCGGCGTTCCAGGTCGAGATGGGCAATATCGGCCAGCATTACTATCAGTGGCGCTATCCGAACGGCGCGTCAACGGCTGCCTCGTCGCCCGCCACGGGCACGGCGCCTGGTATTGCAGGCTCGAAAACTCCTCCGACGGTGCCCGCGAGTACCACGGGGGGTTTTGCCGTCACGCTTTCCGACATCCTGCCGACAGTGAAGATTGGCGACATCCAGTCGGTGAATGTCCTGACGAACGGCAAAGTGGGCTGCGCGATTGACGTCACGTACGCCGGCAACATCCCCGCGAAATTGCTTGGCCTTCAACCGAAGCAAACGGACGAGCAGGGCAAACTCAACTGGACATGGATCATCGGGGCGGAAGCGAAGCCGGGCAATGCGACGATCGCCGTCAATTGCGTGCCCTTTAGTGGCACGGTAACCGGCTCAGCGAACGCGTCGTTCACCGTTTCGGGATAAAGCCCTCACCCCCGGCCCCTCTCCATTGCCTGATGGAGAGGGGCGTTTTTTGTGTGTGGGCATCGGCTACAATCACCGGTACTGATGTATGGCTGCTGATCGCTGAAGGAGAGAACGTGATGGCAGAGATGCGTGGCACTTGGTACATCGTCCCGACGGCATTCGGAGCGGACGGCGCGCTCGATCTGGAGAGCCAGCGGCGGCTGATTGATGCCGCGATCACCTGGGGCGTGGACGGCCTGACAGTGCTCGGCGTGATGGGCGAGGCGAACGCGCTCTCGGACGACGAGCGGCGCGCGGTGCTTGACGCCGTGCGGGAGGGCGCAGCGGGGCGGGTACCCGTTGCCGTCGGATGCACCGCGAGCAGCGCGCGGGGCGTCATCGCGCTCGTGCGGGAGGCGCGCGACCGGGGCGCATCGGCGGTGATGGTCTCCCCGCCGACGCTGATGAGCAATATTGATCTGCTGCCTGACTTCTATGCCCGCATCGCTCGCGAGGGCGGCCTGCCACTCATTATTCAGGACCATCCGGCCTCCAGCGGCGTCATGATGCCGGTGAGCGTCATCCTGCGGTCCGCCGAGGCAAGTGGCGCGACGACGATCAAACTGGAAGACCCACCGACGCCACCGAAGATCACCCGCCTCCTCGCGGTACGGCCAGACTTGCAGGTCTTCGGCGGGTTGGGCGGTGTCTCCGCGCTCGGTGAGATGTCGCGCGGCGGCTGCGGTACGATGACGGGTTTCGCCTTCCCCGAAGTGCTTCGTGCCGTCCGCATCGCCATCGAATCGGGTGACACGCGCGCCGCCGCGCTGCTCTTCGACCGTTACCTGCCCCTCATCCAGTTCGAGGGGCAGTCGGTCGTCGGTCTGGCGATCCGCAAGGAGATCCTGCGGCGGCGCGGCGCGCTGGCGACCAACGTCACGCGCGGCTTCTCGCCGAGCATTGACAAGATCACGAACGCGGAACTGGACGACCTTCTCGACCGCCTCGGCATCGTCCCCTCCATCGCACCCTTCGCCGTCGCCCAACCCGCCGCCGTGCGCTGATGACGGGGATTTGAGCCACGAAGAACGGAGAAGAATAGAGAGACGACAACCTTTTTTTCTTCCCTCCCCCTCGTGCTCTTCCGGATGCCCTCTGGGCAGATTTGTGGTGAGCGATCAAAGGGGAATATGGGCCCAGACGGCGGCGCCGTCGAACTGCTTGTACTCGGCGTGCCGCATCGCGGCATTGATGTAGTGTTCAGCATTATGTACCTTCTGCGGAAAATATCGCATCACGGCCAGCTGCTCCGGGGGTCGTTGGAGAATTTGGGAATGCAACAAAATGGGCGCGGCGAACGTTCCTTTCCTGTAGAGACTCGATGTGACTGCTATGATGGGGGCCGCGCCGCATTTTTCAGCAAATCCTTATGGCGCATTCAGGCGGCATTCAGGGAAGGCAGCGATACTGTGCGCGGACGAGATCGGGGATGGTCCGAGGTGACGG
The DNA here is from genome assembly GCA_937968015.1 of uncultured Thermomicrobia bacterium. Taxonomy (GTDB): domain Bacteria; phylum Chloroflexota; class Chloroflexia; order Thermomicrobiales; family JALYUS01; genus JALYUS01. Next base: position 24,533 of record CALBSO010000072.1, read on the forward strand.
TCGAACGGATAAACAGGAAGCCGCACCCACCTGCCACACATCCGGCGCCGACGAGCGCCCCCGGTCCGTCTTTTTTCATGCCCATCTTCATCGAGATACAATGGCTCCGCCCATCGGTGAGACCGTGAGAAAGGCTGATTGTTTGATGCCTACCCCAGTGAACGCGCGTGCCCGAATCGCGCTCGTACTCGTCTTCACCTGCTCGCTCTTCCTCGCGCTCCCGGCTGCGCCAACCGGCGCCACATCGCTCAATATCGAGGCGGAACTGAAGATCGTCAAGACCGCGTACGACGCCATCCTCAAGAATCTCTACACGGAACCGGACACGGTCGCGCTCCTCACCAATGCGCAGCAGGAGGCGCAGAAGGCGCTCGACCAGTCCCTGCCGCTCGACGCGCTGGATGGCAAGAGCACAAGCGAGCAATGGGAAATCTTCGCACAGAATGTCCGCGTGATGATCGGCCAGTCGAATGTCTCCGGCATCGCATCAGGCGATCTCGCGCACCGGCTCGTCACGAATATGACGGAGACGATCAATGACCGGCATACCTACTTCATCCCGGCGAAGCAGGCAGATGCCGAGCGGCGCGCGTTGCAGGGCGATTCGAGCATCGTCAACTTCGGCTTCGTCTCCATCACCGTCAACGGCGATCTCTATGTCCAGCAGGTGATCCCGAACAGTGCGGTTGATGAGGCGGGCCTCCGATACGGCGACCATGTGCTCGCGCTCAATGGGCAGCCCGTGACCGGCGACACCCGCGCGGCCCTGTTCGCCAACCCACAGGAGGGCCAGACCGACACGATCACCGTGCAGCACGTCGGCGACGCGAACCCGACCGATCTGACGGTGCATATTCACCGCTATACCCGCCTCTCGCTCATTTCGCGCGTGCTGGACGGGCATATTGGCTACATCGAGACCTTTGAATTTTACGACACGATCCCCCAGGAGTTCGATGACGCGCTGGCAAGCCTCCACAAGCAGAATGTGGACAGCATCATCATTGACTTTCGTGGCAACCGGGGCGGTGTCAACGTGGACCATGTCATGGGCCGCTTCCTGAAGTCCGGCACCGTACTCGGCATGTCGAAGGGGCGTCGAGTCAATGCGCGCCAGACCGCGCACTCCGACGGCCAGGAACGTGAGACGCTGCCGGTCGTCGTCCTCGTGGATGACGCCAGCGGCTCCGCGAGCGAGATCGCCGCGCTCGCCTTCGAGGAGAATGGCGCGGGCACGGTGATCGGCACAAAAACCGCCGGTGCGGTCGGCAGCACGTCGCGCTTCGAACTCGGCGACAGCAGCCTGCTCTCCATCACCATCGCCGTCTACATTTCCGCGAAAGGCGCGTCGCTGAACACCATCGGCGTGTCGCCGGACCTCACCGTGGAGCGCACGAAGGACGACATCGTCGCCGGCCGCGACCCGCAACTCGATGCCGCCATTACGAACGCGAACGCGAAGGTCTATAGGGGCGCCTTCGCGCCGCTCCTGGCGGCCTGACTTTGTGTTGATGGATGGCACGCGGATACTCCGAGGGAGCATGACCGGATGGGTGTCGGGTTGGGGAGGGTCGTAGGAATGATCGGGCGTTGTCGTCGGTCCATGCGTCGTTTGTTCCTGCTCGTCGCGGTCATCGGCCTGCTCTTTGCCGCGCCGGTTTCCACAGGCGCGGCATCTGATGTCAGCGAAGAACTGGCAATCACCAGACAGGCGTATGATCTCCTCGTTGCGGACCTCTACACACCGCCGGACACGGTCGCGCTTCTGACGAATGCATACGTGGAGGCGCAACACGCGCTCGGTGGGCAGGCCGCGCTTCCCTCGCTCGATGGCGACGCGGCGGCGCAATGGAGCGTGTTCGAGACGAGCATCCGTGACCTTGCGGCGAACAGTAACGCGCGTCTCGCGGCAGGCAACCTCCGCGAACGTCTGATCCGCAGCATGGTCAGGACGATTGACGACGGCCACACCTTCTACCTGACGAAGCAGGAATCGGACGCGCGAAGAGTGGTGAGTTCGGGCGATAACGGCCTCGTCAATTACGGCTACAACATCGTCGTATACAACAACGGCTACTACATCTCCACGCTCCTTCCCGGCGGCAACATGGAGGCGGCGGGTGGGCGCGTCGGTGATCAGTTGCTCATCATTGACGGCCAGACCGTCACGCGGGCGAACTACAGCGACCTGATCGCGAAGCAGGAGGAGGGGAGCGTTCACACCTTTACCGTCCTGCATCGCAACGAAACGGAACCGGTGCAGTTGACGGTCACGATCAATCGCTACGAGCGCCAACCCCTCGTCTTCCGGGTGATTGACGGGCATATCGGCTACATTCAGGTCGTCGCGTTCTCCTATCGGAACCTCGTGGACAAACTCGATGAGGCGCTGGCGGCGCTTCATATGTGGGGTGTTGATAGCCTGATCCTCGATCTGCGGGATAACCCCGGCGGCGCGGATGCCGTGGCGCAACCGTTTCTTGGGCGCTTCCTGCCGACAGGAACCGTCGTCGGCACCGATGAGGGGCGGATTTACGCGCGGCAGTCGCCGCAATCCGCCCTCAAGGCACAGAAGATCGCACAGAGCGATGGCCGCGACCCGGAGACGCTGCCGATCGTCGCCCTTATCAACAGTCGCAGCGCCTCATGGGGCGAGATAACGCCGCTCGCGCTGCATGAATTTCGCGATGCGCCGCTGATCGGCACGCAGACCCTGGGCCTGCTGGGGAACGATGTTGTCTATCCCCTGCGTGACGGGACATCCGTCGCCATCACGGTCGGTGTCTACACGTCCGCACAGGGGCAAACATTGAACAAGATCGGCATCACGCCGGATGTCGTTGTCGCCAATCCTACCCCGGAGGAGATCATCAATGGGCGTGACGCGCAACTCGACGCCGCCATCATCAGTGCGAACGCGAAGGTCTATGCGCGCACCTTCGCGCCGCTCCTGGCCGCTTAGCGTACGCCGCACATCCTCGTGCATCTGCCCCGATTGCGCGATACTAGACGTGACCAGGGAGATGGCGTGGCGAATCTCGTCGAGCACGAAGAAAGTATTCGCGATGTACCGTTTCTGATCGCGTTCGCGGCGCTCCTCGAAGCATCGGGCGCGGCGACCCGCGTGCCTATCGCGGTGGAGGCTGCCGATGACTGATCTCCCT
>CALBSO010000073.1 GCA_937968015.1 uncultured Thermomicrobia bacterium
GTATCGGTGGGATGGGGGAGGCAGGAACGGTGTGTGGCGTTGCGGGGAGCGATGGGAGGTCGTTACCGGCGGCGCGAATGGAGCAATCGCCGCTGACGCTCTTGACGCGCACCGGGACGCCGCCACCATTGACCGTCAGCGTACGGCTGCGCTTGCCGCCGTCGCTCGTCGCGGGGAGGGCGCATGCGAGATCGCCACTGAGGGTTTTCATCGCGACCGTCATGCGCGTCGCCTCCGGCACAAGGAGCAGGAGATCGCCGCTGACGGTGCTGAAGTCGTACTCGCCGTTCGGCGCGAGGGGGGTCGCGACCTGAAGGTCGCCGCTCGCGGTCTTCGCGCGGCAGGAGGCCAGCGCGGAGGCACGGACCTGACAGTCGCCGCTGGCCGTCGAAACATCGAGGGCGCCGGTGATATGGTCGAGTTCGAGATCGCCGCTCGCGCTCTGGATGTTCAACTCGCCGTCGCCCCGTTCGAGGGTGACATCACCGCTCGCACTCTGGATGCGTACGCCACCCGCGAGGACGTGGGCGCGGATATCGCCGCTCGCGCTCTGGATCGTTACCCGCCCCGTGAGGCGATCGGCGCGGACATCGCCGCTCGCCGTGCGCGCCCGGATCGTGCCTTCCAGCCGTTCCAGATGCATCGTCGTGCTCGCCCCCTCCGCCTCGATGTCGCTGCGGGCCGGCGTGTGAATCTCCATGGCGATGCGCACATTGCCGCGCAGTCGGCCGAAGAATGAATCGCCGCGATGCGGCCCGCGCACCTCGGCATGGATCGTATCGCCGCGCTCCTCGAGGATAATTTCCAGGTCGCGCCCGATCGCGTCCGCCGGGTCACAGGTGATACTCACCGTGACATCGCCGCGTTCCTCGCCATGAATCTGCATGATGCCGCTCGGCGTGCGCGCGACGATCGTCGGCACGGCGCCGGGCGACACAGTGAAGGTCCGTTCAATGCGACCACTTTCCATTAGTGATTCTCCGTTCCCGGCGTCTCGCGCTCGTCCCGCTTGCTTCTCCGGCCGATCCGCATCTCGATGTCGCCGCCCCTGGCGCCGCCGACGCGCAGATACACTGCCGCCTCCCGCGCCGGGATGCGCCCTGCCGCGACATCGGCGAGGATCGCCCGCCGCTCCTGCTCCGCGCTGACGGGCGCACCCTCGGCGGGCGGTGATGCGTCGGCATACGGGGCGTAACCCATCGCGCGGATCACTTCATCGAGCCGGGCGCGGACGGTTGGATACGAGATGCCCAACTCCGCTTCGACATCTTTAATGATGCCCCGGCTCTTCAGGAAGACCTCCACAAACGCGAGGTGCTCCGGGCTGAGGAGATCGAGGCGACTGCCGCTCCCGAAGGAGAACCGGCCCTCAATGGCGATGCCTGTGGTCGGCCCCTCCAACCGGGTGATGACGAGCGGCTCGCCTGTCACCGGGTCCTGCCGGGGGGCGGGATAGACTGGTTTCTCATGTACCATCGCTAGAACACCCTTCGGAAACTGGTGAGGGCGTTGGTCTCCCAGTGTAGCCGCTCCTCCTCCAACTCTTCGTGCAATCGCTGTGCCTGCGCGATGGCGAGTAAGTCCGGCCGCTTCGGCGCGGGTATCGTGCGCGGCATCGTCACCCGCGCAAGCGACTGCACCCGAAACGTTACCCGCCAGCGTGCCGCAATCGTCAATGTCATCGGATTCTCTCCTTCGGTAGAGCGTACCATCAACAGCGACCTGCCGACAATACGGATCATAACACCACATATTGATTTTGTCAATATGGATATTAATATTGTTTATCCGGCTCGATCATCCGACAATCGGATTGTCGAGAAACAACGAGTACAAAAAAATTGGCCTCAGCCCGAGGCAGTGCGCGCATATCCGGTAGGCTTCAGCCTGCGGTCTCTCGCGCAGGCTGAAGCCTACGCCACCAACATTAGTCGGCGGCGGCGAGGGGCGGTGCGAGTGGGCGCGTGATCGGCGCATTGCCGGTCATGCTCCCCATCATGTTGAAGAGATCAATCGGAATGGGGATCACGGTCGTCGCATTGCCGACGCTCGTCATCTCCGTGAGCGTCTGCAAATAGCGCAGTTGGATGGCGATGGGCGTCTGTCCCATCACGAGCGCCGCATCATGCAATCGTTGCGAGGCCTCGAACTCGCCCTGGGCATGAATAATTTTCGCCCGCTTCTCGCGTTCCGCTTCCGCCTGCCGGGCCATGGCGCGCTGCATCGTCTGCGGCAGTTCGACATCCTTCAGTTCGACAATGCTCACCTTCACGCCCCACGGCTCGGTCTGCTCGTCAATGATCGCCTGGAGGCGGTGATTGATCGCTTCGCGGTCGGAGAGCAGTTGGTCGAGTTCGACTTGCCCGATCACATTGCGGAGCGTCGTCTGGGCGATCTGCGACGTGGCACGAACATAATCCGCGATTTGCACGATGGCGCGCTGCGGATCGAGGATGCGGAAGTAGGTGACGGCGTTGACCCGCACGGTGACATTATCCTTGGTGATGACCTCCTGCGCGGGAATATCCATCGTGACGATCCGCAAATCCACCTTGACCATCCGTTCGACGTACGGAATGAGCAAAATGACGCCCGGCCCGCGCGCCCCGACGAGGCGCCCGAGCCGAAAGACGACCCCACGTTCGTACTCCTGCACGACTTTAATTGCGGAGAGAATCGTGACGACAACGATGATGACGACCGCGACGATGACCGCCAGTGCTGCCTGATTCATGGTGTACTCCTCGCTGTTGGTGGGGCATCGTACGCGCCGGGAAGGGGCGGCAGTGTCGTTGCCGTCTCCGGTGCGCCTTCAACAATCAGTGTCAAGTCATGGACGGCGACGATACGCACCGGCATGCCGATGGGCAGCGTCATCCCCTCCTCGGTCGTCGCGCGCCACCGCTCACCATGGACGAAGACCGTCCCGACCGGGGCCAGTTCCTCGCGCACGACGCCGATCTCATTCTCCAGCCCACCCGCGCCCGTCGTGACCGGGCGATGACGTACCATGATAATCTCGAAGACGGCCAGCGCCGCAAAGGCGACGAGCGCGAGCACCAGCGCGACGATCAGCACCACGGGCACCGCGCTTCCCGTCCCCTGCGCCAGCACGATCAGGCCGACGACGAGGATCACCAGCCCGCCGACCGCGACGCTGCCGTGCGTCGGCGCGAAGATTTCCGCGACGAAGAGCAGCAGCGCGAGGCCAAGCAGGATCGCGCCGACGATGTCCGCGCCGTAATCGCCGAGTTTTGCAAGGATATGAAGACTCGCAACTGCTGTGTTCATGGCCCGCCTTCCTGTGGCAGCGCCGAACCGTCGCCCGTATCAGTATAGTACGAACGGAGTTACGTGGGGGTTGCCGTACGGATACGCGCGCATGTATACGTGACTGATTCGAGCAGCACGCATCTCTGCCATGCAATGACGGAGCAAGGAGCATCGCCCGGCTTGTGCCGTATCGTGATCTCGCCAAGTGGCGCCAAACCCAGGGAGGGCGATTCGCGAACCGCCCCTACCAACGGCATTGCGACTGTGGAGGAGTATTACTGCGGTGATGGATGGAATGAGGCGATGGCGTCCGCGACCTGGATGATGTAGCCAATACGTTGCTGCCACTGGTGCATGTCCGCGTTCTGGCGTGCGTGCCATGCGTCAATGCCGCCCGCTGCCGCGATTTGATCGCCGTACCGGTCTGCCGTTTCGTATTCCAAACCCTCACAGGGCAGGTAGCCACAGCGCAAATCGGGCGCGTCGCGGGCGATCAGCGGCCATTCAGCGTGGAAGCCGATGTCGGTAACGCGCGACTGGGCATGAAGCGCCGCGACGCCGCGCCGCGAGAAGCCCCATGCGCCGGTGCAAATGTCAATCAGCGTCTCCTCGGTGGGGTAGGCTTCAGCCTGCCCACTTTCTCGCAGGCGAAAGCCCGCGCCACTGGAGAGGAGTCGCCACGGGTCGAGGCCGCCGGTCGTGCGGGCGAAGAGGAGGTTGATCAGTCGTTCGGTCTCCCGTTGCGCCTCGGGGAGTGATGCCATCGCCCGCGCCGTCCGGCCAAGCAGAAGGAAATCGTGCGCGGCAATCGTCGCGTTCACAACGTCGAGTTCGTCCGGCCACGCGCGTGCCCAGTGGAGCGCGCTGTCGAAGTCGCAGAGATGGACATACGCCCACTCTGCGTGCGATGCCATCATGCCGAGCGCGTATGGGCGGGCATTGATGGGAATGTCATCGCCGCTGATGACGGCCACACCATGTCGGTGTAACGCCTCGACGGTCGAGGGCAATGTTGCCTCACCACAAATTGCGAAGATTCTGGCGTAATGATGTTGGAGGCGTGGCAGGTCGGCGGGGAGGAGCGCGGCGATGCGCCCTTCCGGATCATGGACGATCCCGAGCAAGGCAACCTCGCTCATCGCCCATCTTTGCGCATTCGGGCGCGCTCGTTGGCGTCGAGGTACCGCTTGCGGAGACGGAGATTGAGTGGCGTTACTTCCAGCAATTCGTCGTCATTGAGGAAATCGAGCGACTTATCGAGGCTCATCTCGATCGGCGGCGTCAGCCGGATGGCGATATCGCCCGTCGAGGAGCGCATATTCGTCAGTTTCTTTTCCTTCGCCACGTTGATCGCGAGGTCGCCCTCGCGCGGCTGCTGGCCGATAATCATGCCCGCGTAGACCGGCGTCTGCGCGTCAATGAAGGTGACGCCGCGTTCCTGCGCGTTCTGCAAGCCGAACGTCGTCGAAACACCCGGCTCGGAGGCGACGAGCGCGCCGCCCCGATTGCTTGTGATCTCGCCCGCCCACGGCTCGTAGCCGAGCAGGATGCTGCCCATCGTCGCCGTGCCGCGCGTCGCGGTGAGGAGCGCGTTGCGGAAGCCGATCAGCCCGCGTGTCGGCACGGTGAATTCCATCCGCACGCGTCCCGTCTCATCCTGCCGCAGATCGAGGAGGATCGCCCGGCGCGGACCGAGCAGTTCGTTGACCGGGCCGGTGTACTCGGCGGTCGTGTCAATCAACAGCCGCTCCATCGGTTCGAGGGTCTTATTCTCCACCTTGCGGAGAATCACCTCCGGGCGCGAGACCTCGAACTCGTACCCCTCGCGGCGCATCGTCTCGATGAGGACGGCGAGATGCAGTTCGCCGCGTCCCGAGACTTGGAAGACGTCCGCCTGATCGGTGGATTCGACGCGCAGCGAGACATTCGTCTCCAGTTCGCGCAAGAGGCGATCGCGGATCTGGCGAGAGGTGACGAATTTGCCCTCGCGGCCTGCGAACGGCGAGGTACTGACACCGAAGGTCAGCCGCAGCGTCGGTTCCTCCACGGCAATCGCGGGCAGCGCTTCAGGGTGATCCGGGTCGGCCAGGGTGTCGGAGATCGTCACCTGCGCAATACCGGTCAGTGCGACGATATCGCCGGCCTCCGCCCGCTCGACATCCACGCGGCGCAGCCCATCGTAGACCGCGACGTAGGTGATGCGCCCCGGCATCACCGTGCCGTCGAGCGAGGCGCGGGCGACTGTCTGCCCCGGCGCGATACTGCCCCTGCTCATCCGCCCGACGGCGATTCGCCCCCGGTGCGAGTCATAATCGAGCGAGGCGACGAGCATCTGAAATGGGCCGTCCGGGTCACCGACAGGCGGCGGGATATATTCGAGGATCGCGTCGAAGAGCGGCCGCAGATCCTCCGCGAGGTCGTTCGGGCCTGTCCCGGCGCGGCCATCCCGGGCAATGGTGTAGAGGACAGGGAAGTCGAGTTGGTCGGCATCCGTCGCGAGGGCGAGGAAGAGGTCGCTCGTCCGTTCGAGCACCTCGTCAATGCGCGCGTTTGGGCGATCCACTTTGTTGATGACGACGATTGGGCGCAGGCCGAGCGTCAGCGCGTGCGTGAGGACGGTACGCGTTTGCGGCATCGGGCCCTCGACGGCATCCACAAGCAGGAGGCAGCCATCGGCCATATTCAGGACGCGCTCGACCTCACCGCCGAAGTCCGCGTGGCCGGGGGTATCAATGATATTGATCTTGACGCCGTGGTACATCACGGCGGTGTTCTTGGCGAGGATCGTGATGCCGCGCTCTCGCTCCAGCGGGTTGGAATCCATGATTAATGTGCCAGCCGAAGCCGGGTCGCGGAAGACGTGCGACTGCTTGAGCAGCCCGTCCACGAGCGTCGTCTTGCCGTGATCAACGTGCGCGATGATCGCGACGTTGCGGATCTCGTGTCGCATCGGGTGCTTGAGCGCGGTCGGTCGTTCCGCGAGGGTTTGCTGCAACGGTATATGCCTTTCCTTCTCAATATATCCCGCGAGCGCAGACGCCCGCCGACCTGCAAGTATCGCATGTATACGGCGGTTCCGCCACCGCCGCATTGCGATTTCGTGGCTTCACCATCGAAGCAGCAGCATGCACGCATGCCGATCTCTCCGTTCCCTATGCTAGACTCGCTCCCGTGCGGACATCTTGCGGGTGTTTTTCGCGACGAAGCGGGGCGGCATGGTCGGTTCGGCGGTTGAGGGCGCATGTGAGGCTCGTTTCAGTCGGCACGGCCTCATGCAAGGGGGCTTTGCCGCAGCCGTTGTCATGCTCCTGAAGCGTGAGATACGCCCCGTGCGGGCGGCGGGATCGGTTGTCGTCGTCGGCGCGGGGATGGCGGGGTTCGCGGCGGCGCGAGCACTGCACGCAGACGGATTCAGCGTCGCTGCCCTCGCGCGGCCCGCAAGCGACCGCCTCTTTTTTGCGGGGGAAGCGACGATCAGCGACTACCCAGCCACGGTGCATGGCGCGTTCCTCTCCGGCATGCGTACCGCCGATCGGATTGCCAATCGCCGATCAGCGGCCGTGGCTTTTGCCGATCAACCGCTGAGTGCGACCGTGAAAGTCATCGTGACGCTGTAGCCCGGGGTGTGGGCATTACTCAACGGCGGCGACGTGAAGGTCATTCCCGGCGTGTAATCGGACGGCGAGATTTTTTGAGTGAGTGTGACGACCAGCGGTGAAGTGGTCGAGTCTACAAACGGGATCGTCGCCTTTGCGGTGAGTGTGAGGGTTGTCTGCTTGTCCGTCAGCGAGAGCGGATCGGACGCGCTCGTGCTGGACGCCGTCGCGTTCGTCGGATCCCGTACCCAGTTCGTGGGGTGTGCGGTGCTGGTGATTGCGTTCGATGATCCGTCGTACGCCAGGGTGAGTGTCACGGTCGAGCTGTCCAACTTTATGACCGATGGCGTCAGGTACGCGGGAGCAGCGCCAACGACTACGCGACTGAGCGTCGCACGGACCGTTTTCGATGACGTTGTCAATATAGGAGACTTTGGTTTCGGCGTGTTTGTTGGTGTAGTGGTGGATGGCTTCGATGTCTGTGTCGGTGATTGCGAGGTTGCTGTTGCCGTAGCGCCGGGAGCGAGTACGTTGCTGCCCCCAGGGTTGGTGACGTATCGCCATCGGTAGTAATGCTGGCCGATATTGCCCATCTCGACCTGAAAGCCGGCCGGATTCGTGGGGGTATAGGAAAGGACGCGCCGCTCAAAAGGTTGCACGAGCACCCAGGTCGGATTGCCGCCGACGATAACGTTGACCCAGAATGCCTCGGTGAGCGGCAATCCCATCGTGGAGAGCCAGGGAATCGGGAGTGCGGCGAGGTAGGACGAAAAGGCGATCGGGATATTGTGGGCATATTTGCCGCCGGGATCAGACTGATATGCGCCGAATTGCGCCCCCGGATCGGCGCCGAGGCCGGGATTGAGGCCAAATGTCCCGCCCGGTTTGTAGACGGTGCGGGACGGCTCGCCACTCTGACCCACCTTTGCCGCGAAGACGCCTCCGCCAAGCGCGGAATAGGGCGGCCAGGTATTCGTCGGGTCGCCGACGATGGGCAGCGCGGAGGGGGAGAAGGCCACGTAGGAGGTATCACCCATTTGGCGCTGCCCGGTGATCAGTTCAACGGTCAGCAGGCCGTTCGTTACAGGCCCGCTTGCCGTCGTCTGCTCCATCCGCGCCTTGTCGAAATATTGAACGAGTCGTGAGCCGTTCGTTGCTTCGCGATAGGGCTCCTGGCGCGCGGGCTGAACCGTCGGCCCCCAGAAGTTTGGCACGACGGGTTCGATGCTGCTCCAGAGCGTTTGGAATGCCGGCGAGCCGAACGCGGTCTCCGCCGCGCTACCGTGCATGAAGACTGGCGCGGCGAAATACGTCGAGAGCAGGAGCAGCCCCACTCCCAGCACGAGCACGCCACGGAACGGTGCGAACCGCAGATCCCCGAACATCTTCCGCCGCCCCCATTCCCCCGAAGAGACGTCGCCTGCCAGAATCGTGAACAGGCGAAGTCTATGGAGTGAGGCGGATCATTGCAAGATGTACGTACAACACGACATTGCGCGGATGTTGCCCTGCTGTTCTCGCTCCCTGCACCCCGAAACGTTCCTCGTATCGCGCCGCTCCCGGCGTACACGACAGAATGTTCGAGTCAGTCCCCTCTTCGCCTCAAGACGATCCGTCTAATCCGAGCCGCCATCCGCGAAGATGGGCGCAACGAAGGGTGCGGTTTGTTGGAGGCCGACGAGTGGCAATTTCTCGGGAGGAAGGATACGTGCATAGGCGCGGAGCAGTTCCGTGCCGCGCCGCTCCCACGAGAAGTTTTGCAGCGCGACCGTGCGCCCGGCGAGACCAATTTGGTGCGCGGTGGCGGGGTCCGACAGGAGCGCGGCAATGCGTTTGGCGAGGCTACCCACATCCCCGCGCGTCGCGAAGGTCGCGTGGTCGCCGAGGATTTCGCGTGAGGCGGGCGTGTCAAAGGCGACGACGGGGAGGCCGGCGGCGAGATAATTGAAAATCTTCTGGTTGCCCTCGGTCTCCGAGAGTTTCGGCGCGACTGCGATATCGCCGAGCGCGAGATAGCGATGCGCGTCCAGATATGGTATCTGGCCGGGAAGGCTGACGCGATGCGCGATCCCGAGACGCTCCGCCAGCACGCGGTATCGCTCGTTGCCGGGAAAGCCCATGATGAGGAAGAAGGCGTCCGGCGCCCGACGGAGAACATCCGCCGCTGCTTCCAGGAGCATATCGGTGCCCTGATAGGGGGCAAGCAGGCCGAGATAGACGACGACCTTGTCTGTCGGCCGGATACCGAGTTGGGCTCGCAGCAGCCCGCGTTCGTTCGCGGTAAGTGCGTCCGGCCGGAAGCGTTGCGTGTCAACGGCATCGGGGATGCACACGATCTTCTCATCGTGCAGGCCGCCGTCGGCGCGCAGACAGTTCGCGGCGTGATGGGTGCTCGTGATAATCATGTCCATCGCGTGGTTGATCGTCCGTTCGAGCCGTGCGAGCGGGGCGTGGAGCATGCTCGATGGGCGGAGGAAGCCGTGATCGGTCATTTCCGCCGTCAGGCTGCCCTGATAATCGAAGAGGAGGGGCGCGTGGTGCGCGGCGCGAGCAATCTGACCGATCAGCGCGCCTTCGTGGAGATGCGCGTGGATGATATCCGGCTTCAGGCGGCGCATCTCCCGCAGGACGATCGCGAGGAGTGCGGCGTCGAGGTAGAGTTTGTGCCGTGTGGTGCCGACGACGACCCGCTTGCGCCACGGGATGTCAATACTGCGCTGAATGGTAATACCGGGGACATCGTGGCCGTTGTGGTAGGTGCAGACCGTCACCCGATGCCCGAGGCGCTGGAGAGTGCGTATCTCCTCGAGGGGACGAACATGCGCGCCGTAGTCGGCAAAAAATGATGTCGGTGCGATCATGAGCACCGAAAGTGGCAATGTCCTACTCCCTTTTGTGCGGACCGGCAACGCGCCCCGGCGTGCCCATCAGCAACCCTCTCCCCTTGTCACTAGGATAACACACGAATTGTCGGTGCTCAAGTCGCTTGTGCCGCGAATGTACGTACATACTCTCGCGGGGTGCAGGCCGCTCGCAAATATCGCCTGTTTCCCGCGCCGCGTAACGTCCATGTGATACGATGCGTCGTCTGTGAAGGCGACGACACGCCGTGCCGGAGGCGGCTCGGCGGAGCAGGAGGCGACGAGCGGCATGGCGGAATGGATCCCGGACGACGAGTACAGAACCTTTATGGTCGTCGTAGCGCACCCCGACGATCTCGAGTTCTCCAGTGCGGGGACGGTGGCGCGATGGGTGCAGCGCGGTATGGACGCCATCCTCTTGCAGGTGACGAGCGGCGACCGTGGCTCCCCCGATCCGGACATGACGCCGGAGCGCCTGACCGAGATCCGCGAGCAGGAGCAGCGCGAGGCCGCTGCCGTCCTCGGCATCAAAGAAGTCGTTTTCTTGCGCGAACCGGACGGCCAGACGGACAATTCGTATCGTTTCCGGGGCAGGATCGTCCATGAAATCCGTCGCTTCAAGCCGGACATCGTCATCACCCATGACCCGTGGCGGCCCTACGCGCTGCACCCGGATCATCGCAACGTCGGCATCACAACGACAGACGCCATCTATCCGACCGCGCGCGACGCGATCTACTTCCCGGAGCACTATCACGAGGAAGGCCTGGAGCCGCACAAAGTCGCGGAACTCCTCTTCTTCAACGCCGAGCATCCGGACTGCTTCGTGGATGTCTCCTCCACCTTCGAGAAGAAACTGGAAGCGCTCCGGCGCCACGACTCGCAGGTTGGCCGCTCGGAAAACCTCGAAAAGCGATTGCGCGAGCGACTGGAAGAGATCGGCAAGCAGGCTGATTTGCCAATGGCCGAAGCCTTCCGCCGCCTGACGATGCGCCGCTAGAGAGCAATGAGCGACGAGCGACGAGCGACGAGCGACGAGCAATGAGTAATGAGGGGGATACCGCGACAGGGATGATACAGGAGCCGGATATGCCCGCCCCGCGCAGTCCGCGCCGTCGTCGCGAGCGGATGGTCCACGCCGAGGCAGACGTTGATCTCGGTGCGTTCACGTCGGCAGGTGTGACGACGGCGCGGTACGGCGAGTGGATTATTCCGGTCGAGAAAGGCATCCCCGGCGAACGCGCCCGCGTCGCGATCACGACGCTGAAAGGCCGTAAAGGCTGGACGCGCGCGACCGTCACGGAGGTCATTGCCGCGTCACCGCACCGAATCGAGCCACCGTGCCCATATTTCCGCGACCACGATTGCGGCGGCTGTGAGTGGCAGCATATGGCCGATGCATTTCAACACGACACGAAGCGGAACATCGTCGCGGCCCTCATGGACGGAGCCGGGATTGACCATCCGCCCGAGGCGATCCATGCGCTGGACGAGCCGTGGCGCTATCGCCATTCTGCCGCGATCGCGCTCGGCAAGGGCGCGGGGTTCCGCAAGCGCCGCCGCCAGTCGGTCATCCCGATCCATCATTGCCCGATTAGCCACCCGATGATTTCCGGCCTGCTGGCCACGCTTAACCATTGGTACACGGACGACATCTACCCCGATCTACGTGGCAAGGCGTGGATCGAAGTAAAAGTCGTCGGCACAGCGGACGCGCCGCTGCTGCAACTCGTGATCGGCGGCATCGGCGGGATGGATTTGCCGAACCGCCCCGAACTACATCCGCTCGCGGGCAAACTCGCCACACTCCCGGAGATCGTCAGCGTCACATATAAACATCCATCCGGCGAGACGCGGCCATATCGCGGGCCGGTGGCGAGCATCGTGGAAGTCGGTGGTGAGCCGTTCGTGCTACCCGCCGGGTCGTTCTTCCAGACCAATCTCGCTCTCGTGCCGCGCCTGATCGCGCGCATCGAGTCGTTAACAGTACTCGGGCCGGGCGACATTGCCGCCGATATCTACTGTGGGGCGGGCCTCTTCACGATGTTTCTCGCGCGGCGTGCGGGGCGGGTAATCGCCATCGAGGTAGACCCGGCGGCGATTGCGGCGGCGCGCGAGACGGCGCGGCTCTGGGAGTTGACGAACATAGAGTTCGTCGCGAAACCCGCCGAGAAGGCGATGAACCTCCTGCCCGACCTCGATCTTGCCCTCGTGGACCCACCGCGCTCCGGTCTCGATCCGCGCGTGACCACCGCGATCCTCGCCAAACGACCCCGGCAGTTCGTCTACGTCTCTTGCAATCCGATCACACTCGCGCGCGATCTGCGCCCCTTTATTCGTGGAGGATATACGCTGCGGACGCTCGAACTTTTCGACTTCTTCCCGCAGACCTCGCACGTCGAATCCCTGGCATATCTGACAGCGGGCACCGAGGAGCCAGTGGCGCAGGCTGAGGCCTATGCTACTTCGGGTTCGATTTCGATTGTTGCTCCCGCATCTCTTGCGTGAGACGTTGCTGAAGGAAGGCGAGAACGGCGGCTTCTTCGGGTTCCAGCCCGTGCAGGCCATCGGCAACTTCCTGCCCGGTGCATTGTTTGAGTGCTTCGAGGAGTATCCCTTCGAGATAGGCGTCGAGAACGGCGGGGTGGATGTAGCACCTGCGGCAGACACCGGGTGTATTGCCGAGCCGTTCCGCGACGCCTTCAATCGCCCGGACGATGTTTTTCTTCGCCTGTGTCTCGCTGTCGAACGCCCCGAACCCTTGGAGCGCCATCGCGGCGAGCACGGTGCCCGCCCAGGTGCGGAAGTCTTTGGCGGTGAACTGGTCGCCGGTGATCTCATGCAGATAGGCGTTGACATCGCCGGAGTCAATCGTCTGCCGCTCGCCGTCGTCATCAATGTATTGGAAGAGTTCCGCGCCGGGCAATTCCTTGCATCGCTTGATAATGCGTGCCACCCGCCGGTCGTTGATGCCGATGATGTGCTCAATGCCACTCTTGCCACGGAAATGGAATGCGACGGTATCGCCGGAGACCGCAACGTGCTCATTACGCAGCGTCGTCAGGCCGTAGGAGTTATTCGTCTTCGCGTACTCCTCGTTGCCGACGCGGATGAAGGTCGTCTCCAGCAGGCGCACGACTGTGGCGAACACCTTCTCGCGCGGGAGGCCGTGCCGCGCGAGGTCCGCTTTCACCCGTTCGCGGATGTGAGGGAGCGCCTCACCGAAGGCGATCATCCGCGTGTACTTCGTCTTGTCGCGCATGGCCCGCCAGCGTGGATGATAGCGGTACTGCTTGCGCCCTTTGGCATCGCGGCCGGTGGCCTGGATGTGACCGTTTGGGGTGGGGCAGATCCAGACATCCGTCCACGCAGGAGGGATGGCGAGCGAACGGATGCGCCGCAACGTTGCGGTGTCGTGAATCAGGGCGCCGTCCGGCATGCGGTAACTGAAGCCTTTACCCGACCGCTTGCGACGGATGCCTGGCCGCGCGTCGCTGACATAGCGGAGGCCCGCCGCGCGTGCGGAGACGACCGGATCGGTGAGAAGCGCGGGTGTTGGCGTGCGACGACACGGCTTTTGCTGGTGTGCGACGACATATATCATGCCCGCCGCAAAGCAAGAGTGATACCATGATGGGCGCGCCGCCACAGAGAATCTCCGCCTTGTCCGCGTGTGGGAGCGGTGGTAATCTCACGGTATTGTGACGGTTTGTGCGCGCCGCACGGCAGAAACCGTGCCGTGCGGCTGAACAAGGGGGCGGGTGTGCGGCAGGTGAGACGTATGTGGCAGACGCCAGCAGGGCGCGGCTTTATTATGCTGGCGACGATGTCCGCCTTGTTCGGGTTCGCGATGAACGCGCAGCAAAACATCGTCACAAATTACTTCGATAGTGTACTTGGTCTGAAAGGGCCGCAATTCGGCTACATCACGGCGATCCGCGAGATTCCCGGCTTTCTCCTCATCTTCCTCACCGCGCTCTTTTATCGCGTCTCACTCCAGCGGGTGACGGCGGGCGCGCTTGTCCTTCTCGCGGTCGGCTATACGCTCTTCGGTCTGTCGAATAGTTTCTGGTCGGTCGCACCGTGGGTGATCATTTCCAGTATGGGCTATCATACCGTTCTGCAAACGCAGTACTCACTCGGATTGAGCCTGACATCCGAATCGAAGAGCGGCAGCATCCTCGGGCGAATGGCCGCGATCAGTCAGGGTGGCTCGCTCACGGCGCTGGTCATCATCTGGATCGTCTTTCACCTCCATCCGGGCATCTTTCGGCCCAGTTTCGTTCTCCTCGGCGCGGTTTCGCTCCTCGCGGCATTCGCGATTGTCCGGTTCCCCCATCTGCATGATGGGGAAGCCCGCGCGCAGGCGACAAAGCGCGACCCCATCGTCTTCAAACGCGAATATCGGTACTACTACTACCTGAGCGCACTCGACGGCGGGCGGCAGCAGGTCTTCTTCTCATTCGGACTTTGGGTGCTCGTCCACCAGTACCATCTCTCGGTCGCGCAGATCTCAGGGGTGTTGATCGCGGTGACCTTCGCGAGCATGTCGTCCGGCCCCTGGATTGGCCGGATGATTGACAAGCATGGCGAGCGCCGGATGCTCTCACTGATCAATCTGGGTTATGTCGTCGCGCTCGCCGGGTACGCGCTGGCGAACAACGTGGTGATCGCCTGCCTCTGCTATGTCTTATACGCGTTCATGATGCCACTCTCGCCGATTGGCGCCGCGACCTATCTGCGCAAGGTCGCGGTCGCGGACGAAGTCGCGTCAAGCCTCGCGATGGGTGTGACATTGCAGCACGCGGCGGCGATTGTCGTCCCGATCACGGCGGGCATCGTCCTCAACTACGTCGGCTACCAGATTCCCTTCCTGATCGCTGGCGTCTTCGCCAGTTTCACCTTTTTCGTGACGCGGCGGCTCGACCCCGAGAACCAGCGCTCCATCGCTCGGATCGCGTCGGACAACGCGCGCCTCGCCAGCATCAATGATGTCGCGGAAGCGGAGGCCGTCGCGGAGGCGAGCGAAGGAAGCGGCGGCATGGGTATCGCGACCGCTGCCAATATTCGCTCCATTCCCGTCGCTTCCACGGGCAGCGATTAGGGAAGCAATGAGCAATGAGCGATGAGCGATGAGTCTGTCAGAATACGTCGTTGTCGGGATGGATTCGCGCGCATCACTGACTGAACAGCGATTCCGCTCATCGCTCATCACTTCCCGCGTTCATTGACACACGATTGACCCGCCCGCTATCCTCGGCGCCATGGAGAACGAGACACGAAACGATTGCTCCCACGATGAATCGGTCCCGGTACTATTGGTTGGTGTCGGCGTGCGCGGGCGAATGTGGGCGCGCATCCTGGCGAGCGAGCCGGGCGTCCATGTGGTCGGGTATGTTGATCCCGACCCGGAGGCGCGCGCGTGGGTTCACGAGACATTCGGCCCGGACGCCCGCTGCTTCGCGCATCACGGCACGGCGCTTTCCGCACGGACACCCGCGATTGCCGTCGTCGCAACGCCGCCGATGGAGCGCCGCGAACTTTGTACCGCACTCGCTGACGCGGGCTGCACGCTGCTCGTCGAAAAGCCGCTCGCCGTTGATCTCGCGGACGCCGTAGCCATTGCCAATCATTGTCAACAGAGCGGACAACGCTGCTTCATCGCGATGAACTTTCGCTACGCTGCGACGACGGTGGCCGCGCGAACCATCCTCCAACGGGGCGAACTTGATGCGCCAGGGTTGGCGCACCTCACGTATTGGCGGAACCGCAACGGCTTGTCGCCGGGATTGAATAAATATCCGCTCACCATGCGCCAGCCGATGCTCTGGGAGCAGTCGGTCCATCACCTCGATCTTATCCGCCACATCTACGATACCGAGGCGCTGACCGTCTCCGCCACGACAAGTAATCCATTGTGGAGCGACTACGCGGATGATGCCACCGTCTGCGCGACCTTGACACTGGCGAATAGGATGATCGTGCAGTACACCGGCACATGGGCCGCCCGCACTGTGCGGGATTCTTTTATCTGGCGGACGGATTGCCCGCGCGGTGCGTTGGTGCAGACCGCGCTTTTCGACGGCCTGCATATCGTCCACGATGGCACGGAAGCGATGGAATACGTGCCATTGCCGACGCAGGAACCCTTCATGGATGACGTACGGCTCCTGTTACGCGCCGTTCTGCATGATTTCCATACCGGTGATGCGTGCGCGCCAAGTGTTGACGATCATCTTCGCACGCTCGCCGTCACGGCGGCGATTGAGGCATCGGCGGCACATGGGATGCGCGTTCATGTGCCCGCATTCGCGGCCGCCTTCGGTATTTCGATCCTCCCGGACTCAGCAGCCAACACGCTATTCGCAACGCACTATGCTCAGTCCTCAGTTCTCAGTTCTCAGTCCTGAAGCGACCGAAGGGAGCGACCCATGGCACGGGCAGCGGAGGCGATTGTCGTCGGCGGCGGGGTAAACGGGACGAGTACGGCCTTTCACCTCGCGGAGCGCGGTATCAAAACGATTCTGCTTGAGCGCGGCGGTATCGCAGGCGCGAGCACCGGCAAGTCCGGCGGCCTCGTCCGCATGCACTACACGAACCCGTACGAGGCGCGGCTGGCAAACGAGAGCCTGCCCTATTTCCAGGACTGGCGGCACCGCGTCGGCGTCGGCGATCCCGGTTTTGCGCGCACCGGCTTCATCCAGACGGTCACTCCGCGTAACGTCCCGGCCCTCCATGAAAATGTGCGGATGCTCCAACAGATTGGCGTCAATACGTGCATCGTCAATGGCGATGATGTGCGTCGCCTGCAACCATGGGTGGACACGGACGACCTGATCGCCTGCGCATATGAGCCGGATTCGGGGTGTGCGATGCCGGGCGACACCGCGCGTTCCTTCGCGCAGGCGGCGGAGCGGCTCGGCGCGGAAATTATTACCGACGCCACCGTCACCGCCCTCCGCACGAGCGGAGGCACGGTGACGGGTGTCACGACGGACGACGGCGATTTCGATGCGCCGCTCGTTATCGTCTGCGCGGGTGTCTGGGGTGTGCCGCTCTTCGCGGACCTCGGTGTGGAACTGCCCATCGTGCCGCACCGTACGCAGGTCGTCCTTTTCCGGCGACAGGGCGCGCTCCCAACGGGGCCCGATGGGCATATGGTTTTCATTGATGCGGCGCTCGGCTCGTATTTCCGTCCGTATGGCGAGACGGAAACGCTGATCGGTGTCCGGCAGCGATCCCGCCTCGTCCCATCCGCCGACCAGTACGATGAGCGGGCGGATGCCGCGATCGTCGCGGACTCGAAGCAGACCATCGCGCGGCGCATCCCCGATATGGAAGGAGCGGCGATCACGCGGGATTGGGCGGGCATCCTCGACATGACATCGGATCACTGCCCGATCCTGGAGGCGCATCTCGGCGCCAGTGGTCTCTTTCTCGCCGCCGGATTCAGCGGCAGCGGCTTCAAGAGCGGCCCGTATGTTGGCCAGATGATGGCGACCTGGGCGGCGACCGGCGCGCAACCCACAGCCGCAAAACCATTCTCGCTCGCCCGCTTCGCCGAAGATCAGCCGATCCAACCCGTACACCCGTATGTGGACGATGTCGGCGAGATCGTCACATCAGCGCCCCATTAATTCAGGCTTCATCGGCTCCCATCGCGTGAAGATGAGTGAATGATGCCAGAAAATACGGAATCTCTGGTATGAATAGCGATATTACGACATTCATCACGGGTGCGACGGGCTTTCTTGGGCCGCATCTCGTCTGGGCGGCGGCCTATGGCCCGGTTATCGCGACGGATCGCCGTGCGCCAGATGACACCGTGCGTGCATTCCTCGGGCGCGATGTCGCGCGGTCAGCCCGTGTAACGTGGTTGGAGGCGAATGTCACTGACTACACGTCGCTGGTGAATGCGGCGGACGAGCGACGAATCACGCACCTCATCCATGCGGCGGCGATCACGCCGCATGCGGCGATGGAAGCGATGGGGATGCGCGAAACCATCGGGGTTAATGTGCTCGGTACGGCGCACGCACTCGACCTTGCTCGCGCGCTCGGCGTCCGGCGAACCGTCGTCTTCAGTTCGTCATCGGTCTATGCCGCGAACGATGGCGCGCCGCTCACTGAGGACGCACCGTGGCGCGATACGAGCGCCTATGCGGTCTCCAAGCAATCCATCGAGCGACTGATGGCGCACGCCGTGCAGGGGTTCGGCATGGACGTTGTCGCCGTGCGTCCCGCCGCGCTCTTCGGCCCCCTAGAGCGACCGACCGGCGCACGGGAGGCGATGAGCAGCATTTATGGCCTCATGCACGCCGCGCTCGCGAATGAAGAGATCCGTATACACGACGATAGACTCACGCGCGATCTGACCGCCGCCAGCGAAGTGGCTCGCGCCGTCGTCGCCATACTTCACGCAGCGCATCTCTCCCATCGTATCTACAACCTCGGCGCCGGCAGGGGATACACGATGTCGGACATCCTCACGGCATTGAAAGCAGCGGTTCCCGACGCGCGCTATCGCTTCGTTCCGCCCGATGAGGCAACCATCCCCTTCGGCATCAGTGTCCGGCGCGGCCCACTCGACATGGCGCGGTTCGAACGCGATCTCGGCTTCACCCTCAATAACGAACTCGCCGCGCATCTGACAGTGTACCGCGATTGGCTACGCGATCATTCGTATTAGGACGTATCTAACGAGTAATAGTAGCGGAGCGACATACCCGAGCCGTAGGGCCGGTGGTAGACATGCTTGGACAGATTCATGTGCTGGCGATGGATGTGTTACCGAGGATCGCGTATAGGTTAGGACTTACGCAGTTGAGCGAAGCGGGTGGGAGCGGGTAGAGTAGTTGGCAT
>CALBSO010000074.1 GCA_937968015.1 uncultured Thermomicrobia bacterium
GGCCGGAATCGCTCGGCGATGCCGCCGCGAACGCGACCCCCTTTAATCCCGCCGTCTGGCTCCCCGTCCCGCCGGGCGCGACGCTCCTGCGGGTGGACAATGTGCCGATCGCACAGACCGGCAATCCCGCGCCAATGCTCAAGACGCGCGGCGTCACCGGTACGGCGCTCTGGTATCGCGCGTCTTCAACCTATGGCGCGGTCGCGGACTGGTACGCCATACATTTGCCGGAAGACGGCTGGCAGGAGGAGCCGGGGCATGGCGCGATGCGCGTCTTCCAACGAGCGAGTACGCTGCTTTGGATCTCCGACGCGACAAACCCCGATGTCTGGCGGCGACTGACGCAGCCGAACGCCGACCCGCCGCGCCGTGCCGCCAGGGAGAACGCGCAGGACGCGACCTTCACCGTCCTCACCTACCGCACCGACGGTTCCGCCCCTCCCTCCTTCGGCCGCTGGCCCTTCGGTGGCCTGGGCCGTTTCGGCGACGGGCCGGGGCCGCGGATCTGAGTTCGGAGTTCGAGGAAACCCGACCCCGAACTCCGAACCCCGAACCTCGAACCCGTTATGCTACAATGCCCGAAACGCGGGAAAGGTTGAGAAGAGGACGCTATTTCATCATCATCCCTGCAAATCTCTGGCCGATAATCAGTTCCGCGATGGATTCGTAGTCGTTGTCAGTATTGGAGGGGAAGAGCATGACCGAACTGACCGGGGGACAGGCGCTCGTACAATCGTTGAAACGCGAGGGCGTGAAGGTGATTTTCGCGCTGCCCGGCGTGCAACTGGACTGGGCATTTGACGCGCTCTACGCGGAAAAAGAGAACATCCGCATCGTCCATACCCGGCACGAGCAAGCGACCGCCTACATGGCAGACGGTTACGCCCGCACGACGGGCGAGGTCGGTGTTTGCCTTGTCGTGCCGGGGCCGGGGCTGCTGAATGCGACGGCGGCGCTCTCGACTGCCTATGCCTGCTCCGCGCCGGTGCTCTGCCTCTCCGGGCAGATCCAATCAGACCTGATCGGCGTCGGGCGCGGCATGCTGCACGAAATCCCGCACCAGTTGGAGATGTTGAAGTCCGTCACGAAGTGGGCGGCACGCGGCATGACGCCGGAAGAAATCCCCGGCCTTGTGCGCGAGGCATTCCAGCAGATGCGCACGGGCCGCTCGCGCCCGGTCGAGATCGAAGTGCCGCCGGACATCCTCGCGAAGTCCGGTGAAGTCGAACTCTTCGCGCCGGAGAAGGTGGACCGCGAGCGGCCCGTCGCGGACCCGGATGTCACTACTCGCGCGGCGAAACTGCTCGGCGAGGCGAAGAACCCGCTGATCGTCTCGGGCGGCGGCGTCCTCTCCAGCGGCGCGTGGAATGAGTTGCGCGCGGTCGCGGAGATGCTGCAAGCGCCGGTCATTATGTCCCGCAACGGGCGCGGCGCGCTCTCAGACCGCGAATACCTCGCGCAAACCTCGCTCGGTGGCCGGGAACTGCTGCCCGATGCCGATGTCATCCTCGCGGTCGGCACACGCTTCGTCGAGCCCGCGACGCAGTGGGGCCTCACGCCGGAGCAGGTTGTCATCCATATGGACATTGACGAGGAGGAAGTCGGCCGCAACATGGAGCCGACGGTTCGCGTCATCGCGGACGCCAAGGCGGGCCTCGCCGCGCTCGCCGCGCAGATCGGCAAATACAACAGCAAACGCCCCTCCCGCGAGAAGGAACTGAACGACCTGAAGGCGGGGTTGGAGAAGAAGATGGCGGAAGTGCAGCCGCAGGCGGATTTCGCGAAGGCGCTGCGCGCCGCGATGCCGGACGATGCGATCCTCATCAATGAGAGCACGCAGGTCGGCTACTTCTCGAACTTCGGCTTCCCGGTCTATCACCCGCGCACCTTCATCACCTCCGGCTATCAGGGGACGCTCGGCTACGGCTACGCGACGGGCCTCGGCGCGCAAGTCGGCAACCCGGACAAGAAGGTCGTCTCGATCAACGGCGACGGCGGGTTCATGTACAATGTGCAGGAACTCTCCACGCAGGTGAAGCACACTATCCCGATGGTGACGGTCGTTTTCAACGACAATGCCTTCGGCAATGTCAAGCGCATTCAGCAGCAGACCTTCGATGGCCGCACGATCGCCTCGGACCTGCACAACCCCGATTTCGTCAAACTGGCGGAGTCGTTCGGCATGGCAGGCATGCGCGCGAAGAGCCCGAAGGAACTGGAGAAGACGCTCGATACGGCGCTGGCGCTGAATGCGCCGGTCTTGCTCGAAGTGCCGGTCGAGCAGATGCCCAGCCCGTGGGCGCTGATGTGGGGTCGCTCGCAGCCGCCCTCCGTGATCGGGCCGCGACGGTAACGGGGGATTTTACCCACCCCCTGCCCCCTCCCGACACGGGAGGGGGTTTTCGCATTTTCTACGATGCGATGACCGATCCGGCGTAGGGGCACCCCTTGTGGGTGCCCGATTCGGTTGTGGGTGCCCGATCCCCTTGTTCCCGCCCGGAGAGGGCACCCACAAGGGGTGCCCCTACAGGGAATCCTTGTGGGTGCATCGAAAACGCACACATGCTGTCCATTGTGATGGCGAGGGGGCTTTTTCATGCATCTATGCTACACTCGGCGTACACGGAAGCGATGCTCTCCACCATGTTCAAGAGTTTCCGCGACGACGTGGCGCTGATTGGCGCATTGTCTCGTATGCGGGCGAGTTTGTGAGGATACATGACGATGGCGCAAGGCGTGCGACGTGCGGCGCGGACGAACGGCAACGGGGCGACTCTCGGCTTCGAGGCGACGCTGTGGGCGGCGGCGGACAAGATGCGCGGCAATCTCGACGCGGCGGAGTACAAGCACGTCGTCCTCGGCCTCATCTTCCTGAAATACGTCTCGGACGCCTTCGAGCAGAAGCATGCTGACCTGACCGCGAAGATCGCGGAGGGATATAACCCCGAAGACCCCGACGAGTACACGAGCGAGACGATCTTCTGGGTGCCACCGGAAGCGCGCTGGTCGCACATCCGGTCGCAGGCGCGGCAACCGACCATCGGGCGGACGATTGACGACGCGATGATCGCCATCGAGCGCGACAACGCGAAGTTGAAGGGCATCCTGCCAAAGACGTATGCCCGCGAAGCCCTCGATAAGCGGCGGCTCGGCGAGGTCGTGGACCTCATCAGCAACCTCGGCTTCGTGCAGGAAGCCATCGCGGGCGAAACCGACGAAGAGCGGCAAGCACGGCTGGCGACGCATCGCTCGCTGGACACCATCGGGCGGGTGTACGAATACTTCCTCGGCCAGTTCGCCTCTGCGGAGGGGAAGAAGGGCGGCGAATTCTACACGCCGCGCGCCGTCGTGCGGCTCCTGGTGGAAATGCTCGCGCCGGACGAGCGCTCGCGCATCTATGACCCCTGCTGCGGCTCCGGCGGGATGTTCGTGCAGAGCGAGAAGTTCATCGAGGCGCACGGCGGGCGGCGGGGCGCGGCGGCAATCTACGGGCAGGAACTGAACGACACGACGTGGCGGCTCTGCCAGATGAACCTCGCCATCCGGGGCATCGAGGGCAACATCGCCCGCGCCGACACACTGCACGATGACCGCCACCGCGACCTGCGGGCAGATTTCGTGCTCGCCAACCCGCCCTTCAATATCAGCGATTGGGGCGGCGAGCAGTTGCGCGATGATGTCCGCTGGCAGTACGGCGTGCCGCCTGTGGGCAACGCGAACTATGCATGGGTGCAACACTTCATCGCGCATCTCGCGCCGAGCGGCACGGCGGGCTTCGTGCTGGCGAACGGGAGCATGAGCAGCAACACCGGCGGCGAGGGCGACATCCGGCGGCGGATCGTTGAGGCCGATCTGGTGGATTGCATGGTCGCCATGCCGGGGCAACTCTTCTACAGCACGCAGATTCCCGTCTGCCTCTGGTTCCTCGCACGCGGTAAGGGCGGGCGCACGACGACCGACCGGCGCGGCCAGACACTCTTCATTGATGCGCGCAAACTCGGCACGCTGATTGACCGGACACACCGCGAACTCTCGGATGAAGAAATCGCCCGCGTCGCAGGAACGTACCATGCATGGCGCGGCGACGCGGGCGCGGGGGAGTACGCGGACATCCCCGGCTTCTGCAAGAGCGCGACGACCGAGGAGATCGCGGCGCACGGCTTCGTGCTGACGCCGGGGCGATACGTGGGCGCGGAAGACACCGAAGACGATGACGAGCCATTCGAGGAGAAGATGCAGCGGCTTGTGGCGACGCTGGAAGAACAGTTCGCTGAGAACGAGCGATTACAGAGACGCATTCGAGAGAACATACGAGGGTTTGTGGATGTCAACTGAGATTCCTCAAAGCGCGCTTGGATCGCTAGTTTCTATCATCATTGACCATCGGGGCAAGACACCGAAGAAACTTGGTGGCGACTTCGTACAATTGGGTATTCCCGTCATCTCGGCGAAGAGCGTTAAAGACGGGCGCATCATCAATGAAGATGATCTTCGGTGTGTCACGCAGGAAATGTTCGACCGATGGATGTCGGTTCGTCTCCAAAGTGGAGATGTGCTGCTCACATCTGAGGCACCTTTGGGAGAGGTCGCATTCTTGCAGGATCAATACGATTACTGCTTGGGACAGCGTTTATTCGCATTGCGCGCTGATCCCCACGTTTTGGATGGACGATTTCTCTATTATGCGCTTCGCTCAATGCCGGTGCAGCAACGTCTCCATGCGAGAGCAACGGGAACAACAGCACAAGGAATTAGGCAGTCCGAGTTGGTCAAGGTTAAGGTACCTGTACTTCCCCTCGAAGAGCAGCGCGCAATAGCCGCCGTGCTCGGTGCGCTGGATGACAAGATCGAACTGAACCGCCGGATGAACGCGACGCTCGAAGCAATGGCTCGCGCGCTCTTCACATCATGGTTCGTGGACTTCGACCCCGTCCGCGCCAAGATGGAAGGCCGCACCCCGTACGGCATGGACGCCGCCACCGCCGCCCTCTTCCCCGCCGCCCTCACCGATTCGTCCCTTGGCCCAATCCCGGCGGGGTGGCATGTCGCGCCGCTGCCTGATGTGATCGCGATCAATCCTTCACGTACGCTCCGCAAGGGAGAGGCTGCACCATATCTAGACATGAAGAACATGCCGACGAGCGGACACCGGGCGATTAAATGGACAGATCGCGCGTTCGGATCAGGGATGAGGTTTATCAACGGCGATACTCTTTTGGCGCGGATTACGCCATGCCTCGAAAACGGCAAGACGGCTTTCGTGGACTTCCTAGAAGATGGGCAGACTGGTTGGGGTTCAACGGAGTACATTGTCTTCCATCCTAAGCCGCCGCTCCCTGCCGAATACGCTTACTTCCTTGCGCGGGATGAGGAGTTTCGGGCACATGCAATTCAGAGCATGACGGGATCAAGTGGACGCCAGCGCGTACCTGCCAGTTGCTTCGATCGCTATCTGCTCGCCGTACCACCTGAATCAGTCCTGAGATGCTTCGGGGCCACGGCTCGTTCTTTGATGGGCAAGATACGAGCGAACAGCGAGCAATCCCGCACGCTCGCCATCGTCCGTGATGCGCTACTGCCGAAACTGCTCTCCGGCGCAATGCGCGTGCGCGATGCGGCGCGGGTCGTGGCGGCGGTGTAGGGCGGTGGGGAGGGCACCCACAAGGGGCGCCCGTACGGATCGGTGTGTAGGGGCAACCCTCGTGGATGCCCTCCCTAACTCGTGGTTGCCCTCCCTAACCCGTGGTTGCCCTCCCTTGTCGGCGCCTCGCGATGATTGCCCTGATGGGACAGGCAAAGGAGAGAAACGATGCCCTATGATCCCGATCAGCATCATCGGCGTTCGATCCGTCTACCGGGTTATGATTACGCTACGTCCGGCGCGTATTTCGTCACCATCTGCACCCAGCATCGTGCATGCGTCCTGGGGACGATCGAAGGAGACGCGATGTGTCCGAATGCGGCGGGGGAGATGACGCTGTCTGTCTGGTATTCGCTGCCGGAGCGGTTCCCGTGCGTCGCCCTGGACGCGTTCGTCGTCATGCCGAATCATGTGCATGGTCTCATTGTCATCGCGGAAAACGCCTCTCTCGCACCCGGACGCGCGGAGGAAATGACTGCTCCCTGCGCATCGCTCGGTGCGGTCGTCGGCGCGTGGAAGTCATTAACGACACACGGGTATCTCCGTGGCATCCATGATTGCGGCTGGGCATGCTTCGACAAACGGCTCTGGCAACGGAACTATTGGGAACACATCGTTCGTGACGATGCGGAAATGCAACGGCTTCGTAGGTACATCCTCACCAATCCTTCCCACTGGCATGGGGATCAATTGCACCCTGCCGCTCCATCGTGGAATCAATGATACGGGCAACCATGGGGAGGGCAACCACAAGGGTTGTCCCTACGGATGGTGGTGTGTAGGGGCAGGCCTTGTGTCTGTCCTCCCCGGCTTGTGCCTGGGCACCCACAAGGGGCGCCCCTACAGGATGTGTCCGGTGTGATGCTATGCTACGGAAGAAGGATATGCGGCGTGGATAGTGGGGCGGCGGCATGAGCGGACACATTGCGCGGCTTGTCGTTGGCTGCTACGCTATCCGCACAACTCCCCGGTATCATTTCCGGTTGGGCAACCCTTGCGGTTGCCTTTTCGTGCGCAAAGAGAATGCGGGGCAAAAAGGAATGGAACAAGGGGCGGGGACCGCTACGCAATAACCCGCCCTGTGCTCCATCGTGAGTATACTACGGCGAAAGTGAGATGCACGGATGGTGAGCGCAGCAAAATTTACCGAGTCCGATGTCGAAGAAGCCGCCCTCGAATGGTTCGGTGATCTTGGCTATACCGTCCTTGACGGGCGCACCATCGAACCGGAGAAGCCCGCCGCCGAACGTGACGAGTTCCGCGATGTGCTGCTTGCGGGGCGATTGCAGGACGCAATCGCGCGCCTGAACCCGGCCCTTCCCACATCCGCCCGCGAAGATGCCTATCGCAAGGTCGCGCTGCTCGCCGACCCGAACCTGATAGATCGCAACCGCGCCTTCCACCGTCTGCTCGTGGACGGCGTGCCGGTGGAATACCGCAACACGAACGGTGAGATCGTCGGTAATCTCGCGCGCATCATTGATTTCGAGGAGGTGACGGCGAACGATTGGCTCGTTGTCAATCAGTTTACCGTCGTGGAGAAGAAGCAACGCCGCCCGGATATTCTCGTCTTCCTCAACGGCCTGCCAATTGCCCTCTTCGAGTTGAAGGACATGACGAACCCGCAGGCGACGATCTGGAACGCCTTCAACCAGTTCGAGACCTACAAGCAGGACATCCCCTCGCTCTTCACCACCAACGAAATCCTCGTCATCTCCGATGGCCGGGAAGCCCGCATCGGCTCCCTCACCGCAGACCGCGACCGCTTCATGCCCTGGCGCACGATTGACGGCGCGGCACTCGCGCCGAAGGGTATCGCGGAGTTGCAAGTGCTGATCGCCGGTGTCTTCGAGCGGCGGCGCATCCTCGATTATCTCCGTTCCTTCATCGTCTTCGAGGAAGATGACGGCGCGCTCCTGAAGAAACTGGCAGGCTATCACCAGTTCCACGCGGTCCAGAAGGCAATCGCCGAAACCGTGCGCGCGGCGGACAGTACCGGCAATCGCAAAGTCGGCGTCGTCTGGCACACGCAGGGCAGCGGCAAGAGCCTGACGATGGTCTTCTACGCGGGCCGGATTGTCCTGCATCCCGCGATGCAGAATCCAACGCTCGTGATCGTGACGGACACGAACGACCTGGACGACCAACTCTTTAGCACCTTCGGGCGCTGCCACGAACTGATCCGGCAAACGCCGCAACAGGCAGGCAGCCGCGACGAATTGAAAGAGATGCTCCGCATCGCGTCCGGCGGCGTCATCTTCACGACGATGCAGAAGTTCTTGCCTGATGAGAAGTTCGGGCAGTTCCCCTTGCTCTCAGACCGCCGCAATATCGTTGTCATCGCCGACGAAGCACACCGCAGCCAGTATGGGCTTGTGCAAGGCTACGCCCGCTATTTGCGTGACGCATTGCCGAACGCCTCGTACATCGGCTTCACCGGCACGCCGATTGAAAAGGCCGATGCCAACACCCGCAACGTCTTTGGCGAATACATAGATGTCTATGACATCCAGCGCGCGATTGAAGACGGCGCGACCGTGCCGATTTACTACGAAAGCCGCCTCGCCAAACTCGCCTTGCGTGAGGACGAACGCCCGAAACTGGACGAAGACTTCGAGGAAGTGACCGAAGGCGAAGAAGAGGACACCCGCCGCAAGTTGCGCTCGAAATGGGCCGCGCTGGAATCGCTTGTCGGTGCGGAAAAACGCCTCGACCTGATCGCCCGTGACCTTATCGCGCATTTCGAGGAACGCACGGCGGCGATGAGCGGCAAGGGGATGATCGTCTGCATGAGCCGCCGCGTCTGCGTGGACCTCTACAAGGCGCTCGTCAAACTGCGCCCCGAATGGCACAGCGAGGATGACGCGACCGGCGCGCTGAAAGTCGTGATGACCGGTGATGCGACGGACCCGCTCGATTGGCAGCCGCACATTCGCAACAAGCGGGGCCGGGAAGCCATCGCGACGCGATTCAAGAAGGTCGCCGATCCGCTGCACCTCGTCATCGTGCGCGATATGTGGCTGACCGGCTTCGATGTCCCCTGCCTGCATACGATGTACATAGACAAGCCAATGCGCGGCCACAGCCTGATGCAAGCCATCGCGCGCGTCAACCGCGTCTTCCGCGACAAGCCCGGTGGCCTGATCGTGGATTATCTCGGTCTCGCGGATCAGTTGCGCCAGGCCCTCGCGACCTACACCGAGAGCGGCGGCAAGGGAAACGCGGCGCCCGATCAATCGGAAGCCGTCGCCATCATGGAAGAGAAATATGAAGTCGTCGCCTCGCTCTTCCACGGCTTCGACTATGCCACCTTCGCTACCGGCACGGCGGCGCAACGCGTCAACCTCGTCATCGCGGCGCAAGAGTTCATCCTCGAACGCGTCAAGGACGGCAAGAACCGGCTGATCCGCACGTTTGCGGACCTCTCGAAATCCTACGCGCTCGCCGTCGCGCGCGATGAAGCCCTCGCCATTCGTGATGACGTCGCCTTCTTCCAAGCCGTGCGTTCAGGATTGGTGAAGGTCTCCGCCCGCGAAACGCAAGCAGCCAGCGATGTAGATTATGCCATCCGGCAGATCGTCTCGCGCGCGGTCTCATCGAACGAAGTGATAGACATCTTCGCGGCGGCGGGTTTGGACAAGCCGGACATCTCGGTACTCTCCGAAGAGTTCCTTGCCGAAGTACGCGACTTGCCGCAGCGCAACCTCGCGGCGGAAGCCCTGCAAAAACTGCTCGCGGACGAAATCAAGGAGCGCGGCAAGTCGAATGTCGTGCAGGGTAAGAAGTTCTCCGCGATGCTGGAAGCATCTATCATAAAATACCAGAACCGGGCGATCACGACCGCGCAAATCATCGAAGAACTGATCGCCCTCGCTCGGCATCTGCGCGAAGAGCAGGATCGCGGCGCGCAACTTGGCCTGAACGAGAACGAGATCGCCTTCTACGATGCCCTCGAAGTGAGCGATAGCGCCGTTGCCGTCCTCGGTGATGACACACTCCGACACATCGCACAGGAACTCGTGCGGACGATCAAGGAGAACGTCACGATAGACTGGACAGTGAAAGAGAGCGTCCGCGCGAAACTGCGGCTCGCCGTGAAGCGCATTCTCCGGAAATATGGCTACCCCCCGGACAAAGAGGAGAAGGCCATCGAAACCGTGCTCGAACAAGCCGCACGCCTGGCCGCAGATTGGATAGGCTGGTAATCGCACGTGCCGTGCGGAATGACTACGCACTACCACGGATCAGCCGTTCCGGGCGGAAGGTGGCGAGGCGCGGGTCAACGATGCCCGTCGTAATCTCCCGCGCGACGATGCGGCCGAGGAGCGGGCCCATCGTCACGCCGCTATGCGTGCAGACGATATACAACCCATCCATACCCGGTACGGGGCCGACGACGGGGTAGCCATCGCCGGGGATCGCGCGCACGCCGATGAGCGCCGCCTGGATCGGCGTGCCCGCGAGGCTTGGCACGACTGATACGGCGCGCTCATAGACGTGGTAGGCGATCTCCGGCAGCGGCGTGGTCGGCATCTCGGGATGCGTGATCGGGTCGAACTCCGTCGCTTGCAGGCGGAGACGACCACCGCCGTCGGGGCGCACATTGATCGTCGCGGAGTTGAGTAGCGCGCGGAGCCGCACCGGCGCGGCGGCGGTGACGACGAGCATGCCGACGGTTGGCTCCATCGGCAAGTGGAACCCGGCGGCGCGGGCGAACTCTCCGCTCCATCGCCCGACGCAACTGATGACGAGATCAGCGGCAATCCGCTCGCCGCTCTCGGTGACAACGCCTGCGACGCGCCCGCCGGAGCGTGCGACCGCCGTGACGCGGCAGCCCGTGCGGATCGTCGCGCCTGCCCGCTCGGCGGTCCGTGCCAGCGTTCCGACGAGCAGCGGCACATCCGCGTACCCCTCGGCGGGGAAGAAGGCGGCCTGTTCCACACCGGGCGGCGGCACGAGGTCGGGTTCGAGCGCACGCAGTTCGGCGGTTGTCAGGATTTCCGCCTGATACCCCCAATCGCGCAAGCGGGCGACTTTCTCCATCAGCGCGGTGTGCCCGGCTTCGTCCGCTGCCCACTCCATACTACCGTCCAGATGGAGCCAGGGCGCGCTGCCGAACTCGCTCGCGAGGATGCGGTGCTCCGCCATGCCGCCGGTGTTGAGGATGTGATAGGCGAGCGGCGGTTTGTTGTTGGCGTTGAGCCAGGCGAAACTCGCGCCGGAGGCGCCACCGGAGAGAGGGCCCGCTTCGAGCAGCGTCACGCGCGCCCCGGCCCGCGTCAGCCGGTAGGTCACCGATGCGCCGATCATCCCCCCGCCGATGACGACAATATCGGTCATCCTAGGCTCGCTCGTCGCCGAGCGTGCTGCCGAGGCTGGCGGAGACCTGCGCCGCGCCCTCCCGGACGACGACGGCGAGGGCGGGGCGGCGCTCCGGCCCGAGGCGCTGCGCGGGGCCGGAAAGGCTGAGTGCCGCGATCACCCGGCCGCGCGCGTTACGGACCGGCCCGGCGATCCCGATCAGGTCGTCCGCCCGCTCGCCGCGATCCAGCGCGATCCCCTGCGCGCGCACCTTCGCCAGTTCGGCGAGCAACGCATCCGGCTCGGTGATCGTGCGGACGGTGTAACGGATGGGCGGCGCTTCCGTGAGGAGCAACTGGACTTCCGGCGTCTTCAGCCAGGCGAGCAGAATTTTCCCCGCCGCCGTGCAGTGCAGCGGCCCGTGTGAGCCGACCGGCGTGACGCTGCGGATCTGCCGCGCGCACTGCACCCGCTCGATCACGACAGCCGTGGAACCTGTGCGGATGACGAGCGAGACGGTCTCGTCCTCCTGGGTGACGATCCGTTCCATGACCGGCAGCGCGATCGCGCGGATATCGAGTTGATCTTCAAGGGCGTGCGAGATGCGCAGGAGTTTCAGCCCGAGGCGGTAGAGACCGGTGCGGCCGTCCCGCGTCACATAGCCCGTCTGGACGAGCGTGCCGAGCAGCCGGTATGTCGTACTCGGATGCAGCCCGGCGGCATTGGCGACTTCGGTGAGCGATGCGGGGCGCGGAAACGCGGCGACCCGTTCGAGGACGCGAAGCGCGCGCTCGACCGTCTGCATCGGCGCGCCCGGCGCGCCGGCGTGGGCCGTTTCCCCATCAACCTCGTCCGCCTTGACGGTATACATTGCAAGTGCCCCCTGATGTCTCATTCACCCCGCGCAATCGCAATTGCACCCCGCGATAGTCATACCATACCACGCCTGCGAATGTCGAGATGAGTAACGTGCCGGGCAGCCCTCATTACTCATTACTGCTTACTCGTTACTGCCGCCACGCTTGCATTCCCCTCACGGCACGCATATCATTCGATAACAGAGGAATGGTACAAGAATGCGAGAGTGTGGCGGGATTTCGGCGTAATCACGGAGCCATTGCGTGCGCGAACAGCGTCTGAAGCCAGCCCTCGCGGTTCCCGGTGTGGCTACCTCCGGGATGCGCGCGCGCCTCGGCGCTCGTCTTCGCTCACTCGGCTTCTCTTATCTCCTCATCCTGCCCGCGGTGATTATTCTCGGCTTCTTCCATATCTTCCCGATCTTTTACGCCTTTTATATCAGCCTCCACAAATGGAAAATCAAGAAGCAGAGTTATGTCGGCCTCGACAACTATACGCGGGCGCTCCATTCGACGGAATTCTGGGACGCGATCCGAACGACGCTCTGGTACGTCGTCGGGACGGTGCCGATCGGTCTGGCGCTCTCACTCTTCCTTGCCATCCTGATCTTCCGACCAATCGCCGGGCGCACGTTCTATCGCATCGTGCTCTTCCTGCCGTACATCACGCCGCCCCTCGCGATGGCGATCGTCTGGGGGTGGATGTACAAGCAGGACGGCGCGGGGTTCATCAACGCCTTCCTCGGCAACTTTGGTATCGGCAACCACCGTTGGCTGCTCGAAACGCGCGGCTTCTTCGATCTCATCGCGTCGAACTTCGGCATCCATCTGCCGCAGTTCTTGCAAGGGCCACCGCTGCCGCTCGTCGCGATCATGGCCTACTCGCTCTGGACCGCAGTCGGCTTCGATACGATCATTTTCCTCGCCGGGCTTTCCAATGTGCCGAAAGACGTGATTGAGGCAGCGCAGATTGACGGCGCGAACCAGTGGCAGATCGCCACACGCGTGATCGCCCCGCTCCTGCGGCCGACGATCCTCTTCCTCTCAATTATCTCGGTGCTGCGAGCCTTCCAAGTCTTCAACCCGATCTACGCGATGACGGGCGGTGGCCCGGCGCAGAAGACCGAGACGATCACCTTCTTCATTTTCGATCAATTCTTCCAGCAGGTGAATGTCGGGTACGGCGCCGCGATCGCGCTGCTGCTCTTCGTCATTCTCTTCTTCATTACTCTCGTGCAACTGCGGATTGGTGAAGAACGTCGCGTGGGCCGGGCGGGGGGCTGAGAGATGGCGATACGCACAGCATCGCGGGGTGTGCTCTCGTCCGCACAACGCGCGCAGCCACGGGCGGTGCGGACGGCGCAGGCGCGGGCACGGCGGAATCTCGTGTCGCACATCGTCCTGTTGATCTTCGTGATCGGGGCGCTCATCCCCTTCTATTGGATGGTTGCCACGAGTGTGAAGACGCTTTCCGAGTCGTTGCAGTCGCCGCCGACATGGATTCCGCAGCACGCCAACTTCAAGAACTATACGAATGCCTTCCACTCGGCGCCGTTCGGGCGATACCTCTTCAATACACTCTTCATCGCCGGGATCACCGTGATCTGCAATCTCCTCACTTCCGTACTGGCCGCGTACTCGTTCGCGATGAACGACTTCCCCGGCAAGCGGGTGATCTTCGCGATCCTCCTCACGACGCTGATGATCCCCTTCGAGGTGACGCTGATCCCGAACTTCATTCTCATCAAGAACCTGCACCTGTATAATACCTATTGGGCGCAGATCGTCCCATGGGCGGCGGGGACGTTCGGTATCTTCTTAGTCCGGCAGTTCTTCCTCAGCATACCGAAGGAGATCTTCGAGGCGGCGGTGATTGATGGCGCGAGCGCATGGGGAATTCTCTGGAAGGTCGCGGTGCCACTCGCGCGCCCGGCGCTTGTGACCCTTGCCCTCTTCAGTTTCATCGGCTCGTGGAACTCGTTCGTCTGGCCGCTGATTGTCACGACGAGCGACAGCGTGCGACCAATTCAGGTCGGCCTGTCGCAACTGAAGAGCGATGCCGGGAACAACAACTTCCCCATCCTTATGGCGGGGACGGCGCTGACGATCGTCCCGATCAGCATTCTCTACTTCTTCGTGCAACGCCAGTTGATCGAGGGTGTTGCGTCGTCCGGCGTCAAGGGATAGCCGGTCCTAACCCCGGCCCCTTCCCTAATGAGGAAGGGGAGACGGATGGGAAGCGTAATCGGGGGATGTTGGAGGGGCGATGCGCGTATCGCCCGATTTCCCCTCCCGCGTTGGGAGGGGCTAGAGGTGGGTAGAAAAGGAGTGGTCACAGTGAGCGACAACGGGCTGTTTGGCAAACGATTGAACCGGCGGACATTGCTCGGCGGCATCGCGGGGAGCGCGGCGGCGGCGATCCTCGCAGCCTGCGGGAGCAGCAAGGCGACCGACACGCCGAAGCCCGCCGGCACAACCGCCCCGGCGTCCGGCGGCGCGGCGACGGCCGTGCCCGCAACGACCGGTGCGGCCGCGACGAGCGCGCCCGCCGTCGCCACGACCGCACCCAGCACCTCCGGCTCGACAACCGGCAGCGCCACAACCGCCAGTGGTTCAGCGACGGCTGTGACGGTTGATACCTCCAAACTCTCCGCCGGGCAGTCCGTCGTCGCGCAGAAGTTCGCGACCACGGCGGGCCAGGGGAGCGACATTGACAAGGTGGACCTGAAGGGCAAGACCGTTCAGGTGGATTTCTGGCACGTCCAGTCGAAGCAGAACGAGGACGCGCTGAAGAAGATCGCGGCGGACTTCAACGCCGCCAATCCCGGTATTACCGTGACCCCGGTGTACATCGGGGACTACAACACGATCGCGCAGAAGATCCAGGTCGGTATCCAGGCGAAGCAAGTGCCCGCGATGGCGGTCGGTTATGAGAACAATGTCGCCAACTACCAGCAGGCCGACGCACTCCTCGACCTGACGCCCTACATCAACAGCAAGACGTACGGCTGGACGAAGAATGACCTCACGGACATCTTCCCCGGCTTCCTGGACCGGAACATCTACCCGGATTTCAAGAACCAGATCCTCTCCGCGCCTTTCACCTCCTCCATTCTGATGATGTGGTACAACGCGGACATGCTCAAGTCCGTCGGCTTCAACGGCCCGGCGAAGACGTGGGATGAGTTCAAGGCACAGGCGGCGGCAACGGTGAAGGCCGGCAAGCGCGGCTATCCCGTGCGGGCGGAGACATCGGATGTTGACGGTATGGTCTTCTCCTTCGGCGGCGAAGTCATCACGCCGGACAATAAGAAGGCGAAGTTCGACTCCCCGCAGGCGCTCGCCGCCCTCCAGGTGCTGGAGGATATGGTGAAGGCAGGGACGACATTCATCACCGACGCAACGAGCAACGAGGACCAGACGTTCTTCACAAACGGCGATGCCCCGTTCTTTCTCGGCTCCAGCACTGGCCGCGCGTACATCGGCGCCGCGATGCAGAAGGACCCGAAAGACCCGACGAAGGGCGATAAGTTCAATTGGAGCGGTACCGTCATCCCGCAAGGGGCGGACAACGTCAACACCCCGAAGACGGCGCTTTACGGCGCGAACTCCATCCTCTTCAAGACGACGCCGGAGAAGCAACTCGCCTCGTGGCTCTTCCTGAAGTACTTCGCCTCGAAGGATGTCACGGCGTACTGGTCCATCCAGACCGGCTATCTGCCCGTGCGGAAATCCGCTGCCGAATCGGAGACGTTCAAGACGTTCGTCAGTGGCAAACCGCTCAACCGCGCCGCCTTCGACATCGCACAGGCCGGCAAAGGCGAGCCGCAGCCGGCCGGCTGGACGAAGGCCCGGAAGGATATCCAGAACGTCGAGACGCAACTGATCAACAAGCAACTGACTGCCGCGGACGCCGCAAAGCAGATCCAGTCAAAGGTCAATGATGACCTCGCCAACGGGTAATCAGGGAGGGAACATCGGTGTGCATTGCTTGGGGCCGTAAGGCCCCATGCGCGGTCAGCGGTCACGGAGTGATATGTCCGTGGCCGCTGATTTTTTTGTCCGCGCCTTCACTCTCTCCGTCTTCCGCCACGTCGGTGTGAATTGCCGTGATCTCTCCTGGAATTGCCGCGCGAGGTATGCGGAAATTTCGCGGAAACTCGCGTTCATTCGATACATCGCAGTGCTCGCGTCGGCGATGTGGGACGAAAGGAGAGAGATGATGACACAGTTACCAACCACGGAGGCCGAGGTGCGGTATGTGGAGCACCAGCGGCGGGTCGCATGGGTCAATGAACATGCCTGGAAGTACGAGACGATCACACGGCGATCACTGCGTGTGCCGCTGGCGAAGGCGCTGTTGGCGCTGGCCCGGCGGATCGCGCCGCCTACCATCAATGCGGGACGAACGGCGAATTCGGCAACGACTCTCACATAGTATCGGTGCGAGCAACTGACGGTCGGGCGATCAACAAGGGGAGGGAGCGTGTAACAACTCGCTTCCTCCCCTTGTTCGTCACATCGTCGGGTCAGCCGATTACCTGCAAGTCGCGGCCAAGGTCGCCGAGACCTTCCGCGCCGTGCGGCGTGATGGCGATGGTGTCCTCGATCTTGACGTGGCCAACGTCCGGATGGAGGAACTCGGTTTCGAGCGAGAGGATGTGACCGCTCTGGAGTGTCCGGCCCGCCTGCTCGGGCCGGTTAATCATCGGCTGCTCGTGCGAGACCATGCCGATGCCGTGCGCGACGATCCGGCCGATTTTCGCGTGGCTACTCGATTGCAGCGCGTCCTGTGCGGCGGCGTTGACATCGCCGTAGGTCATCCCGGCGCGCAGTTGACGGCGGACGACGCCCTGAATCTCCAGACAGGCGTCGGTCAGTTCACGCCCCAACGGGGGCGGCTCGCCGAGCGTGCCCATCCGGCAGATGTCCGCAAGGTAATCCTGCTCCTCGCCGCCGCAATCGAGATGAAGCATCCGCCCGCCCTCCCAGCGTGTTTCGGAGGGGGCACGCAGATAACCGGGCCCGGCATTCGTGAAGGCCCAGAGGAAGGTGACGCCGTGCGCGCTCATCTCTCGCTCGATTGTCGCGGCCAGTTCGCGCGTCGGCACGCCGTCGTACCCGGCGCGGAATCCGGCCTGAATCGCGGTAGCGACGCGGTCCGAGACGTCACGCAGGATGGTGATCTCGGCGTCCGTCTTGATCGCGCGGAGTTCGTGCAAGAGGTCCGTCGCGTCCACGAAGGTCGCTCCCGGCAGTCCGGTTTGTAGCGCCATCAGTGTGCTGGCGGGGAGGAAGGGCATCTCGACCCCGATGATGCCCCCCGCGCCGTGTGACTTCGCCATTGTCGCGGCTGCCGTTGCGGAGGAGAAAGCGTCTCCGGCATCGAGGTTCCGCTGGTCAATCCAGAGGGGCAGCACATCCAGCCCCATCTTCTCGCCCGGCGCACCGATATAGAGGGCGTCCGTCACATGCCCGTGCCCGCGCGGCACACCGACGAAGGCGAGATACTGACTGGAGCCCATCCGCTGGCCGCGCTCGTGAAAGTGATAAACGTAGCCACCGGTGAGATAACGGACATTGTGGCGCGTGCTGGCAAGTAGCAGGTCCATGCCCGCCTCGTCCATCAAATGTGCGAGTTTCGCGCGGTCGAATGGGGCCATGATTCTCCTCCCGGTCTCTTAGCGATATGCAAAGCGGGGAACGGCGTGCATCTACCCGGTAGTACCGCATGGCGCGCGTGACTGTCAAGGTCAGGGCTTCCGCGCGTTCTCGGCGGGCGCCGGCAAATCGAGAAGGGACGATGCGATGGCGACGACATCACGCTGGAGGAGGGGCCGGGGATGAGGACATCTCCGCATCGCCTCCGTCAGTGAACCAGGCGCGCCGAATCGCTTCACGGATGAGATCGTCGAGATTGCGATGGTGCTGTACGCCAATCTCGGCCAGTTTCTTCCATTCCTCGAACGGCAGCCGGAGCGTGTACTCCATCATCGTCGCTGGGTTCGGTACTGCTTCCTGGGGCGAAGCGGACGGTGATACAGCCTGCATCACCTGCTGACGCACCTTCTCCAGGCTCACTCCCAGGCTCTCCAACACCCCTGCCGCGACTCCCTGGCCTTCTCGCACGAGCCCCAACAGCAGGTGCTCCGTGCCGATGTACTGGCTCTTCAGCCGCCGCGCCTCATCCATCGCCAACTCGATCACCTTCTTGGTGCGCGGGGTGAGGCTAGGATCACCGACAACCAACCCATCCCCCCGTCCGATGATGAACTCAACGGCGGAGCGCACTTTGGGCAGTTGGACACCGAGATTGGCGAGCACGCGGGCGGCGATGCCGTCTCCCTCGCGGACCAGACCAAGCAGCAGATGCTCGGTACCGATGTAGTTATGATTGAACCGCTGCGCTTCTTCCTGTGCCAGAGAAAAGACTTTGCGCGCCCGTTCGGTGAATTTCTCGAACTTGTCTGCCATTGCGTGCCCCCGATACCGTGTGGTGATTGGCGTCCGCACAGTATAGCGCGGAATGGTATCGGGAAGATGGATCGGGGAGACGAGCGAGAGGCAATTATCGGCGTTTCGCGCGACGCCAGAGAAGGAAGGCGAGTCCCGTGCTTGCGGTGGCGCAGAGCGAGAGCATGCAGCCGCAGGGAACGATGCAGCAGAAACCGCCGCGCCCGGTGGGAACGATGATCGCGTTCGTGGTCGCTGGTGTCTGCATTGATGCTCCCATGCGCCGGATCGGTTGCCGTTGGGCGGGTCGGTGCATGATTGGTGCCAGTCGCGCGATCCCGCTGTGCGACGCTGAATCCGCGGATGCGCGATGCAGGAAGGAATGGCGCTGGCGATGGGATGAGGATGCGACGGTCAGACGGCGAGGTCCCGCCGTTTGAAGAGGGCGAGCGCGCCGAACCAGAACCCGAGTACTACCACGCTCATCGTTGCCGCCGCGAGCCGCTCCATCCGGATGGAATCGGGTGGATTCCCTGCCTTTCCCAACCTTGCGTTTTCCGGCTACACTGCGTGAGAGACAACTGACGGGATGCGCGATGGCAGATGAGGAGGACGGAGCATGGCGAAGACGATAGCGGTCATCGGATTAGGGGCGCTTGGGGAGCCGATTGCGGCGACGCTCATCAAGGCGGGATTCACGACCCTCGTCGTGCCGCACCATAGCCGCGTCTCGGCGGAACGGCTCGCGTCGCAGGGCGGAAAGATCGTGGACACGCCGAAAGAGGCGGCGGCGCAGTCGGATTACATCCTGACATGTGTGCCGGACGGGCCGGAACTGACCGAGACCGCGCTCGGCGCGAATGGGATCATCGCGGGCGCGAAGGCGGGCGCGGTCGTCATTGATATGAGCACCGTCTCGCCGACGTACACGCGCGAGGTCGCGACGAAACTGGCGGAGAAGGGCGTCGGGATGGTGGACGCGCCCGTTTCCGGTGGCCCGCCCCGCGCCGCGACGGGCGAACTGACGATCATGGTCGGCGGTGACAAGGAGACGGTCGCGAAGGCGAAGCCGGTACTCGACGCGCTCGGCTCCGGTGGCAAGACCGTCACGCACGTCGGGCCGATTGGTGCGGGCGAGATGGTCAAACTGGCGAACCAGTACATCATCAGCGCGATCATGATTGCCAACGCCGAGGCGCTGACCCTCGCCGTCAAAGGCGGCGTGGACGCGCAGACCGTTAAAGGAGTGCTCTCCACCGCGACGGCGGGGAATTATCTGCTGAACAACTGGATTGACCGCACGATCTTCAAGGACGAGTACACGCCAGGTTTCTCGATGAAACTGCTCCGCAAGGACCTCAACGCCGCCCTGAACGCGGCGAAGGACCTCGGCGTGCCGACGGAGATTGGCTCCCGCGCGATTGAGTTGTACGATCGTGGCCTTGCGGCAGGCATGGCTGCGGACGACTACAGCGGGGTCAGCCGCTTCGCGCAGGATGCCGCGAATATCACGATCGCCACCGGCAAGCCGCGCAAGGGCGGGGAGGGCGCCAAGTGAGCGCCACACCCGGCACGTATCACGACGGATCGCTCAAGGGGAAATGGGCGCTCGTCCTCGGCGCGTCGAGTGGCTTCGGGGAGGCGAACTCGCTCGCGCTCGCGCGGGCCGGGGCGAGCATTCTGGGCGTCCACCTCGACCGCCGCCAGACGATGCCGAATGTCGAGCGGATCACGGGCGAAATCGAGGGGATGGGGCGGCAGGCGCGCTTCTTCAATATCAATGCCGCCGATCCCGAAGCCCGCAAGGAGGTCCTCGACATGGTCGCGGCGGAAATCGGGCCGGGCGGCGTGCGCGTCGTCCTCCATTCGCTCGCCTTCGGCACCCTGAAGCGGTTCGTCGGTGATGACGTGATCAATCAGAAGCAGATGGACATGACGCTCGACGTGATGGCGCACTCGCTCGTCTACTGGGTGCAGGACCTCGTCGCGCGGGGCCTCCTGGGGGAGGGCGGGCGCGTCTGGGCGATGACGTCGGCAGGCGGGCATCGGGCGTGGCCCTCCTATGGCGCAGTCTCGGCGGCGAAGGCGGCATTGGAGGCGCATATTCGCCAACTCGCCGTCGAACTGGCGACGCAAAAGATCGCCGTCAACGCAATCCAGGCGGGCGTCACCGATACTCCGGCGCTCCGTAAAATCCCCGGCAACGACGCGCTGATTGACTACGCCGCCCGCGTCAACCCTGGTGGCCGCCTCACGACGCCGGGCGATGTGGCGAGCGCCATCGTCGCTCTTTCGGGCGCGGGCACGGGCTGGATGACCGGCAACGTCATCCGCGTGGACGGCGGCGAAGACATCGTGGGGTAGCAATGAGCAATGAGCAATGAGTGGGACGTGGCGCGCCACGTCCCCATCTCCCCTTCCCTCATGGGGAAGGGGTTGGGGGGTGTGGGCGAATGCGTGTTTGTGTCGTGACCGGTGGGGCGAGTGGAATCGGGCACGCAATCGCGGAGCGTTTCCTGCGGGGCGGAGATGCGGTCGTCGTGCTTGATACCAACGCGGAGCAGTTGACGGCAGTCACGCCCGCACTCGCGGCGCTCGGCTCCGTCGCGTGCATCAACGGCGATGTCTCCGTGAGTGCCGATCTCGAACGGGCGGCGGAAGTGGCGGACACCCTCGGCACGCTCGGCGTCTGGGTGAACAATGCCGCATACAACATCATCGGCGCGATCCATGAGATAGATCGAGAGACATACGACCGGGGCATGGCGGTGGATTTCGGCGGCGTCTTCTGGGGCGCCGCCGTCGCCGTGCGTCGGATGCTTCAGCATGGCGGCGGGAATATCATCAACATCTCATCGGTGCAGGCGCTCGTCGGGCTGCGGGGCTTCCCGGCGTACGCGGCATGCAAAGGAGCGATTATCTCGCTCACCCGGCAGGTCGCCGCCGAGTACGCCGGGCGGAATATCCGCTGCAACGCCATCGCGCCGGGCGTGATCGTCACGCCGATGAACGCCAAACTCCTCGCCGAATCGGATGACCCCGAGGCGCTCAAGCGATCATGGGACATTCTTTGCCCCATCGGCCGCTACGGCAGACCGGAAGACAT
The DNA here is from genome assembly GCA_937968015.1 of uncultured Thermomicrobia bacterium. Lineage (GTDB taxonomy): Bacteria > Chloroflexota > Chloroflexia > Thermomicrobiales > JALYUS01 > JALYUS01. The sequence continues at coordinate 21,359 of CALBSO010000074.1, forward strand.
TGCCGAGACCGCCTGGTTTCTCGCCTCCGAGGGCGCGTCGTTCATCACCGGCCAGGTCATTCAGGTGGACGGCGGCGCGACGATTGTCGCCCGCGGGCAATAGAGATAGGCGAACTCTGTCTCCCCTGAGCCTCTGTGATTCAATCTCTTTCCCGCTCCTCCGCGAGGAGGGCGACGGGGAAGTGGGCGCAGAGATCGGCGAGTGGGAGGCCGACCGCGCCGCCGCGTTCGCTGACGGTCAGTTCTTCGCCAGTGAAGGCGTTGCGGTAACGGCGACCTGCATATGCCGGCGGGAGCGCGAGCCAGGTGTCGCCCCAGATGTCCGCGCCGAGCGGTGGCTGCTCCTCGCCGCCCGTCAGGCCGACGACGAGGCGGGGCGCGACGACGATTGCCGCTTCGTCGCCATGAGAACGGATGAAGGCGCAAACGTGGCCCGCTTTCGCACCCTGTGCATCGAGCGGACGATACGCGCCGTTCGTGAACAGGGCTTCGTGTGTGCGGCGGAAGTCCAGCGTGCGAGAGACGACGAAGAGTTTGATTCGGCCGTCGTTGCTGGTGTCCAGCAACTCATGGGTGAGCGCGACGCTGCCGCAGCCCGGGCAATCGGCGCGCTCGCGGAGATCGGCGAGGATGGCGCGGCGCCGGTCGTAGTCCACCGGGCGGCGATTATCCGGGTCCACGAGGCTGAAGTCCCAGAGTTCGGTACCCTGATAGATGTCCGGCACGCCGGGTGAAGTTAACTTCAGGAACTCCTGTGCCAGCGCGTTCCACTGGCCGAAGAAGGCGACGCGGCGCTGCACGGGCGCGAAATCGGCAAGGAAGGCATTCCGTTCGCCCTCCGCCAACACGGTCCGGACGAACTCCTGGAGCGCGCGGTCGTACGCCTCATTCGGGTTAATCCAACTGGTATGGACTTTCGCTTCCTTCGCCGCCTTCAGCATGTACGCCGCGATCCGCTCCCGGAACTCGCCGAACGATGCGGGCGTCGGGAAGTCCGTCGGCCACGCGCCGAGCAGCGTCTGGTAAAGGAGATATTCGGCATTGCGGTCGGGGAAGCGGTCCCCCGCGATCTCCGTCTTCACGCGGGCGTTCATCCGGCCCCAGCGGTTGAGGGCGGCGCGCCACTCGTCGGGGATTTCGGAGAGCACATCTATGCGCGCTCGCACGTCCTCGCTCCGTTTCGTGTCATGCGTGGAAGAGGCGAGCATCGTGTGCGGCCAGCGGCGGGCGCGTTCGGCATTCCGCTGATGGAACTCCGGCACCGAGACGCCGAACTGCACCGGGTGGCCGCCCACTTCGTTGAGCGAGACGAGGCGGTTGTAGACGTAGAACGCAGTATCTTCAACGCCCTTCGCCATCACCGGCCCGGTGATCTGCTGGAACTTCATCACGAATTCGATCAGCCGCGGGCGGTCCTCCGGGCGGAAATTCTCGATGTTCCGAAGCAGCAGGGTATCGCGCAGAAAATCGAACAACTGGCCCGCCGTACGTGGATTGCGCCGCTTCGCCTCCGCCACTGCTGCCTCGACGTACTGCGCGTCGTGTTGCGTCACCGTCGCGGTCGCGTCCGTCGTATAGGTACGGTAGACCGGAAGACAGGCGATCACCTCGCGGATGGCGAAGGTGAGGCTATTCAGCGTGAAATCGCGGTAGGAGCGGTTCCGTTCGGAGATGCGCTCCAACTGATAGGCGAGCGCGTTGATCTCACTCGCGAGCGAGATGAGCATGATCATCTTCTTCGTCGCGTTCGTGAGGTTGTTGAACGCCGTCTGGTTGCCGGTGAAGCGGCCGTAAATCTCGTCAATCGCCTTGCGGTTGCGCGCGTCCACGAAGAGGCCATTCGCCTCATTGAGGAAGTCGTACCCCGTCGTCCCGGCGACCATCCAGTTCTCCGGAAGCGTCTCGCCCTCGGTGAGAATCTTTTCCGCGACAACGTAGAGCGGCAACTGCGGCGATGCACCGTCGTTTTCGATCTGCGCGTCGAACCAGGCATGCACCGCCTCTTCGAGTTCGCCCACTTCCTCCTCGTCGTGCTCCGGCATGCGTGCGCGGACGCAGGCGAGGAGGTACTGCTCCTGCAATTGGCGGAAGTAGTGCGGCGGGTCCCACAAGCCGTCCGGGTGGTCAATGCGCAGACTGGTCGCCTTTCCCTCCGCAAGCAACCGGAAGACGAGATCATGCGTCGCCCGGAAGACAGGGGGCAACTCGACGCGGATCGCCGCCAGTTGGTTGATATCGAAGAAGCGGCGATAGTTGATCTCTTCCGCCGCGACGCGCCAGAAGGCGGGGCGATAGGGCTGCACATCGAGCAGATCGTCGAGCATCTCGATGCCCGTCTCATCCGCCGCGTTGAAGGCATCGAGCGCGGCGGTAATGGCGTCACGAATTTCCGGGCTGGCGTCGGAGAGCGCGGCGATGCGCCGTTTGATCACCTCTTTTTCGCGGTGTCGCTCCGCCATCTTCTCGGCGTCGGTCTCGTCCGTCGTGGGGAGATAGCCAAGCGCGGTGAGGATACTTTCCATCTCGAGCACATGCGCGTTCTCCGTGCCCAACCGTGCAATCAGCGCGTCGAGGCGGTAGCCGAGAATGCGGTCGTAGGTGTGCGGCGCGATAGGCAGCACGGTATCCCAGTAGTGGAGGAAGAACGCGCCGCTCTCGTACGAGAGCCGCAACTGACCGCTTTCAAGCGCGCCGCCGTACTGGTCGCCGAGGATCGGCAGCAGCACCTTGTTCGCCAGTTCGCGCTTGACCGGGTGCCAATTAATGTCGAAGGTCGTCGCGTAGAGCGAACTGGGGCCATTCTCCAGCACGTCCATCCACCAGCCGTTACCGGGATCGGCGATGCCCATGTGATTCGGCACCATATCGAAGACGAGGCCGATCCCGCGCTCCCGTAGCGCGTCGGCAAAGGAGTCAAACTCCTCCCGCGTGCCGATTTCGGGGTTCAACTGGCTATGGTCGCAGATGTCATAGCCGTGATCGCTGCCCTTGCATGCTTTGAGAAGCGGCGAGGCATAGGCATCGCTGATGCCGAGGTCGGCGAGATAGGCGACGAGCGGTTGCGCGTCCGCGAAGGTGAAATTGCGGTTGAACTGGAGACGGTACGTCGCGCGCGGAATGCGCGCCCGCTCCAGCGCTTGCCGTGCGATGGTCGCGACGGACGGCAGGGCGCGGATCTCTTCCAGTGTCGTCTCTCCTACTTCCATGCCAAGCCCCTCTCCGAGCGCGATGAAATGTGTCACCCATTCCTGCGCTGACTCATCGCCGCGCCGTGCCCGCCGGTGAAATTCGCGGTAACGGGTCTGTAGAAGGTCGTAATAGACATTTTGGGCGTGCCAAAAGACGATTCCGAACGGTAACAGGTGCGCGATCTCGACAACTTCCCGCAGCGCGATGAGCGATGTGATCTCCACCGGATCCGCCCGGAGTTCTTCGGAGAGCAGTTCCGCCCGCCGCCGTAGCATGTACGAGAGCCCGGCACTATCGAGATTGACGTGCCATGTTTCCGCGTCCGCGAGGATTGCCCGGATGCGCTCGCGGTCCAGCGTCTCCGCCGCGAGCGCACGCCGGAGATCACTGTTCATCAGAAAGGCGGCGGCCGTCTGGAATGCTTGCGGCAGCGGCACATGGAGATCGCGCACGAAGCGCATCAGTGGCGCCTGACGGTCATACATCTGGCGGTAACTCGCCTCGTCCTCCGCGAGCGTCGCGTCGAGGACGGTGTCGAGGATTTTGCGCTGCTCGTCGCGGAACAAGGTCTTGAGCGAGTACAAGGATTCACCGAAATAACGGTCCATCGCCCGGATCGCTTCGGGGAAATCCACGCGCGCGAAGGCTTCCGTGCTATGCGTGACGAAGGCGCGATATTCCTCGTCATCCATATCGGAGCCGACGCCGCTGCTGATCGTGTGATCGCCGAGCGAGAGCGCGCCGAACGTCTCGACAGCGGACTCGCCCGTGATGCGCGAGGTGAACCGCGCCCGCCCGACGACGAGCGCCGCCCGGCCCGCTTCGAGCCGCTGATAATCCTCGCGCTCGACGGTGTAGCAGTAGACCCACGCACGGTCCGGGTACTCATCGAAGAGGGAACTGATCGCGTAGTGCGCGGCGAGTTTCGCGGTGTCCACGATGGCGGGCTTGACGAACTTTTCGTAGATGAGTCGCCCATCGCGGTGCTCGCGGATGTTGCTCTTCGCTTCTTCAAGAAGATCGAGGAACGGCGATTCGAACTGTTCGCCGGCGATCGTCTCCGCCAGTTGGATCACGCGGCCCGCATACTGGATCACCTGCACCGTCTCGATGCCGGAGAGTTCATCGAAGAACCAACCGCAACTCGTGTACATCAGCATCGCGTGCCGCTGGAGTTCGAGCATTTCCCACAGCCGCACGCGCTCCGCCTCGATCAGTTCGTGTGTCGTCTGCTCCGTGAGGAAGCGTGCGACATTCTCGTCCGAGCGGTCGAGGATGACGGAGATATACGCATCCCGCGCCGCCCACGGGTCCTGCACGAGATCGCGCATCCCGGCCTCGTAGATGGGTGCGACGGCGTCCCGCAGCCAGTCGAGCGCCACGCGGAGCGGACCGCGCCACTGCTGATTCCAGTCCGGGTGGCCGCCGGTGTTGCAGCCGCAGTCGCTCCGCCATCGCTCGACGCCATGGTCGCAACTCCATGCGGTCTTCTCGATGATCTGTACCTCGTGAGTCGGCGGGAACATTTCCAGATATTCGCCGTAGATGGTCAACCGCGCGAGATCGTTCGCTTCGATATGCTGAAGCGCGTAGGCGAGCGCCATATCGCCGTGCGCGTGGTGATGGCCGTACGTCTCGCCATCAGTCGCGATATGGACGACTTGTGGCCACGTCCGGTCATCCGAGAATGCGCCGAGCAGGCGATTCGCCAGGTGCTCACCCCGGTTCAGCAACCCCTCGAAGGCGACGCCGCGCGAGATCGGGCCATCGTAGAAGAAGAGCGCGATGCTCCGACCCGACGGCAAATGCTGCACGTAGGCGCGCGTCGGATCAATCCGCGCCCCGGAAACGTCGTCCCATTCATCGGCGTCACGTTCGCGCACCAGCCCGGCCTGCGACGGCGCGAGGACCGTGAAGGTGATGCCCTGCTCCGCCATGATGTCGAGCGTTTCGAGGTCCACGGCGGTTTCGGCGAGCCACATCCCTTCCGGGGCGCGGCCAAACCGATGCGTGAAATCCTCGATGCCCCAGCGGATCTGCGTCCACTTGTCGCGCCGGTTCGCGAGCGGCAGGATCATGTGGTTGTACGCCTGTGCCATCGCCGCGCCGTGGCCGGAGAAGCGCTCCTGACTCTCCCGATCGGCATCGAGGATCGCCGCGTAGATCGTGGGGGCTTTCGTCTCCATCCACGCGAGTAACGTCGGGCCGAAATTGAAACTGATGCGCGCGTAGTTCTGGACAATTCGTGCGATGCGCTCCTCGCCGTCGAGGATGCGCGCGGCGGCGTTCGGCGCGTAGCACTCCGCCGTGATCCGCTCGTTCCAGTCGTGATACGGATAGGCGGAATCCTGCAACTCGATCGCTTCGAGCCACGGGTTCTCGCGCGGCGGCTGATAAAAGTGGCCGTGGATGCAGACGTACCGATCAGTCATTATGTCCCGGTTTCCCTTATTCTCATCCCCGGCCCCTCTCCATCGCCCTTTGGCTTCGATACCGTGATGGCTCGGCGGCGATAGAGAGGGGAGGGGAAGCAGATGTTATGTCAGCGCTTCCGTTCCGAATAGGACAACGCTCAGCGGCGGCAGCGGCAGCGTCGCGCCGCCCGCTGGAAGTATACCGGGTATGCTGCTCCCTGGCCCGCGCCAGCGTGCGGCGGCGGAATCGAGGAGCACGCGCCAGGCGCTTTCCGCCGCGATCGTCGTCCGCTGCTCCCGGTCGCTGAAGTTGAACAGCGCGAGCGCCTGATGCTTCCCGGCCCAGCGACGGACAGCGAGCGTTTTTGCATCTTCATCGCGGGAGACATCGAGGGATTCCAGGTCGAGCGCCGCGAGGGCGGGCAGCGTGCGGCGCAGGCGGAGCAACTCCTGATAGAACCGCCAGAGCGTGCCATGCGGGCCGTCCTCGCGCTCGCGGTGCGTCAGTTTGGAGCGCTTGAAGGTTGCGTCATCGTCGGGATCGGGCACGTCGTCTTGCCAGCGGAAGGAGGAAAATTCGGCGCGCCGTCCTTCGCGCACCGCCGCGATCAATGTTTCGTCGCTGTGGCTTGTGAAGTACTGGAAGGGCTGCGGCTCGCCATACTCCTCGCCCATAAAGAGGAGCGGGACGAAGGGCGAGAGAAGGACCGCCGCCGCCGCCAATTTCGCTGCCTCGTAGGAGACGATATGGCTGAGGCGGTCGCCCGTTGCGCGGTTGCCGACCTGATCGTGGTTTTGCGCGCAGACGACGAACCGCCATCCCTCGGCGGGGAGCGCGCGGTTGCCGTGCCGTCGCTGCCGGTGCGTCGAATATTTCCCGGCGTAGACGAAAGACTCGCGGAACGCCTGTGCGAGGTCGTCAATGTCCGCGAAGTCCGCGTAGTAGCCGCGCCGCTCACCCGTCAGGAGTACATGCAGCGCGTGGTGGAAGTCGTCGCTCCACTGGGCGTCCATGCCGTAACCACACTGTTCCGGCCGCCGGATCACCTTCGCGTCGTTCAGATCGCTCTCCGCGATCAACGTGAATGGGCGGCCGATCTCTTTGGCGCGGGCATGCGTGCGATCAGCGAGTTCGCGCAGGAATGGGTAGGCGGAATGATCCTTGATCGCGTCTATCGCGTCGAGCCGGAGTCCGTCCAAGTGGAAATCTTCGAGCCATTGCAGCGCGTTGCCGATGAAGAAGCGGCGCACCTCGTCGCTCTGCGGGCCGTCGAAGTTCACCGCCGCGCCCCAGGGTGTTGTGTACCGCTCAGTGAAATAGGGCGCGTAATCCCACAGGTAATTCCCCTCCGGCCCGAGATGGTTGTAGACGACATCGAGGATCGCCGCAAGGCCGCGCGCGTGGCAGGCGTCCACGAGCCGCATCAGTCCTTCCGGCCCGCCGTACGAGTGCTGCACCGCGTAGAGTTGGACGCCGTCGTAGCCCCAACCGCGGTCACCGGGGAACTGCGCGACGGGCATTACTTCGATCGCCGTGACGCCGAGTTCCTTCAGTGTGTCGAGGTGCGGGATGACGGCGTCAAACGTCCCCTGAGGCGTGAACGTGCCGATATGCAGTTCGTAGATGACGAACTGCTCCATTGGCAAACCGGCCCACGCCGCATCACTCCAGCGGAACGACCCCGGATCAGTGACGACGGACGGCCCATGTACGCCCTCCGGTTGGAAGCGGGAGGCGGGGTCGGGGCGCTCTTTCTCGCCCCGACCATCGAGCCGGTATCTGTATCGCGCGCCGGGCGCAACGCCTGCCACCGTGGCGCGATGATAGCCCCACTCATCCCGCTCCATCGGCACGCTGCGTCCCGCGAAAACCACGTCAACCTGCTGGGCAAGCGGCGCCCAGACACAAAAATGGCACCGACCGTCACCAAGATTGGTCGCGCCCAATCGTTCATTCGCCTGCATAGCCGCTCTTTCGCTCGTTACGCCCCGTCTCGCCGCAGTGCCGATGCTCCGCACCGCGTCTTCCCCATCATCGCAGGATTAAGGCCACTAAGGGGATTCCACGTCTGTCAGCAGCAGGCGGTCAGGATTTCTCCAGCGCGACGCGGGCTCCCAGGGCGATCAGCACCACTCCCGTCAGCCGCTCCATCCGTTGGCGCACGGCGGGTGCGTTGAAGAGACGGTGCATGATCGTTACAAAGAACCCATAGCCCATCAACCAGAGTATCACCATGCTGTCGAATGCGATGCCGAGGAATAGCATGCGTGGAAGAACGGCCTGTCCCGGCGCGATGAACTGCGGGAGAAAGGTGGCAAAGAAGACGACCAGTTTCGGGTTCAGGATCGCGCTGAGGAAACCCTGCCAGTAAGGAGTGCCGCTGAAGGCGATCGCGGGCTTCTCTCTCCCAACCGGGCCGTGATGAATGTCGTCAGGCTGGCGTGCCGACCGAAGCGCCTGAATCCCCAGGAAGATCAGATAGGCAGCGCCGCAAAGCCTGACGACGGTGTACAGCCCCGCGGCGGTGCGCAGCAGGGTGGACAAGCCGAGCGCCGCGACAGTGGCATGCACGAGAATCGCCGATCCGGCGCCCAGCGGGGTCAGGAGCGCGCCCCGCCGCCCGTGGCGCAGGGCATTCCTGATCGTCGTGGCCGTGTCGGGGCCGGGCGTGACGATCACGAGGGCGGCGGTGCCGAGAAAGGCCAGGAGCGTGCGATCCATGGCATCATTGTGACGGAGATGCGGCAGATACACCACTACCAGGAAGGGTGAGGCTCGTGCCATCCAATCTGCCCTGTCGTCGTGATGCGGCAAGGCAGCTTCCGTAACACTGGGCCATGTTCTGACGCGGTATTCCCCAGGCATCTCCTTTCTCACTCCGCGCGAACCGGCCGTTCGGTCAACGCCTCTGCCATTGCCTCTTCCAGCGGCATGTGCCGCCCCGCCTCCCACGCGGCGGTGAAGCGCGTCGCGTCGAGTTGCGCGCGCACGGCAGCGACGATGCGTGCGTGGTACGCGACCCCACTGGGCGGAATAGCCCGCCCCAACCGCTCGCGCAGCCCGTCCGCCGCGCCGAGCACGCGCGCCGCGCGCGCCGCATCCCCCTGCATGCCCGCCAGCGCGCCACAGGCGTCGAGACACTCGGGCAGGTCGGCTGTGCTCGCGATCTGTGCGTGGAGGCGGATCGCTTCGTCGAGGCAGGCTGCGGCCCGTGACGTCTCCCCCTGACACAGCAGGGCGTCTGCCAAGAGGCTGAGGGACACGGTGATCATCCGTTGGTACCCAATCTCCCGGCGCAGCGCCAGGCTCTCTTCTTGCAGCGTCACCGCGCGCGGGTAGTCGCCCTGGAAAAATGCGACCGTGCCTATCACCGAGAGGGAGCGGGCCAACCCCTCCGGATCGCCCGCGGCCTGCCACAGCGGCATCACCTCCGTCAGCCGCTCCAACGCTTCCGGCAACCTCCCCGCATCGCACAGCGCGAGGCCGATGTTATGCAGCGTGTTCGCGACATTCCATGTGTTCCCCAACTGTCGAAACAACGACAGGCTCTCCTCGTACAACGCGATCGCCCGCGCGCAATCACCTTGCTCGCTCGCGACTACGCCAAGGTTGTTGAGCGACCGGGCCATGCCGAGGCTGTCGCCCACCTCGCGCCACAACTGCAGGCTTGCGTCATGGCAGGCTGCGGCCTCGGCTAAATCGCCCTGATCACGCGCGAGACTGCCAGCGGCATTGAGGCCCGCAGCCCGGACTCGGGGTGGGACATCCAGGCTCGCTCCGAGCGCCTCATCCAGCCACCGGCGCCCTTCGCTCAGGTGCCCCCGCGCACTCCAGAACCGCCACATGGCAGCCGCCAGCCGCAAGGCTCGTTCCGCCTCCCCCCACTCCAACGCGCGGCGCAGCGCGCTTCGGATGTTGTCGTGCTCCTCCGCCAGCCGGTCGAGCCATATCCCTTGCTCGGGGCCACGCAGCTGCGGCTCCGCCTCCTCCACCCACCGCAGATAAAATGCGCTGTGCTGCTTCTCAACCACGGCGGTCTCCCCCGCCGCCGCGAGCCGCTCCAGCCCGTACTCGCGGATGGTCTCGAGCATCCTGAAGCGCGGCTCCCCCTCCCGCCCGATGGCTTGACGCACGAGGCTCTTATCCACGAGCGCGGCGAGTGTGGTGAACACATCGCCGCCGTCCAGCGCGCCACTGAGGGCTTCCGCCGCTGCAACGGTGCAGCCACCGACGAAGACCGCCAGCCGCCGGAAGAGCGCCTGCTCATCGGCGGTGAGCAGGCGGTAGCTCCAGTCAATCGTCGCGCGCAGCGTTTGTTGACGGGCGGGCAGATCCCGCGCCCCGCCCGTCAACAGCGGCAATCGCCGCCCCAGGCGGTGCAGGAGCGCGTCCGGCGGGAGGAGTTTGACACGCGCCGCAGCCAGTTCGATCGCCAGTGGCAACCCGTCCAGCCGCACACAGATCGCCGCGACGGCCGAGGCATTGTCGTCGGCGAGGGCAAAATCCGGCTTGACCGCCGCTGCCCGGTCGCGGAAGAGGCGCACTGCCTCATACTGGGCGAGGGTGGCGAGATCGGGGCGATCGTCCGGATCGGGCAGCGCGAGGGGCGACACCGGGAACTGCTGCTCACCGGAGAGCCGCAAGACTTCCCGGCTCGTCACCAGCGCCTTCAACAGCGGGCACCCTGCGAGCAGTGCAGCAACCGCCGGAGCCGCGCCGATCACTTGCTCGAAGTTGTCGAGCAGCAGGAGAAGCCGCTGCTGCCGCAGCGCCGCATGCAGCGTCGCGATCAGCGGCTGACCACCAACCTCCGTGACATCGAGGACTCGCGCGACCGTGGAGATGACCAGCGCCGGGTCGCTGGTCGCAGCGAGGTCAACGAACCAGACCCCGTCCGCAACGTCATCCATGAGACCCGCCGCGACGTGCAGCGCCAGGCGGGTCTTGCCGATGCCGCCGGGGCCCGTCAACGTGAGCAGGCGCACATCGGGGCGGCGCAGGAGCGCGTCGAGCGCCCGTGCTTCCCGCTCGCGCCCGATCAATGGCGTCGATGGCGCCGGGAGGTTGTGGCGGGCGCTCATCGAGCCAGCGGGACGCACCTGTCCGCGCGCCGCACGCGCGAACGCGGTGCGCTCGCGGCCGCTGAGGTGCAGGGCATCGGCGAGCAGGGCGACCGTGTCTTTGCGCGCGGTCGGGTTGACGCCCCGCTCGAGGTTGCTGATCGCGCGCGTGCTAATGCCCGCCGCCTCCGCCAACTCCTCCTGTGTGAGGCTGACGGCAAGACGGTAGTGTTTCAGCAACGCTCCGAAGGCTGCAGGCTCGGTGGCAGCCATGACCGTTCCGCTCCCTGGTCAGCGGATCGCTGGTACCGTTGACGCCTCCTTGCGCGTGACGCTCACGCCGCAGTGCCGTCTGTGGCCGATGGGTTCGCGAGAGCGCGGCTCAACGGTAGCACGGAATCACGCGCTGTCAAGCCGCCGCGCCGGAAGGCGGCGAGCCAGAGGGCGAAGATGTGGGTGGAGTTGTGGGTCTTGTTCGTGGTGATCGGCACGCGGATCAGGCAGACTTGAACACAGGAGGTCCCAGAAGGGACCGCGATGAAGCAAGGAGGTCTCGGGATGAAGCGGACGCGGATCAAGGTCGGGATGGTCACTCTCTCGCTGCTGGTGTTGGTCGCACTCTCCATGGTCGCCATGCAGGCATCGGTGCTGGTGACCTTGGGCGGGCTATCGGTGAACAGGTAGTAGTGAATCGCTGAGCCAAGTTGCGGTCGGTCGTGTGCAGACAAGGAGGTCTCGGGATGCAAGCGACAAGGAAGACGAAACTGACGTGGGTCAAGGGCGGGATGATCCTGCTGCTGTTGGCGCTGCTCGCGCTCTCCCTGGTCGTCATGCCGGTGCTCGTGAGCGCGTCTTTCCGGGTGAACAGATAATAGGGGCGCGTGACCCGTACCTCGCCCGGCAGTGGAGTTGTGGGTCGTGGTCGTAGGGATCGCCCCGCGCGCTGGGCAGACGAGCACACCGGAGGCCCCGGAGGGGACCGCAATCGAGAACGGAGACGGCAATGAAGACGAAACTGACGCGGATCAAGGTCGGGATGGTCACACTCTCGCTGCTGGTGTTGGTCGCACTCTCCATGGTCGCCATGCAAGCATCGGTGCTGGTGACCTTGGGCTGGGGCACCGGGAGGGGCGCGGCCTTTGCCTTGCGTGGCATCATGCAGGCAGCGGTGCTGGTGACCTTGGGCTTTGGTGTCAGTCGGTCGGGAGTATAAATTCGCCTGGTCGCCATGCGGGCATCGGTTCTCGTGATCGCGGGCTGAGGTGAATCCCTTCGCGCGTCCATGGCGCTGGCACGAAGCTCGACTTTCCCTCCTCGCAATAGTACCCGGGGACTGCCGGGATCAACATGTTCGCCGAAATCGCGGGGCAAAAAAGGGGAGGAACCCATGGCCGTTCAGATGACGGAAACCGAGGCTACACTTGCGTTGATTCGCCACTTTGATGAGGTCGCCTTCAACGCGCATGATCTCGATGCCATCATGGGCGATATGACCGACGACACTGTCTTCGAACTCGTCGGTCCGCCGGAGCTCAGCGGTCGTTGGGAGGGCCAGGAAGCGGTGCGTGCGGTGTTCGCAGCGGTGTTCGAGGGATTCCCGGAAGCGCATTTCCACACCGATGATATGTTCGCGGGCGGGAACCGATGCTCGTACAGTTGGACGATGACCTGGACCAAAGCCGACGGGAGCAAGGGCTCGGCACCCGGGACCGATCAATACACCGTTCGCAACGGGAAGATCGCTTACAAGAAGACCTACATCCCACCATTCGCGTAGTGCATGTGCTTGCCCTGCCGATCATCGTCACATCTTCATCTTCAATCTCGCTGATGTGGCGCTGGTGCCGGGATGGCGTTCGCGGTGGGGGCGCTGTTGCGGAACGAGTTTGGGGAATCGCGCGACCGGGCGCGGACAACTGGCGGAGCCGGGTAGATGATGCTGACAATCAGGAGGGAGAACGGTGATGGAAGCGATGGCACATCCAACGCATCAGGATGCGACGATGATCATTCAGCTGGCGCAGCTCAGTGCCGCGGCCGGGGTGCGGGACGCGACCGCCTGGTTGCGGCGAGACCAATCGCTGGCGGATTATGCCACATTCGTTCAGAACAATCCGCTGGGAAGTGAGGGGGACCGGCATCTCCGAACGGTGGCAGGGCACTATGAGTTGATCGGGACACTTTACAAGTATGGGCTGGTCCATGAGGACCTGCTCTTCGATTGGCTCGCGATCGCGCCACTCTGGGATCAGATGAAGGCGCTTGTTATCGGCGACCGTGACCGTGCTGGCATCCCGCAATTGGGAGAGAATTTCGAAGCGCTGGCAAAGGCCCAGTTGGCGTGGGCGGACCGACGGAAGGCCGTGTGATTGGGCGCCGCTGCCGACCCTTTTGCGATTATGAGCAGTGGCGGGGCGAATGTCGGCGTGATTGCCTACGCAAACAAGCGCGCCTGCACGGGCGGTTATCGGCGGGCGGTCACCACGTAATCAGCATCGCCCCGCTGGGAACCGCGCTCGGCAGCGTCTCATGCTAGCGGGGCTTCGCCCCGGCCCGACAAGGCATGTTTCGTAATAGATAACTTGACTCAGGATTCACGATCTCGAACGCCAAGGCATCCAGCCTGGTGCTGAGATGCCGCTCGGCACCAGTGGCTCCTGACGGAGCAGGGTAAGATCGGCCATCGTTTGTCGATGTTGGTGCAGCAAGCGCCTAATTTGTGTATGATCGGTGGGGTCACTTTCGGCGAGCAACCCCAAGTCATTCTTGGCGAGCGCTGAAGGTGTGTATCAAACGGAAGGGAGAACAATCATGGCGTACGGGATCGTGCATCATTTCCCCGGCGGCACCAAGGAGCAGTACGAGGCCTCGATCGCCGCGGTGCACCCCGGTGCGGGGCAGCTGCCCGCGGGCCAGATCTTTCACGCGGCCGGCCCATCGGCCGGGGGCTGGACGATCATGGCTGTCCACGACTCGCAGGAGAGCTGGGAGCGGTTTCGCGACGAGATCCTGATGCCGACCATGCAGCGGGGCATCGCGGGAGGGTTTCCGACACCGCCGCAGGAAACGGCCATCGACGTCTATAAGCTCATGCCGTAGCGCCAGTGCCTTCGCCGAGGGTGCATCTCGCGTGCAAGGCGCTCGGGTGTCGCATCGGCGTAGAGTTCCGCGCCCCAAATCAAGTCGGCCTGCTGGCCGCGATCCTGACGGCCAACCCGACAGCGCGGGATTCTCTTCGATCTGCCCCACGTCATCGCGACGGCCGGGGATGCCATCAACGCGCAGGGGCTCACGGATCGCTGCGAGCTGGTTGGCGGCGACTTCTTCGAAGCGGTGCCGGAAGGGGCGGACCTGCACGTGCTCAAGCAGATTGTCCATGACTGGGACGACGAGCATGCGACACGCTTATTGATCAACTGCCACCGCGCCCTCAACCCGGCGGGGAAGCTGCTGCTGGTCGAGATGGTAATCCCGCCAGACAATCGGCCGAGCCCGGCGCAGCCGATGGACCTCAATATGCTGGTCATGACCGGCGGGCGGGAACGTACGGCGGAGGAATACCGGGGCTTGCTCGAACGTGCGGGATTCCGGCTGGAACGGATCATCCCGACGCATTCGCCGTTCAGCGTCATCGCAGCGATGCGGATCTAATGTCACCTGCGTTTGCATATGCCCGGGCATATCTGGAAGCCCATTGCCACTGGAAGGGGGAAGAATGATGGACGTACACCTGCGCCGCGCCACCCCTGACGATGCGGCAGCCTGTGGTCGGATCTGCTATGAGGCGTTCGCATCCATCGCATCCCGCCATCACTTCCCACCGGACTTCCCCGATGCCAATATCGCGACGGGGCTGCTCGCCATGCTCCTGGCGCATCCCGGCATCTATGCTGTCGTCGCCGAAGTCGACGGTCAGATCGTCGGCAGCAACTTTCTCGACGAGCGTTCGTCAATTGCGGGCGTGGGACCAATCACCGTCAGTCCCGCAGCGCAGGATCGTGGCATCGGCCGCTGCTTGATGGAAGACGTGCTCACCCGTGCCGACGAGCAGTACTTCCCCGGTGTCCGCCTGGTGCAAGCCGCCTACCACAATCGCTCGCTCTCCCTCTACGCGAAGTTGGGATTCGCAATCCAGGAGCCACTTGCTTGTCTGCATGGTCCGCGCATCGGTGGGACGATTGACGGCTACAGAGTGCGCCGCGCGATACGCGAGGATCTTCCCACATGCAATGCTGTCTGTACGCGCGTGCATGGGCACGATCGTGGGGGCGAGTTGCGCGACGCGATAGAACAAGGCACCGCCTCGCTCGTCGAGCATGATGGCCGGATCACGGGCTACGCGACATCACTCGCATTTTTCGGTCATGCGGTGGGTGAGGGCACTGAGGAGATCAAAGCGCTGATATTGTCCGCACCCGCGTTCGAGGGGCCTGGCATCCTCGTGCCCAGCCGGAACACCGCGCTGTTCCGGTGGTGTCTTGGGCAGGGAATGGAAGTGGTACAGGTGATGACGCTGATGATGCGTGGGTTGTATCACGAGCCAGCGGGAGGATACCTGCCCTCGGTCTTGTACTGAGCGTCTCATCCTGGATTGGATCGGTATTTCAGCCGATCGCGCCCCCAGTACTACAGCGGCACTTCTCGATCAGGGGGCCCGATTTCGGCAGTACGAACGTAGCAGAAGACGTCTCGCTGTAGGATGTGAGACACCGGCGTGCGGTGATGCTGGCAGGAATGGTCGCGAGAAAAACGCTACGAGGACGCTTCATCGATGTCCGGTTGCATCCCACGGGTCAGCTTTCCTGCCAGCGAGGCTGCACGCCAGTGTCTCACATCATGGCGAGGTGTGGCCACTGGGACGGCAAATGGACGCGCGTATATCTCGACCGAGTTTGCGACGGGTTTCGCGCGGTCATGGGGGAGGGAATGTGATGCGATTCATTATGGCCTGTCTGCTTATCGTCGCGCTCTGTTGCGCCGCCCCGGTGGAGGCTGCCGGGAAGCCGCCGCAGGAATATCGCATCCTCACCTCCACAACCGGCGACGATTTCCCGCCGATCACCTGGCTGGAGTACTGGAATGCCGCGTTCGTCGGGTTCGGGGGCACCTATCAGGACGCCTTCGCGATGGCGCGGGACGCCGCCGCGCGGGGCGGCTGGGAGACGGCGAATATCACGCCGGAATCGCCCGCCCCGGCCGTGAATGGCCCCGTCTTTGTCGTCCTGATCATCCACACCGCGCCGCCCGGTGGCGACAAGCCGCCGATCATCGGCCTGATAGACGCATAGCGCGATGCTGATCGCCGCGCAATGGCCTGCCAGCACCAGGAACAGCGTTCAACCGCGTAACTCCGAAGAAGGTTGGGCGCGATAGAGATCACGCAAGAGTGCGATCTCGCCGCCGTGATGGAGGCATTCCTGATTCACCCACCAGACAATATCGAGGAAGGGCAAGCGAGGGTCCAGACCCCACGGATTCTGGCTACGCCCGATCTGATCCAGGTCGGCGTCGGCCGCACTGGTGAGCGCCGCCCGCCATGCCGCACCGGCAGTCACGAGCGCCGCGATCGCGGTGGCAGCGCGACCGGGGATTACATAGTCGTCCCACGTCATCGCCCGTGTCCCGACGGTGTAATCGGCCCGAATCGTCATCCAGAGGGCGAGGTGGCAGATCCGCCACGCGATGGTCGTGAATGGGGGTGGATCCGGTTCGGGGCGGTCGAACTCAATCACCCAGTCCCCACCGCCCATCGGCGTCCCCGCCCGGCTGCGGTCACGCGGGCGGACACTCCAGCAGCCAGGAACAGGCTCCCAGAAATACTCGTCATCCATCAGGCCATCGAGACGACTGGCCAGACGATCGAGCGCGAAGTCGAACTGCGCGAGAAGAGGGGTCAGTCGTGGTGGTGTCACCGATTGCTCTCCTTCCCGCCGGTCGCTCCTGGGCCGCCGCATTATACGTGGCCCACTGTCGTCGCGGCAGCGTCGTTGGCTATCGTGATTGGCGCCCTTCCTTACCTCACTGCTGGCTACAGCATGGAACATACGTTCGTCCGCGTCAAGCCTCCTGCCGCGTGACGATGCACGCAAGTTCTGCCAGAATACGGCAGTTCGTCCATGAAGAGGTGCGTTCCGTATCGGGGCTCGCGGAAGGAGGCTCCGGTATGAGGAAAGGAGAGGGAGCGATGAGTACGCGAGCGGAGCGTCTGGCGAGGGAACTCGAACAGGCGAACGCCGAGGTGATCGCCTTTGCCGAGGCATGCCCGGCGGACGTCTGGACGATCCCCTGTGTGGATGATGGGCGCACCGTCGCGGCGGTCGTCCGGCACGTTGGTGGCGCGTACATCGCGCATGCGCGGCTCGTGCAGGCGGTTGCGGCGGGCGAGCCGGTGCCGGCGATGTTCGGCGATTGGGCGGCGATCCATCAGGGCAACGCCATCTCCGCTGAGAAGTACGCGCGTGCGGATCGCGGCGAAACGCTTGCCTCGCTCCAACGCAACGGCGCGAACCTCGCGCGCATCATTCGCACACTCTCAGACGAGCAACTGGACCGCGCCGCAGTCGTGCCGATCTTCGGTGAGGCATCGCGCACAACCGAGCAAATTATCGAATTCCCAGTCATCGCGCACCCGTACGGGCATCTCGTCGGCCTCCGCGCGACAGTCGCGGATCGGTAGCGTAGGCAGGAAAGCCTGCGCTACCAGGTTACCTGACAGGAGCAGACACGATGGAGAATCCATACGGCGTAACGGGTGGCGGGCCGGTGCTCGCGCTCTTCGCCCACCCAGACGACACCGAATTCGTCTGCGGCGGCGCGCTCGCCTTGTGGGCGATGGCGGGACGGCAACTCGTCTACGCCTTCTGCACCGATGGCAGCAAGGGAACGAGCGACCCAACGATGACCGGGGAGCGGCTCGTCATGCAGCGGCAAGAGGAGCAGCGGGCGGCCGCTCGCTATCTCGGCTGCAACGAGGTCGTCTTCCTCACCTACGAGGACGCAATGCTCGAACCGACGCTCGGCCTCCGCCGCGATTTCACGCGGATTATCCGCAAGTACAAGCCGGAAATCGTCGTTTGCTTCGACCCGGAGGTTCACTACTTCGCGGATTGGTACATCCAGCACCCGGATCATCGCGCCTCCGGCGAGGCGGCGCTGGCGGCGATCTTCCCCTCCGCGCGGGATCGGCTGACCTTCCCGGAACTGCTCGCGGAAGGGCTGGAGCCGCACAACGTCATGGAGATTTACCTCGCGAGCACGAACAAACCGAACCGCTGGATTGACATTCGCAGCGTGCTGGACCGGAAGATCGCCGCGATGCGCATGCACGCAAGCCAAGTCGGCGATGGAGAGCGCGTCGCGACGATGCTGCGCCTGAGGGCCGAAGATGAGGGCCGGTCGCCGGGTCTCGCCTACGCCGAGGCGTATCATGTCATCACCATGGACCCAGGCAGGCGATACAAGCGGTCGGAGCCTATCCCCTGACCCCCTCCCGACGCGGGAGGGGCTGGGGGCGGGTCGTTCTCATCCAACCCGCCGGATCGGCCAGCAGCGGACATCGAGGCGGCGAGCGAAATGGAGAAGCGGCGCGGTCTCCGGCACGGTGATGCCGTGCGCCGCGGCCATCGTGTTGATCGTGATTGCCGCTTCGGCGGCTTGCAGGGGCCACTGCGGGTGATGGATGTCGCCGCGATAGAGGCGGCCCCGGTGATCCGTCGTGTAGAGGCAATACCGCTCGGTGAGCCAGTGAGTGAGCGTTCCCGGTTCGCTCAAGGCTACGGGTGCGGTAGGGCCGTAGGTCGCGGCGAATGCGGCGGGTGCAGCGCCCCGGTGCGCGCGGCGCGAGGAGTAGCGGATACGTTCTTCATCAGCGGCCACGGACATGCGCGCGTTGAAATATGGCAGGTGGAACCACCGCCGCGCCACTGCGACCGCGACGGGGCTGCCCGCGTCGAGGCAAAAGAACCAAACGCCCGGCTTCCGCTCGGCGCCCGTATGCGGCACGACATAGGTGCGCACATTCAGTTCCGCGAACGCGCCTGCGACGGGTGAGAACGGCGTGCCACGCAGCCGCACGCCCGTCATGTGGAACGGCACGACGCCGACCCATGCCGTGCCATCGAATGTATCCACATCAAGGCTCGTCGGGATAAGCGGGCGCAGCATCGCCATCGGCGCCGACCAGTGCGCGAACAAGAGGTCCCGCCATGTCTGGCGCATCACCCAGCGGCCTTGTGGAAGTGATTGGGTTGGATTTCCGCTCACGCGGCGCCCCATATCTCCCGCGCGACCGCGGCGACGAGCCGCAACTTCGCTTCCTGATCGGCGGGCGTGAGCAGATTGCCCTCCTCGGTCGAGGCGAAGCCGCACTGCGGGCTGAGCGCCAGTCGCTCCAGCGGCACGAAACGGGCCGCCTCCGCGATGCGCCGCATGAGTTCGTCCTTGCCTTCCAACGCCGGTTTCTTGGTTGTCACGAGGCCGAGCACGACCGTGCGGTCGTCCGGCACTTCCCGCAGCGGCTCGAAGCCGCCGGAGCGTTCATCGTCGTATTCGAGCAGAAAACGCTGGAACCGCGTGCGGCGGAAGACCTGGGCGGCAATCGGGTCATAGCCGCCGCTCGCATAGAACTTGCTCTGGTTGTTGCCCCGGCAGAGATGAATGCCAAAGACGATGCCGGGATGGTCGCCGATCACGGCGTTGTCGAGTTCGATGCAGCGATCGAGGAGACGATCCGGGTCGTTTCCACGCTGCCGGTAGCCCTCGCGGATTGCCGGGTCGAGCAGCCCGGCGTACTGTGGCGCATCCACCTGGATATACGTGCAACCGAGACGGATCAATTCGTCCACCTCGGTGCGCAGGATGTCCACAACATCGGCGAGATAGGCGTCAATCGTCGGATAGGCCGCTTTCGATTTCTCCGGGTCGTAATACGCCGCCGCTTGCTGCGCGCTGATCAGCGTCACTTTGGCGGCCCGGTCGGCGCGGGCGCGCAGATACGTGAATTCCTCCGCGCACAGATGGCGGCGGCGTTTCAGGCGCGAGACGACGACGGGGCGTTGGAAGACGATCTCGTTGCCTTCCTCATCGTGGAAGGGGATCGCCCATCCGCCCGACTTGTCGAACCCTTCGGTGGCCTCGATCAGGTGGCCGAAGAAGGCATAGCGGCGCATCTCGCCATCGCTGATCACCTCCACCCCTGTCCGCACCTGCAAGGCAATTGCTTCGTCTACCGCGCGGTCTTCGATCCGCTTGAACGCGGCGTCGCCGAGCGTGCCCGCCGCATGGCACGCCCGTGCCTCTTTGAGATAGTCCGGGCGCAGGAGACTGCCAACCACGTCGCTGCGGTATGTCGGCATCATCGTCCTCCTCGGTATATGCGGTTTGCCATCATCACTCGTAGATTGCGACGCCGGTCTGGTTTTTCGTGATCCAGTCCCAGTCGTACGCGACGCCGAGGCCGGGGCCGGGTGGGACGGGGACGCAGCCATTCTTGTCGATCGCGTCGAGGCCGTCCGCGTACTCGTCCGCGTAGATCGGCGGTTTGCCGCCCTTCACCTTCGGGTGGACGAGGCCCATTTCGTAGTAGTTCGTGTTGCGGATCGCGGCCATGCAGGCGCGCTGCGCGGGGCCGGGCGCATGGAGTTGCACATCCAGGCCGAAGCCCTCGCAGGCGTGCGCGATCTTCATCACGCCGGTGATGCCCATATCGTAGTTCGGGTCGGTGTGGACGAGGTCGGTCGCTTCCGCGACCATCAAATCTATGTGCAGTTCAAAGCCGCGCGTGTGCTCACCGATCATGATCGGCGTGCGGATCAGTTGGCGCAGTTTGCGGTATGCCTGGCTGGAGATGCCGCCGTCCTTCATCGGGTCTTCCATCCAGAGGAAGTTCGCCTCATCACAGGCGCGGCCGACCTTGAGTGTGTCCATGAAGGTGTTGTATTCACAGGCCGGGTCGAGCATCAGGTCGAAGCCGTCGCCGACCGCCTTGCGTGCGGTGAGGACATTCGCAACCTCCTGGGTGATCGGCGCGCGACCCCACGGATGGATCTTCATCGCCGGGTAGCCCATCGCGCGGCACTGCACGGCGAATTCCGCGAACGCCTCTGGGCTGCTGAGGCCGTCCTTCTGGTGGTCGCCGTGATACGTGCTGGCATAGCAGGGAACGTCGGTGCGCCAGCCGCCGAGCATCTGCCAGACGGGCGCATCGTAGAGTTTGCCCGCAAGGTCCCAGAGGGCGCAGTCCACCGGCCCCATGCCCATCCGGTCGTTCTTGCGGCAGGCGCGCTTGATGTCGTTGTGGATCAACTCGCGTTCGAGCGGGTTGCGGCCGAGGAGGTAGTGGGTGAAGATCGGCAGTTGCGCCATCGCCGCCGTGTCGCCGCCGTTGTACTCGCCCGTCACGCCTGCGTCCGTCTCAATCGCGACGATATGGCCGGTGTAGGTAAACGTCGCGCCCGGCTCGTAGACCTGATTGAAGCCGTTGTAGTCCACGCCGAGGTTCTCGACGGTGTACTGATACTGATGGACGCGGATGCGGGTAATCTTCGGCTGGCGCATGAAAAATCCTCCCTTCGGCTGTCGTTCCGTGTCGGGAGCGTAGCACATCAGTCAGATGGGCGCACGACACAGGGCTTATGCATTCTCGATACTACGCTCACCCTTCCGTGACTTTCTCACCCCCATTGCCGCATCGCTTCCCCTTCCCTCCGAGGGAGGGGGGCAGGGAGTTAGGAAGATCAGATGCATACCGCGATGGATGCGCTTCGGAGCCAAGAACGCATAAACCCTACGATGCGATGAATACTCAGCGACGAAATACCCGCTGATATGATACAAATGCACGCTGCGCCATAAGGAATCTTGGCGCACGACAACATGGGCGACGGAGGAGTGGAGGGATGGTCGGAACAACGCGCCTGACCGATGGCAGCCGCTATGTCGCGGAGCGGGCGCGCGCCTGGCTGACCGACGACGAGATGCCACCGATTACGCCCGCGCTGCCGGTGATTGATCTCGGGCCGGGCGAACTCGACCGTCGTACCGCGCCGCATATCATCGCGGCGGTCGCGGATGCGCTCGACCGGGGCGAGACACACTATACCTCCCGCCCTGGCATTGCGCTGCTACGTCAGGCTCTCGCGGAACGGCTTGCGGCGGAGAGCGGCGTCGCGTACGATCCACGAACCGAAATTCTCATCTCCTCCGGCGGGCAGGAAGGCTTGTTCGTCGCCGTGCAGATGCTCGTCCGCCCCGGCGACGAGGCGCTCGTGGCCGATCCCGGCTACCCGACCTACCCCGACGCCGTTCGGCTCGCCGGTGGCGTCTCCATCTCCGTTCCGGTGGATCCGTGCGCCGGTGTTGGTCTGACCGCCGCCGCAATTGAAACGCGCCTGACGCCCCGCACACGCCTCCTGATCCTCGTCTCACCGGACAACCCGATGGGTGCGGTGATTGGTCGCGACGAGATGGCGAAGATCGCCACCCTCGCTGTCGAGCATGATTTTCTTGTCCTCTTCGATGAAATCTACAAAGCGTTTCTCTTCGATGGCGCGGAGCATGTGAATATCGCATCGTTCCCCGGCATGCGCGAGCGGACAGTCATCGTCGGCAGTTTCAGCAAGGGATACGCGATGACGGGCTGGCGTGTCGGGTACGTCGCGGGCGAGGAGCGCCTGATCCAGCCGATCACCGATCTCAAACTTGCCCTCTCGATCTGCTCGGCGGCGCCGTCGCAGTGGGCAGCGCTCGCGGCCCTCACCGGCCCGCAGGATGCTGTGACCGAGATGCGGGATGATCTCATCGAGCGCCGCGCCGCCCTCCTGCCCGCGCTGGCGGCAATGGGCCTCCCGCACGGCAATCCGTGCGGCGCGTACTACGCTTTTGCGGATATTCGGAGCACCGGTCTCTCGTCCGCCGTGTGCGCGCGATTCTTCCTCGCAGGCGCCGGGGTACGTACCGTACCCGGTCACCTCTTCGGTGTTGGTGGCGAAGGGTATCTGCGCTTCGCCCTCGTCCAGCCCGCCCCCGCCATCCACTGTCTCTTATACACATCTGACGCTGCCGACGATCTTACGCG
>CALBSO010000075.1 GCA_937968015.1 uncultured Thermomicrobia bacterium
CGCACATATCGGCCCACTACCGGGCGCGTACTGGGCATCGCTCGTCTTCATCCTCTTCGGTGCCGGGCTCATCATGTGGAATCGCCGCCTGCCACCGCCGAACTACAACCTGCCCACACCACCCAGCGACATCGAGAGGCCGGGCGCGGCCGTTTCGATCTCGACGAAGTCGGTCTAAGTAAGAGTTGGTAAATTCGCGCAGACGGACAAGCATAACCCTGGACATTTCCCCTTATCCACCGTGGTTTCAGGGTCGCGCGAACTTTGCAGCATCTACTTAGCGCGGATAGAGGAGGAGACCGTGACCCCGGAAGAACGACACGGAAAGAACATCAGCGGAGTGGACGACGAGCACGCGCATGATGCGGACACGGCGACGATTCCCTCCCGGCGCCGCTTCAGTGAAAACCTCGCGCGCAGGCTGCACATGCGACGCTGGCAACTCTCCATCGCGTTGGCGACGATGGCGCTCATTATCGTGATCGTCCCCGCAGTGACATTGGCCGCCCGCAGGAATACCGCGCACTTCGAGGGGCAGGTGCTCAGTCCCGCACCCGTACAGGACTTCGCGCTAACCGACCAGCATGGCGCTCCCTGGCGACTGAGCGATCAGCGCGGCAAGGCGATGCTCATCTACTTCGGGTATACGCACTGCCCCGACGTCTGCCCGGCGACCTTGAGCCTCTTCCATGACGTCGACAAACAACTCGGCGGCGACGCCAACCGGGTGCGCTTCGTGTTCATCACGATCGACCCGGATCGTGACACACCGCCGCAGTTGGACACTTATCTGGCCGCCTTCGATCCCATGTTCGTCGGCCTGACCGGCACGTCCGAGCAGATGGACCCCGTCTACCAGAGCTTCGGTGTTTATCGGAAGCAAGGCACGCCAACCAACGACGGCGCCCTTCTGTTTAGCCACTCATCGCAGGTCTTCGGCATTGACCCGCATGGCAATCTCCGCGTTGTTCACGATTTCGGCGACACTACCGAGGCGTACACACATGACGTGCGGCTGCTCCTGAAGGACTGAGGGCAGTACGAATGGGAGTGAAACACTTGGCGTTGTATCGCATTGACCGGGGACGAACGGCGCACACGCGCTCGCGGTATGACCGCATTGCCCCGCTTTATGACCGACTGGAGACGGCTCTTGAACGAAGATACTACGCGCGCTGGCGCTTATCTCTGTTATCACAGGTTCGCGGTCCGCGCGTGCTGGAGATTGGTGTCGGCACAGGCAAGAATCTGGCATATTACCCTCCTGGCCTCTCGATAACCGCGATCGACTTCTCCGCGCACATGCTGGAGCGCGCCCATCAGCGCGCGGGGCAATTACAAATTCCCGTCGACCTGTGCCAGATGGATGCGCAGCAGCTCGACTTTCCGGATCACACCTTTGACACGATCGTGGCGACGTTTGTGTTCGGCTCCGTGCCGGATCCCATCCTCGGCTTGCGTGAAGCAGCGCGCGTGACGAAATCAGGGGGCGGATACTCCTCCTCGAGTATGTCCGCCCCGGGGGCATTCTTGGCATGATGACGGACATACTCGATCCGCTCGTATTCTGGGTCTATGGTGCTCATATCAATCGGCGCACACTCGACAAGGCAGACCGCGCTGGGCTTGTGATCGAGCATGTCGAAGCGCGTTGGAACGGGATGGTGCAATGCATCGTGGCGCAGCCCAAGGGAGGTCGGGTGACAATGTCAGAACATGAGCGGGCGGGAACACTCCAGGAGCAGGGCAAACCATCTCACCGCGAGGAAGGCGAGACGAAGCGGGTCCAGCGGATCTACGACCGCAACGCCAGCAGATACGATACCGTAATTCGTATCATGGAAAGGCTCCTGGTAGGGGATGGCCGTGCGTGGGCATGCGGCCAAGCGCACGGGGATGTCCTCGAGATCGCCATCGGCACGGGCCGCAACCTCCCCTTCTACCCCGAAAATGTCCGGGTGACCGGCATCGACGTTAGTCTTGCCATGCTCGCACGCGCCCGCGAACGGGCGGCAGCACTTGGGCGCGACGCCGATTTACGCGTCGGGAACGCACAAGCGTTGGAGTTCCCGAATGATCGTTTTGACACCGTCGTCTGCACGCTCGGGCTCTGCACGATCCCCGATGATCGTCAGGCAATAGCGGAAATGAAGCGGGTGCTGCGTCCTGGTGGGACGTTGCTCCTCCTTGAGCATGTCCGTAGCCCCGTCCTGCCCGTGCGGTTGGTCCAGCGACTCCTCGCCCCACTCTTTCTGCGGTGCGAGGGCGACCACTTGCTGCGCGAACCGTTGACGGGCGTTCGCGCGGAGGGGCTCGCGGTGGAACGGCTCGAACGTTCGAAGTTCGGCATTATGGAGCGGCTGATCGCACGCAAAGCAGAAGGAGCGTAGGATGTCTTGGTTCCGAAGAACGATCCTCCTTGTCACACTAGTGGGCACGCTCGTGTCCCTCGGCGGCATCACCGCCGTCACCGCCGCGGACGTCATCCCGGATGTGGCGCCCAATTCGAGCACTACCGTTTACTATGCGCAGACCCAGCACGCGGTCGGCGGGGCATTCCTCAAATACTGGACGAACAACGGCGGGCTACCCCGCTTCGGCTTCCCCGTCACGGAGGAGATGTCCATCAAGGACATCACCGGTAAGCAGATCACCGTGCAGCTCTTCGAGCGCGTGCGGATGGAATACCACCCCGAGAACGCCGGGACACAGTACGAGGTGCTGCTCGGCCAACTCGGGCGCGAACTGGCGGGCAATCGCACCGACCAGCCGTTCAAGCCCGTGCCGCAGAGCACGAAGACGCAACTGAACGACGACGGCGCGCTGTTCTTCCCGGAGACGCAGCACACCGTCTCCAACAGTTTCCGCCTCTCCTGGCAGGCGAATGGGGGCTTGCCGATCTACGGCTACCCATTGTCGCAGGAGTTCACTGAGAAGAATGCGGACGACGGGAACTCCTACACCGTGCAGTATTTCGAGCGGGCGCGTTTCGAGTGGCACCCTGAGGTGAATGGTGGCAGCGTACTGATCGGTCTGATGGGCAAGGCGAGCGCCCAGACAATCAAGGCGAACATGGCCCCGCGCGCGCAAGGTAACCTCGTGGAATGGTCGCCGAACCTCTATGAGAAGTGGATCGAGGTGGATCTCGGGCAGCAGCGGCTCAACGCGCATGTCGGCAACGCGGTGGTCTATACGACGCTCGTCAGCACGGGCTTGCCGACCCACCCCACGCCGCCGGGCGAGTACCGCATCTACACAAAGCTCGTGAAGGACGACATGACGAACGGCCTAGCTTCCGGCGACGAGTACTACTACCTACCCGCTGTGCCCTCGGTCATGTACTTCCTCGATGGCGGCTACGCGATCCACGGGACGTACTGGCACAGCAACTTCGGCCATGTGATGAGCCATGGCTGCGTCAACGTCTCGGTGGATGGGGCCAAGCTCCTCTTCGACTGGGCCCCGCTCGGCACGCGCGTCGTCGTCCACGACTGAAACGCCGTTTATTGTAGCGATGGAGCACGTAGTAATGTCAAGATCGGTACCACGTTATGATGTCATCGTCGTCGGGGCGGGCCCGGCCGGTCTGAATGCGGCGCTCCTCCTCGGGCGATGCCGCCGTCGCGTCCTGATCTGCGATACGGGACGACCGCGAAATGCCGCCGCACAGGCGCTGCACGGGTTCCTGACCGACGATGGGATCGCGCCCGCCGAGCTCCTGCGGCGCGGACGGGAGCAATTGCGTCGCTACGAGACCGTCGAACTGCGCGACATTGCCGTCACCAACGTCACGCGCGCCGATGATCGCTTCGAGGTCACGCTCGGCGACCGTACGCGTTTTTCCTCGCGGAGAATGCTGCTCGCCACCGGTGTCGTGGATCTCTTGCCCCCGATCCCTGGCATCGAGGCGTTCTACGGACGGAGTGTGCATCACTGCCCGTACTGCGACGGTTGGGAAGTGCGCGACCAGCCACTCGCCATCTACGGACGCGGCGCATCCGGACGCGGGCTGGCACTGGAGTTGACCGCCTGGAGCAAGGACCTCGTCTTATGCACCGACGGCCCATCAGGTCTGACCGAGGAAGATCTGGCGCGTCTCACACGCAATGGTATTGCGGTCCGTGAGGAGCGCATCGCGCGTCTGGAAGGAAACGAGGGCATGCTCGAACGGATCGAGTTCGTGGATGGTGCGGCCCTCCCACGCCGTGCCCTGTTTTTCAGCACCGGGGAGCGGCAACATTCCGATCTCCCGGCGAAACTCGGCTGCGACTTCACCCATCACGGCGCTGTGCGGACCACGGAGTACGAGGCGACCAACGTGCCCGGCCTCTATGTCGCCGGCGACGCATCGCGCCGGGTGCAACTCGCCATCGTCGCCGCCGCGGAAGGCGCGCAAGCCGCATTTGCGATTAATACGGCCTTGCTGAAAGAAGATCTTGCCCCATGATGGAGAGCGCTAAAAAGTCGGGGGCGTCAGGCCGCTTCCGCTGTGGTCATGACCGGCTCCTCCACGGGCCGGAAGCGCGGATACCAGCGCCGGAAGGTCCCTTCCCAGTCGTCGTTCAGCACCTGCGTCCGCACTTGCAGGAGCAGATGCGCTCCCGCCGGCGTCCACTGCATCTGCTGTTTCTTCACCAGTCGCTTGCTCACCACTTGGTTGATCGTTGACTCCGTGAACGCGGTGCTGATCCGTTCGCCATTGCGATACCGCTCGCCGTAGTTGACGATCGAGCCCGCGTTGTGGGCGATGTACATGACTAACTCCCGCACATACTTACCCATCCGCGCTGCCGCCTCGCGCTCTGAGCGGGGGTGCTGCGCATCATCGTCATCGCAGCCCCAGCTTTCCAGATCATCTTCGATATCCTCCAACCGCTCCAGCGCCATGGCGCTGTTGCCATGCCAGAGGTAATGTTTGGCGCTTTCCAGTCGGCGCGCCAGGCTCCGCTCATCGGCGGCATGTTGGATCGATTGCCGGTGACTTCGCGAGCCCCCGCGCACACTGCTGCAGGACGGTGATGCGCATCGTCAGATGGAACCAGTCCAGAATGTGTTCCGCCTCCGGGTGGAGATACTCGGGGAGCCTGCGCACGGTATCGCCGCCATCGGAGAAGAAGGTCACCTGCTGGTTCGCCTGCATCCCCTGGGAGTGCAGCAGTTCGAAGAGCCGGCGCTTCGGTTTCGGATCGACACTCTGCACGAGCGCGAAGCATTTGCTCGACGGAGGCGTGTCTTCGGGATCGTCACGGCGAAAGGAGAGGATACTCTTGCCCGCGATCACCTCGAAGAGCGTCGGTGTCTTCGCGCCGGTCGTGCCGCGCCGGGCACGCACAATGCCGCCGTCCAGCCCGACCGCCAGCGGGCTGTCGGGGATCGGCAAGCGATCCCGCTCGGCTTGGCTTCCTTCCAGAAACATGACCTGCTCGTCGCCCATCGCCTGCTCTGAGCGCCGTGCTGCCTGCAGCAGATGGTTGCGCACGGTCACCGCGCTGTGCCTCCGGTCGATCGGCAGCACATCATGGAGAAGGTTCGTGGTGCTGCCATAGGAGACCAGCGCCGCCCATTTCGTCTCCAGATAGCGCAACTCGGGAGTGGTGCGTTCAGGCAGGATCGTCGCAAGTGGTCGAAAGGTCTTCACGTCGTGCGGCTGGCAAGCGCAGTGCTGCCAGCGCGGATTGGGCACTGGGACCACGCCGAACAGCGTGCGGAACGGCGCGGTGCCGTGCTCCTTGAGGTGACGCTGCTTCCCACAGTGGGGACAGGGACGCTGCGCGTCGAGATAGCCAGTCACCTGTTCGTCGACAATGGTTCGCTGCAGCGCATGGAGCACTTGCTTGCTCTCCGCGAGCGTCAGGCCGGTGGTCTCGATCACGGCCTCGGTGCGGATCAACTCGGCGATCTCCTGCCGGTGCTCGGTGCCATCGTCCGCGACGGCGATCAGGTGGATGCGGAAGTGCATGGCCATTCCTTTCTCTGTGTACGCAGCGCCGCATTCACCGCGCGACGACTGAACGGGATCGGGGCGTCCTCTAACCAGTCGCGCATCCGATCCAAGGCAGCCATGAACTCCGTGTCGTCGTACGTCGGTCGTGGCCCGCCGTCGTACCAATCGAGCAACCGCTGCGCGACCAGCGCCTGATCGTCGAGCGCTTGCAGCAACGCCAGCCCGGAGTCGCGCTCGACCATC
>CALBSO010000076.1 GCA_937968015.1 uncultured Thermomicrobia bacterium
TTTGAGGCCATCAGCGTATCTCTGTCTAACGATGATTGTCTACCTACTTAGCATCAATCTGATATGCTTTCTTCTATCATCAAGCGATGATCCTGTTTTGCGAACTGATAGAGAGTTGCGCTCACATGGGGCGAAAATATGTCTTTGCTGACGAAGCGGGGAACTTCGACTTCAAGCCGCCGAGACCGGGTGGCCCCAGTCGGTATTTCATCCTGACGACGATTACCATGACAGATTGCACGATCGGAAATGAGATGCTGACCCTTCGCCGCGACTTGGCGCATGAAGGCTTGCCTCTCGGCGCGCATTTTCACGCAACCGAAGAAGCGCAGGAAGTGCGTGATCGCGTCTATACGCTGCTCGCCCGGCATGATTTCCGCGTGGATGCGACGATCTTTGAGAAGCCGAAAACGCAGCCGCACCTACAGGCAGATCAGATAAGATTCTATAAGACGATCTGGTTCAATCACATGAAGTACGTCGGACCAAAGACGTTCTTGCCTGATGATGAATTACTTGTAGTCGGTGCTTCCGTCGGCACGAAGAGAAAGCGACAAGCGTTCATTGACGCGATTGACGATGTAATCGGTCAGATTTCCCCTACTACCACTTTCCAAACCGCGTTCTGGTCAGCAGGCAGTGATCCGTGCTTGCAGATTGCGGATTACTGTTCCTGGGCAATCCAACGTAAATGGGAAGGCAACGACTCGCGTTCATACGATCTTATACAAGACAAGATCAGGACGGAATTCGACTGTTTTAAGTATGGAACGATATTGTACTACTAAGTGGGGGTGTGGACTGGCTAGCCGAACTTTCGTTCGGCAGAACCCAGGGGCTCTTATCACCAGTCCTAAATCTCCCACCTTGACTATACCACACTTGTACATACAGAACAAGTGTTCGTACAGTACGGCGAAAAAGCCCAAGATGCGGGCGGTGATGAGTCGTCCGCTCTTTCATTCGCCCTTCTTGCCGCCGTCCTTCTTCGGCTTCGGCTCTTTCGGTGGTGGCGGGGTCGCAAGCAACCCCTTCAACGCTTCCTCGAAGGTGAGCGGTGCGAGGCTGATCTTCGACTGGTCAGGCTTCTTCGTGCTATCGCTCTGGCTGCGATTGTTTGTCACTGGTGTTCACCTGCATTGCGACAATCGGACGCGAATCAATCTCCCGGTGTCGCTCTTCCGCCTTCTGAAACCGTTCAACTGCTTCCTCTCTCGTTGGTGCATGTACCGCCCAACCGTCGCCACGGGCCGCCCATCCGTTTTTGATCGGGGAAAGAATTGGTTGCGCCATGCTTCATCTCCTCCTTCATTGCTCCCATCGCTCACACAACCATTCTGCGCTGCCACCCGAAGTAAAGGCAAGTGCATTGCGAAAATACTCGGTACGTACGCACGCTTGACACGAAGTGCATAAGTACGGTACACTCTCGCAAGGTAGTTTTGTACTTATGCACTTGGGAGGGGCGGCAATGGTAAACGATACGGCGAGCAGCGCACCCTATGCGCCGTTAGCCAGCGTCATCGCAGTAATCAGGAGGTTTCGGGAGCGAGGTCTTCCCGAAGTTCTTACACCGATGGAACTGACCCGCGTGGGGGTTTCAGAAGGCAATGCTGGTCGCACATTGCAGGCTCTCCGGTTCCTGAATCTGATAGATGAGGAAGGCTGCCGAACTGCAACGTTTGAGCGTTTGCGGCGCGCTAATACGGGTGAGTATCCAGAGGTCTTGGGCGAGATCGTTACGGCTGCCTATCATGCCGTCTTCCAAATCCTTGACCCCGCCGAAGCAAGCGACATTGAAATACAGGATGCGTTCCGACACTATCAGCCGCAGGCGCAGCGAACACGGATGGTTCCCCTCTTCACGGGGCTATGCCGTGAGGCAGGCTTGATACCCGGTGGCCCCGTCGAGACACGCAAACGGACACCTACCAATAAGCGTGCGTCGAACCCTGTCAAACCCGTGACCACTCCCCTTGCCCTCATCGCGTCGTCCGAAGATGAGCCGCCCGATAGGGGAGATGAGGTAAGTACAACATCAGCACTTGTGCCTACATATTCGCCCGTACTTCCTTCCAAACCGGAGTACGTGTTGCTTGAAGGTCTTCTACGCCAACTCCCGAAAGACGGTCAGTGGACTGCTCAACACCGTGAGCGGTGGCTGAACGCTCTGACCGCCAACGTTGACTTGCTCATTGAAGTAACGGACGGAGGTGATTGACGCAAACAAAACGAGCGAGCCGCTTTCGACGGAGACTCGCTCGTTTCGTGATACACAATGCGCCGTAGTCGAGGAGTGTAGACGCCGGATTGCAAGTGCACCACCGCGCCGCTCGTTTGTGCGCCACC
>CALBSO010000077.1 GCA_937968015.1 uncultured Thermomicrobia bacterium
CTTGCATACGTCAGGCTTGCAATCGTCTAAGTTCGATTGGCTGCCTACTTAGTATCGTTGCGCGGACGTTGCGCCGCCCTATCGCTCGTGCTATGATCGGAGGTATGTCGGGGAGTGGCGCAGTCTGGTAGCGCACACGGCTGGGGGCCGTGTGGTCGCAGGTTCAAATCCTGTCTCCCCGACCACTTCCTCTAAGGGCCGAGTGATGGGGACTGAGGACTGAGTGGGAGGAAATCCGCCCTCAGTCCTCAGTCCTTCTTCCCGGAGGGACGCGATGAGTAAGGAACGCGTCGTCATCGCCGACGATGAATCCATCATCCGCATGGATCTGCGCGAGATGCTCGGCGGCCTCGGCTATCAGGTGGTCGGGGAAGCGGCAGACGGGCAGACGGTGCTCGAACTCGCCCGCACGCTCCGCCCGGACCTCGTCATCATGGACATCAAGATGCCCGAACTGGACGGTATCACCGCCGCCGAGATGCTGACCGAGGAGAAGATCGCGCCCATCCTGCTGCTCACCGCCTTCAGCGAGCACGAACTGATCCAGCGGGCGACACAGGCCGGGGTCTCCTATTACCTCGTCAAGCCCTTCCGCGAGGCGGAACTGCTGCCCGCCATCGAGATCGCCCTCGCGCGCTACCGCGAGTTCGTGGCCCTCCAACACGAAGTGACGGACCTCAAGGACGCGCTCGAAACACGCAAAGTCGTCGAGCGCGCCAAAGGCATTCTGATGGAGACGCAGGGCCTGAAGGAATCCGAAGCCTTCCACCGCATCCGCAAGGCGAGCATGGACAGCCGCAAGTCCATGCGCCAGGTGGCCGAGGCGATCCTCCTCACCTACGAGATGAACGTCGGCACGTCGCCCTCGTCGCACTGATCAGTCGAACGGGAGGCATGGGAGATGGTGAACGAGGAGCCCGACCGGCGTGAGACAATGCGACAGTTCCTGGCCGCGTTCAATCGGCACGATGTGGATGCGATCATGGCCTTCTTCGTGGACGATTGCATCTTCGACATGCCGCGCGGCTCCGCACCCGGCGGGCGGCGACTTGTCGGCAGGGACGCTGTACGTGAAGGCATTGCCAGCCGTTTCGCGGGTCTCCCCGACGCTCACTACGGAGACGACTGCCATTGGGCAAGCGGCAATCGCGGTGTCTCCGAATGGACGATTACCGGCACGACCCCGGCAGGCGTGCGCGTCGAAGTCCGGGGATGCGATCTCTTTGAGTTCGAGGGAGAGAGGATCCTCCGCAAGGACTCGTACTGGAAGATCGTCGAATAGGCGCCTATTTCCGAAACGATACACTCACGGTGTCCCGCTGGCGCGGGGTGTCGCGGGGCGGGCGCTGCCACCGGTGGCGGGCGTGATCGGCGGCGGGCTGCCGGTCGCGCTCGCGGGCCGCGGGACGAGGAAGAGCGTGTCGCGGTTGAGGAGCATATCGAGCCAGAGGTGGCCGCGCGCCGGATCGCGCGCGAGCGCGATGTCCGCGACGAGCACGCCCTTGCTGCCGACCGTCGCCGTCCGGCTCGTCACCGCCGTCGCGTAGGTCGGCAGCAGCATCTGCTGGGTGTGCAGGAGCCGGTAGCCTGTCAGCCGTTTGACGAGTTCGGAGGCGTCCGCCGCCGCGTCCGAGGGGTTCGTATAGACGAGCGCGACATGCATCGTGCGCTGGAAGTTGCCCGCGTCCGTATAGCCCATCGCGTTCAGTTCGGCGGGGTGGAGCGTGCCCCAGCCGCGCGTCGTCGCCGCCAGTTGGTCCGGCTGGATGACCGCCTCGACGATATCCGGCGCGCCCGGCGGGCTTGTCGCCAGACTGGTCACATTGCCGAGGACAGTCGCGAGGGCGCGGAGCGTCGCGCTCGCGTCCAGCGCCGCGGTCTTTTTCGCCTCGGCCTCGAGCGCGGCGATCATCAGTTCGGTCTTCGGCGCGGCGGTGATCCGCGCGGTGTCCACCGCGACGCGGTTCATCCGACCGAGGGCGAGACGGCCGCGCGGGTCCGACAGATTCAACTCGCTGTCGCCGCGCACGGTGTAGTAGGGGATGCCGCCCTGATCGGCGAGGGCGTATCCACCCGCCTGCAACCGGGCGATGATCGTCGCCGCGTCAAACATGCCCTCCATGCGAGAAAAGTAGTCCAGCGGCTGCCCGGCGCTGATCTCACGGTCTATCTGAAAGAGATCGTAGCCAAAAGCGTCCCGGTATTCACCCTTGCTGTGACTGAGGCCGGTAAACTCGGTGAGATAACAGCCGTTTGTCGCGTTCGTGTAGTCCGCGACGTTGATGTTTTGCGCTTGCAGATCGCTGAACGCGTGGACGGTGTCGTACCCGTACAGCCTCTTCACCGCGCCGAGATTCGCGAAGATGAGCGTCCCCCTCCAGCGGCTCAGGAAACTGAGCAGGCCGCCGGTTGCATCCTGCGCGTTCGGGACGAAGCCGAGCATCCGCAAGAGATCGGGCGCCGGTGCGCCCTGCTTCGGCGTCGGGAAGACCGTGCCGACCGAGTTCGCGGTCGGGAGAGTCGAGGGGCTGACCGCTGCATTCGTCGGCGATGTCCCACCCCCAACCGTACCCGCGGGCGTCGGCGTGCGGGCGGGGCGGAAGGTCGTCTCCCCCGCCGGCCCACCACACGCCGCGGCGAGCGCCGCCAACGCGCCCGCTGCCGCCGCGCCGAGCAGTGCCCGCCGCCCAATTCGCTGCTCCACGCAACTCTCCCTTCGGTCGGGAGGACTGAGAGGAGTAACAAGTCGAAAGTAACAAGTGACAAGCAACAAGTGACAAGAAGGGTTTGCCACCCGCGTCGCTCTTCTCGTTACTTTTAACTCGTTACTTTCGACTCCTATTCAGTCCTTTCCCCATGATCGTTTGCCAGTCACGCCGCCCGACCTCTTCGAGCAGGCGATGATTCGTCATATCGAGATGAATCGGCGTCACGCTGATCCTGCCATCCTCAAGCGCCGTGATGTCCGTTCCCGGCTCGGCGTGGCCGCCCGGCATCTCGCCCCCGACCCAGAAATAGCGCCGCCCCGCCGGGTCGGTGCGCTCGATCAGTTCGTCCGCGTAGATGCGCCGCCCGGCGCGCGTTACCGCCACGCCATTGATCGCGCCGGGCGGCACGTCGGGTACATTGACATTGAGGAGCAGATCCGGCTCCACGCCGGTGCGCGCGATATCGGCGACGAGCGCCGCGGCGAACCGTGCGGCGGCGGTAAACTCCCATTCCGGCGTGTCCCATCGCCCCGCGAGCGAGATCGCCACCCCCGGCACCCCACCGATCACGCCGGCCATTGCCGCCGCGACGGTGCCGGACATAATGATGTCGTCGCCCATATTGGCGCCCTTGTTGATGCCGGAGACGACGAGGTCCGGCTTCCGTTCCAAAAAGCCGAGCAGCCCGACCGCGACGCAATCCGCCGGGGTGCCGTCGCAGGCATGCGCGGGCGTGCCGTCCGGCAACTGCACATCGGAGATGCGCAGCGGGCGGTCAAAGGTGCGCTGATGACTGCCCGCGCTCCAGTTGCGGTTCGGCGCGAGCACGACGACTTCCGCCACCGTCTTGATCGCCGCCACGAGCACGTGCAAGCCCGCGCTATCTATCCCATCGTCGTTCGAAATCAAGACGAGCACCGCATCATCCCTTCTCATCGTCACCGAGCGGCATGATACACTGCCGATGGCGCTATCGTAGGGGTGAGACGTATGGGGCGCAACACGGGGCAGCGGTTTCGCAAGCCGAACGGCAACGAAATCTTTGCGCTGATCCTCCTCTGCACGACGCTCCTCACTGTGTGGTGGACCGATTTCCGCCCTCGCCCGGGTGCGCCCGATCCGCACGCGCCCGCGCCGATCGCGCGGACCCGCGCCTCACAAGCCATCGAAACAACCGATCCGCAGGCGGGCGTCCATACGCGCCTGACACTGGAGGCAAGCCCGGCAGCGATCCGTCGCGAACTGACAATGGTGCGCGAGATGGGCGCATCGTGGATCGTCGAGTACTTTCCCTGGCTCTACCTCCAACCGAACGGGCCGGACGACTACGACTGGAAGCACGCGGACCTCGTCATCGGCGAGGCGCACCGGCAGGGGTTGACCGTGATCGCCCGCATTGATGGCGTCCCGGCGTGGGCGCGGCCTGCGGAGACGAGTTGGAAATACCTCGACGCGCGCGGCTACTCCGCCTACGCGCGGCTCGTCGCGGCCTTCGCGGCGCGTTACCGGGGGTTGGTGACGCAGATCGTCGTCTGGAACGAGCCGAACCTCTCGCTCGAATGGGGGCTGAGGCCCGTGGACCCGGCGGGGTACGCGGCGATGCTCCGGGCCGTTTATCCAGCGGCGAAGGAGGCGAACCCGGAGATCGAAATCGTCGCGGCGGGGCTCGCTCCCAATACCGAGCCGGACGGTTCCTCCCTCGGCCTCAACGATCTCATCTACCTGAGCCGGCTCTATGACGCGGGCGCCGCCCCGTATTTCGACGCGCTCGCGCTGCATATCTATGGCGGCACGCACCCACCTGACGCCGACCCCGGTAGCGACCCGCGCACCTGGCGACATGCCGAGCAGGTGCGGGCGCTCATGGAGGCGCGCGGGGATGCCGCGAAACCTGTCTATCTCACCGAGGGTGGCTGGAACGACAGCCCCCGCTTCGATGGCGCGGTGCGCCCCGCCGACCGCGTGCGCTACACCGTCGCCGCCTATCGCTATGCACAAGAACATTGGCCATGGGCGCGGAGTGTCGCGCTCTGGCAGTTCCGCCTGCCGCTTGCCACGCACACCGCGCAGGATAACTGGACCTTCGTCACACCAGACTTCCTACCGAAGCCGATCTACCTCGAAGTGCAGAAGGCGCTCCGCCCACCAAAGGAGAGTACGCCGTGACGCGGGAGCATCTCCGCCCTCTCGAAGGAATCATCGTCGCGCTCGTCGCGATCATCCTGCTTCTCCCGTTCATCGGCTTTCTCGGTGAGGTGCGAGACGAAGGGCGCATGCATGACCGGACATGGGAAGCGATCCAGAAGACGAAGACGCTGCGCGTGGGGATGGACGCGGGTGTGCCGCCCTTCGCGATGCCGGGAAACGGCGACATTCAGGGGTTCGATGCCGATCTCGCGCGCGATCTCGGCAGTCGTCTCGGGCTGGCCGTGACGATTATCAACACGCCGTCGGACGCGCTCTATGACGCACTGCTCACCGGCAGCGTGGACGCCCTGATCGCCGCGCTGCCCGTGACGCCGGAGTTTCGCCGGGATGTCGCGTACTCCGCACCCTATATCGAGATGGGCGAACGCGCCATCGTCCGGGCGGGGGGCGACATCCACACACCCGCGGACCTCGCGAACCGGCAGGTCGGCGTGGAACTCGGCTCCGATGGCGACCTCGCGGCGCGGACACTCGCCCGCCACTTCCCGATCCTCTTGCAAAGTACGTACGATTCCGGCGACGCCGCGCTCGCTGACCTCCGCGGTGGTGCGCTGGACGCGGTCGTACTGGATGGCATCGCCGCCCGCCATACAGTCGCGACCGATCCGGCGCTCGTCATGCTGCCAGAACCGGTACTCTCCAATGGTTACGTGATCGCGACAAAGCAAGACGCGCGCCTGCTCACAATGAACCTCACCCGCACCCTCGACGATGCACGCGTGGCGGGTCTCCTGACACAACTGGAAGCGCGCTGGCTCTTTGGGAAGTAACGAGTGCTGAGTGCTGAGTACTGAATGCTGAGACGCCTCATTGCTCATTGCTTGGTATCCGATAGAACCGCCGCGCGTTCTCGGCCCAGAGTTTGCCTTTCGCCTCGTCCGAGAGGTGGGCGGTGAGGGCGCCCAGCGTATCGGCCCAGCGGCGATACGGTGACGCAGTGAGGACAACCGGCCAATCCCCGCCGTACAACACGCGATCTTCCCCGAAGACGGCGAGCACATGCGCGATGTACGGGGCGAGGTCGTCCGGCGTCCAGTGGGCGTGATCCGCCTCAGTCACCATGCCGCTGATCTTGCAGCAGACGTTCGGGAGCGACGCCAGTTCGCGCATCTGCTCCCGCCACGGGTCGAGCAAGCGCCCTTTGATGTCCGGCTTCGCGATGTGGTCGAGCACAAACTGCGTCTCCGGGCACTGGCGTACCAGTGCGATCGCGCTGCGCAGTTGCGGGTGAAAGATGCAGAGATCGCACGAAAGGCCGAACGCCGGCAGCATCCGCACGGCTGCAACGAAACCGGGGCGGCTGATAAATTCGCGATCCGCTTCCCCCTGCGTGACGCGCCGCACGCCTTTGATGAGCGACGAACTCTCGACGAGCGCATCGAGATAGGTGCGGCACGCCTCACCATCCTCCAAGGGCGCCCAGGCGACAACGGCCTTCACGCACGGGTCTTCTATCGCCCGCACCGCCGCCCATCGCGCTTCGAGCAATCCATACGCGGGCGCCACTTCCACTTGCACGTAGACGATCGCCTCAATCGGCAGGTCCGCCGTCTGTTCCCGGTACTCCGCGAGTCCGTAGGGGCGGTTCAGCCGCGTATTCCCGTCCAGCCACGGCATGCGGAATGCCGTCGGGTCCCAGAGATGGACATGGGAATCAATGATTGGCACATCTGGCATGGCTGCCTACTTTCCAGCCTACGCTACCGTATCTCTCTGTTTCAGCAACGGACCGACATTGAGATGCATCTGCGCGCGTCTGTTTATGGCAACCGGAATGGGCCACGCTCATCCTTCGGGACGCGTTCGCCACGTCGCTGGATCAGATGGACGATGACCGGCGCGTCACCCGCGTGGACGAGCAGCCGCATGATGCTCGCGGTGAGGGGCGTGTCATTGAGCAGCAGTTCCCAGGCGCTTTCCGGCACATCATCCGGCTCGTCCTCGCCGACCGCGACCCAGGCGACATCCGGGTAGGCAGTGCAGACCGCCGTCTCCACCCCGCGCCGCAGGACGGAGGCGAATCGCATTGCCCGCTCGACCGCACGCACGCCCGGCGCATACTCCCGCCACGCCTCCCAGAGCGCCGCCGCCTCGTCCGGCTCCATGCGCGCCAGTGGCACCGCGATTGCCGGCAGCATCGCCGGCCCCGGCAACTGGAGCGTATGTGCGAACCACGCGACGGGATCATCCATCGGAGAAACCCGTTCTGATTAGGTCTGTGCCACGATAGCGGCGATGCCCGCCTCGCGCACCTGGCGATTGAAGGCGGCGAGATCCGCCTCCATCAGATCGTCCATCTGCCGTAACTGCCGGTCAATACGGGTCGCGATCTCCTGGTAGACCGCCTGTGCCTGTTCGGTTGGGGCGACGTCCGCGCTGTTCGCGAAGCCCGCGAGCGTCGCCAGTTTCGCGTTCAACCGCGCCGGGGGTTGCAAAGGGCTGTCCGCCTTCTCTTCGATCAATTCGGCCTCGATTGCCTTCGCCTTCTCGCCTAGCGCCTTCGCCGCCTCAACGAGCGCCGCGTGCTGCGTGCTGGGCGCTGGATCCGCTGCCTGCTTCCCACCCAGGCGTTTCTCCCAGCCTTCCGCTTGCGCCCGCACATCACGCAGCATCAGGATCGCTTCGTGCGTCTCGGTCAGTTTGTCCCGCAGTTGCAAGAGGAAATCGCGCTGCGCCTCCAAATCACGCTGCGAGACATCCACGCGCGGGTCTTTCTCGATGCGGAACGACACCGTCTGTGTCTCTTCCCCAACGGTCAGCCGCACCTGGTAGGCGCCTGGAACGACCATCGGCCCGGCGAGGGCCTCTTCCGTGCTCGTATCGCCGGGCACTTTCTTCGCCTCCGCATAACGCGTGTCCCAGATAAAACGGTTCAACCCCGCCTCCGCCGGGGCGAATGGGCCTTTGTCTTCCTCCTTCTTTTTCTCGCCCTCGGCTGGCTTCGCCTCCTCTTCCTTCTTGCTCGTGATCGTGCGAATCTCCTGCCCGCGCTCGTCGAGGAAGGTGAGCGTGATCGGCGCCGTCGGCTTCTCCTTGAGGTAGTAGCGGACGATCACCCCGTCCGGCGGGTTCTCTCCCGCATTGATCAGCACCTCCTCCGTCTCTCCGTTCGCCTTCTTCTTCTGCCGGTACGTGATCACCGTCGTCCCTGCCATGCGATAACTCATTGCCGGGCCGGGATCGCTCCCATACCCCTTGTAGGTGCGCAGACGGACGAAATCACGCGGGGTGAAAAGATGCAGTGCGGTATCCCCCATCTCACCCGTGTACTGCCGCAGCGGGGTCAGATCGTCCAGAATCCAGAACGACCGCCCATGCGTCGCCGCGATCAGGTCCGACCCCTGCACGATCAGATCGTGGATCGGGCAGACGGGCAGAGTGCCGGGGAAGGAATGCCACTGCCCGCCATCATCGTAGGAGAGGTACACGCCCGTCTCCGTCCCCGTATACAAGAGACCGCGTCGCACCGGGTCCTCGCGGATCACCCGCGTGAAGTCGTTGTCGCCGATGCCCTTCGTGATCCGCTGCCAGGTCTTGCCGTAATCGCTCGTCTTGAAGAGGTAGGGGGCGTAGTCATCCAGTTTGTAGCGGGTCGCGGCGAGATAGGCGGTCGCGGCATCGTGGGGCGATGGCTCGATAACGCTGATCAATGCCCATTCGGGGAGGTCTTTTGGCGTGATGTTCTCCCACGTCGTGCCGCCATCGTGGGAGAGGTGGACGAGGCCATCGTCGCTGCCTGCCCAGAAGAGACCGCGCTGATGGGGGGACTCGACGAAGGCGAAGATCGTGCCATAGACCTCGGCGCCGGTGTTGTCCTTGGTGATCGGGCCACCGCTGGCTTCCATTTTCGTCGCGTCGTTGCGCGTCAGATCGGGGCTGACGACGGACCAACTCTGGCCTTCGTCCTTCGAGCGGTGGACGACATTTGAGGTGGCATAGAGGGTGTCGGGATCGTGCGCGGAATAGAAGAGTGGGAAGGTCCACTGAAAGCGGTACTTGAGGTCCTTCGCGCCGTCACCCATGCTATTGGCGTCCGGCCAGACGGTGACATTGCGCTCCTGCCCGGTGCGCCGGTCGTGGCGGGTGAGCCGCCCATTGCCCGCGCCACTGCCGATCGCGCCACCGAAGACGATGTCCGGGTTCTTCGGGTTGATGGCGATATAGCCGCTCTCACCGCCGCCCGGCTCGTACCACTCCTGCTGCGTGATCGCGCCAAGTGGCGAGAAACTGGGCAGGGAGATCGCCGTGTTGTCCTGCTGCGAGCCGTAGACGCGGTAGGGCGCCTGATTGTCCGTGATGACATGGTAGAACTGCGCCGTCGGCTGGTTGAAGATCGTGGACCAGGAGTCCATATCGTTGAACGTCACGTACGCGCCGCCGTCATCGCCCTGGATCATCCGCCGCGGGTTGTGGGGATCAATCCAGAGGTCGTGATTGTCTCCATGCGGTGTCGGGTACTTGACAAAGGTCGCCCCGCCATCCGTGGACTTCCATGCCGCACCGTTGAGGACGTAGATCGTCTGCGGTTGCGTCGGGTGGGCGACAATGTGCGAGTAATACCATGCCCGCCACCGCAAATCCCCCTGCTCCGAGAGCCGCTGCCACGTCCCGCCTCCATCGTCCGAGCGGAAGACCGCCCCATCCTCCGCCTCGACAATCGCCCAGACGCGCCCTTCCTGCGCGGGGGAGACGGTCACCCCGATTTTGCCAATCACCCCTTTCGGCAGCCCCGGATGACGGGTGATCTCCGTCCAGGTCTCGCCCCCATCGGTGGAGGTGAACAGGCCGCAACTCGGCCCACCGCTCGTCAGACTCCAGAAGTCACGCCGTCCGTTCCACATCGCGGTATAGAGGACGCGCGGATTGTGCGGGTCCATCGCGAGATCGCACGCGCCCGTCTCTTCGTCGCGAAACAGTATCTGCTCCCACGTCGTGCCGCCATCCTTGGAGCGATAGACGCCACGCTCCTTGTTCGGTCCGAAGGCATGACCGAGGGCGGCAACGTAGACGAGATCGGGGTTGGTGGGATGGATACGGATCTTGGCGATGTGGCGGGTAGCGGCGAGACCGACGTTCGTCCAGGTCTTGCCGGCATCGGTGGACTTGTAGACCCCGTCGCCATGCGAGACATTGCCCCGGATCGTCGTCTCGCCGGTGCCGACATAGAGGACGTTCGGATCGGACGGGGAGACGGCGATGGCGCCGACCGCGGCGGTGGTGAAGAAGCCATCGGAGATGTTCTCCCAGTAGGTGCCACCGTCGGTGCTCTTCCAGACCCCGCCCGCGCACGCACCGAAGTAAAAGGTCATCTGCTCGTGCGGATCGCCCGCGACCGCGACGACGCGCCCGCCGCGATGTGGCCCGATGCATCGCCAGGTCAGCGACTCCCGCAGCGATGCCTCGACCGTCTTCGCCCCGTTCCCTTTGCCCGACATATGCATGCTCCCTTCCGATTCTGGCATCTTACCCCAAACAAGATGCTCAGTTTCGCACGCGCACGCCGATCTGCAAACCATTACCGCTGGCGTCATTACCGGTCCGCGTCGGCCCTGCCGCCACCATCGCTGTATGCTTCTTGCGAGAGGATTCTCACAGGTTCTCGCATGCGACTGTACGATTGGCCGGCACACAGCCCGAAGGACGATGATGCAACATTCCGCCGCTTCCAACACAACCGTGAAGATGTACGGTTTCGCGCTGGTCGCCACCGCCTGCGCGACGGCGGTCAGCCTGCCGTTCTCGTCCTTCTTCGCGGCGAATCCCTTCACGCCTTTTTATCTCGCGGCGGCGATCACGGCGTGGTACGGTGGCCGCGGCGCGGGCCTGGTGAGCGTACTTGGTGGTGCGATTGCCGCCGATTACTTCTCTCTCCCACCACGCAACCACTTCGGCTTCGATTCGACCGGCACGCTGCTGCGCGTGCTCATGTTTATCGCCGTTGCGAGCGTCATCGTCAGCCTCATCGCGGCAGCGCATCGTCGGCGTGCGGTATCCGTACACCACACCGACGATCACGCGGCGCCCTCCGACGTCGGTGAAGGGGAGGAGGGCCGAGGCGAGCGGAGCGTCGCGGAGCGTGGCTTACCGCTCCAGCTACTCGACTTGCGCACACACCTGACCGTCGCGACGCTGGCTGCCGCGCAACTCCGCCGCCGACATGTCTCAACAATCGCGGCGGCCCGTCTTTGCGTCTATGTGATGCGGGCGCATGCCCAGATGCTGGACGACATCAAGGCGCTGGAGGACGAACTGAGCGAAGACGATCGGCTGCACGATCCCTCATCGTAGTACGTTGCATCCGCGATTGATCGGTGTACAATACGTGCGCTCGTCTCTTGAATGTATACAACGGGGAGCGGAAGGTGCCGACGCGACCGGTAATCGTGGTGGTTGACAACGATGAGCCTTTCCGCGCTTTGCTCACGGATGTCCTCGGCGATGAGGAATATCATGTCGTCACGGCAACGACCAGTGCCGACGCTCTTGAGACGATCCGCCAGGCGCGGCCTGCGTTGGTGATCCTCGACCTGCGAATGGAAGCGCCGGACTCCGGCATTCAGATCATCCGCGCCGTACGGGATAATCCGCTGACCGCGACCCTTCCTCTCCTGATCTGTTCCGCGGATGTCACGGGCATGGCCCTACACGCATCGTTTCTCCAGGAGCATCACGTTCCGGCCCTCAACAAACCCTTCGACCTCGATCAACTGCTCGTCCTGATCCGCCAACTGATCGCTCCGCTCGACGCGAGCGACGCGCAAGGCGCGTAAAAACGTCCCCGATTTCTCTCCATTGCCAGCGCAGTAGAGAGGGCGAAGTGGTGAGGTCTCTCAATGCGCATCGGCATGATGAACAATCCGGCGCGCGACCCGCTCCGCGAGATTCACTGGGCCGCCGAACACGGCTTCGACTTCATTGACCTGACGCTGGAATACCCGGAGACGGGCGCGGATGTCGTGGAGAGCGCGATGATCCGAGCGGCGTTGGACGCGGCGGAGATCGGCGTCGTGGGGCACACGGCGTGGTACCTGCCCTTCGCCTCGCCCGTACCCCGGCTACGCGAAGCGGCAATCGCGGAGGCCGAGAGCGCGTTCCCCCATTTCGTCGCGGCGGGCGTCGCGCTCGTCAATGTCCATCCCGATCCCGGGCGGCGTACCGTCGGAATAGGCGCGGAGCAGAGACGCGCGTGGAATGTCGCCGCCTTCGCCCATTTAGCAGAGGTGGCGCGGGCGTACGGTCTGCGGCTCATGGTCGAGAACGTCCCCGAGCATTTCGACACCGTCGCCGATCTCCGCGCCTTCCTCGATGCGCACCCGACCATCGGCTTCCATCTCGACATCGCCCACGCCCAAATCCGGGGCAACCGGACACCGGATTTCCTCACTGCCTTCGCGGAACGGCTCGCCCACGTTCATCTCTCGGACAATAGCGGTCGCTCGGACGATCATCTGCCACTCGGCGCGGGCCGACTCGACTGGAAACGGCTTGTGCGCGCCCTCAAGCACACTGGCTACGACGGCACGATCACCCTGGAAGTCTTCGCTGACGACCGGGAATATCTCCTCGCGTCGCAGCGGAAATTGCGCGCGGTCTGGGACGCGGCCGGATAGCCGCGCCCCGGAAGATGTTTCTTTGGACTAAGCCACACGATCACGATCCTACACGTATACTGACCCTCTGGCATGGCAAGGACTCGGGGGTCGCACCGGGCAACCGCAATGCCAGAGGAGAGAAGACGATGACGACAATGCCGCCGTTGGTCATGAAGTCCGATCGCGATGAGGTGCTCATCCTCGACGGTGAATGGGCGGCATCGCGCATCGGCGGCGTCTGGCAGGACGGGATCGCGTTCAGTGTCGAGTATACCTACTATGAGTTCGGGCTCGTGAGGGATCCGATGGAAGAGCAGCGGCTGCTCGATGAGGCCCACGCGGCACTCGACGCGCCGCGCACAGATGGCGCGTGAGCAGCGACGTGGAGTGTCAAGCGAATCCTTGCCATCGATCACTGCCGGTGTGTGCAGGATCATGTGGCTCAGTCCCGTTTGTTACTTCAGGGTGTTATGCACCGGCCAGACTTTCACTTCCGGCGGCGTGATGCCGTGCTTCTGTGTGATCGGGTAGAGCAGCGCATGCGCGAAGGTGTCGAACGCCTCTTGCGATTCCCAGACATCAACGATCCGCAGCCCATCCTCGGTCGGGCCGGCAACGTGGAAGATGCCACCCTTGTACGGCTTGCCGCCGAGATTCATATCGTTGATGACGGCATCGTACTGCGCTAATGTCCCACCCTGGAACTCCATCAACATCGCGATTGCCATGATCGTGCTCCCCTTCTGAACGGAAAAGCCCGTCCGCGTTGTTGCCCGTCATCAGGGCAACCCTACAGAGAAGACGCACGCCCTGCGTTCATGGATCTATGGCGTACGGATTCCTGGCCGGGGGCTACGGCGCGATGGGGTGCATCGCGCCAGGTTGGTGTTGCAGGAAGGCATCGTACTG
This sequence comes from uncultured Thermomicrobia bacterium, assembly GCA_937968015.1. GTDB lineage: Bacteria > Chloroflexota > Chloroflexia > Thermomicrobiales > JALYUS01 > JALYUS01. The sequence continues at coordinate 13,418 of CALBSO010000077.1, forward strand.
GTCTTGCGCCTGCTGGAGAACCCAGAGGGCGGGAAGAACCGATTCCGCGCTGATCGCCGGTTCGCTCCCCTCGCGGACGGCGGTGAGGAAATCGTGATCCTGCACCGCGACGCCGTTGATCGGGTCCGGCCCCTGCCCCGGCAGTACAAGCGATTCCTCCCGCCCAATCAGGAGATAGTCGTAGAGGCTGATATGCGAATTGTACGACATGTTGACCGAGACGAGTTGGTCCAGCGGCGTGCGGACGAGGAGGGTGAGATCGAGCGGCGACATCATCTTCTGATCCGGCAGCGCGATCTGCGACGTGACCGACAGGCCCGCAACATCGGTGACGCCGAGGAGCCAGAGGCAGAGATCGGTCGCGTGGCCGCCGTGGTGCCAGAGCAGATTGTCCGTCCAGGAGCGCGCCTTACCGGTGAGGTCGCGGTTCTCGCGCCGGAAGAAGGCATAGCGGCTGATGATGCGATGGAGCGTCAACTCGCCCGCCACGATGCGCTGCTTCGCTTTCTGCGCCGGGCTACGGTAGCGGTGCGTATGGCAGACCATCAGGGTCTTGCCCCGCTCCCGCGCGAGGCCCGCCAAGAGCCGCCCCTGGGTGTAGGACATTGCCAGCGGAATCTCGACGAGCACATGTTTGTCCGCCATGAGCGCCTGCTCCGCCTGTGCGGCGTGCACCTCGCTCGGCGAGCAGATCGCGACGAGATCAATCTCCGGCCGTGCCAGCGCCTCCGCAAAATCCGTCGTGGCGCGTGTATACCCGTGCGCGTTGGCGAACGCCGCGCTCTGCTCTGCCAGCCGCCCGACGACCGTATCGAGCGTCACCCCTTCATCCCGCAATGCCTTCGTGTGCGCCTTCGCAATCGTCCCATAGCCGACCATGCAGAGATTCATCGCGTGTCCCCTCTCTGAAAATTCAGAATCGCCAAGACGCCTAATCGGGCAGCACTACTACAAGTGGCGATACTGCACCGCGTAGCGCCGATCTCCCATGCCCGATGTGCGCAGTCTTCAACCAGGCCGATTGCTACGCGATGACCGCCATGCACTCCGTCGGGGACGGCGTCGGTAATGACGATGCGCTCGCTACTCGTTCGTCGTTACTTCCCGGAGGATCTGCTGACAATAGGCGAGGCTGCGGCCATCGTTGTACAACTGGTCGCCGAGCGGGATGCCCTCGATAGCAAGATAGCCGGCGTAGCCCGCGTGCGCCATCGCCGTGATCGCGAAGCGATAATCCACCTCGCCTTCCGGCAGCGGCACACGCCGGAAATAGGCGCGGTTGTGCTCCGGGATCGGGGTGCGAGAGAGCGACTTGCAGTGCCAGTACTTGGCGTGCGGCGCGAGGGCGACGATGCATGACTCCAAGCTCTCCTCCGGCTCGTCGTACGTCCAGTAGAGGTTGCCAAGGTCGGGGTTGATGCCGACATTCGGCCGGCCCACCAGTTCGAGCAGATGCAAACAACTCCACGCATTGTCCGCGATGGAGCGTTGATGCATCTCGATAGCGATTTCCACGCCGAGATCGGCGGCGAGCGCGGCGGCCTCCTGCAGATACCGCGCGGTGACCGTGTAGTCCGCCTCCGTCGCAGTGCGGCTGGCCCCCTGCGAGACGCGCTCGCCCGTGCCCTGCGCGCCGATGCCGTGCGGATCGGTCGGCGGCGTGAGGACGGTCATGTTGACGAGGTTCGACCCGATCCACGACGCCATGCGGATCGCATCGTGAACGCGCTGCCGGTTCTGCACCGCGACACCGGGATGCGCGAACCCGCCGCCGCCACGCACCGCGGCACACGGTACGCCCGCCGCGTCCAACTCCTCCCGCAGCGCGCGAATCTCCGCCTCACTCGTCCCGACACCCTGACCGAGACCGATTTCGATCCCCGCGAAGCCGCGGTCGCGCACCGCGCGCAGATAGGCTGGCCGGACCTCTTTCGGCGGCACTTCCCAGCCGGTGCCGCCATCGTATGGATAGAACGCCGCCCGCCGTGGCGCGTAACTGATCTTCATCGTTTCCCTCCCCTGCCGACTTGATGCGGGCTATCGCCCGCCTCCACCCCTCATCATCGCGTCAGTGTACCGCGTCGGCGGGGAATCGGGAGCAGTTGTTACCGTTCATCTTCGCCCATCGCGGCCTCACGCTCCTTCGGCTTCCGGCCGCCATGCATCACCCACGTTCCGACGACCGCGAGCAGGCTCCCCGCGACCGGCCCTACGATATAGAGCCAGATCTGTCCCGTCGCGCCGCTGACGAGCGCGGGACCGAGTGACCGGGCCGGATTCATGGAGGCGCCACTGATCGGCGCGGCGAACAGGCCGCAGAGCGCGATCGTCCCGCCGACCGCGATCGCCGCGTTCGGCCCGATCAGCCGGTTGCGCGTCGCGGTACCCAGAATGACCGTGATCAACAACCAGGAAAGCAGAATTTCCATCACGAATGCCACACCTACGCCGTGACGCGGCTCGTTCGCCCCGAGATGCACGACATTGCCAAAAAGCGCGCGCAGGAGCCATGCCGCGCCCAACGCGCCCGCGATCTGGGCGATCCAATAGACCGGGACTTTCCACCACGGGAAGTCGCGGCGGAGCGCGAAGGCGAGGGTGACGGCGGGGTTCAGATGCGCCCCGGAGACATCGCCAATCGCATAAATCAGCGCCATGACAAGCAGACCGGGCGCGATCGCACGCGCGTCACGACTCACCTCGCCATTGCTGATGGCGGCGATCACCTCGCCACCCGCCGCGACGGTCGTCAGGGCCGCGGTGCCGAACAGTTCCGCGAAGAGGCACCGGATGTGCGCCGGTTCTTCCTGCTTCTCCTGCTCCTGGCCGGATTGATGCCGCGAGCGCGTCTCTCCGGAGAGGTCGCTGTCGTCATCGCCTGCGTCCTTGCCGTGATGGGGAGCGTTCGGTCCCGGCTGGGTTGCTTCTTCGTTCCCTTGCGAGAATGTCCGTGCGCTCATCCCGAATACCCCCTTTCCATTTCGGTTATGGTGCGGTGATGGCAACATGAGTGCCACAGCGCACACCGCGAAAGATATGTTCTATGTTCCTCTCCGTTGTGCAACGAGGCGGGTGAGGCAGGATAGGCATGAAACGCGCGGATTGCTCAGTACTCGGCGTTCAGGGCTTCGATTGTGTCGGCCCGGTCCCGGTGCATCTGGGCAATCAGATCGTCCACGCTGGCGAATTTGGCGTCGCCGCGTATCCAGTGGACGAAGTGGACGGTAATCGTCTTGTCGTAGAGGTCGCCGTCCCAGTTGATGAGGTTGGGCTCGACGGAGCGGGGGCCGTTATCGAACTGAGGGCGCGGGCCGATGTAGGTCATCGCGGGGTAGCGGGTCGGGTCGTCCTCGATTGTCACCCACGTCGCATAGATGCCATCCTTCGGCACGACGATGCCGGGATCAACCTGTGTATTGGCAGTCGGGAAGCCAATCTGCCGCCCACGCCCCGCGCCGCGCACCACCGGGCCACGCAACGCGTAGGGCCGCCCCAGTAGCCGCGCCGCCGCCGCCACCTCCCCGGCGAGCAGGTGATTGCGGATGCCCGTGCTGCCGATCATCTCGCCCTCTGGCACGTCATCCAGATGGATGCGCGGCAGGACATGCAGCGTATAGCCGAACTCCGTGCCGAGGTCGCGCAACACATCGAGGTTCCCCTGCCGCCCTTTGCCGAAGGCGAAATCCTCCCCCACCCAGACCTCGACAGGCTGGATGGCGCGCGCGACTATCGCCATGAAGTCGTGCGCGGCGGTGTCCGCCGTCTCCCGCGTGAAGGGATAAATGACGAGGGTATCCACGCCGAGCGACGCCATCAGCGCGGCTTCATCATCCACCGTGGTGATGCGCGGCGGTGCGGACTCCGGCGCGAGGATGGCGCGCGGATGCGGGTCAAAGGTGAGGACGACGGAACGCACGCCCCGCGCCCGCGCGCCCGCAATGACGTGGCCGATCAGCCGCTGATGGCCGCGATGAACGCCGTCGAACGTCCCGATCGTCAGCACGGACGGCGCGGGCGGCAGATCGGCGAGGGAGCGCACGACGCGCATCTGGGAAGTACTGAGTACTGAGTACTCAGTACTGAGGGAAAACGCCTTACGCTCATCTTCAGTCATCGCACCTATCACAGCCTCATTGCTGGCACTCAGCACTCAGCACTCAGTACTCGGCACTACTTTTTTCGGTCGCCATGCGCCGCCCGCGCCAATACCGATGCCGCGCCAATCGCCCATCGTATCGTAGGCGCGGACTTTCGTACCGTCCCGCGCGCGGCTGTCCGGCATCGCCTTCCCCTGCGACCACTCGCGCGCGGCATGGTCATCGAGCAGGAGCGCGGGCCAATCCGTGAGCGCGGCATCGGGATGGACCGCCACATGCGCCCATGCGGCATGCATATCCGGCAGGGCGGCGAGCTCGTCCAGCGACCATGCTTCACAGAGCCGGAACGGCCCCGACCGGAGCCGGATGAGCCGTGCCAGCGTCGCGCCGCAGCCGAGCGCATTACCCAGATCACGCGCGAGGGCACGAATGTACGTGCCCGCCGCACAGTCTACCACCAGCCACGCCACCGGAGCAGCCCACGCGACAAGCGCGAGCCGGTGTATCACCACCTGCCGCGCCGGAATATCCACGACCTTCCCCGCCCGCGCCATTGCATACGCCCGCTGCCCGCCGATGTGGATCGCCGAGTACGCGGGCGGCGTCTGCATGATCTCGCCGGTGAACCGCGGCAATTGCGCCCGTACTGCCTCAAGGGATATGTCTGCTGCGTCTCGTTCTGTCATCGTCCAGCCGTCGAGGTCATCGGTGTCGGTCGTCGTGCCGAGGAGGATCGCCGCGAGGTAGGTTTTGCCGTGCGCGGAGAGGTATTCAACGACCTTTGTCGCCTCCCCAACGCAGAGGGGGAGCACACCCGTCGCCGCCGGATCGAGCGTGCCCGCATGCCCGACGCGCCGCTCCCCTGTCAGCCGCCGCACACGCGCCACGACATCGTGCGCCGTCCATCCCGCTGGCTTGTCAATGACGAGGATGCCGGAGAGGGTTCGGGGTTCGGGGCCCGAGGTTCGAGGAAGGAGCGGGACTCCGAACCTCGGACCTCGAACCCCGAACCCCGAACCGCTCACATCACCTTCCCCGCCGCCGCGACGGGCCAGCGATCAATCACCTCGCCGCCGCGCACCATCACCAGTTCTCCGGCGAGATTGGCGACCGGGCAGGAGTGGACCGGGATCACTTCGAGCATCTCCCCGATCCGTACATCGCTGCCATGTGGGTCGAGTTTCAGCCAGCCGTGCTCCTCGGAGAGGCCAACGATCAGGATGTCCTCCTTACCGACGACGATGCCGTGGCCCGCGCTGCCGGTCATGCCATGCACGCCGGTGTCCGAGGTGAGCGTCTTCGAGCCCGCGTCCATCACGGCCCGTTCGCGTTCGGTGTGGCTGACGACGGTAACGAGCACCCGCAGCGCGCACCGTTTCGGCGGCACGACATTCAGGCCGACCTGCATCGCGTCGTAGAAGACGTAGTTGCCGGGGCGCATCTCCGTAATCCCCGCGATACTCGCCGTTGCCGGGCCACCCGGCGTCGAGCCGCTGCTGACCCGTGCCGGTGAGAGGCCAACGGCGTCCAATGCGCGCGCCGTGGCGACCAGTCGCCGCGCCGCCGCCCGCCCGACCTCGGCGCGATCCTCGCTATCCGCATATTTGTACGTCTGCCCCTCGTGCATGCAGATGCCGCCGAAATGGAGGCCGGGCGCCGCCGCCACCCTCTGCGCGAGGGCGACCGTCGCCGCACCGGGCGCGACGCCGACCCGCCCCAGCCCGGCATCCACCTTCACGAGCACGTCGAGGGGCGCGGGGGCGCGAGCGAAGACGGAGGAGAGCGCGGCGATCCCTTCCGGGCTATCCACGATGGTCGAGACCGTCATGCCCGGCCGCCGCGCGAGGGCCGCGAGCCGCCGCACCTTCTGCTCGGTGACGAGCGGATAGCAGATGAAAATGTCCGTCATCCCACCGTCCGCCATCGCCTCCGCCTCGCCTAGTTTGGCGCAGGTAATGCCGACCGCCCCGGCATCCAGTTGCATGCGCGCAATCCGCGGCGACTTATGCGTCTTGATATGCGGCCGGAGCGCCACCCCCTGCGCCATCGCCACCGCCGCCATCTCGACGATATTCCGCTCCAGCACATCCAAATCCACAATCACGCTCGGCGTATCCAGTTCCCCGTACCCCATCACCGCCGCCTCCATCGAATCTTCGTGGTTCAATTCTCAGCCTTCCCGGATGATGTCCGCGAGGACATCGGGGTCCACATTGCCGCCGGAAAGGATGACGCCGACGCGCTTCCCCGCGACGGGGACCTTCCCAGCGAGGATCGCGGCGACACCGACCGCGCCCGTCGGCTCGACCAGAACCTTGAGCCGGAAGAGGAGGAAGCGCAGGGCTGCCTTGATCTCCTCGTCATTGACGAGCACGACCGCTTCCACATTCTCCTGCTCGATCGGGAAGGTTAACGTGCCCGGCGCGAGCGTGCGAATGCCATCCGCGATCGAGGCCGGGGGTGGCACGCTGACGATCTTCCCCTGCTGGAGCGACAGGTAGGTATCATTGCCGTCCTCCGGCTCGACCCCGAAGATGCGGATACCCGGCCAGAGGGCGCGGGCCGCGAGGCAACTGCCGCCGATCAGCCCGCCCCCACCGACGCACGAGACGAGCATATCCAGGGGCGGCGCTTGATCGCGCATTTCGTAGACCGCTGTTCCCTGCCCGGCGATGATGTGCGGGTCATTGTACGGCGGCACGATTGTCAGGCCGCGCTCCGTGCCGAGTTGGCGGGCAATCGCTTCACGGTCCTCGGTGAGCCGGTTGTAGCGGACGATCTCCGCGCCATACCCCTGTGTCGCGGCGACTTTCGTCGCGGGCGCATCGTGCGGCATGACGATCACGGCGGGGATGCCGAGCAGGTGACTCGACAGCGCGACCGCCTGCGCGTGGTTCCCCGATGAGAAGGCGACAACGCCGCGTTGCCGTTCTTCCGGCGTGAGCAGACTCAGGCGGTTGAACGCGCCCCGGAACTTGAAGGCCCCCGCGCGTTGCACATTCTCGCACTTCAAAAAGAGTTCCGCGCCGACCTGCGCGTTGAGCGTGCGGGAGGTGATAACGGGCGTGACGTGCGCGTGCCCGGCGATCCGCCGCGCCGCCGCTTCCACATCCGCAAAAGTGACCGTCGGCGCCGCCGCATCCGTAACCATCCGCCCTTCTCCTCCCCGTCGCTGTTGCCGTCTCCGTCGCATGTCTCCATCGGAGGCGACTCTGGCCGTCCGTGTGATTGAATGTATCATACTCGCGGCAACGTTTTCGGCCCAATGACGATGAGGGAGAAAGTGTATGACCACGACCGCACGATCATCGCGCGACACGACGGACGGCCAAATCACCTGGGCAGATTACGCGCGCGCCGAGCAATTCCTGCCCGGGAACGCCACGAAATTGATGTTCAACGCGGAGGTGCGCCCAAACTGGATCGCGGGAAGCGACCGCTTCTGGTATCGCCGCACAGGGCGCGATGGTGCGGCGTTCGTACTCGTTGATCCGGCGACCGGCCGGGCCGAGCCTGCCTTTGACCATACGCGGCTGGCAGCGGCGCTTTCAGAGGCGGCGGGATCGCATTACGTCCACACCGCGTTGCCATTCGAGACATTCACCTTTGTGAACGACGAGCAGGCAATCCAGTTCGACGCGGCGGACAAGCGGTGGACGTGCGATCTGACAATGTACGACTGCGTGGCGGGTGAAAAAGAGGAGGCATCCACAGCCGAGGTCCGCTCGCCGGACGGCACATGGGCCGCCTTCGTGCGGGATGACAATCTCTTCGTGCGGGAGGTCGCCAGCGGGGCGGAACGGCAGATCACGACCGATGGCAGGCGATATCACGCCTACGCTGCATTGCCGGGATCGTCGCTGTCGGCGGTGACGGATCGCGTGATCGGCAAGCCTGCCACGCCCGCCCTCCAATGGTCGCCGGACTCGACAAAGTTCGTCACCTACCGCCTCGATGAACGGAAGGTGCGCGATATGCACCTCCTGCAATCCGTCCCGACCGACGGCAGCGCGCACCTGACGCTCCACCCGTACCGCTATCCGCTGGTCGGCGACGAGCATGTTCCCCTTGCCCATCTGCTCGTGGTGGATGCCGAAACGGGCACGGTCATCCCGCTGAAGACGGAGCCGCTCGCGACGATGACGCGGACCACGCCGTTCGAGCAGCGCAATGTCTGGTGGAGCGGCGACAGCACGCGTGTCTACGCGATCAGCCAGCGGCGCGGTCATCGCTCGGTCGCCTTGCAGATCGCGGATGCCGCCACCGGCAAGAGCGGGACGATTCTTGAGGAGCATGGCCCGTCGCATGTCTACCCGCATCATGTACCGATGGCGAACACGAATGTCCATGAGGTCGGTGTGGGCGAGGCCGTGACGTGGTGGTCGCAGCGGAGTGGGTGGGGCCACCTCTCCCTCTACGATGTCGCGACTGGCGAGATGAAAGCGCCACTCACTTCCGGCGCGTGGACGGTGCGCGACACGTTACGGGTGGACGCGGAGCATGGCTGGGTCTCTTTCACCGCCGGTGGCCGAGAGCAGGGGCGCGATCCCTATTACCGACACATGTATCGCTGTGCGCTCGACGGCGCGGACCTCATCCTGTTGACGCCCGAAGATGCCGACCATAGTGTGACCTTCTCGCCCTCCGGCGCGTACTTCCTGGACACCTACTCGCGCGTGGATCTGCCACCAGTCACCGTCGTACGAAAAGCGGACGGCACCCTCGTCACCAAACTTGAAGAGGCGGACATCTCGGCGCTGACGGAGATGGGCTGGCGCTTTCCGGAGCGGTTCACCGTCAAGGCGCGGGATGGCGTGACCGACCTCTACGGCTGCCTCTTCCGCCCGACGAACTACGATCCGGCACAGCGGTATCCGGTATTAGACAGCATCTATCCGGGGCCGCAGACGATCCACACGCCCAAAGTTTTCGCTGGCGGGGAGACGGGCGGGCGCAACTTCTGGCAGGATCAGGCACTCGCGGAACTTGGATTCATCGTGGTGAACATTGATGGCATGGGCACGCCCTACCGCTCCAAGGCGTTCGTAGATGTCGCGTACGGCGCGCGGTTCGGCGAAGCGGGCGGCCTCGAAGATCATATCGTCGGCCTCAAACAACTGGCAGCGCGCGACCGATCACTCGATCTCGACCGCGTCGGCATCTACGGTCATTCCGGCGGCGGGTTCGCCTCGGCGCACGCACTGCTCGGCTTCCCGGACTTCTACAAGGTCGCCGTCTCCTCGGCGGGCAACCACAACCAATTGGGATACTGCGCGGGCTGGGGTGAGCGGTATATCGGCATGCCGGAGGGCGACAACTACGCGGGGCAGATCAACGCGTCGCTCGCGGCAAAGTTGAAGGGGAAACTCCTGCTCGTCCACGGCGAACTGGATGACAATGTCCATCCGTCGCTGACGATGCAACTTGCAGACGCACTGATCGCCGCGAACAAGGATTTCGACATGCTCATCATCCCCTTCACGAACCACGGCTTCTTCGATCTCCGCTGGGGGTTGGCAGGCGCGGACCGCTTCATCTCGCTCAGCCACCCCTATTTCGTCCGCAAGCGGTGGGATTACTTCGTCACGCATCTGCGTGGCGCGACACCACCCGCCGGGTACGCGATCGCGCCGATGGTCGGCCCCACATAGCGTGGGAGTACGCCAGATATGCGGTCATATCTGGTACAGCGTCAGTCCCGAAATGTCGTCGTAAGCGGGACGACCCATGCTGTTTTGGGTTGGCAGTGATTTTACCCTGATTCTGGACGTGGGCTGTTTCCACACCGTACCGCGCCGGTCGCGGGAAGCGTATGTTCGCCAAGTAACGGCGGTTGCGGCGCCGGATGCGACCTTGCTGCTCTTTGCGTTTGGCGGGATACCGGGTACTGCGCCGCGGGAGGAGGTCGAAGCGCGATTCTCCCCCGCATGGGATGTTGCCTGGCATGAGCAGCCGCATGTCCGACGGATTTTCCGCCCGTCGTGGTATCTGATGCACCGGCGGACATGACAGAGGTGGTTCCTGAAATGACTGTCCCCGGCCTGTCGTGTCGGCTCTTTCCCATCGCAAGAGACCATTTGCTATCATGAGAACATGGATATCACAGGCGCGAAGCCCTTTGAAGGGTTTGATGATTCTATGATTGATACCGGTGAGGCAATTATTCACGTTCGGCATGGTGGCACTGGCGCCCCCCTCTTGCTCCTGCATGGCGTCCCTGAAACACACCTCATGTGGCACAAAGTCGCGCCCCGTCTCGCACAGCACTTTGCCGTTGTCGCGACGGATTTACGCGGTTATGGAGAAAGTTCAACGCCGAAGAGTACCCCGGATCATGCCCCCTACACCAAGCGGGCTATGGCACGCGATCAGGTCGCTGTCATGCAGCAGCTTGGCTATGACCGCTTCTTCGTCGCCGGCCATGATCGTGGCGCCCGTGTCGCGTACCGCATGGCGCTGGACTCTCCCGCATCGGTCGAAAAGTTGGCGCTGTTGGATATCGTGCCGACCGGTGAGGCATTGCGTCGGGCGAATACCGAGTTCGCCCTCGGTTTTTGGGTCTGGTTCTTCCTTGCGCAGCCGTTTGACCTGCCAGAGCGAGCCATTCACGCAGACCCACAGCTGTATCTTGACCATATGCTGGACACCTGGTCAGCCGTGCCCGATGCGTTCCCCCAAGGAGTCCGTGACGCGTATCTTCGCAACTTTACGAACCCGAGGACGTTGCACGCCATCTGTGAGGAATACCGCGCAGCCGTCACACTTGATTATCAGTACGATGAGGCCGACCGTGGGAAACGACGGATCACGTGTCCTGTGCTTGCCCTATGGAGCAAAGGCGGCGCGGTGCAACATTGGTATGACGCCGTGGCGGTGTGGCAGGAATGGGCAGACGATGTCCGAGGTAAAGCCCTCGATTGCGGTCACTTCTTGCCCGAGGAAGCGCCAGACGAGACCTATGCAGAATTACACGCCTTTTTCTCTGCATAGTTCTTCTGAACCATGTTGGTTCCTGAAATGATTATTTTCGGCCTGTCGTGTCGGCTTTTCCCCATTCGACGACGCTAATAGATTTGTAGTTGCTCTCTTGGCTGTGGCGGACACTTTTCGGGGATCAGGTCACCTATGGATGCGACGACAACCAGGATTCCGCTGCCTTCATTCGCACATCTCGATAACTTGTTACGACGCGAAGATCATACCGGTCCCCGCGCAATGAGAGTATGTCGGTGTAAGGATCAAGGTTCCGACGCATGGCGGACTCCAGCGCGATGAGGTGACGCATCCGCACACGGTGCGATCATCGATCTTCGCGCCGACGTGCTGCACCGAGAGTGCGCAAGCGCCCGACTCATACGGCAGGTTTGCTAGACAAATCCGAACATCTGAGCGATAATAGTCTGTACCTTATCCGGTTTCGCAAAGGTTGGTCACAGATGCAAGGAGTCGACAAGAAGTCCGCCAAGAGCACCACCGCGAGCGGCGAGAAGCCCCAGGGATTCACGGACGCGGAACGGGCCGCGATGCGGGCGCGCGCCCAGGAGCAGAAGGCGGACGCGCGCAAGGCGGACGGGGAAAGCGCCGTGCTTGCGGCGATCGCCGCGATGCCGGAACCGGATCGCGCCATGGGCGAGCGGCTCCATGCGATCATCAAAGCCAGCGCGCCAGCCCTCTCGCCGAAAACCTGGTATGGGATGCCCGCGTATGCCAAGGACGGCAAGGTCGTCTGCTTCTTCCAAAGCGCGCAGAAGTTCAAGACGAGGTACGCGACGTTCGGCTTCAGCGACAAGGCGAACCTCGACGAAGGCGCCATGTGGCCGACCGCCTTCGCGCTGACGGAGTTGACCGCCGACGACGAGGCAAGGATCGGCGCGCTCGTGAAGAAAGCGGTGAGCTGAGGGCGCGCCGTCTGGCTTGGTGTGAAGGTCACGACGGACTACCGCAAAGACGACGACAACTGGTGGGTATCGCGTACCCTCCCTGAATACACCCCCATCCCTCGTCACAGGAGGGGCTACACATATTGCTCATAAATTTGACGGTTTTTTCGGCACATTTTCATCGCCTGATTGCCGCCCTCACTGGAAAAATCGGTGAGTCGAGCCGCGAAAAGCCGATGATTTCCGTCACCGATTCGAGCGAAATGTGTCTCCTATCCTCTGACGGAGTGTGCACACCCCCTCCTCTGACGAGGTATGTTACGTGCGGTCCCCTCTTTTGCTCTTGGTTCCTGAAATGACTATTCCCGGCCCCACCCCTCCCCATTTCCCCGCTTGACGCGGAAACCGCTGGTTCCGTAAAATGAAAAATAGCATACGTTTTCGGAACCACTTTTTCTCTTTGTGAGGGCTTGACACGGCCTGCTGTCTACTTCCCCGCATCGCTGTCCACCCAGCGCATCATGCTGCGCTGGTGATACCGTCTTGCCAAACCACATGGAGACTTCCGCTTCGTGCGAGCGGAATGCGGCGAGAGCACGCGACAGTTGAACCGGCGGGCCGAGAGCGAGTAGAGTAGCGGGCATGCATCCATCGCGCTGCACCGACACCGATTGCATTGATTGCATCGCCGCTTCCGCACCTGTGTACGTCTCATGAGGGATATCACTATCACGATGCCGGATGACCGCCGCGCCCTTGTTGATCTTCTGCCACGGTTTCTCATGGGGGCGACGCGTGGCTGGGATGGCCTTATCCCGCTGCTCGACGCGAGCGGCCTCGACCGGCCCGCGTTCTTCCTCCTCCGCGCGCTCACGGAAGAGCGGAACCCAGGCGATGGGATCACCGAAGCGGAGATGCACGCGGACCTTTTCAACCCCTACAGCACACTCCGTCCGATTCTCGATGCGCTTCCGATGCTCCTTACAACCGGATACGTCGCGCGGGACGGCGACCGCTACACGGTGACGCGAGAAGGGCGCGACGTCGCCACGCGGATTGCAGAGGCGAGAGATGCCTATCTCGCGTCCCTCGCACCGATTCCCGCCGCTGACCTCGCGCGGCTCGTCGCGATGCTGGCGGAGATCGCGGCACGGCTCCGGGAGGCGCCGGAGCCGAAACAGAAGGCGCATCAGGCGCGGGCGTGGCGCGTCATGCCGCCCATGGGCGCTGCGCCGATGGTCCGTTTGTACGGGATTGTCTATGCCCTCTGGATGGCGCGAGACGATAGCCATACCGCTGCCTGGCGCGCGGCGGGATTCGATGGTCCGACCTTCGATCTCCTGAGCCGTGTTTGGTCGGGCGAAACTCTGACGGTTACGGCGTTGACCGGGGCGGTGCAGCAATTCCAACGACCCGAGGATGTGGCGCGCGGCATCGTATTGCTGATCGCGGCGGGCTATCTCACGCGGGATGGCGAGACGCTGCGCTGTACGCCGCAAGGAAAGGAGACGCGGGATCGTATCGAGAGAGAAACTGACCGGATCTCTTTCACTCCGTGGCCTGCCCTCTCACATGCCGACATTGCCTGGCTCTCTACGACGCTCGCGGCCGTCATCGCGGGGGTTGCTTCATCGTCACCACCGCACGGCTGAGAATTTCCCGTATAATCATCTTCGCGCACTACGCGCCGCGCGCCCCGTTGCCAACGCATGGCAGGAACCATATCAGGAGAGGGAGAGACGATGGCACAAATGACCACAGTCGGCACCGACATCCTCCGCCGCGACGGGCCGGAGAAACTGACCGGGCGCGCCCAATACGCGGGTGATATCCGGCTCCCCGGCATGCTCTACGCCCGCCTCGTATCGAGCCAGTACGCCAGTGCGAAGATCACGAATATTGACACCGAAGCGGCCCGGCAGATGCCCGGCGTCGTTGCGATTTTCACCGCCGAGGACCTGGAGGGGACGCTGAAGGGCTGGGAATCGGGCTCGCGGCGGCTCAATTTCCTCGCCCAGGGCCATGTCGTCTTCGCCGGGCAGCCCGTCGCCGTCGCCCTTGCCGAGACGGAAGCGCAGGCGGAAGATGCCGCGGCGGCGGTCGCGGTTTCCTATGAGCCAAGCGCGGCGGTCGTGGACCCGGTGAAAGGGATGCAGCACGGCGCGCCGCGCGTGCGCGAACATCTGGCGGCGGGCGCACAGGAACAGGATTTGCATGCCGCCGTTGCCGCCGACGAGAAGGAAGAACATCACGAGGATTTGCACGACAATGTTTCCAACACGATCCGCTTCAAGCGCGGCGATGTCGAGCAGGGGTTCCGCGAGGCGGATGTGATCGTCGAGGATACCTACAAGATCGCCGGTGTCCACCAGGGCTACCTCGAGACGCAGTCGTGCATGGTCGCCCCCGATCCCGTGACAGATGGCGTAACAGTCTATACGAGTACGCAGGCGCAGTTCATGACGCGCGATGAGGTAGCGAAGGCGCTCGATTTGCCATCGAACAAGGTCCGTTGTGTGGCGATGACGGTCGGCGGCGGTTTCGGCGCGAAGTACGTCGTGATCGAGCCGTTCGTCGCCTCGCTCGTCAAGAAGACGAACCGGCCCGTCCACCTGCAATACACGCGCGGCGAAGACTTCCTCGCCGCGAACCCGTCACCATATGCCGTCATCGAGTGCAAGACCGGCGCGAAAAAAGATGGCACGCTCACCGCCCTGCAGACGCGCGTCGTCTTCGACACCGGAGCGTACGCCGGTTCCGCGCTCGGTATCGCCTGCCTGCTGATCGGCGGCTGGTATCGCTTCCCACACCTCGACATCCGTGGATATGAGGTCGTGACGAACAAGCCGGGCGTCGGGGCGTACCGCGCGCCGGGCGCGCCGCACGCCAGTTTCGCGATTGAATCCCAGATGGACGACCTCGCGGACAAACTCGGCATGGACCCGCTCGATCTCCGCCTGAAGAACGCGATCGTCGAGGGCGATCTCTGGCCGGACGGCAACCCGTGGCCGAAGATTGGTTTCGTCGAGTGCCTGGAAGCGCTGAAGAAGCACCCGCTCTGGCAGAACCGGCACAACCTCCCGGCGAACGAGGGTGTCGGTATCGGCGCGGGCGGCTGGCCGGGCGGTCGCGGCCCCGCCGCCGCCGCTTGCCGGATGGACCCGGGCGGCACCCTGACGATCAGCGTCGGCGCGGTGGACCTCACCGGGCAGACGACAACCTTCGCGATGATCGCCGCCGAGGCGTTCGGCATCCCGGCAGACAAGGTGCGCGTCGTGATCGGTGACACCGAGGCCGCGCCCCACTCCCCCGGCAGCGGTGGCAGTCAGATCACCTACACCGTCGGCAAGGCGGTGCTGGAAGCGGCAAATGAGGCGCGCAAGCAGGCGCTCGCCATCGTCGCACAGGAACTGGAAGCCTCCGTCGAGGACCTCGAAATCGTCGGGGAGAATGTGCAAGTCAAGGGCGTGCCGGACCGCAAGGTCACGCTGACGGATGTCGCGCGGATGAGCACGAGCAAGTACAAGCCGGTCTGGGGCAATGGCGCCAGCGCGCAGCAGGTGATCGCCGCGGGCTTCGCGGCGCACCTCGCGCACCTCCGTGTGGACCCGGAGACGGGCGAAGTAGCGATTCTCACCTATGTCGCCGCGCAGGATGTCGGCCACGCCCTGAACCCACCCGCCGTGATTGGGCAGATTCAGGGCGGCGTCGTGCAGGGCCTCGGCTTCGCGCTCTTCGAGCAGATGATCTACGACGATAACGGCCAACTGCTGACCGGCTCGTTCATGGACTACGCGATGCCCGCCTCGACGCAGGTGCCGAATATCGAGACGATCCTCATCGAAGTCCCCGCGCCCGACGGCCCGTTCGGCGCGCGGATCGTCGGCGAGCCACCGATCATCCCCGGCCCGGCTGCCGTCGCCAACGCGATGAAAGCCGCGACCGGCAAGCGATTCACCGCCGTCCCGATCAACGCGGAGGAGGTTTACACCGCGCTGCATCAGGGATAATCGAGAATTTCCTTCAACCACCAAGACCCCAAGAGATTCTCTTTTTCTCTTGGTGTCTTGGTGGTTCGTATTCCCTCATCCATCGTTCCGCGACGGTTTTTATTGCGATTGGTTGCCTGCCGCCATCGCCTTGTTGATGTACGCCATGTACTCGGACATGTGCGGGTCGAGAGAGGGGTGGATATTCTGGGGCGACTCATTCTGGTACATCGTGCGCAGGCTCTTTTCGATGCCGGGGTCGCCGCCGGTGAACTCCCGCACCAGCCCCATCCAGCGCGCGGCGAGCGCCTGCACCTTCGGGTCCGCCGGATCGGTACCCTTGTTCATCTCATCGCGGACCTCGGCGATCAGTTTGGGCCACTCCGCCTCGACTTCGCGAATACGGTCGTCGCCGACCGCCCTCCGTCGCTCCTTCAGCCATTCCTGTTGCTCCGGTGTGTAGTACTTTTCCATTCTGTTCATTACCTCAATCGTCTGCATCAATTCCGTGACGGACGGCTGCTCCGCCCGCCGTAAACCGCTGGCGATCGCCTCCTGGCGGTCGCAGAGTTGGTTTTGCAGCGCGATCTGCTCCCGTACTCCGGCAAGATGCTGTTCGATCACCTGCAAGGGCGAACGATCGCTCCGGTTCAGACACTCCCGAATCTGCTCCAACGCAAAGCCGAGTTGCCGGAGCGACATGATCTGCTGCAAGCGGGCGACATCGGCAGCGGTGTAGAGCCGGTAGCCCGCGTCGCTGTGCCGCGATGGCACGAGCAAGCCGATCTCGTCGTAATAGTGGAGTGTGCGGACGGAAACACCCGTCCGTTTCGCCAGTTCGCCCACTTTCATGGCGTCAGGCCACATGCAATACCCTCCTTTCTCTCGGGCCACGATCAGCCACGAGAGCACCGTACACCCTCACGTGACTTGAGGGTCAAGAGGGTTGGGGAAAGCGCTTCCAGCCTGTCGTTCGTGTCCAGGTATAAAGAGTGGTGTCGAGTACGGTTGCCGGATCGCTCACGAGTTGATGAATCGCCTCCGCGACATGCGGGAGATCGGCGGTGATGACATGCGACAAGACAAGGATACCTCCGTGCCGGTGTGTATATCCCCATTCGTGCGACCACATGAGCCACGCATCGTGTAAGAGGCGATAATGATCGGCGTTATGAGTAAGCAGCGTCCAGCCCCGCACGGCGGCGTAGAGCAACTGCCGCGCATCGGGCGCGCCTTTGCGCCCCTCCTCGTCAGTCGTTACGACGTGATGCCCTCGATCGACAAGGAGACGCGCGAGCCGCAGGGACACATCCTCATCAAGATAGAGCGCTGCCACTTACGCGGCGCGGCTCGCGGCAAGGCGGGAGTCAATCGCTGCCGTGTGCTGCCGATAATACGCGACCGCCGCATCCACCGCTTCCCGTGAAACGGCGAAGGCGTCCGCCACATCGTCAGCATTATCAAAAGTCGGAGTCATGCTGGCAATGATCGCGTAGACTGGCACGCCCCGTTCTTTCAGGCGATACCACGCATACCCTTCCTTCACAGGATCGGGGTGCGGCTCAATATGCCGCTCGATAAGCGCGTCCGTTTCGTTCTTGGTCAGTTCACGCACCATCTCTCGCTCCTCTATCAGGATAAGGATACCATGTGTACCCCGACACCATTCAGAGCGTCCACATTCCCGGTTATGCGGGCGTCGCCGCGCCTGGCAACCCATCATCTCCGCTGTCTGTGGTTCGATAACTCCTTGCTACGCGACGATGGGCGGAATGGCGAGCGACTGGACAAGGTCACCGAACGACGGGATATGCTCGTCCAGCAGTTGCTGGAGTTGCTTCCGCTGCGCATCGAGTTGGTCACTGAGCATCGTGTAGACCTCACCCGCGCCCTTCGTCGGCGGGTGGTCGGACTCGTCAATCATGGTGCTGAGAGCGCCCAGTTTCTCCTTGATCCGTGAGACGCCCGGCTGCGACTTATCGGCATCGAGGTTAATCAGCGCGCCCTCGATTACCCGCAATTGCTCCCGGAGCGTCTTCCCGGCGCCCGCGACGCGCGCGGCGTGCTCGGAGCCCTTGGCGCGCTTCTCCCATTCCTCCACCTGCGACCGCACGCGCTGTATCTGATTCAACGTCTCATTCGTCACCGAGAGTTTGTCCCGAATGGCAAGTTTGAGATCGAACTGCGCCCGGAGGTCTTTCTCTGAGACGGGCAGGCGCGGATCGTGCAGAATCGCGAAGGATTCCGTGTATGTCTGATCGCCGACCGTCAGCCGCACCTGATACCTGCCCGGCACCGCCTTCGGCGCGACGTTCGCTTCCATCATTTCCTGGCGTGTGGTGCTGCCGGGGCGATCCTCGATTTTCGTCGGCTTCGGATAGCGATAGTCCCAGACGAAGCGATTCATCCCCGCCGCGACCGGCAGCCAGAGCGTCTCATCCTGCGGCTCGTCCTCGCTGCTCACTTCCTCCTCGCCGGTCGCCTGCTGCTTTTCGGCGTCTGCCTCTGCATCGCCCGCTGCCTTCTCACTGCTCTTCTTCGCGGTGTAGGAGTGGATTTCGTTGCCGTCCGCGTCGAGGATGCTCAGTTTGACTGCGCCCGAGGGCTTCTCCTTCAGGTGATAATGAATGATGACGCCGTCCGGCGGGTTCTTCCCGGCGTTGTAGAACTCCTCGGTCTTCGCGCCGTTCGCCGCCTCGGTCGGCTTGAACCCGACGGTGACAGGGCCGGTCATTTTGTAGTTGATGTAGACCGGCGATTTCCGATCGAAGGCGCGGCCGTACATGCGGAAGCGCACGGTGTCGCGCGGTTTGAAGAGGTGCGCCGCCTCGCTCGCGATGCCGTCATGCATCTGACGCAGCGGCGTGATGTCATCGAGAATCCAAAACGAGCGGCCATGCGTCGCGGCGACGAGATCGGTTCCCTTGACGACGAGGTCCCAGATCGGCACGACAGGCAGGTTCGTCTCCATACGATGCCAGTTCGCGCCATCATCGAAAGAGACGTAAATCCCTGTCTCCGTACCGCAATACAAGAGGCCGCGCCGTGCCGGGTCCTCGCGGATCGTGCGCGTGAAGTCGTCCGCCGGGATACCGCCGGTGATCTTCGTCCACGTCGTGCCGTAGTCGTTCGTCTTGTACAAATACGGCGTTGTGTCATCCGATTTGTAGCAGGTCGCCGCGACGTAGGCGGTCGCTTTGTCGTGCGGGGAGAGTTCGATAATCGAGATCATCGCCCACTCGGGCAGATCAGGCGGCGTGACGTTCTCCCAGTTCTTGCCGCCATCGCGGGAGAGATGGATGAGGCCGTCGTCCGAGCCTACCCAGAAGACACCCTTTTCGTACGGCGACTCGCGGAAGGCGAAGATCGTGCAGTAAATCTCCGCGCCGCTGTTGTCCGCCGTGATCGGGCCGCCGGAGGAGCCGAGTTTCTCCGGGTCATTACGCGTCAGGTCGGGCGAGATCACCTCCCAACTCGTCCCCTCGTCCGTCGAGCGGTGGACGAAGTTCGAGCAGATGTAGATGGTGTCGGGATCGTGGGAAGAGATTTCGACCGGGAAGGTCCACTGGAAGCGGTATTTGAGCGTGTCCGCCCCACCTCCAAAGCCGATCACTTCCGGCCAGGCGGTGACGTTGCGCTTCTGCCCCGTCTCCGGGTTCCAGGAGATCAGCCGCCCGTGGCCGAGGCCGGTGCCGATGCCGCCACCATAGACCAGATGCGGCGACTTCGGGCTGACGGCGATATAGCCGCTCTCGCCGCCACCCGGCTCGACGTAATCCTTCCAGGAAATCGCGCCCTCGAAGCCGATGCTCGGCAGGCGCATCGCCCAGTTATCCTGTTGCGAGCCGTAGACGTTGTACGGCACCTTCTCGTCGGTCGTCACATGGTAGAACTGCGCCGTCGGCTGGTTGAGGATGGAGGACCACGACCGGCCACCGTCGAAGGTCACACACGCGCCGCCGTCGTTGCCCTCGATCATCCGGTTGGAGTTGCGCGGGTCAATCCAGAGGCCGTGGTTGTCCCCGTGCGGCGTCGGGATCGCCTCGAAACTCTTGCCGCCATCAATGGATTTCCAACAGTTGAGGTTCGGTATCCAGACGGTGTCCGCGTTCCGCGGATCGGCGAAGATGTGCATGTAGTACCACGGGCGGCGGCGCAGATCCGGGTTGTCGCAGACGCGTTCCCATGTCTCGCCGTAATCCTCGGAGCGGAAGAGCGCGCCATCCTCCGCCTCGACCAATGCCCAGACCCTCCCCGCCCGCGCCGGGGGCGCGGCGACGCCGATCTTGCCGAGGACGCCGGTGGGCAAGCCGACATTCCGGGTGATCTCCGTCCATGTATCGCCACCGTCCATCGTGCGCCAGATACCGGAATCCTCGCCACCGCTCGATGCCGCGTGCGGGTAGCGCTGCCCCTGCCAGATCGCCGCGTAGATGACACGCGGATTGCTCGTATCCATCGCGATGTCGTGCGACCCGGCGCGCGCGCTCTTGTGCAGCACGAGGTCCCACGTCTCGCCGCCATCTTTCGAGCGATAGACCCCGCGCTCCTCGTTCGGCCCCCACGCGTGGCCGAGGGCCGCGACGTATACCACGTCGGGATTGTGCGGGTGAACCACGATGTCGCCGATGTGGCGTGTCTCCTTGAGGCCCATATTCCGCCACGTCCGGCCGCCATCGGTGGATTTATAGACGCCGTCGCCGTGCGAGACGTTGCTACGAATGGCGGTTTCACCGGTACCCGCGTAGATGACGTTCGGGTCGGCGTCCGAAACGGCCAGCGCGCCGACGGCGGCGGTTGTGAAGAAGCCGTCGGTGATATTCTGCCAGTGCGAGCCGCCGTTCGTCGTCTTCCAGACACCCCCGGCACAGCCACCGAAGAAGAATGTCCCCGGTTCGGTCGGATGCCCGGCCACGGCGACGACGCGCCCGCCCCGGTGCGGCCCGATCGAGCGCCATTCGAGAGAATTGAAGCGTGCTGAATCCATCCCTTCCCCCTTTGTTCACCATGCAACGGCGCGGTCGCACGCCCCTGCTTGCCAGCGTCAGACACCGGGCGCCAGCATATCACCATTTATCACCGTAGCGGCAAGCCAGATTGCCGGAAGGAAGCGAAAGGGGCGAGTTCCGAGAGCAAGGCCGCGCGGCGCGCGGCGGTGGTGAACGATGCCTGAATCGCATTGCGCGTGAAGCCAAGCAGTTCCGCCCGCGAAAACCCCAGCGCGGCGGCGATCGCATATTCCCGCCCAATCGTCGTGCCGACGCGCACCGGATCATCTGTATTGAGCGTGACCGGAATGCCATGCGCCATAAACTGCCGGATCGGATGCGCTTCGTATGATGGGATCGCGCCGAGCAGCACATTACAGGTCAGGGAGCATTCCACCGTGACGCCACTGCGCGCCATTCGGTCGAGTAATCGCGGATCCTGCGCCGCATAGACGGCGTGGCCGAGGCGCGTCACACCAGGGACGCGCAGAGCCGCCGCGAGGTTCGCGGTGGAGAACTCTCCGGCATGAACGGTGATGCCCAAGCCCGCCGCCGCCGCCTGTTCCGCCCACCGATAGATCGGCGTCCAGTCAGCCTCACGATCGTACGGGGAGGAAATGAAGTCCGCGCCCGCAAGCCCTTCGCTCGCGCTTCGTATGCACGCCGCCAGGCATTGCTCGATCTGCTCAGCAGTCCACGACTGCACGAAGACGATGATCGCCTCGGCGCGCAACCGGGGATAGCACGCGCGCACTCGCCGTTCGGCTTCCCGAAAGAGCGGCATGAAGTCGGATCGGAGGATGGTGATGCCGCCGAAGCGTATCTCGACGAGGATTGCCCCGTCCGCCGCCGCTTCCTCCAGCGCATCGGCGACGCGCAGAATGAAATTCTCCGGTTCGGCGTCCAGTGCCTCCGTCTCCGGTTGCGGGGGAACCGCCATGTGGATCAGGCGCGGCATGCCCGGCGGCTCATCGAGGAGCGCCCGCACCGTCTCGCGCATATCGGGCGGTGGCTTCCCCTCACGGCGGGCAACAACGCGATCGAGGCGCGGCGCGGCCTCGGCATGGACATGCAGATCGGCCTTCGGCAGCGCCGCGAGCGCCGGATCAATCGCAAACTCGGCCAGCGGCTGGATTACCGTCATCCTCCCTCACCCTTCCTGGTGGCCGGGTGCCCTTTGGGCAGATTCAGCCTACGATCTCTCGCGCAGGCTGAAGCCTACGCCACCGCTTACCGCCAGTGGTTGGCAGGACCGTTGCTCATTGCCGTACCTTTCCCGCCAGCCGCAGCGCCCAGAGTCGCAGTTCCGCCTCCGTCGCCCGCCCGACCGCCGCCACCGGCACCCGCGCCTGCCACGTCGTCTCGTCCGTCAGCACCACTCGCACCGTGAAACTCGCCGCCGCGCCGCCGGGGTCGTCCAGCGTCACCGTCTGCTGCTTCACCACCGTCAGGTCGGCGATCGTCCGCTCAAGCCGCGTGCGCAGCATCTCATCGTCGTCTAGTACCTGCTGCCAGTCGCAGCCGTCGAGCGGGGTGGTCGGCCCCGTGACAGGCGCGCGAAAGAGACCCTCGACGACGCGCTCGGCTTCATCGAGAATCGGCGCGGTCGCCTTCCGCACCTCCGTCTTCGCCCGTTCCCAGTCCTCCTTCAGTCGCTGCACCACGCGCGGGTTGAAGATGCCGAAGTCGTCCATAGGATCCTCCTCTGTTTGGCCGCCGCATTCGCGACCGCCCTCAGTACTCGGTGTGCGGCGCCGGATCAACCCCGAATTTCCCCATCCAGCGTGACACCGGTGACATTCGTGATGCCGCCGGTCACGACGATAATGACGCTCCAGTAGGCGGTCTCTCCGGCGGGGACGGTGAGGACGTTGTGGCGCTCCACGGCGGTGGAAAGATGCTCGGAGATGCCGGTCGCCGGTTCGATGGCGACATGTGTGTAGCCGCCCCACGCGCCCCGGTTCAGCCAGAGGCCGAGCATCGGCACCGTGAAGGCGAAGCCGACGACAAAGCCCGCCAGTGTGTCGTGCAATGCCGCCCATCGTTCGCTCTCGATGATCGGGCCGACATAGACCTTCGTCGCGGCAGGCGTGCCGGTCTCATTCAGTTGCACCCCCGCGAGATGCATCCCCGCCGTCTTTGGCCACGTCGCGGGCGCGTATTCGTGCAGCGGGCTAATGCCGCTGACGGAGCCGATCTCGACCTCCGCAATGGATGGCGGCAGGATGATCCGCATTCCCGGTTGCCACGTCATCAAGGGATGCAACGCCCAGAGGCAGGGCGCGGGCGCGTCGCTCGTGTTCGTCAGCGCGTAATCGAGCGCGAGGGCGGTATCGTTCGCGAAGGTGATGCGGCGCGTGAAGCGGAAGGGCGATTGCCGGAGCGTCACCGTCGTTTCGATACGGTCCTTGCCGGTCGTCGCGTCCCACGGCACCGTCCACGCCTCGCCGTGGTCCGGCAGATCGCGCCCCATGTAGGTGTCCGCCCAGATCGTCGGCAGGCACTCATCAATGCCGACTGCCGGGTGATCGGCGTAGGTCATCCCGTAGGTCGGGGGCGGCAGCGCACGCAGCCCGGGCGGCGACCAGAGCGCCTCCCGCCCGCTCGGCCGGTGCAGGAGCGAGGCAATCCGCGCCCCCTGCTCCGGTAGCACGACGACGCGCAGCAGTTCATTCTCCAGCACAACGCCCCGCGTTCGCGCCCATCGCTCCTCACGCACCCGTGCCGCCATTCTTCCCCCGTTCATCGGTAGCGAGACCGAACAAATCGAGCGCAGAGGACGCGGAGGGCGCAGAGAGCATAGAGGAAGAGAAAGAAGAATCCTCTTTCAGTTTCCTCCCTTTTTCTCTCCTCTGCGTCCTCTGCGTTCCGTTCCCCTGATTTACTGGGCGATTAAGGGCAGCGTCATCGTCGGGGTAAGAGCGCGTCGGGAGGCTTCGACGCGGACGACGGAGGTGCCGATGGCGAAGAACTCGATGATGTGGCTGCCCCAGCCCCAACTCTTCTCCTCGATCCGCACGCCGACGATCCCCGCGCCGCCCGCCTGCTGTGCCTCCCCCTCCATCCGGCCCATCGCCAACTCGCGCGCCTCGTAGGTCGCCTGCGTGAAATTCTCCATCTCCGCATTGCGGAACGCCTTGCCCCATGTCTGCCGGAAGGTCTGATGTGCGACATGATAGACGCACGTCCCCATCGCCAGCCGCACCGGGCGGTAGCCCGCCTGCACGAGTTTCCAGAAATCCTGCCCGGAGAGATCGGAGGAGAAGGGCCGCCCATGCTGCGGGCGCATGTGGTTCTCGCGGTCCCGCGTGCGTACCGCCGTGCCGATGGCAAGCACCTCGATGAGGTCCGCGCCCCATTCGTACTGCGTGATTGTCAGGCGCACGCCGACGATGCCATCCGCCTCCAAGGCGGCCGCCTCCGCCTCCATCCGACCAATCGCCAGCGACCGCGCGCCGTACATCGCCTGGCTAAGAACCGTCATTTCCATGTTCTGGCCGTACTGCGAGACCTGCAACCCGACGTGATAAATCGAACTGCCGAGCACCAATCCGAGTGGTTCGACGCCGAGGTCTTCCAGGCAGACGAGTTCATCCACCGTCAGATCGCTCGTGAAGAGACCTGAGCGGAGCCGCTGCGTTGCCGAGTTCGGGATAACGTTACCGGGGTTTTGCGCCATGCCGACCGCTCCTTATCCGTACATCAGTTTTTCGAGCGCGGCGGCGGAACGGCCCTGCGTCTCCGCGTACCGCGCGAGGTCCACGATCAGGGCGTCCACCCATGCCGTCGGCGCGAGCGTCTCCATGTTGCCGACCGCCACGCCATGCACAATCGGTTGCCGGACGACGCTGTACGCTCCCTTGCGTGGCGACTCAAACCGATAGCGCGTCTCGCCGAGGTGCAGATCAATCTCCTTGATCCGCCCGCCGAGGATGCGCCATTCTCGCACAACCTTCGTGGATTCCGGTACCGCCGCCTGAAACTTCGCCGCGATCACCTCCAGCAGGTCCATGTTCTTCGCCTGCGCCCCGTGCAACTCCGCCACCAATGCATCAAAATTCGCCATATCACTACCTCTCAATCATGCGACGGGCTGCCCCTGGTTCATCAAGCGCAGGACGGTATGCAGGAGGGCGTTCGCACCGCGTTCGAGCGAGGCATCGTCGGTGAACTCGTCCGGTGCGTGGCTGATGCCCTTGATGCTTGGGACAAAGAGCATCCCAGTCGGGATATGTTTGGCGAGGATGCCCGCGTCGTGTCCGGGGCCGCTCGGAAAATGCATCGGCGCCACACCGATGTCGCCGCATGCCGCCGCGATGGTCTCCATCATCGCCGGATGCATCGGCGTCGGCGGCGTGATGAGCAGCGGGCGGGAGGACGCAGTGACGTGTTCTTCCGCGCAAATCGCCTGTACACGTCGCGTGTACTCTGTTTGTACGGCCTGAAGAATTGCCGGGTTGATGTCCCGGAATTCGGCGGAAAAGGCCGCCGTGCCGGGGACGATGTTTGGCACATCCGGCGTTACATGCAGCCGCCCGACGGTCGCGACGACCTCCGGCCCGGCCTCGCGTGCGACATCGCGCTGTGTCGCCATCGCGCGGGCCATCGCCATGCCCGCGTCCCGCCGCATTGGGAAGGGTGTCGAACCGGCGTGGCTTGGGTGACCGGTGATCTGCCACTCATGGCGCTCGATACCGCAGATGCCGGTAACGACTGCGAGTTGCCCGCCCGCCGCTTCCAGGCGTGGCCCCTGCTCGATATGCATTTCGAGATAGGCGCCGACTTCCGCCCGCTGCGCTGCGACGCTGTTGATCTCATCCAGTTTGACACCCGCCGCCGCGAGCGTTTCCCGCGCGCCCGGCCCAGCGATGGTCACGTAATCGTCCACAATCGGTGTGCCGACGAAGGCCATGCTACCGAAGAAGCCGGTGCCGAAGTGCGCGCCCTCCTCGTCCGCCCACGCGACGACCGAGAGCGGGAAGGGCGGCATGATACTGGCCTCGCGGAGGGTTCGCAGCACTTCCAGCGCGGCGAGCACGCCGAACGCGCCATCGAACTTGCCGCCGTTCGGCACGGCATCAATGTGCGAGCCGAGCAGGAGCGCGGGGCCACTGCCCACCCGCCAGCGGCCCCACATGTTCGTCGCCGCGTCCTCCGTCGTCGCCAGCCCGGCGTTCGTGAATCGCTCGCGCAGCCACTCCAGCCCCGCGCGGTACGAGGGTGACCATGCCACACGGAACAGCCCCGCCTCCGTCCGCCCAATCCGGTCGAGCGCGTCGAGATCCGCCATCATCCGCCCCGCATTAACCGCGATACCTAGCCTGTTCATCCCAACCCTCCCAACCGAAACCGATCCCCGTTCCTCATCCTAACTCGCTGCGGGCGCGGCGCATGTATTGTAGGAGCGCCTCGTGGACGACGGGAACGGGATCGCCGACGATGTCGTGGTCGCTGACCGGGCGCGGGCTGGCGGGATACCACCAGATATACGCGGAGCCGTCGGGCGTCTCGTGGAAGGTGAAGTAGGCATGCGTACCCACGCGGAGCGTCAACGCACCCGGATCACTCGCATCAACGCGCGTCGAGTGCGGCGCTTCGTGATTGAGCCAGGCCGCGCAGCGCTCGAAGTGCGTGAGCAGCGTCGCACGTGCGGTCGCAAAGTCGTATGGTTCCAGCGGATCCCTCAAGTCGTCCTCCCCTCGCCTCTCGTTCCGCGTCCCACCGATGGGCATAATAATAGCATGGTGCAATGAGCGCCCGGTAGAAGCAGCACAGGGGCGGTAAATAAAAACAGCAAACACTTGCTTTATCTGCTTTGAGACGGTAGATTGATCTATAGAGACATAGCGTGAAGGGGACCAACCATGAGAAGCCCGCTACCGAATCCCAGCGTCACATTATCGTTGTCGGATCGCTTTCGCGATGATACAGTACGTGCAGGTGAATATCAGCGAGTCTGCACGATGGATGGGTTGGTCGGGTGTGTAGTGCTGTTGCACGCGGGAATCCGCAGCAACGAAAGGAGCACTGCATCATGACCATCGGCACGTCCCCGATCGCCCCCCCACAACCTTCCCGAATAGCACGCGGCTTCGGGCGCACGGCGAATGTGTTGCTCGCGTACACGCTGGCGAAGGGGTTGCAGATGTCGCTCTTCGCGCTCATCTTCCCCCTCTATCTCTACCATCTCGGCTACAAACAGGACACGATCGGCCTCGTCACGGCGCTCGGCGCGGTGACGACGCTCGTCGGCGCGGTGCCACTCGGCTTACTCGCCGATCGCGTCGGGCGGGCGCGGCTCTTCATCCTCTCCGCTATGCTCACGCCCTTCCCCTATCTCGCCACCGCCGCTACCTCATCGCTCGCCGTCATCATCCCTGGCGTGATGATCGCGAACTTCCTCGCGACGGTCTATTGGAGTACGAATGCACCACTGCTCGTCGGCGCGGTCAAACCTGAGGATCGCGTGCGCGTCTTCGCGGCGAACTCCTTCCTCTTGATGGGCCTCGGCGCGCTCGGCGCGGTGATCGGCGGCACGATTCCGGTGATCGCGGGATATGTTTTGCATGAGCCGTCGGGCGCGACGATGCCGCTCCGCATCGCGCTGAGCGGGACGGCAGTCATCTCCGCGATTGGGGCGATCCCGCTCCTCGGCATCCGCGCGGTAGACGGCGCGCCGGAAGATCGTGCGCGCGCCTGGCGCTTCCAGAAGAGCGACCTGCGGCTGTTCAGCAAACTGCTTTGCGCGGACGGATTGCAGGCGTTCGGCGCGGGGGCGATCATCGGCTTCCTGCCGCTCTTCTTCGAGTTGCGCTACGGCCTTTCCGCCGGTGTGCTCGGTATCCTCTTCACGACGACTGGCATCCTGAGCGGCGTCGCATCGCTCGCCGCGCCCGTCCTCGCGCGGCGGCTGGGCGATTTGCGCGCGCTCATTACCGCACAGGCGGTGATCGCGCCCGCGATCCTCTTCACCGCACTCGCGCCCTTTGTCTGGCTGGCAATTCTTTTCGAGGTCTGCCGCACCGCGCTCCGTGGCACCGTGGATCCGATCTACACGCCCTTCGCAATGACGCGCGTCCCGGCGCGGCAGCGCGGCGCGCTCGGCGGCCTGTACAATGTGACGTGGGCGACGGGTTTCTCGCTCGGCCCGTTGATCAGTGGCGCGATTCAGGTCCATGCCGGGTTCGGCCCCGCCTTCACGATGAGCGCCGCCTGCTATGCTGTCGCTGCCGTGACGATGTTCCTCTTTTTCCACGACAGCCCCGCCATCGCGGACGAGCGCGAGCAGGAACTGCCCGTCACGGCGTAGCCGTGAGGGCGAGCAACGGACGATCGTTACTGCCGGGCGATGGCTGCCCGCCCGCCGCGCAGGACGTACTTCTGAATCTTGCCGGTCGCCGTCTTCGGGAGTTCGCCGACGAAGCGGACGGTGTGGGGCGCTTTGAAATGCGCCAACCGGTCTCGCGTGAACTGCCGCAGTTCCGCTTCGGTCGCCTCCATCCCCGGCTTGAGGACGACGAAGGCATGCGGCGTTTCGCCCCATTTCTCGTCCGGCAGCCCGACGATGGCGACTTCCTGCACGGCCGGATGGCGCAGCAGCACGCCCTCGACCTCAATCGAGGAGATGTTCTCGCCGCCGCTGATGATGACATCCTTGAGACGGTCGCGGATCTCGGCGTAGCCGTCGGGATGGACGACAGCGGCATCGCCGGTGTGGAACCAGCCGCCCTGAAACGCCTTCGCCGTCGCCTCCGGGTCGTTGTAGTATCCCTGCATGACGACGTTACCGCGCACGGCGATCTCGCCCATCGTCTCGCCATCGTGCGGCACCTCATTGCCGTTGTCGTCCATGACGATCAGTTCGCCCGATGTGACGAGTTCGACGCCCGTGCGCGCCTTCTGTATCGCGCGATCTTCCGCCGAGCGCGCCGCATGCTCGGGGAGCGGCTCGCAGATCGTGATGAAGGGCGCGGTCTCGGTCAGGCCATAAACCTGCGTGATCTCCCAACCGAACTCCCCCTCGATCCGCTCAATCGTCGCCGCCGCCGGGGGGGCGCCCGCCGTTACCACACGGACGCCGGGGCGGACATGGCCGCGCGTCTCGGCGGGGCAATTCGCGAGGCTAATGAGGATCGTCGGCGCGGCGCAGAGCATCGTCACCGCCTCTTCGGCGATCGTCGCGAAGACGCGCTGCGGCTCGACGCGGCGCAGGCAGATGTGCGTGCCCCCAATCGCCGTGACGGTCCAGACGAATGTCCAGCCGTTCGCGTGGAACATTGGCAGCGTCCAGAGGTAGCGATCCGCCGGGGTCATGTGAATATGAACGAGCGTGCCAACGGTGTTCATGTAGGCGTTGCGATGCGTGATCATCACGCCTTTGGGGCGCGAGGTCGTCCCGCTCGTGTAGTTGATCGTCATGAGGTCGCCCTCACCGATCTCCGGGGGCGTAAAGTCGTCCGGCGCGGCGGCAAGGAGCGATTCATAATCGCGCCAGCCTTCCGGCGCTTCGCCTTCGAGGCAGACGAACTGCGTGACCCCCGGTATTTCATGGCGGATGCCGTCCACCATCGCGCAGTAATCGGGATGGACGCAGACGATCCGCGCGCCGCTGTGGTTGAGGATGTAGGCAAAATCGTCCGCGATCAGGCGGTAGTTGATCGGCACAAGCACCGCGCCAAGTTGCGGCACGGCGTAGTAGCCCTCCAGGTTGCTGTGCGTGTTTGGGGCAATGTACGCAACCCGGTCGCCGCGCCCGATCCCCAACCGCCGCAACGCCGCCGACCAACGATCACAGCGCGCGAAGAACTCCGCGTACGTCATTCGCCGGTCGCCATCCACAACCGCCTCGCGGTGCGGATAGAGGCGGCGGGCGCGGCGCATGAACTCCAGGGGCGTGAGCGGCGTCTCCAAGGCATTCCCTCCTCTGTCGCAACGACTTGGCTACCGATCTGGTTGCCGCGATTCTAGCACGAACGGAGACGGCGTTGCGCCATGATTGCGCCACCGGCCCCTTCCACCCGCCCTCCGGACAAGTGGAAGAGGAGAGGGAAATCCCTCCCGCGTCGGGAGAAGTCGGAGTGGACCAAATGCGATCATCAGGTCGTTGGGCGTGATCCCTCGAAGCGGGCGGTCTCACGCTCTCCGTCCGGTGCGCTCGTGCCGGATTGGAGGGGAAGAGCGCTCTCCTCCCCCACGGAACTCGCCTCGGCATCCGCGAAGATCCAGAACTCGTCGAGGAGCGCCTGCACGATCACCGCGAGGGGCACCGCGAGGAGTGCGCCGAGGATGCCGAGCACCTCCGCGCCGAGGAAGAGAGCAAGGACGACGACGAGCGGGTGCAGGCCGACAATTTCACCGACCAGTTTCGGCGCGACGATGTGCGCTTCGAGATTGACGACAATCGCGTACCAGACGAGCGCGGCAATGATCAGCCAGAGTTTGCCGGTCGTCGCCGCCACGAGCACGGCGAAGACAATCGTAATCGCCCCTCCGACATAGGGAATGATCTCCAGCACCGCGCCAATCGTGCCGAGTGTCAGCGCGTACGGGACGCGCAGAATGGCAAGCCCTAACCCAAAAGCAACGCCGAAGAAGAGCGCGAGCAGCAACTGGGCACGCACCCAGTAGCCGAGGCCGGTGCCGATTTTGCCCATCAGCCCCAGCACGCGATGGCGGGAGGCCGGCGGTATGAAGCGCGTCACGACCCGCTCCGGGAACGTTGGATCCACGGCGAGGAAGAAGGCGATCACAAAGATGAGCAGGAGCGTGACGAGGCTCGAACCGGCCGCCAGCGCCCCCCGGCCCACCTTGCCTGCCGTACCATTCAACCGCCCGCCGAGGTCGCCGAAGAGCGTATTGACCCGCAATGTCTCGCCGTTCCGCTTCGGCAAGCGGGCGAGAAAACCATTCACCCCATCCTGATACGACGGCAAGTTTGCGCGCAGGGTCTTGATCTCACCGGCAATTAGCGGGACAAGCAGCGCGACGACCCCGGCGAGCGCGACCAGGACCATGATATAGACAAGCAAGATCGCGATGCCCCGCTTGATATGCAGCCGCTCCAAACGGTTGGCGGCGAGCGAGACGGAGGAAGCGAGCAGCACCGCGATGAAGAGCACGACAAA
The DNA here is from genome assembly GCA_937968015.1 of uncultured Thermomicrobia bacterium. Classification (GTDB taxonomy): domain Bacteria; phylum Chloroflexota; class Chloroflexia; order Thermomicrobiales; family JALYUS01; genus JALYUS01. Next base: position 44,496 of record CALBSO010000077.1, read on the forward strand.
GATATGCGTCGCCTGGCGCAGCAGCCAGAAGAAAAGGAGGACACCGAGCACGACGAAGATTGCCCGGTTCGTCAGGCGGATATTCACTTCGCCCTTCATGGGTGGTCAGTCCGGTCGCCGTTCGCGTGCGTCGGTGGAGCGTACATCGCGTCGTTCCTTTCCGGTCGTGGGCAGGCAGATCGCCGATCCCCGGCGGGAGAGACGGCAAGGGGTGTGCGGTGTGCCAGCGGACTGGCGCGCGCTACTCCCGATGCATTCCTCACTTCTTCACATCGCTCCCGGCCCGCGTACGAACTTGCCGGGCTTGGCATTGGTGTGTTCCCCATTCGCGAGGACGCGCGCGCCGTTCACCCAGACATCGCGCATGCCAACCGATAACTGGTGCGGATCGGTGAAGGTGGCGCGGTCGCCGACCGTCTCGGGGTCGAAGATGATCACGTCCGCGTAGTGGCCGCCGCGCAATACGCCGCGGTCGCGCAGGAAGAGGCGATCGGCGACGGCGGAGGACATCTTGCGGATCGCATCTTCGAGCGGGATCACTTTTTCTTCGCGGACATACTTGCCGAGCACGCGCGTGTAGGCGCCGTAGGCGCGCGGATGGACAAGCCCTGTCGCGTTCGCGGGGTCAATGCCGCCCGCGTCGGTGCTGATCTTGATCCACGGCTGCTGCAATTGGAGGGCAAGATTCTCCTCGGTCATCATGAAGTAGATCGTCGAGATGGACTGCTCCTCGCTGAGGATCAGGTCAATCAGCGTATCAATCCACTCCTCCTCGCGCACCCGCGCGATCTCGGACAGCCGCATCCCGGCATATTGCAGATTCTCGGGCTTGCGGAAGCCAATCGGCATAACGCGGTCCGGCCCGGCGAGGTTGACGCGCGCCTCGAAGACATCGCCCGGATTGATCACCGATTCGCGGATCTTCGCGCGCATCTGGGGGTCGCGCAGGTTATCGAAGAGTTTCCCCTCCGCCGCCGCCCACGGTGGCAAGCAGGCGGTCAGTCCCGTGCCGGAGGCGATGTAGGGGTACATGTCCGCCGTGATGTCCAGCCCTTCGGTGCGCGCCCGGTCAATCCGCTCGATCACCTGCGCCATCTTGTGCCAGTTGCGTGGCGCGGTCGCCTTGAGATGGTAGACCTCCACCGCGCACTTGCCCTTCGTGCCGATCTCGATCGCCTCCTCCAGCGCCTCCAAAAAGCGGTCGCCCTCGGAGCGGAGATGGGTGATGTAGACGCCATGGTACCGCCCGATCACCCTGGCGATCTCGACCAGTTCGTCGGTGCCCGCAAAAGCGCCGGGCGGGTAGATCAGCGCGGTCGCCACGCCGAATGCGCCATCTTCCATCGCCTCCGCCGTCACCCGGCACATCGCGGCCAACTCGTCGGCGTTCGGCGCGCCGAGTTCCTGCGCCTTGCCATACTCCCGCACCGTCGCCCCGCCGATGAACGAGCCGACATTGACCGAGACGCCGCGCGCCTCCAACTCTTCCAGCCAGTAACGGAAGCGCGTCCACTCGCGTGCCTTCGCGTCCCACTCGCCACCGCCGAAGAAACTGGTGCGGAAGGGCGATTCAATCCGCCCGCCGAAGGGCGCGGGCGTCCATGCCTCGCCCATAATCTCCGTCGTCACGCCCTGGGTGATCTTGGAGAGTGAGCGCGTATCGGTGAAAAAGGGCAGGATCGAGTGACTCTGAATGTCAATAAATCCGGGCGCGACGACCATCCCCGCCGCGTCCACGACCGTACCTGCCGACGCGGGATCCATCCTGCCCGGCGGTGCAATCGCGACGATCCGCTCCCCCTCAATCGCCAGATCGCCATAAAACCACGGGTTGCCGGTGCCATCAATGACTTTGCCGCCCGTGATAAGCACGTCGCACGGTATCGCGCGGCGCGGCGGTGCATCGTTCACATCGGTTCCTTTCTCTCATTCGCACGCGAACGCTGAAGCCCATGAATGCATTAAAGCGATGCTATCAGGCTCACCGCCGCAATGCGAGAGACCGCTCCAAATTATCCATCATCTCGGAAAAAGCGCGCTCAAGATCAATGTGATACGTCCGGGAGAGCACGAGGACGCACCATAAACAGTCAGCCAGTTCGTGAGCCAGTCCCGTCTCTCCATCTGGAATGTCGCGGACGCCGTTGCGCGCCTGAACCAGTTTCATCACATCACCAACATCGCCGACGAAGCCGAGTGCGATCTCTTCATCGGTCCATGTGCGGCCATAGGTTGCTTGCTCCCATGATAGGGCGAAAGAGGGCGCATCGCCCATGCCATGGTAACATTGCGCCATCGCAACCGATGGACAGTGCCGATTGGAGGATTGCAATGCGTCGTCGGCTCCTCTTCACCGCAATCGTCACGCTCTTCACCCTTGTCTGCACGGCCGCTCCGCTCAATGCTGCGGCCTCCTTCGCCGATCCGGCGTTCCAGGCGCAGTGGCAGCAGGGCGAGGCGATCATCCCCAACTTCTGGGGTCCTCTCGCCAGTGCCGGCCCCGGCCAGCAGGAGCCGTACGTCGAGGCTACAGCCGGTCAGCGGCTGGTGCAGTATTTCGACAAGGGGCGGATGGAGTTGACGAATGGCACGGTGACGAACGGGCTGCTTGCAACGGAGATTGTCAGGGGCCAGATCCAGGTCGGCAACAACGCCTTCCAACCGAAACCGTCGCCCGCGATTCCGATAGCGGGCGACCCAGACAATCTCGGCCCGACTTACGCGCAGTTGAACAGCAAGGGACAGGGGCTCTTTGATGCAGCCCCGGATCACATCGGCGCCTCTACGCAAGCCGCCGTCTCCTCAACGGGTGACATCGGGGTGAGCAATAATGGGTCGAGCGACGCCGCGACGTTCGCTACCTTCGACGGCCCAACGCAGCACAACGTCCCACAAGCGTTCGCGGATTACCGCGCGAAAGCGGGACTCGCAACGATTGGCTATGCGATCTGCGAGCCGTTCTACGCGACGGTGAAAGTCGCCGGGCAGCAGAAGCAGGTGATGGTGCAAGTCTTCGAGCGGCGGGTGCTGACGTACACGGCGTCGAACCCTACAGCGTTCCAGGTGGAGATGGGGAACATCGGCGCGCACTATTACCTGTGGCGGTATGGGCAGCCACTCTCCAGCGTGCCATCCGCGCCGAACGCGGCGACCAGTGGGAGTGCGGAGGGGACGTCTCCGAGCAGCACTCTGCCGCCGCTACAGGGCGGCACGCCCTATCGCGATCAGTTCGGGCGCTTCACGACGCGCTTTCCGGTGGGGTGGAGTGTGAGCGTCGATAGCGACCGCAATGTGAACTTTCTGGCGCCGCAAGCCCCCCCTGCTGCGGGGATCAATGTGTCGCCGCGCCCGGTGACCGACGATGTCACCCTCGACAGTTACCGCCAGAATGACTACGACTATCTACTCCCGCGTCTGAAGGATTACCGCCAGATCAGCGATACGAAGATCATGGTCGGCCCGTACAACGGGTACAAGCGGGTCTTTACGCACACGAACGACGAGGGGCAGTTCGAGGAGATCGTGCGCTACCACATCCGCGCACAGGGCTATGTCATCGTGGTGAATTGCTTCGCGGCACCGGAAAACGAGGGGGTCTATATGCCGCTCTTCGATGGGACGACCGGAGCGATCGAGCCGCTGAGTCCCTAGGGGCGACCCGTCGCCCCCTCATTCCTCGGCAAAAGGACGGTTCACGAACCGCCCCTACGAAAGGATTACCGTGCTGTAGGGGCGCATCGCGATGCGCCCCCCGGGGTTAGGTCGATCCCAGTTCCCGCGCCGCCTCCCGGAGCGCCCAGATCGCGCGGTTCCGGGCGCGGACGAGCGAGGTGCGGGCGACGCCTGCCGTGTGGCTCTCCTCCGGCGATTCGGTGAAGGCGCGGACGGCTGCCGAGAGGTCCGGCAGGGCCGGGACATCGAGGGCTGGTTCCTGCCGGAACCAGCCGCGCTGCGCGAAGTTCAGGCCCGTCAGTTCCCGGCCCGCGCGAAGGAGGCGGCGGTTCGCCTCTTTCCCGGCGGCGGGATCACTCGCGCGCGGCGTGAATGCCGAGGCCGCCGCGATGAAGGCATCCGCCGCCGCGACGGCCTCGCTGAGGTCGAAGCGGTCGCCGAGCGCCTGTTGGTAGTGGCCCAGGCTCGCTTTAATATCCTCGCCCGCCGCCGCGAGATCGAGGGGCAGCACCGGAGCGTTCGCCAGCCGCCAGACGACCCCGCCGTAGACCTTGATGTCCCGCTCCAGATTGTCGCGATCGGCGATCTCCAGCGTATCATCCACGGTATGCCAGGCGATGTTGCCGCCGCAGCCACCGACCGCGTAGTAGCCGTGCTCGTCCGCGACGGACTGCGGCATGGTGGAGGAGAGCATCAATGTGCCGGAGATGCCGAGGTTATTGAAACTGTAATCGCCCGCGCGCGGCGGCCGCTCGCCCTCCGCCGGAAGGCCCGTGACGTCCCGGATCACCGCCTGCGTGAATGCGCCGAGTTCGGGCGTGTACGAGAGGTTGCGGTACTCGGTCGCCCAGCGGCAGCCGGGCGAGTCGCAGTTCACCTGTGCGACGCAGTGCTCGATCAGATCCAACCCGAAGGCGTCCGCGTACCAGGTGCTGCCCGCGTACCGGCCATGCGAGTGGCCACTCCACCAGGCGATTCGTACGCTGCGCGCGAGGTTCTGGCGGTTGGCCTGCAAGGCGCGGGCGAGTTCGAGCAGGGTCGCGTCGCCCGTCGCGTTATCGCCAATTCCTTCACCCCACGAATCGAGGTGACCGTGAACGAGCACGAACTCCTCCGGCACGACCGCTCCCCGGATTTCCGCGACCGTGACAGGGATTTCCCGCCAGCGCGTTTCGAGGTGCGCCCGCACCGTCACCTCGCGCACCATGCCGCCGCGCGCCTGCTCCATCAGCCACGTACCGTCCGGCTTGTTCACCTCGACGACGCTCAGGGTCGGCATCGCGCCGACGGTATCGAGATCGGGCGTGCCCCAGATCGGCGTGCAGATGCCCTCGTGGACATTGTTGCCGGGGCTGGTGAAGACGGCGGCGGCAACGCCCGCTTTCGTCAGATCACCGATCCGTGCGGGCATCGGCAGGCCATTGAGGACGGCGATCTTGCCCGCCACATCCTGCCCTGCCAGCGCATTGCCGAGGCCGGAGGTGAAGATCGTACTGACGCTCGACGCGTGCGCCGCCTCGACCGCGACCGCTTGCCCCGTGATCCCCGCGTCGCCCGTCGGGATGGCGAAACCGGGCGTCGTGCCGCGCAATGTGCGGGATGTGCCGTCCGTCAGCGTGACCCCCACCGTCGCGCCGCGCGGCAGACTGATGAAGCAGCGCGGGTGGTGGACAGTATGCGGGATGCCCCATTGGGTCAGCCGCCGCGTGATCGCGTCCACCGCTTGTTGCTCGCCTTCAGTGCCGGATTCGCGCACGTAGTGACTGAACTCGTGAATCAACTCCCACGGCATCTGCGTGCTCAACGTGCCAAGAAACGCCGTTTCCGCCTCGCCACCGCGCCATTCCGTCGTTGCCGGTGCCATCACATTCCCCTCCTTCAGCCTGACAAACCGTTTGTTTTGTTTTCTACCAGTTTTCCCAATGGACCATTGTTGCGAGTGGGTCGCGCGGGGCGGGTTTGAAGTCCGTTCCCTGCGTGTAGGCGACTGGGATGAGCGCGACCTGCATCACCTTGTCATACGGGATACCGAGCAGCTCGGCGGCCTCCTTTTCGTGCATGAGGTGGATCGTCGTCCAGCAGGTGCCGAGGCCACGGGCGCGAGCGGCGAGCATGAAACTCCACGCCGCCGGGAGGATCGAGCCGAAGACGCCGCTCTGCGCATTCGCGGGCTGCCCGTCCGTGCGGCCCATGATGCAGGGGATGACGAAGACGGGCGCCTCGTGGAAGTGGTCCGCGAGGTACTGCGCCGAATCGCTGACGCGCGCCTGCGTCGCGGCCCGGTTTGGGTCGTCATAGGCGGTCCTTCCGGCGCTCCGGTATCGCTCCCATCCCTTGCGATAGAGATCGGCAATCGCGCGCCTCTTCCTGGCGTTCGTCACGACGACGAACTGCCACCCCTGTGAATTGCTCCCCGTCGGCGCTTGCTGCGCGATCCGCAGGCACTCCTCCACGACTTCTCGCTCCACGGGCCGGGAAAAGTCGAGTCGCTTCCGTACCGAGCGCGTCGTTGTCAGCACTTCGTCAGCGGTCAGTGGTACGAGTGGCATGTGTACCTCTCCCCCGGCCCCGCCCCTCGAAGGGAAGGGAGGGCGCATTATGCGTATCGTGCATCAACATGTGATCTTCCCGGAGCGGGCGCACGGCTATGCGCCCCTACGTTTCCCCCTTCCTCGCGGGAAGAGGGTTGAGACGTTATAGGCCATCGCCGCCTTCGCCGCTTCCCGCAATGCGTGGCAGACAGCGTTGCGCTTGCGGGTGAGAGCAGTCGCGAGGAAACGAGCCTCGCCGCTCTCCGGTACCAGTGTCGCGAGGAGCGGGATATCGCGCAAGAGTTGCAGGGCGGGCGCGGGCATCGCGGGGTCGTGATCGAAGCGGTTCCCCGCCGTGTACCGCAGCGGCACGAGCGCGCGCAGTACCGCTTTCTGCGCCTCCACGACCGTGCGAGCCTCGACGTCGTTCGGGCGTGCGTTCCACTCGATCAGCGCGCGGGCGCGGGTGTCCAGTTCCTCCGTGGCACGAATTGCTTCGGCTGCCCGCTGGCGCGCCGGGGTAAGATCGAAGCGACCCGCCGCCTGCTTTTCATAGCGGGCGAGAAGATCATCAATCTCCCGCGCCGCGTCCGCGAGGGTGAAGGGCAACACCGGCCCACCGCAGAGGCGCGCGAGCGTCGCGGCATAAATGCGCGTGTCGAGCGCGAGCACATCGCGGTCGGCGGTCTCGACAGTGTCCGCCTCGGTGTGCCACCACCAGTTCATGCCACAGCCGCCGACCGCCGCCCATTGCTCCTTCGGCAAATTGGAGAGGAGCATATAAAGTGACGGCACGCCCGGCCCCCAGAAGGATTGATCGCCCGCTCGCGTTGGCCGTTCCGCCTCGGCGTGCTGCCCGGTCATCTCGCGGATCAATTCCGTTCCGAACCGCTCCGTCTCCGCCCCCATCGTCACGACATCGTAGCGCGTCGCGCCCGACGCACCCGGCGAGTCTATGTTGATATTGATGACGGCGTGCTCGTGCAAATCTTCCCAGAAATTGTCTGCGTACCAGGCGCTGCCCGCGTACCGCCCCTGCGAGTGACCCGTCCACCACGCGACGCGCACGCCGCGCGCCAATTCATCCCGCGCCAGCCAGGCGACACGCGCCAGTTCGAGGCAGGCGGCATTGCCTGTCGCGTTGTCCGTCGTACCGTAATACCACGAGTCCACATGCCCGTTCACGAAGGCGAAATCGTCCGAGTATCGTCCGGGAATATGGGTGACCACCATCGGGACGCGCCGCCATTCGGTCTGGACGACGGTGCTGAACGTGCCGCGCAGCCCGCCCCGCTTCGCCGCATCGGCGATCCGCAGGCCGTCATTGCGCGTCACGCCGAGCGACGGGATGATCGGCAGTCTGCCAATACTCTCCGGTGTCGGCGTGCCCCAGATTGTCGTGCTGATCTGCTCATGAATCGCGTCTTCGTCGCTCGCCCAGTAGTGGATGTGGCAGAGCGCCCCAGCGCGCCCGGCGGCGAGGATCGTGTCCGGTCGGCCCCGGTCAGAGATGACGATTTTGCCGCGCACGTCAACGTCGTCGTAGTCGTGCGAGCCGTCGCCACTGAAGAGCGCGGTACCACCCTTCGTCGGCACAAACACGATCTCGCCGCTGATTTCCTGCCCGTTTGTGGATGTGGCGAAGGCGCGTGTCTTGGCCTTGACGGGGCCGACGCCGTTTATCGTCAGCGTCCCCTTCACCGGGAAGGAGAGAAACGCATCGAAGGCGTACTCACGCACGTCCTCGATCCCCGCCGCACGGCACTGATCGGCAATGTAACGAAACGCTTTCGCCTCATCTTCCGTCCCGGCATGCCGCTGGAGCGTGCTCAGGTATGCAACGTCACGCATCATCCGATCGGCATCTATCGCGTTGAGCATCGTGGTTTCGAGCATTTACTTACCCCCTGCCCCTTCCGTGCCTCGGCATGGGAAGGGACGCCTCAATCCAAATATTCGCGCGTTTCCCTCGACACCCCGACTTCGTAGTGGGTCTCCTCCCCCTTCCTTTTAGGGAAGGGGGCAGGGGGTTAGGTCGCTTCCCAGCGAATGCGGTTCGCCTCAATCGTGGCGGATTCCAGCGCGTCCACGATCCGGTTGCGCTCTCGGACGAGGCGGGTGATGAGGAAGCGGGCGTCATCACCCGCCGGGTCGAGATGGGCGAGCGCGGCGGCGCGGCTGAGGCCGGGCAGGAGCGGCACCTGCAATGCCGGGTCCTGATCGTACGCGCCGCTCACAGTATAGAGCGCGGGGTTGAGGATACGACTGAGGCGGAGGAGTCCCGCGTCGAGCGCCCGCCGCTGCTCCTCGCTCCCGGACGCGGCGATCTGCTGCCGCGTCCGCTCCAACTGCTCGGCAGCCGCGCCGAAGCGAGCAGCGGCTTCCCGCGCGGGGGCAAAATCGAAGCGGTCGCCGGTTTCCGTGGCGATCTCCGCGAGTCGGCTCGCGAAATCCCGCGCGACGGTATCGAAGGCGTAGGGCAGCACGGGGTCAGTCGCCAGTCGGGCGGCGATGGCGGCGTAGAGTGCGGTGTCGCCGCGCAGCACCTCGGCGTCCGCCTTGTCGAGCGTGTCTTCCGCCGTGTGCCACCACCAGCCGCCACCACTGCCACCGACCGCCTTCCGGTCCGGATGATCGGTCGGCAGCATGCGGAAGGCGCCGAGCGAGGTGACGCCGATCCCCCAGAAGGATTGGTCGCCCGCCTTCAAGGGGCGGCGCGGATTGGCGGGCTGCCCCGTCAGTTCGCGGACAATCGTCTCCATGAACCGCTCCGCCTCGCCCATCACGTAGCGGCAATCCCAGACCGTCGCGCCCCGACAGCCGGGCGAGTCAATATTCAGGTAGCCGATGCAGTGCGCGCGGAGGTCCGCGAAACTGTTGTCCGCGAACCAGGTGCTGCCCGCGTACCGCCCGGTCGAGTGGCCGGGCCACCATGCGAAGACGATGCCGCGCTCCAGTTCGTCCCGATGCGCGTTCAGCACCCGCGCCATCTCCAACAAGGCGGCGTTGCCCGTCGCGTTGTCCGTCACGCCGACGTACCACGAGTCAATATGCGCGCCGACGAGCAAATAATCGTCTGATTTGCCGGGGATGAAGGCGAGAGTGACGGGCTGCGGCTGCCAGCCGGTCGTTACCTCTGCTGTGAGCCGCGCCCGCACCGGGCCTGCCGTGCAGAGGGCGCGCAACCGCTCACCGTCCGCATTCGTCACGGAGAGCGCGGGGATCGTCGGCATGCTCAATGCGGATTCGGGCGTCGGCGTGCCCCAGATCGGTGTGACGATCATCTCGTGGATGTGCGGCTCGTCGCTCGTCCACTGATGGATGTGCGCCGCCGCGCCCTGCTCCTCCGCCCGGCGCACACCGTCCGGCCCGCCATCCGGTGTGACGACGACGCAACCCGCCACGTCGCGATCCCCGTACGCGGCGGCGTTGCTGCGATGACTGAAGATCATCGCCCCTTGCTCCAACTGCCGCGCCACATCCACGAAGACGAGATCGAGTTCGACCCCCTCCGGCGATGTCGAGCGGCCAAACGAGCGCGTCCGGCAGGGGATCGTCATCCGCTGGGGTGCGAGGATTTCCAGCGTCGCCGGGCCGGGCCACGAGATGTATCCCCGAAACTCACGGACCTCGGTGCGCACGCCCTCCTTGCCAAGCGTGTCGTGGAGATAGTCAACCGCCTCGCGTTCTCCCGCCGTGCCGCTCGTGCGATCCACGGTGGCGAAATACGCGAGATGCGCCGCGAGCCGTTCTCGATCCACGGCGGTTTGGACGATGCTGATGAGATCCATTTCTCCTACCCCCTCACCCCCGGTGCCGGTACCGTGGGTCGAATGCGTCGTGCAGGCCGTCTCCGAAGAAGTTATAGGCGAGGACGGTAACGAAAATCAGTACACCCGGGTAGATTGCCAGTTCCGGGCGGCGGAAGAGGTAGTTTTGCGCGTTGCTGAGCATGTTGCCCCACGTCGCCGTGGGTGGTTGGACGCCGACGCCAAGATAGGAGAGCGCAGATTCGGTGAGGATCGCGTTCGCCACGCCGAGTGTCGTCGAGACGATAATGCTCGGCACCGTCGCGGGCAAAATGTGGCGGACCAGAATACGAGAAGCCGATGCCCCCAGCGACCGCGCGGCAAGCGCGAAATCCATCTGCGTCGTCCGCAGCACCTCGCTGCGGACGACGCGGGCAATCACCATCCAACTGGTGAGCGCGATGACGAGGATCAGATTACGGACGGATGAACCGAAGACCGCGACCGTGATGAGGACGAGGAAAAAGGTCGGGATCGTCAGCATCCCGTCCACCAGCCGCATGATGAGGCTGTCCACGAAGCCGCCCCGGTAGCCCGCAACCGCACCAGAGAGCGTGCCAATCACGACGGAGATGACGACGGAGAGGCTGCCAACGAGGAGCGAGATCTGCGCGCCGTAGATCAGGCGGGAGAGGACATCGCGGCCGTTCTCATCCGTCCCCAGCACGTACTCGCTGTTCGGGCGCTGGAATCGCTTGCTGATCGTGATCTGCTCCGGGTCGCGCGGCGCGATGACGGGCGCGGCGAGGGCAAGCACATGAACGGCGACGAGAAAGATGAGCGCGGCGAGGGCGAGGCGGTTACGGATGATGACGCGTAGCCCGTCGCGCCATTCGCTCCGCCCGCGCGCCTGCCGTTGCTCGCTGAGTGTGAGGGGAACGGCGCTGCTCGCGACCGCGTTTGGCTCCGAGACCACGTCAGCCCTCCCGCGTCTCGCCCGCGCCACCCAAGCGGATGCGCGGATCAATCCAGCCATAGAGCACGTCCGTCAGGAGGTTGCCGACAATGACGACGAACCCGACGAGCAGCGTGACGCCCATCACGACGGGATAATCCCGCTGCGCCGCCGAATCCACCGCGAGGCTGCCCATCCCCGGATAGGAGAAGACCTTCTCCGTAATCGCCGCGCCGCCGATCAATCGCGGCAAGACGATCCCAATGACGGTCACAACCGGGATGAGCGCGTTCCGTAGCGCGTGTCGTGAGAGCACGTTGCGCTCTCTCAGACCCTTCGCGCGGGCGGTGCGGACGTAATCATCTTCCAGCACCGCGACCATGCTGGACCGCATATAGCGGGTGAACTGCGCCATTGCGGTCGTGCTGAGGACGATCGCCGGCATGATGAGGTGCTTCACCCGGTCGAACGCATCGAAGCGCGTGACGTCGTTCGCCAGCCCGCCGGAGGGCAGGAAATGCAGCCAAACGGAGCAAAGGATAATCAGCAGCAAGCCATACCAGAAGACCGGCACAGCGACACCGAAGAGGCTGATAAAGGCGGCGAGATGATCGAAGACGCTGTTGCGCCGCACCGCCGCGAGGATACCGAGGGGGATCGCGACGAGCAGCGCGAGCGCGAACGACACCCCGGCCAGCACGAGCGTCGGAGGGAGGCGCGTGCGGATCACCGCCGTCACATCCCGCTCCTGCGTGTACGAGGTGCCGAGATCGAGTCGCACAAGCCCCCTGAACCACCGGCCATACTGCACCGGCAGCGGATCATTGAGGCCGAGGTTCTGGGCGATCTGCTGCTGCTGATCGCGCGGCGTGTCCGGGCTGAGCAGGATGCTCGGCCCGCCCGGCGCCTTGTGAATGAGCAGAAACGTCACCACGGTAACGAGCAGCAGCAGTACCACCGATTGCGCCACCCGCCGAATGAGATAGGCGGTCATTCCCCCTCCGGGTCCCTATTGCTTTACCGACCATTGATACGAATAGACAATCGCGTCCCGGATGCCGACGGCGGGGACGTTTTGCAGGCGAGTGCGGATGCCGCGGATCTCCTGCGGGTAGTAGAGGAAGGTGATCGGCTGATCCTCCGCGACGATGCCGAGGAACTGCTTGTATAAAGCGCCCGCCTTCGTCTGGTCGAGTTCGGAACGCGCCTTCGTCAGGAGATCATCCACTTGCGGGTTGGAGTAGAGCCACTGGTTCGATGTCCCACCCGTGCTGTACCACGCGAAGACATCCGGGTCCGGCGGCGTGATGTAGTAGTTGACGATCGAGTCGAAGTCTCCCTTGAGGAACCGGCCAACTGCCGCATTGAACTCCATCACGTTGATTTTGGCGTCAATGCCAATCGCCTTCCACGCCTGCTGCGCGATCTGCGCGACCGACTCGCGCGTCGTGTTTCCCTTGTCCACCAGGAGTTCGAAGGATAATTTTTGCCCATTCTTCACGCGGATGCCATCCGCGCCCGCCTTCCAGCCGAGGCCGTCCAGTTGCGCCGCAGCGGCCTTCGGGTCGTAATCGAACTTCTTGACGTCGGCGGTGTAGGCCCACGACAGCAGCGGGTTGATCGGCCCGTTCGCGACCTGCCCCGCGCCACCGAGCACATCCTTCACAATCGCCTGCCGGTCAATCGCCAGCGTCAGCGCCTGCCGCACCATCTTGTCGCTGAATGGTGACTTCTGATCGTTGTAGGCGATGAAGTAGTAGTTCACCTGCGAGGCATTCTGGATGACGATGTTCGCATCGTTTTTCACCGACGCCGCCTGATCCGGCTCCATCAGCATGAAGTCGAGTTCGCCGGTCTTCAGTTGCGCCAGTTGCGCGTTGATGTCCGCGACGACCTTGAAGGTGATGCGGTCCAGCAGCGGCGCGCCGAAGTGAAAGTTGTCATACCGCTCGACGGTCAGCGTGCTACCAGGGGTCGCCGAGACGAACTTGAAGGGGCCGGTGCCGATTGGCTTGGCGAGGAAATCCTTCGGCGCGTTGATGTCCTGCCCCTGCAGCGCGTGTTTCGGGACCATGTGGACGTTGTAGCCGAGTTGGATGGGCAGTGACGGGAGCGGGTTTGACAGTTTGAGCGTCACGGAGGTCGGGCTGTTGACGACCGCCTCGGTAACGCCCTTGATGTTCGAGCGGAAACGCGCGTTGATTTTCGGATCGAGCATCGTATCGAAGGTGAACTTGACATCATCTGCCGTGAAGGGCTGGCCGTCGTGCCACTTGACGCCCTGCCGGAGCGTGAAGGTGATGGACTTGCCGTCCGGCGCGACCTCCCACTTCTCGGCGAGATCGCCCTCAGGATTGAGCGTCTTGCTGTTGTAGCGAATGAGGCCGTTGAAGACCGCCTTGTCTGTGAAGATGCTGGCGAGGTTGCCGGGAACAACGATCGGGTTCAAGGGGCCATCCGAGCCGAGCGGGAAGTTGATCGTGCCGCCCTTCGTCCCCGCGGTGGCAGGAGCAGCGGCGGAGGCCGCGCCCGTCGTCGGTTGCGCCGCTGCCGCAGTCGTCGGTGCGCCACTCGCCGCCGATGAGGCAGCCGATGTCGGCGCAGCGGTCGTCGCGCCAACCTGTGGGATGGCGGTGGGGTTCGGCGTACCGACGATCTTCGGCGCGGTCGTCCCCTGCGCCACCGGGGTCGCGGTGGGTGATGACGAACTGCCTCCACAGGCGGCGAGCGCCGCCGCCGCGCCGAGGGCGCTCATACCGGCGAGTATCTGTCGCCGCGTCAACGGTGCGCGTCTTGCCTGACTGTCCGATACCATGATCTGCCTCCTCTACACCGAGCCGATACTGTCACGAGTCGAACCTCACCCCTGACCCCTCTCCATCGCCAATGGGCCTCGATACGATCAGAACACGGCGGCGATGGAGAGGGGAGTCAACCCGTTTTCCATTGTGGCGTTTACTCCGTTCCGTTCACTCCGTGTTCCGCGCCGATCGCTCGCCATGCCGCGCTGATTGCCGCCGCCGTCTCGCGCACCGCCGCGATCACGGCGGGCAGCCGCTCCTCGGTGATCCGAATTGCCGGGCCAGCCATGCTGACGGCGGCAATCACGCGGTCGCAGCCATCCCCAATCGGCGCGGCGATGCTGATCATCCCCTCGTCAATCTCCGAGCGCGAGATCACATACCCAGAGGTGCGCGTCGCCGCGATAGCGCGGCGCAAGATCGCCGGGTCGGTGATTGTGTTCGGTGAGAAAGCGACGAGCGGGCGCGCGAGATAGGCGTCGCGCTCCGCCTCCGGCAGGTAGGCGAGCAGGCAACGGGGCGAGGAGCCGCAGTGGAGCGGCACGCGCTCGCCGATCCGCGCGGTCAGGCGCATCGCGTACGGGCTTTCGATCTTCTCAATACAGAGCGCGGTGAGACCGTCCACAACTGTGAGGATCGTCGTCTCCCCCATCGCCTCCGTGAGCGCGACGAGGTGCGGGCGCGCGGCATCGCGCACGAGCGCGTCGAGCGGCACCGCACGCCCGAGGATGTAGAGTTTCGGGCCGAGCCGGTAGCGCTGATCGTCCGGCGATTGCTGCACAAAGCCGAGTTCGTGCAGAACGCTGAGATAGCGCGCGACAGTGCTCTTCGGCAGTCGCAACTGCGCGCTGAGGGCGCTGACGCCGAGCGCTTCGTGCGACGCGCTGAGCGTATCCAACAGGCCGCTGGCGCGGTGCCAGGAGTCAAGTCCACTCGACGCAGGCATAACGCGAGAACCCTCCGCATGACATTCGGGATATGTTGCTGAAAGCGTGTTTCACTAGTACGCATGCACAGTACTACACGGGCAAGCGCGCGTCAATATTGGCCCCTCCCCGCGTGGAAGGGAGTCGAGGGATTCGGTCGTCTACTCGTTAGCGCACACCCCAGAATCGGACCGCCCCATTGAGTGATGTCATCACACGTTCCTACCAGTTTGTGTGCTTATAGCGCGTGGCCCAGCCGCCGTTCGTGCTGGTTATCCGCGCGGGGTGGACGAAGAAGAGCCAGCGCGGCTCGTCCTTCGTCCGTTCCATGTATGCTAGTCCCTCCGCGCCACGGTAGCGCTCCGCCATCCGCGTGCCGATTTCCACCCACCGCCCACCGACATTCGGCGTCTCGATCACATCGGCGCGCCCTTTGACGATCACGCGCCGATAGGGCAATTCGGCGGCATCAATGCAGAGCGAGACGCGCCCGTCCCGCGCCAAATAGCGCGCCCATGCCGAGCGGGCACGGGGCACGAGGTAAAAGCCGCCATCCGCGTACGCGAACCAGACTGGCACGACATAAGGAGAGCCGTCGTCATCGAGGCAACCAAGTCGGCCGATCACCGGCTGCGCCAGGAACGCCGCGCGTTCGTCGTCCGTCATTGCCGCCATGGTTCGCTCCCTTCGTGGTGATTGAACGGTATCGCATGATTCTACCGCATGCCCATGCGGTCGGGACACTTGGAGATCGGGACACTGAGCAGTAGAGAATGGATGCGTCTCAAAGCCTGTCGTTCGCGGAGTGGGGGCATTGTTCTGGTAGTGGCAGATTTCCAGCCTGCGCTGCCGGTATCGGTCCCTCCCGGCTTTGAGACGCATCCCGCGGGCGCCTTGCGCCTTGCGCCGGAAGCGTGTAAGATGCCCTGTGCTGCCGAAGGTGGCAGCATTTGTTTGCCGTGCGGCGAATCCGCCGGCATGAGATGTGTCCAAACGGAGGCGCAACGCGACGGCGCGCTCCAATGAGTAACGATACGCGTGGAAGACGCAGGAGGCACCATCAGTGGGCAAGGCAAAGTTTGAGCGGACAAAGCCGCATGTCAATGTGGGGACGATCGG
>CALBSO010000078.1 GCA_937968015.1 uncultured Thermomicrobia bacterium
AACTTGCATACGTCAGGCTTGCAATCGTCTAAGTTCGATTGGCTGCCTACTTAGCGCCGCAGCGCACCGGCTCGTCCGCTACCAGAGTGAAGCCGGAGCGATGGGGACGATTGACACATCGTCCCCATAGTCTCTGCTGACATGAGATCGTCTTCTCTCCGTGTGATGGCGCCGCAACCGCGTCAGGGCATCAGCCCGAGCTGCTTCATGAAGGCGACCTGGTCGTAGTAGACCCGGTGGGCGACGATCTTCCCGCCCCGCACCTCGAAGACGTCGCAGTAAGGAAGATCAAGTATCCGACCGGTCGCCGGCATCTCACCGCCCGGCCCCATCAGCGGCCCGGTGTTCGTGCCGGTGAAGCTGCCCTCGACGATGATCGTGTCGCCCGACTCGATGGCGGTTTTGAGGTTGAGTCGCCCATCGGGAAACGCGGTGTGGAAGGCGGCCATGTAGCCCGTGAATGCCGCGAGCCCGCGCATCGTCCCCGCGCCCGGCTCGACGGTGACGACATCGGGGCTGAAGAGCGTCGCCGCTCCCTCCCAATCGCCGTTGGCGACCTGTTCGTAATGCATCTCGATCAGTGGCCGCAGCGATGCCATGTACCCCTCCTTGTATTGAGAATTGCTCACACTGCCGATGCCCGGACCTCTCTTCGCCTCCCGCTTAGCATGCCGGTCACGCTTACAGGGTCAGGGTGTTGCGCACCGGCCAGACCGTCACCTTGGGCGGCGCGATGCCGTGCTTCTGCGTGATCGGCATGATCTGCTCGCCCGCGAACTTCTCCATCGCTTCCTGCGACTCCCACACGTCCACGATCCGGATCCCGCCGCCCTCCATGGGCCCCGCGACGTGGAAGATGCCACCCGGGGCGGTCTTACCGCCGAGGTTCATTTCCTCGATCACCGCGTCGTACTGCTCGACCGTCCCTGTCGGGAACTCCATCAACACCGCGATTGCCATAGCGACGACTCCTTCCGTCTCCGATCCAACCACCAACGCCCATCGATCGTTGTCTGCCCTGATAAGACGCATGCGATGCGTGGTTGGATCTATCGGTCAATCGCCTGCGACGTAATCGTCGCGAGCCGTGTCGGCAGGGGAAGGGAAAGAGCGCGTCCTCAGAGGAGTTGATCCGCCGACTCTCCAGACTCTTCTCGCCTTTCGATGAGGCTGGCAAAGATGCAGGCACAGTCGTCAGCGGGGCGCACGGACATGCCACGTCGTACACTTCGCGCCACAATGGACAGTTTTCGTCTTTTCTCGACATCCCCATCAGGTTCCTCCCTGTGGGAGAGCCGCCAAGGCTTGACCCGATATCTTCCCACATCTTTCTTGAGCGTTGTGCGGAACGCGTTTATGATCAGCACGTCTGCACACCCCATCATGGCCGGCGAGGGCGGTGTGCAGGCGCTGTCCAATCCGATACCACCTTAACCTGTTGTCTCACAACCGGGGTGCAGTCCAAGTATCACGCAAGAGACGCGGGAGAAGCTTCACCAGATGTATTCGAGACTGAGGGCGTGTCTGGTGGATCGCAGGAGCGACTACTTCCGTCTGAACCAGCTCGCAATGCGGTCCAGGAATGATCCTACCCGTTTCACATCCCCGCTGAGTTGCCGACCCTCATACGCCATCTTTGCCTTTGCTGCCTCCGCTTGTCGGGCAGCCTGCATCTCCGGGGTGTTCTCGACGCTCCGGCGTGCCTCGTTCTCGAGTCTCGCCTTCTCCGTATCCGGATTCGGTGGATTCCCGTAGGTCATCTGACTACCCTCCATGCAGTTGTGTTCCGACATGGCTATTCTACACCGGTCGTCCAGTACGAGGAAAATAGAGATGGGAGGGTTTCGCTTGCGAACCCTCCTCCATGCGAGATATGACACGAGCAGGATGTCAAGGGCGCAGTCCCGCAGGGATCGAAGCATTGCTGAGACCCTTGACAGGAGCGTGTCCGCGTCCCGCCGCATCTGTTGCGCCGTGCACCGCACGCGTTAGCGCTGGGGCATGATCTCGACGATCGTTTCCCCGCGATTGGTACTCTCTGCCCGGCTTCCCATGCTGTCGAGCGTCCGTGACCATGCCTCCGCCTCAGAGCGGAACGCCTCGGCGCTCTCCTTGTTCTCCCAGACGCTGATCGCCGTGTTCACCCCCTGCTCCGCGTCGGCGACGAGATAGAAGCCGATGAAGCCGGGGGCTTGTCGCAGTTTGGGGAAGAACTCTTGCTCGGCACGCGCGCGGGTCTCCTGCGTGCGTGCGGGATCGAACCGACGACGGCTGACCGTGGTGTACATGGCAGATCCTTTCTCGGCGCACCCGACGCCGACTGCGGAATGGTTGACGCGCCGATCATACCAGAAACGGGAGTACCTCTCCCGCAGTGTCTGTCAAGGCCAACGAGCGACCGCAGGGAAGCGTGCCTTGACAGAAACACCCTCTGATTTGGCTTTCTCGGGGAAGCGGAGTAAAAATGCTCGCTTCCCTTTCTCTATACTCAGCCACTACTTGACCGCACAACAAGCCGTTTGCTATACTCTCAGAAGGTATGACTTTCGGAGGAATTGACCATGGCACGACCAGAACCGCATGGACACAAACTCGTTCGGGTACAGGAAAAGGGGCAAGTGACCCTGCCTGCCGACGTGCGCAAGAAGACCGGTCTCAAGAAGGGCGATCTTGTTTCCGTCACGACCACCGCAGACGGCGTGCTCATCACGCCGGTGGCAGTCACAGCGATCAAGGGCTCCCCGTGGCTCAAAGAACTGCACGACTATTTCGCACCGGTGCGGGCAGAGGCAGTCGAGAAAGGCTACACGCAAGCGGAGATTGACACCGCGATTGACAAGGCGGTGGTGGCTGTCCGTGCACGCGCACGATGAGAGTGGTCTTTGACACGGTCGGGTTTGTCCGCGGGCTGATCAATCCCCTGAGTCGCTGGGGACACATCCTCTACGAGTATGCCGATTCGTATGAGCTCGTGGTGTCCGAACCGATTGTGCTTGAAATCCTCGACGTGCTGCGTCGCCCGGAAGTCTCCCGGTTGTTTCGCACGCTCCCCGGTCGCGATCCGGCAGCCATTCTTGCCATCCTCCAAGCAGCCGACGCTGTAGATGTGGCAGACATTCCCGCGGTGAGTCGAGACCCCAAAGACGATAAGTTCTTGGCAACGGCGCTTGCCGCTGGCGCAGCGTACTTGGTCAGTGAAGACAAGGATTTGACGGATATCGGGGAGTACGAAGGCATCAGGATCATTCGGGGCGCGGACTTCTTCGATATCCTGATGGGAGAGAGGCAATAACCAGGGAGAAGGCCAGAGAGGGCGTATGGCGAAAGAACTCTACACCGTCAATCCGGATGATGATCTTGCCCGACGACTTGCGGAGGCAGCCGGGCAGCCCGTCATCATTGAGGCGAACGGCGTGCGGTATCGCATTGAGCCGGAAGACCCGTTCGCCTTCTACGATCCGGAGAAGATGAGAGCGGCGATTGACGCTGGCGCCGGTGCGTTCACGGGCATGGATGTTGAGCAGTTCCTGGCCGAGATCCGCGAGGCGCGCGGGCACGGGCCGGAGACCGATGCGGAGCATCGCGCGCTCTTTCGCCGGATCGTGCAGGAAGCAAAGCCCACACCGAAACCCACCGAGTACGGGCCGGCATCGCGCTACGGGCGGGACAGCCACAGCAATGGGCGGTATAACGAGGCGCTGGACGAGTACGAGGCAGCGCTGCTCACGCGGATCGACGCGGACACCTGAAGGTCGAGCGATTAGATTGATCATCCGACGAATCCTCACCGCAGTCTCATCCACGGCTCCGGCACAGCCATCATCGTCGTTGACAGGCGAGGGGCGATTCGCTATACTTGCCATGAAGTATGACTTTCGGAGGAACAACCATGGCAGCACCCGAACGCACCCCACAACCGAAACTCGTCCGCATCCAGGAGAAGGGGCAGGTGACTCTGCCCGCCGACGTGCGCCGTAAGCTTGGGCTCAAGAAGGGTGATCTCGTCTCGGTCACCCAGACTGAAGACGGCATCCTGATCACCCCGCAGGAAGTGATGGCCAACAAACTATTGGACCAGATCGGGAACGCGCTACGGGAGAGAGGCTTGACGCTCGACGATCTGATCGAGTCCGGCCGGGAGATCCGCGGCAAGATCGTTCAAGAGAAGTATGGCATCAAGACCCCGTAAAGTCTTCCTCGATACCAGTGTGCTGATGGCCGCGACCATTTCCGCCCGGGGGTCCGCGCGCGACCTCGTCAATCGGGGATTTCGCGGCGAGTATGAGTTGATCATCTCTGCCGATGTCATCGAGGAATGCGCGCGCAATCTGCGGGCAAAGGCGCCCGAGGCCCTCCCGCTCTTCGTGGCATTCCTGACATTGCTCACCCATCGTGCCGAGCCAACTACGGAGCGGGTTGCACAGGCAGCGGCGACGATCGAACCGAAGGATGCGCCGATTGTGGCCGCCGCGGCACTCGTCAAGGCGGACTATCTGGCGAGCTACGACCGGCGACACCTGCTCGCGAAACGCGCGGAAATCGAGGAGGCATACGGCATCGTGACCGCCACGCCCGATGACATCCTCCGGGAGACACAGCCGTGACCACCCCGGTGACTATCCAACTCAGCGCAGAGGAGTACGAGGCAGCATTGTTGAAGCGGTTAGCGGCGAAAAGGTGAACGAGTGCGCCAGCCTTGAGAGCCTGTGTGTAAAGCCACTCAGGGTGGTTCGAGTCGTTTGAGCATCACCTGGATCATCGCGATCAGCACGATCGCCTCGCTGCTCTCCGGTAGCTCCTCGTAGTCTTTGCTCAGGATGCGATACCGCCCGAACCAGCCGAATGTCCGCTCCACCACCCAGCGGCGCGGCAGCACCGTGAACCCCACCGCATCCGTCGCCCGCGTCACGATCTCGACTGTCCAGCCCCAGGTCAGCTTCACCAACTCCGCGACCTGCCCGCCGTAGCCGCCATCCGCCCAGATCAGCCGCAGCCGGGGAAACCGCCCGGCCAACTTCGCCAGCACCGCGTACGCCCCGTCCCGATCCGGCACGTTCGCCGCATGGACGACCACCGCCAGCAGCAAGCCCATCGTATCCACGACGATGTGCCGCTTGCGTCCCTTCACACGCTTGTGCGCGTCATAGCCGCGCAGCCCCCTTTTTCCGTCGTCTTCACCGACTGGCTGTCGATGATCGCCGCACTCGGCGTCGGCTCGCGCCCTGCTTTGACCCGCACCTGCTCGCGCAAGGTGTCGTGGACGATCTGCCATGTGCCATCGCGTCGCCAGATGCGGTAGTAGCCCGCCACCGTGCCCCACGGCGGGAAATCGCGGGGCATCTGCCGCCAGTGACAGCCCGTCTTGGTGCGATAGAAGATCGCGTCCACGACGGCGCGGATGTCCACCGAGCGGGGACGACCGCCGGGCTTCGCAGATGGGACGAGCGGGGCGAGACGTTCCCACTGAGCGTCGGTCATGTCGGATGGATACGTCGGCTCTCTCATCCTCCCAGTCGGTTGTGTCCGGAAAGGTCTGTAAATCCCTCCACGCTGCCGGGCGAATCATCCCCTCCTCTCACCCTTTACGCTTCGGCGGGGCTTCGCAAGGTCTCCCCGCCACAAGGGCATCGTCTTCCTCCGACGAAACTTCGTCGCCCTGATTCCGCGCGTTGTTTCGTCCCCACGCCGATGTGCGCCTCCGCCTCCAACCCGTGGATGCGCTTATGCTCCGCCCCCGCCTATCGTGCTTGAGGCCGTTCGCCCCTTGAGCGGATGGCGTGCGAAGAATGCGGCGAGCGCCGCGGCCGTCTCCCGCGGGTTCTCGACTTGCGGGAAGTGCGTCGCGCCAGGGAGGACGTACCCCCCCACGTCCGGCAGCCGCGCCAGCAACCAGCGATGTGTCTCGCCGAAGCGTGGCCACAGCGCCTCGCTCTCGCCCCCGAGCACCCAGAGAACCGGCTGCGTGACTCCCTGCGCCTCCGTCTCGCCGAACTGCCAGTCCCACTGCCCGCTATCCATCTCGAAGACGGTGTCTGCATCCGTGACAGCCTGCGCGAACGCCCCCGGCAACACGCGCTCGAGGGTGAGCCGGTACTCCGGCCAGCGGGCGCGCAGCGCCTCATCCACGGCGACTGCCGCACCCGCCTCGCGGTAGCGCTGCCCGCCCCGCACTAGCGCCTCCTGATACGATTCCGCACTCGCGCCGACGAACAAGGCCGGCTCGAGCAAGGCGAGCGAGTGGACGGTCTGTGGGCTGTCCAGCGCGAGTTGCAGCGCGATGCAACCGCCGAGGGAGTGGCCGACGACGTGCGCCCGCTCCACGCCGAGGTGGCCCAGCAAGGCGCGGCAATCGGCCGCCTGCCGGGCGACGCTGACCGGGCCGGGGGTGCGGCGGCTGCCCATATAGCCGCGGCGATGGTAGGTGATGAGCCGGTATCGGCCAACGAGGCTCGCTTCGCATTGCAGCGGTTTGAACGTGTCGGCGACGAAGGCGCCGTGGATGCACACCACCGGATCGCCGCTGCCGGTGTCCTCATATTCGATGGTAATGCCGTCGAGGGTTGCTCGCTCCATCGCTTCTCTCCTCCCCGTGGCGCGCCGATCGCGCTTTCCTCATGCGCGTGCCAGCAGTGCCGCCATCCGTGCCAGCGCCGCCTCTGCCTCTGCCACCAGCCGCGCGACGATCTCGCCCGCCGGCAGGATCTCATGGATCAATCCCGCGCTCTCCCCGGCGAAGGGCACATACTCGTGAAACCGCCCCGCAGGCATCGCCGCCAGCAACTCCCCGCGCAGCGCCTCGAGCTGCTCCTCCTCCACCTGCCGCCCTGCCCAGCGCTCGACGAAGGGGGTGCGTACCGCGCGCGGCACCGTCCCGTAGCCGCCCCGGCCCGGCACCGGCATGAGCGCGTTCCACAGCTCCACCTTCACCACGTCCTCCGAGCGGGCATCGACGATCGCCCGCTTCCACCCATCCGCGACGGGCGCCTCCGCCGAGGCGAGGAAGCGCGTGCCGATGTTCGCCCCCTGCGCCCCCAGCACCAGCGCCGCCGCCAGGCCGCGCCCATCCGCGATGCCGCCCGCAGCGAGCACGGGCAGGGGGTGGACCGCGTCCACGACCTGCGGGACGAGCGGCAGGGCGGCGACCGACTGCCCGAAGCCGCCTCCCTCGCCGCCCTGCGCGATGAGCACATCGACGCCCGCCCCGGCGGCGGCACGCGCCTGCTCGACAGTGTGGACCTGGTGCATCACCAGCGCCCCCGTATCATGCGCCCTGCGGACGTACTCGCCCGGATCGCCGAGCGCGAAGGAGATGACCGGCACCCGCTCGGCGCAGGCGACGGCGAAGCCGTCGGGGTCGAGGCTGGAGATGAGGAAGTTCACCGCGAAGGGGCGATCGGTCAGCGTGCGGATGCGCCCGATCTCCGCGCCGATTTGCTCCGGCGAGCGATTGCTGGCACCGAGGCTGCCGAGGGCGCCGGCATTCGAGACGGCGGCGACGAGGGCGGCGTTGGTAAATGAACCCATGCCCGCCTGGACGATCGGATAGTCGATCCCGAAGAGATCACAGAACCGCGTGCGCATCCGACACCTCCCGCGTATTCGATTCCGCCCGGTCGCAAGGATTCCGTGGCGGCGATTATACCGCCCCCGGTAGGTGCGACGATAGCGCAGAGGGATTACGCAAGGATTACGCGTCGGCTACACGATGCTGAAGGACGCCCCCCGCTGCAGTACGGTTCCTGCGCGCTATCCCATCATTGGCACGACGTTGGGATGCGGACAACCACGGAACTCCCTCGCATTGTACGCTCGCCACGCTCGCCGTCGTTCTGCGCTGCTTAGAGGAGGGACGGGGCCATCTCGCCCATCTCAAGATAGCGTCGTCCGCTGACCCACTCCTCCGACTGCTCGACGCAGAGCGCTGTAACCAGTCGTAGGCAGGCGGCGGGATTCGGGAAGATGCGCACGACCCGCGTACGCCGCTTGATCTCCTCGTTGAGTCGCTCCAATCCGTTCGTCGTCCGTATCCGGGGACGATGCGCTAACGGGAATGCAAGACAGGCAAGGCAATCCTCGATGGCTTCTTCAAGCAGCCGTGCAACTACCGGATAGGTCGGCTTCCATCGCGTCGCCACTGTTTCTGCCGTCATCATCGCCTGTCCCCGTGTCGTCGCCGCGAAGATCTCTCGCAGGTCCTCCGTGAGTTCTCTACGTCGTCCTGCCCCGACCATCTTGACCAGTTCGCGAGCATAGTGGACTTGGCACCGTTGCCAACTCGCACCCTGAAAATGCCGGTCAATCGCTGCCTTCAGTCCGATGTGGGCATCGCTTGTCACCAGCCGCACCCCGCCGAGGCCGCGGGCTTTGAGTTCGCGAAACAACTGGTTGTACGTCGCTTCGCTCTCGGTATCGGCAACCGCGACCGCGAGGATTTCTCGATGACCATCCGCCCGCACGCCCGCGACAATCAACGCGCCTTGGCTCACAATCCGGCCGTCCTGACGGACATGCTCGTAGCGGGCATCCACGCTCAGATACGGATAGGTCGTCTCGGTCAGGGGCCGGTTCCGCCACGCCTCCAACTCCGCGTCCAGTTGCCCGGCCAGATCCGAGACGAGACTCTTCGAGAAACTCGTCCCGCAGAGGACTTCGGTGATCTCGCGGACTTTGCGTGTCGAGACACCCTCCACATACATCTCCATCAGTGCGAGCACGAGCGCCTTCTCGCTGCGCTGATAGCGGGCGAAGAGTTGGGTGGAGAACGTCCCATCCCGATCCTGCGGCACCTGCAAGGTGAGCGTGCCGACCCGCGTGTTGAGTTGTCGCGGCTTGTAGCCATTGCGGTAGCCCCTCCGTTGGGGACCGCGCTCGTACGACTCGGCGTGCAGGTGGGCCGTCATCTCCGCTTCGAGGAGTTCTTGGATGACCCGTTCCACGATAAATCGCAGGAAGTCGGGGTCATCGGTCAAGACCGATCGTGTTGCCGCTGCAATGCCGGTACGCTGTGGGTAGGCCATCGTCTTCCTCCTTCGATCCGGTTTATTGCCACTACCGATCGTGGAGGACGATGGCCGCTTTGACGAGCGGCCCCGCTATTTACAGAAGTTTACGGACACAACCCTGCGGCACCCCATCGGTGAAGAATCGCCTTCCCCTTCCCATGATGACGGGCTGGACTAAGAACCGATACTCATCGATCAGATCCGTGCCCATCAGGGATCGGACGAGGCTTGCGCTGCCATCGATGATAATGTCTTTGCCCGGCTGCTGCTTCAGTTTGGCGATCTCTCCCACCACATTCCCTTTGATGATCGTTGTTTCTTTCCAGGGAGCTGTGGAGAGCGTGGTCGAGACCACATATTTCTTCATCCGGTTGAGGATCGGCCCGGGGCCATCGCCGGTCGTCTGCGTGGACCAGAACGGCCAGAGCATCTCATAGGTGGCCCGTCCCAAGAGGTACACATCGCCTTGCGCGTACTGCTCCATGATGTACCGTTGCCGCTCGGCGCTGTCAGACGGATGCCACCATTGATCCATCGTGTCCGCGTCGAAGACACCATCGAGGGTCATCCACGCCTTCACCCATAGCTTTCTCAAGTTCGTTCTCCTTTCCCATGCATGCATCACGCGTCGCGCATGGTCGCTTGCTTCGCCCATACGCACATGTCCCGATTGTAGACGCCGATTTGCACGTGTCACAACGCGGCGCGCAAGCAGCGGCCACCAGTGAAGAGACACGCGTCGTTGATCCAGCGGGGGCCCGGGTAGCACGCGTCCCACGGCTGATACCCATCTGTGTCAAGCCTCATACGACGCGGTGTGCGACCATTCCTGCCAACATCCCTGCACGCCAGCGCAGAACAAGTGCGCGGGGTGGCTACGTGGCCTTCGGCCCCGTGTACACGACCTCGAACAGGAGATTGTCAGGCGACGCGAACATCACTTGGTAGTACGTATCCTCTGCGGAGCCGCCGATCCCCGCGATAATTTCCGGGCGGTGGCGCGGGGTCTCGAACAGGAGCGGGACGCCTCGTTCGCGCAGGTAATCCGCCATCGCATCCACATCCGCCTGTGCGTCCACACTGAAGGCAAAGTGGTTCGTTCCCAGCCCGTCGTAGTCGTTCGCGACCTCGTTCGGGTGACCATTGAAGACCAGCTTCGCGTCGTGTTCGCCGCGTACGACGAAGAAGCCACCCTCCGCACCACCGTCGAGGATCGTTTCCCAGCCGAGAAACCCGACGAGGTCTCGGTAGAACGACAGGTTCTCTTGGCCCACGTTGATCTGGCTGTGCCCGAAATGACTCTTCACGACGACGCTCCTCTCTCGCTCCCGTGAGGCCACGGCCACCTCACTGCCAGAGTAGAACGTTTGATCGGAAACGTCAACCGTCCCTGCCAACATCACTGCACGTCGGTGCCTCACATCACGCGCCGCTTTCGCGGGATCGTCCTGGGTGAGATAGCGAATCAGCACATTGGTATCAAGAAAGCGTGCCATACGTTAGTGTTGGCCGCGGGTCAGTGCGTCTTCGGCAACCCCTCGCTCGAACTCCTCCCGCAGCGCCGCGAAATCCTCCGGGCGCTGGTGGGGCGTGACGGAGCCGTAATGCTTGCGCAGCGTGCGTTTCGCCGCCTGCACATCCGTGGCAGTTGGCGGCGTCTCGTCCACGGGCACGAGGCGATAGCGACTGCCAGCAATCGTCACTTCTGCCGGTTTGTTCTCGCTTCTTGCACTGGCGAGGTAACGGGCAAGTTCTCGCTCGATGTCAGGGTGTATGTGCTTTGGGTGCGGTTGTGCGCTCATGTCTCGTTCCTTTCCAGTCACCGGGTTGATTCTATCATACTTACAAAAGGGAATCATCGTCGCTCTTCCGCCCGCGCCACCATATCGGGCATTATCGTGAAAGGCTGTCGATGTCCTTGATGCCGTACTGTTCTTCGATCAGCTTCCCGCGAATCTCTCTGCCTGATTCGATCAACTCGTCGAGCGTCACGCCTTGCTCACGCAACGCCTCACCGATGGCGTCAAGCATCGCATTCGTCTGTCTGATTTTCTCCTCCGGTGTCATGGTCGCTCCTCTTCCTCCGGCTCGATCCGTTTGAGCCACGCCATCTCGTCAAAGTCGGTGTCCCACGAATAAATCTCGGTCAGCCCGCGGGCGCGCATGAAGACGCCGTTCCAGGCATCGGGCAAAGAGATCTTCTGCGCCACGTAGAGGGCAAAGCTCTCTTGATAGAGCGGTTTATTGGGGAGCTGCACGCCGCGCAGCAGGATAATCGGCAGGACCAGTTCGGCAATCTCCGACCGGGGCACTTTATAGAAGCGCTGCAAGGTGAAGACCGTCTCGAAGATCACCGCTTGGGTGGTGATCACCCGTTCCTCGCCCCGTTCGATCCGCTGCAACAAGGCCAGGGCGGCAGTGGCTTTCCGCTCGTCGTCGCGGGTGAGATAGCGCAGGAGGATATTGGTGTCAAGAAAGCGGAGGGGCATAACGGGGGTTATCCTTCCCGCATCACCTCTTCGGCGATGCCCTCCTCGACCGCCTCACGAATCGCCCGCCAGTCTTCCGGACGCTGATGCGGCGTGACCGCACCAAAGCCCTTGAGGAGTTTAGACTGCGCCCGCTCGATCTTCACGCCGTCTTTGGTCGGCACGATGCGCACGGTATCGCGGGGCTTGATGCCTAAGCGGGTGCGTTCTTCCGCAGGGAGCGTGATCTGCCCCTTCTGGCCGACGCGGCTCTCAAACTCTTTCATGGTCATATCCTCCGTCATGGTCGTGTACTGGTGCATAGTCATACCGCTGTTGTCTGTATGGCAGTATAGCAAGCGGATCGCTATCTGTCAATCACTCAGTTTTCTTTTGTTAGTCACATGGTCGCTCTTGACAGGTCATGTGTTGCTGGATACATGAGTCATCCCGGAGTTTGCGGGATGTCCGTGACACGACCCCACCTCCTCCGCTAGCATCGTGACTTGCCTATTCTCGATGCCAATCACCGGAGGTTTTTCATGCTCGATGATGCCGTCCTCGCCACCGGAATCCAAGCGTCCCCACAGGTGGCAACCGCCCTCTATGCTCGGCTGACCATCTTTCTCTTTCCCTTCCTCCTCGCGCTCGATGCTGACCTCGATCGGCGTCTCGTCCAGACCTTCGTCGCCACCCTCGACGCGATTCTCCGCTGGCGTAACCGTCCCCATGGTCTGCTCCTCAGCGAACTCGGTGGCTACCTCTCCTCTCCCAGTCACGCCCCTGCCGGCACCAAACGCCTCTCGAATCTCTTGCGCTCTCCCCGTTGGTCGGCTGGCCTGATTGCCCACTTCCTTTGGCAGCAAGCCGATGCGCGCCTTGCCGCCCTCGAAGCGGCGGGCGAGGATGCACTCGTCGTCTGGGATGACAGTGTCCTCGAGAAACCGGAAAGCCTCGCTCTGGAAGGGTTGGGTGCCGTCCGCTCGAGCAAGGCCCACCGGCTCACGCATATCAAACCCGGTTACTTCGATCCTCCTCCCAAGCCGATCTTCGTGCCGGGGATGCAATGGATCGGCGTGCTTCTGCTCGGCATGAGCGGTCCGCCAA
Source organism: uncultured Thermomicrobia bacterium (assembly GCA_937968015.1). Taxonomy (GTDB): domain Bacteria; phylum Chloroflexota; class Chloroflexia; order Thermomicrobiales; family JALYUS01; genus JALYUS01. The sequence goes on from CALBSO010000078.1 coordinate 12,578, forward strand.
CCGTTGCCGCCACGCGCTGGTGGACGAGCCGTGGGATCGGCGCGAGCGAGGAGCGCATTGAGCAAGGAAAACTCTTCGCACAATGTGTCGCGGCGTGGGGACGACGCGTCCTGCATGTCTGGGATCGTGGCTATGCTGGCAAACCCTGGCTGCTGAGCGCACTCACTGCACAAGTACGCTTTGTCATCCGCTGGACCGCGAGCTACAAACTGGTGGATGCGATGGGGCGAGAACGCAAGCCATCGGAGATCTCGCGCTCGGTGCGCAGTTGGGATCATCGCGGAAGGGGACAAAGTGGTGACGCGCGGGAACCTCACCGGCACGAACAGCGGCTCCTTTGCGGGCATGCCCCCGACCGGGAAGCGGGTCACCGTCTCGTACATCGACATGGTGCGCTTCGCGGATGGCAAGCTCGCCGAGCACTGGGGGCAAATGGACCAACTGGGCATGATGCAGCAGCTCGGGGTCATCCCGACCCCCGGGCAGCAAGCGTAAGACGCGCCGCGTTCTGTCAGGAGTCGGAGGAGGAAGACAGATGGGCAAGCGGATTCTCTTTGTGCTGATGACCTTGGTTGTCATCGGCGGTGCCACTCCGGTCGGCGTCGCTGCGCAGTCAGACCCGGCCACCGTCTATCGGCAGTTCATCGATGCCATCAATCGCGGTGACCTGTCGGCGATCGGCGCACTCGTCACCGACGATGCGGTGCTGGTCGTCGCTGACTGCCAGCCGTGCATCGGCAGGCAGGCGATCATCGCGTCCTATACACGACAGATCAGCGACCGGGTGCATGTGGCCATCGTGTCACTGCAGGGCACGGGCCAAACCGTCGTGGCACACACCGAGGTACGCAGTGTGCCGATCGCCGCAGCCGGTGTCGAGCGCATCCTCCTGACGGCAACGGCAGTGATTCGCGACAACCAAATCGCCTCTGATCGCACCGTTCCCGACCTCAACGACGCGCAGACCGCCACATTCATTCGGGCAGGAGCGAGGCGCTTCTTCATCCGCCGTCTCGGCGATGGATGAGCAGCGACGTAGATGCACGCACCGGATAGCGTCGCGCCATGCCCGATTTGCTCGGGCACGGCAGCGGACCATGCCCGTGTGCAAGATGCCCTGCGGAGTCGTCTCTATCGCTTCACCTGCCCACCGGCGATGGTGCTCGCCGCCTACGTCGTCGGCGCGCTAGCGAGATGTGAGCACGTCGGGGTCTCGGTGCATGTCCGCACCTGCCCGCGCTGTGCCGCCGATGAGGAGAATCTGCGCGACCTACTGGATGACTCATGTCTCCGGTGAAGTTGAGTCGCCGCCTTGTCGTGGGCAGTGCCGGTATGTGTCGAGCCTGAGTGTGGTCTGGAGCATAATAAGACGCGGCCTACGACCCCAATCATCCCGGCGCAAAAGTTCGGGATGACTCATGGTAGAATGGGGCATCGCCCCATTCCGAACACGATAGATTGCTCTCGCACTGTACTAGGGCATCGTCCCTACATCGTCACTCGGCGGGCAGTCGTCGCCAACAATCTCGATCATTTGGTGGCTGATCTTCTGCACTTCATTGATGTTGCGCCGGAACACGCTCATGTCCTTTGCCCATCCGGCGATGTAGCCGAACGAGTACTCACTGGTATCAATGCCTTCGTGCATCAGGGTGACGTAGGCGGCGCTCTCCGCGACATTCTCCGCGTCGTCCCGTGCCACATTTCCCCGATGATCTGCTAAGAAATGAGCAACCTCGTGCGCCGTTGTCTTTGCCTCGCTGATGCCCGTCAGATCGGCTCTGATGCCGATTTCCCGCCTCGTTGGATGCCAATAGCCCCGCTGCTCACCGTGGAAGTCCCGAACGATTGTGATACTTGATTCAAGTGCATGGCGAGTGAGTGCCGTCTTGATCCGTTCTGCTTCCTCGTGCTCTCCCTGGGGCTCTTTCACCATAGGCGGTTCTGGTAACGGTTTGCCATCGGTTTGAGAAACATCGAAGACAGTACCAACGCCGAATCCGCGAATCACGTACAGCGGATCGTCGTCCTCTCGGTCGATCTTCGCCTTATACGGCACCATGATCTTGATCCCCTTCTCGCCTTTCTTCACGAACCGATCCATACTCCTCCACGTCTGGAAACCGGCGACGCGGGTTGCCTCTGGACGCTGCGCCATAATCAATGCCACATTGTTGAAGCTGTAGCCGTGGAACCGGCTCATCGCCGCCAGATAGTCCCGGTAGCCCTCGCTCGTCAGGATCGTCTCGATCCCCTGCTCCAAGGTCTGAAGGACGTGCTGCATCCGCGCATCGCGCTCTGGTTGGCTATTCGGTTGTCGTTCTTTCATAGGGTAATGGTGACGGGTCTTGGTCGAGGTACATATCACTACCGTCTGAGAAGTCGCGCATATCGGCAAACTCGGCGGGCGAAACCGGCGTCATGCCGTGCTGTTCGCGAAACTCCCACTCCAAATGGAACTCCGGCCAGAAATCATGCGGGAGCCGGTCGCTGGCAAAGCCACGGTGTAACGCCTCTGGATCGGCGGCGATAGATGGCATGATGTGTTCTTCGCCGTGGTGAAGCGTTTTGTCGGGTAACGGTGCCTGTTGATCTTCGGCACCGCCCTGCGATGGCTGAGTTTGGTCAAGAGATAATGCTGGTTGGTGATACTGCTCCGGTCGTGCCATACGTGTTGTGAGAAGCGAGATTATAGCACAACGGACTGCTAGCCTTGATAGAGCCTGAGTCCGGGGATGTCGTCGTAGTCATCCTTGTTGTTGCTGACAAACTCCAAGTTGTGTTCAAGGGCGGTCGCCGCGATGCATAAATCCAAAGCACGGGAGTTTACCCGTTTGCCTTGCCGCCTCAGTTCTTGGCGAAGGACAGCACACCGTCTCGCCACAGCAGGAGTGAAGGCAAGCACATCGGCATTGGCAAAAAACCGTGTGAATGCATCCCTGAGTTCGTCTGTTGCCTGGGCGCGTAGCGTGCCCTCGTAGACTTCCATGTACGTGATGATGCTGACAGCGATCCCGTCTGCTGAAAGCTTGTCGAGGAGGTCTACCGCCTCCTGCACGTTCAGGAGGTTGTCTATAATCCAGTGGGAATCAACGAGGTACTTCATTATTCAGCCGGGCGTCCGATGCTGTCCTGCCCACGCTCGGCGCGAAGATCGGCAAAGAGTTCTTCCCGATTCACACCCTTCATCGTCCCCGCTGCGGCGTGGATTGCTTCACGCATCTTCTGCGGATCGTAGGTAGCACTCGGTTCGTCGGTCATATGCACGTCGTCCACCGGCACAAGCCGATAGAGATTCCCGGCGATCATCACTTCTGCCGGTCTATTCTCATTCTTGGCATTGTCGAGGCGTTGGGCAAGTTCCCGCTCGATGTCTGTATTCATTTGGTTTTGCTGCGGTTGTGCGCTCATGTCGTGTTCCTTTCCGGTCACGGCCTGATTATACCACACTATACAAAGGGAAGCATTTCTTTGGAATGCTTCCCACAAAACCCATACCAGAGGGTGTTTCTGTCAAGGCCAAAGAGCGAGCACGAGTGCGAGTGTGCCTTGACGGGGTCGATTGACTGTAAGTTTGCATAACTAAATCGTGCAAATTTAGCCTCAACAGAAAATCTTATTTTGCAAAACTGAGGCTAAAAATATTTGCAACGTTTATGCAAACTTACACCTATGCTGACGCCCTTGGCGGGGCTGCCTGACATCAGGCTAGGGTCTACCCCAAGCGGATCACGGATAGATGACCTGATCGCGCTCATCGCGAATGCGGAAGATCCGCACCGCGTTGTCTGAACCGGCGATCTCCACGGTGCGCCATGCGACCCCGGGCAACTCTTGACGCTCGCGGCCGTCGCTGCTCAACTGCAATGCCGTGAATCGCGCCGGTGCGGGCGGGGACGCGATGTGGAGCACGTAGGAATACATCATGGCGCCGTTGTTGTAGGTTTGGCTCCTCCCCGTGATCTCGCATTGTCCGGCATATTGGACATATGACTGCGCGCGGTTCGCGACCGCCGCCTGACGGGCACGCATTAGGCGGGCGTACACAAAGTACAGCGGCACCAAGAGCAGAGGTACGTGTAGGCTCTTGGGATGAAGTGCACCACGCGCCGGGATAAAAGTGCACCACCTT
>CALBSO010000079.1 GCA_937968015.1 uncultured Thermomicrobia bacterium
GTCGGGTAATTGCGCGGGGCGGGCGAGTTCCGCTGCACCGGGTGGTGCGGCCTCGACCTTCGGGTCCACGCCGATGATGGACGGCCCGAAGACGGCGAGCCGTCGGACGACCTCGCTGCCGATGCCGCCGAGTCCCATCACGAGCACCGTCATCTCCGCCGGATCGCGCACCCGTACGGCGTCGTGCGGCGTCCAGACGGCTGCCGCTTGTTGCCGCATGAGGCGCGGTAGATCGCGGCAAAGCGCGAGGAAGAGCGCGAGTACATGGTTTGCGATGTGGTCGTTGTAGATATTGCGCATATTCGTCAGCGTCACATCGCTGGCGACCAGATCGGGGAAGACGATGCTTTCGAGGCTGATACTCGGCGCCTGCAACCAGCGCAGATGCGGTGCGGATTCCAGGAGCGCCGGAGTCAATTTCCCAATCCACCCCTCCGCCGTCCGCGCCGCCGCCATCGCCTCCGCCTCACTCGTGGGCGTCACAACTTCCGCATCCCCGGCCGCCTTCCGAATCGCCGCCACCCATTCGCCGGACTGCTCCGGCCAGATCACAATACGCATGGCATCTCCTTTCCGGGGATCTGAACCACGAAGGCACGAAGGACGCAGAGGGAAACGAGAGATACAAAGGTAGATTTTTTCTTACCTCTTTCCCTTCTCTGTGTTCCCCTGCGCTCTCTGCGCCTCTGCGGTTCACTCCGGTTTGCCCTACCGCGCGGCATCTACGATTTGGGCGACGACATCGGGCGGGAGGGGGCCACGGGCGGTCCAGCGGAGGGCGTCTTCCAACTGCGCGAGATCCGAGTAGCCGACGAGGACGGTGGAGATGCCCGGCTTCGAGAGGGCGAAGCGGACGGCCATCTCCAGCGTATTCTCCAGCCCGGCCTCTGTCGCGAACCACGACAGGTCCTTTGCCCGGTTCGTGTCGTGCTCGTACTTCGCGCCGCTGGCGAGCGGGGAACCGGGGTCGCCCGCGTTCGCGTGCCGCTCCGGTTGCAGGGCGAGCGCCCCCGCCGCCAGCACGCGGATCGCGATTACGCCGACACCCGCGGCCGCCGCCGTGTCAATCAATCCGCCGAAATCCTGCTCGCCGCCGCTCGCCCCCGCATGCCCCGCGCTCGGATTGATGGCATTGAAGTAGGACTGCATCGTCGCGAATGTGCCGCTCCGCACGGCATCGTGGAGGGCAGCCGTCTCCCCCAATCCGGTGAAGCCGATCTGCCGTGCCAGCCCGCGTTCCCTGACGCGTTGCAACCCCTCGGCAATCGCGCCCTGCACGGCATCGAGGCCGACCGAGCCGCCACTCGCCGTCTGAAGCGCCCCTGCGCCGGGTCGCGTGATTGGGTTGTGCAGTTGCAGGAGATCCACCGAGTCGTGGTTGAGCCGCCGCAGACTGGCTTCAATTGAAGCCTCGATCGCTGCAACGGGATCCGTGAGGTCATCGGGGGTAAGGCGCACCTTCGTCCCGACGACGACGCGACCCCACGCGTTCAGTTCGCGCAGGACGCGGCCAAGGTTTTCCTCGGACGTGCCATTGCCGTAGCTCGACGCGGTGTCATAGTAGGTGATCCCCGCGTCGAGGGCGCGAGCGACGGCGCGCTGCTGCTCGGCAGGATCGCCCTTCGTGAAAAGCCCGCCGATCGCGCCGCTCCCGTAGCCGAGCGCGGAAACCCGCAATCCGGTTCTGCCCAGTGGACGTTGCTCCATCGCCTTGCTCCTTGATGCGCGCTTGACGATCACTCATTCGTGCATCATACACGGCGATGTCTGCGCCTCATACGGCGCCCCGAACATGATCCTGCCCAAACGATATGTTGACACCGTGCGGCATGCTCACTATCCTCGTGAATAGACGAGCGGCGCGTTGTGCACTCGATATTGAGGTGGCGGGATGGACGTGATCGCGACCGGCGACATTGCAGTACGCCTATTGGCATTACGTGGGACCGCACGGGGTCCGTGTCGCAGTCTGCCCAAAATCCGCCGTCCGATGACGTAATCCTTCTTCCATCGCACGCGCAGACCGTGGCAGGCCGGACGCCTCGCTCGCGGTCTTTTTGTTTGCGGATCATTCGGCATACGCGGTGATTGGGAGAAGCAAGCAATGGCAGTCGTTGACGTTGAACCGTTATCAGATCAGCAACCGGGGCCGGCAGCGCGCCGGCATCCGCCGTCCAGTTCGCTGCGGCGGAACCGGAATTTTCTCCTGCTCTTCGGCGGGCAACTTGTCTCGGCCATCGGCTCGCAGGTGTCGCAATTGGCCTTCCCGCTGCTCATCCTTGCCATCACGGGATCGCCCGCGCAGGCGGGATTGCTCGGCGCGATGCGCGGGCTCGCATACGTCCTCTTCGGGCTGCCCGCCGGGGCATATGTGGATCGCTGGGACCGTAAGAAGGTGATGATCCTCTCCGACACCGGGCGGGCGCTCGCGCTCGGCAGCATCCCCGTCGCGCTTGCCTTCGGCCGCCTGACGCTCGTGCAGTTGTACCTCGTCACCTTCATCGAGGGGATGCTCTTCATCTTCTTCGGATTGGCGGAGACGGCGGCTCTCAAGCGCATTGTCCGCCAGGAACAATTGCCCGCCGCCGTCTCGCTCAACGAGGCAACCTACTCGGTCTCCAGCCTGCTCGGCCCCTCCGTAGGGGGCGCGCTGTACAGTATCGGACGCGCCTTCCCCTTCGTCGCGGATGCGGTCTCGTATGCGGTCTCCGCGATTTCGGTCTTCTTCATCAAGATGGAGTTCCAGGAAGAGCGAGTGCAAGCCCAACGTCACATCGCGGAAGAGATTCGGGAAGGAATGCGCTGGCTCTGGCATCAGCCGGTTATTCGCTTTCTGTGCTGGGTGAACGGAGGGGTGAACCTGCTCTACGGCGGGTGGACGCTGCTCCTCATCAGCCTCGCGCAGCGACATGGGGCGTCGTCCGTCGCGATCGGGCTGATCTTCGCGACCGGTGGCGTCGGCACGCTGCTCGGCACCGCGTTCGCCGCGCCGGTACAACACCGGTTCACCGTCGGCAAGATCATGGTCTGGATCGCGTGGCTCTTCGTCATCACCTGGATACCGTATGCATGGGCGCCCAATGTGCTCTGGATCGGCATCGTCAACGCAATCGGCTTCCTCTTCGTACCGATCTACGTGACAACGCACTTCAGTTACCGCCTCGTGCTGATCCCGGATGCCTTGCAAGGGCGGGTAAACAGCGTCTTCAGACTCGTCACCTTCGGCGCGCAGATGGTCGGGTTCGCCCTGATGGGCGTGCTGCTGCAACGGTTTGGCCCGATTACCACGGTCTATATCGGCGCGGTACCGGCGGCCCTGCTTGCCATCCTGACGACGATCAACCCGCAGGTTCGCCACGCCGGCCGCATCGCCGACGTCCCCTCGGTTTCGTTTGACGGACAGGAAGGGCGGCCCCTATAGTGGCGTGCCTCAATGGGCGCGGCGATGATGCACGGATGACACGATGGAGACGCACATATGGCGTCGCGGACGAAGTACGAATCCTGGGGGCGGTATCCGGCGGTCGTGCCGCGCGTGATCGTCCCGATTCAGTGGAGGAACGACCTGCCCGATCTGGCGTCGCTTCCGGCGAGCATACTGCCGTATGCCTATGGCCGGAGTTACGGGGATAGTTGCCTGAACGCGGGCGGCGTCGCGCTCGATGTGAAGGGGTTGCGCCGGTTTATCCACTTCGACGCCGAGACGGGCCTGCTGCAATGCGAGGCGGGCGTACTGCTCGCGGACATCCTCGATCAGTTCGTCCCACGCGGGTGGTTCCTTCCCGTTTCGCCGGGCACCAAATATGTCTCCGTCGGCGGCGCGATCGCGAATGACATCCACGGCAAGAACCACCACCGCGCCGGGACATTCGGACGGCATATCACGCGGTTCGAACTCGTCCGCTCATCGGGCGAGCGGCTGCTCTGCTCGCCCGATGAGCACACAGAATTCTATCGCGCCACGATTGGCGGTCTTGGCCTGACGGGCCTCATCACCTGGGTGGAGATGCGCCTCAAGCCGATCACGAATGCGTACATAGACGAGGAGCAGATCCGCTTCGGCTCGCTCGACGAGTTCCTCGCGCTCACCGCCGAATCGGACGTGACCCATGAATACACGATGTCGTGGGCCGATTGCCTCTTCGGCGGAGAGGGATATGTTCGCGGCCATTTCATTCGCGGCAATCACAATTCATCCCCGGAGTTAGCGGATCAGCCGCCACCGCGCAAACCCTCGATCGGCCTGCCGGTGGACTTGCCCGGCGCGCTCCTCAACACCTGGGCGGTCAAGGCGTTCAACACGGCGTATTACCACCGGCAGCGGGCCAGGTTGGTGCGAAAAGTGATCCCCTACGAGCCGTTCTTCTACCCGCTGGATGCCATCACGAACTGGAACCGGATGTACGGCGCGCGCGGCTTCCTCCAGTATCAGTGCGTTGTCCCCTTCGATCACGACAATGCCGCGATCAAGGAAATTTTCACGCGTATAACCCGCTCCGGCGAAGGCTCGTTCCTTGTCGTCCTCAAAACCTTTGGCGACCTCCCCTCCCCCGGCATGCTCTCGTTTCCCCGACCGGGTATCACCCTTGCACTCGATTTCCCATTCCACGGCGCGCGGACGCTGCAATTGCTCGAAACGCTCGATGGCGTCGTCCGGGCGAGTGGCGGCGCAGTCTATCCGGCGAAGGACGCGCGGATGAGCGTGGAGAGTTTTGAAGCGTTTTTCCCCCAGTGGCGCGCCTTTGCCTGCCATGTAGACCCGCGCTTCTCGTCCAGTTTTTGGCGGCGCGTCACCCGCACGACAAGGTAGGCAGGAACAGCATGGCCACTATCCTCATCATCGGCGCGACCTCGACGATTGCCCATGCCACCGCACGGCACTTCGCAGCGGAGGGCGCGCGCTTCTTTCTCGTCGGCCGCTCCGCCAGCAAGTTAGACGCGGTGCGCGACGATCTTCGTGTCTGTGGCGCGACGGACGCCGAAACGTATGCGCTCGATCTGACCGACCTCGACAAACACCCCGCGATGCTCGATGCCGCGACCGCCGCCCTCGGCACGCTCGACATGGTACTGATCGCGCACGGCTCGCTCAGCGATCAGGCCGCCTGTGAAGCATCAGTCGCCAGGACGATGGAGGAGTGGGCGACGAATTGCACGAGCGTCATCGCGCTGCTGACACCGCTTGCCAATCAGTTCGAGCGGCAGCGGCACGGCACGATCGCCGTCATTTCCTCGGTCGCCGGGGATCGGGGGCGAAAATCGCTCTACGTCTACGGCGCGGCGAAAGCCGCCCTCACTACCTTCCTCGAAGGGTTGCGCGGCCGGTTAAGCGCGGCCGGCGTTGCGGTTGTGACGATCAAGCCGGGGTTCGTGGACACCCCGATGACCGCGCATGTGCCGAAGAATTTCCTCTTCACGCCGCCGGAACGCGTCGCACAGGACATTCACCGCGCGATGACGCGTGGCACGGCGGTCGTCTATACGCCGTGGTTCTGGCGGTACGTCATGTTGCTCCTCCGGGCGGTTCCCGACCCCATCTTCCGCAAACTGCCGATCTGACCGTACACTGTAGCGACGTGGCATCGTGTACACTGCGGGGGACGAGGAAGCGGGGATGCGTGGTGGGTACGGCGCCGGTCTACGGCATCATTTTCGATCTGATGGGCACGCTCGCCACCTTCGCGGGCACGCGCCGGGAACTCCACGCGGCCTGGGAGCGAGGCGCGCACGATTTGTATCGCCATCTCCGCGCCACCGGCCGTGACATTGCGTCGGACGATTTCGCACACGCGCTGCAAGCGACCTTTGAGGCAGATCTGGCCCAAAATGGCGGCAATCCGCGTGAACTCTCCGTCGAGTCGGTGATGACGCGTGTGCTCGACGGGTTCGGCTATCACCTCACAGCGGACGAGAATGCTGCCGCTCAGCGTGCCTACTTCATGCCCGAACTCGACGGCTGGCACATCGTGCCGGGCGCGCTGGAGGCGGTTGAGGCGCTCAACGCCGAGGGTTTCCGGCTCGCGGTCGTCTCGAACGCGCCATCACATCTCTTTGTCGAGGAAGCGGTGGCGAAGATCGGCCTCCGCCCCTTTTTCAGCCCGGTGATGAGTTCGGCCCTCGCCGGTGCGCGCAAGCCCGATCCACGCCTCTTCCTCACGATCGCCTCCGCGTGGGAACTCGACCCCGCGACGATTGTCGTCATCGGCGATGGGCTGCTGTCGGACATCGAGGGGGCACACGCGGCGGGGATGCGCGGCGTACTCGTTCATGGCGAGGCGAACCCGGAGAACACCGCATACGGTGGCGCGGCAACCCCGGACGCGATGCTCACCGCGATCGCGGACGCACCCGCATTGATCGAACGGTGGCACGCCGCGGCGGGCGATGATGCGCGGCCGGAGACCGGCTTCATCGAGGATTTTTAGGCGACGAGGAGCCTGTATGCACGACGACGCATCGCACCGAGAGCCGAAAATCCCTCCCCGCTGGCTCCAATTCCTCGGTTCGTTCCTCGTCGCGGAACTCGTGTGCAATGGCGTCATCGTCGCCACGATCAGTGTCGTCGGCTGGGATGTCTTCGTCCGTACGAACCGCGTGCTGATCCAGATTGTCGTCGCCGCCGTTGCCCTGATAGCGACAATCATCCTCACACTGGCAGGCATCGCGGCGCGGATACTGACCCGGCGGGACGCCCCAATCGCGCTGATGATGGAGCGAAACGCGCAACTTTCCGCGCGCGTTGACCATCTCGAACACCTCCTCACGGAGGCACAGGCCGCAACCGTCCGCGCGGAGCGGGCGCAACGGGACACGGAACAGGCGCTCACGGCGATCAAGAATGCGCCCGATCCCGTCCAACAACTCGCGACCTCCTTGCAGACGGTTATCGCCGCCGATGAGGTCGAACGACAAGCCGCGCACCTCTGGCGATGCCACCGGAACGCCCGCGACGAACTGATCTGCACGCTGCCACTCGGCCGCCGCCACGGGATCGCCGAGGGCGTGCAGTTCACGGTCGTGGACGCTCAGGAGGGGCAGTCACTCGGTCGCTTCCGCGTGACGGGCACGGCGGATACCTTCGCCGCCTGCACGCTGGTTGAGGGTACGGGCTGGTTGCATGTCGCGGAGCAATATGGGGACGCGCCGTTGCCGCCGCATGACCTGCATTTCGCGCTGCCCGACGCCGTGCGGGGCATGGATGCGCGGACTGCCGACAGCATGCTCCAGTTGCTCGCCGCGCTCACCACGAGTGGCGTACGGGCGCCGCAACGCGCGATGGCAGCAACGCCACGGGAGGCGCCACGATGAGCGATACGACGGCAGCGGAACTGCGCGACTGGCTTGATGCCTTCGCCGCCTGTGTCCGCGCGCGGGATTTCGACGGCGCACGTCCGATGATCGCGGAGGATGTCGTCTCATTCGGGACGAAAGCGGCAATGGTCGAGGGGCGGGACGCCCTGATCGCGCGGCAGTGGCGGCACATCTGGCCGACGATTGAGGGTTTCACCTTCGATCTCGACACGCTGCACTGCCACCGCGCGGGCGACACCGCCTGGGCCGTCCTCACCTGGACCTCGCAGGGTTTCCGCCCGGACGGCACACCCTTCCCCCGCCCCGGCCGCGCCACCTTCACCTTCGCCCGCCGCGACGGTAGATGGCTGGCGACGCACACGCATTTTTCGCTCTTTCCGTCATCGTAGGTCTTTCACTTGCGTAGGGTTTCGCTACCTTTCGGCGGTATTGACAGTGCCATACATGGGGGCTATGCTCCACGGCAATGCAACAATGGAGTAGTGCCACACGCCAATGTCGGTTTCGGTTTCGATTATTCTTGTCGCTCTCTCCCGGCAGCCATCGCACCGTGATCCCGGAATGCGAGCGCCGCTTTCCTTTGCATGACAAGGAGGTACATGACAGCAGACGCGCCCTGACTTGAGGTAATGCATTTTCTCGGTCGTTCTAGTAGACAAAGGAGCACCAGACGTGAAACAGAGCGAGATGGGTAAACGATTGTTGAACCGCCGCAACTTTCTCCTCGGCGCGGCGGTGTCGGCAGGCACGGCAATCCTTGCGGCGTGCGGCGGAAGCGCAACCAGCACCCCCGCACCGGCAGCGACCGCCGCTGCCGGTGCGGCAACCAAGCCCGCGGCAGCAGCGACCACGGCCCCCGCCGCGACGACTGCGGGCAGCGCGGCTGCTCCCGCCGCAACAACCGGCACAACGAGCGCGGCGCAGACGACGCCGAACGTGCCGCCGAGCGGCGCGGTGACGGTCAACTGGTTCGCCGCCCGCGATACGACCGGCTACGCGCCGAAGCAGGTAGACGCCTTCAACAAGGCGAACAAGACGATCCAGATCAGTTACCAGGAGCAGGGTGCGATCACGACCGACCTGCACGACAAGTTCGTCACCGTCGCGACGGCGAAGGACCCCAGCGCGGATATCGTCTCGATGGACGTGCCGTTCGTGCCTGAGTTCGCCGCCGCCGGGTGGACGATCGCGGTAGATGATGCCGTGGCGGGCGATGAACGGGCAAAGTTTTACAAGGGCGCACTCGACGGCGCGACGTACAACGGCAAATTGTACGCCCTCCCGTGGTTCAACAACGGCCCCGGTTTCTTCTATCGCAAAGACCTGCTGGACAAAGCGGGTTTGCAGCCCCCGAAGACCTACGACCAACTGCTCGCGGCGGCCCAGAAAATCCAGACACCGCAGATCGCCGGGTTCATTCAGCAGATGGTCCAGAATGAGGGCGGCATCATCAACTGGCTCGAATATCTCTGGGGTTACGGCGGCGATCTCGTGGACGACAAGCTGAATGTCATCGTGGACAAAGGCACCGCCGGTGTGGACTCGATGCAGAAACTGAAGGACTTCATCTACAAAGACAAGATCATGCCGGAGTCTACGCTGGCGCTGAAACTCGGTCAGGACGCGATCAATATCTTTGCCACCGGCGGCGCGCTCTTCCTTCGTATCTGGTATGGCAACGTGAGTACCCTCTACGATCTCAAGCAGTCGAAACTGACGACAGACCAGTGGGGCGTGACGAACCTCCCGTCCAAGGATGGCGTGAAGCCCGGCCCCGGTTGTCTCGGTACCTGGAACCTCGGCGTCTCAACCTACTCCAAGCATCAGAAGGAGTCTGTTGTGGCCATCCAGTGGCTCACCTCGCTGGAGCAGCAGACGGCGAAGATGCTGGACAATGTTCAACTGCCCACCCGCCCTGCGGTCTTCGATGACGCGGCAATTCAGAAGAAGTACCCATACGCCAAAAACGCGCAGGATTCCCTCAACAACCTGAAGCCGCGCCCGGTGACGCCATACTGGGGGCAGATGTCCGCCGATGCGGTGCAGCCGCAGTTCGGCCTCTCGTTCTCGAACAAGAAGGACTCCGCCACCGCGATCAAGGATATGGCCGACGCGATGCGGAAGATCATCAAGCAGTAGCCACGAACCGGTCGCCGGTCGTCAGTCGTCAGAAACGAATACGCGCAATCCTGACTAAGAGGTAGTCGTTGCTCCTTTCTGACGATTGGCGATTGGCAACGACGGAGGAGACCGTATGGCGACCACCGAGCAAACCGCCGCACCCCGCGCGGCCAATGTAGCGCGGACACGACGATGGGGGTCGTCGCAAGCCCGTGCGGATGCGCGGCTCGGTCTTGCGCTCGTTACTCCCGCGGTCATCACGATTATTGCGATCGCCTGTTACCCACTGCTCCGTTCGATCTGGGACAGTATGCACAAGATCAGCCTGCGCTTCGCCAACCAGCCGCGCCCGCTGATCTGGCTCCAGAACTACAAGGACATCCTCCAGGATGCCCGCTGGCACAACGCGCTCTGGGTAACGGGGCGCGTCGTCTTCGTCTCGGTCGGCGTCGAACTTGTGCTCGGCATGATTATCGCGCTCCTCCTCAATCGCGCCTTCCAGGGGCGAGGGATCGTGCGCGCCTCGATCCTCGTGCCGTGGGCAATCACGACCGTCGTCTCCGCGCAGATGTGGTCATGGATCTATGACGCGCGTTATGGTGTCTCCAACGACATCCTCAAGCGATTGCACCTCATTACGAAGCCGATTATCTTCCTCGCCCAGCCGGGCATCACGATCTGGGCGATGATCGGCGCGGAAATCTGGAAGACGACGCCGTTCATGGCGCTCCTGCTGCTCGCCGGGCTGCAACTGATCCCCGCCGACCTCTATGAAGCGGCGGCGATTGATGGCACGAATGGCTGGCAGAACTTCTGGAAAATCACGCTGCCGCTGATGAAGCCGACGATTCTCGTCGCCCTGCTCTTCCGCACGATTGACGCGGTGCGCATCTTCGACTTGCCCCGTGTCTTGACGAATGGCGGGCCGGGGCAGTCCACGGAAACGCTCGTGTTGTACGCATACAATACGCTCTTTACGAACCTGAACTTCGGCTACGGCTCCGCGCTGGCCGTCTCGACATTCCTCATCGTCGTGCTCGTTAGTTTCCTCTACATCAAAGTGCTCGGCGCGCCCGCGCAAGGAAGCCGCTCATGACCGCCCCGCAGTTGAGCCAGCCGCTTGAGGGCATCAGTGGGCCCGTTCCCGGCGCGAAAGCCACCGTGCGGACGCGGCGCGTCCGGTCAAGCGGGCTGCAACAGGCGATCTTTTACCTGCTCGTCGCCCTCTTCGTCATCTTCTGCCTCGCACCGTTCATCTGGACGCTCGATACCTCGCTTAAAGGCGAAAGCACGATCTTCACCGTCCCCGTCCGGTATATCCCGAACCCGATTGACTTCGCCAATTACAATAAGATTTTCCACCTCAGCCGGTTCACGCATTCACTCATCAACAGTCTGATCGTTGCCTCCGCTGCCACGGCGATTTCGCTCCTCATCGGGTCGGTCTGCGCGTACGCGCTCGCCCGGTTGCAGTTCCCCGGCAAGAATTTCATCCTGGCGCTGGTGCTTGGCATCGCCATGTTCCCCGGTATCGCGATCATCGGCCCGCTCTTCCGCCAGTTCAACGCGTGGCATCTGACGAACAATTACTGGGCGCTGATCCTGCCGAATGTCACCTTCACACTGCCCTTGTGCATCTGGACGCTCAATGCCTTCTTCCGCGAACTGCCGCTGGAGTTGGAGGAATCCGCACGCGTAGATGGCTGCACGCGGATGCAAACGTTCATCAAGATCGTCGCGCCGCTCGCCGCGCCGGGCGTCTTCACCGCCGCGATTCTGCTCTTCATTCAGGCGTGGAACGAGTTCCTCTTCGCCCGCACCTTCATGACGCAGGAGAACAAACTGACCGCAACGGTGGCAATCGCCCAATTCACGGGTGCGGATGTCTCATCACAGTTCCCGTGGGGGCAGATCACGGCGGCGTCCATCATCGTCACACTGCCGCTCGTCCTCCTCGTTTTGCTCTTCCAGCGCCGTATCATCTCCGGCCTCACCGCCGGCGCGGTGAAGGGATAGCGAACGGATAGTAGCCACAGAGACAGAGTGCGGCGCTCAAGCCTGGCCGGTGGCGATCTCGGCCAACGTCCGGATCGTCGCAAGCTCGCCGCGATGTCCCGCTTCGTGCTCGATGAGGTGGTACGCGATCCACTCCGGTGTCACATCGTAATCCGGCATGCCGCGGACATGGCGGAACGCGTCCGGCGACATCGCACCGTACGCGGCAAGGAAATGCGCGCGAACCGCGTCCAGCCGTGCCAGGTGTTCGGCGATGCTCACACCGGTCACAACGGTGAGGTGGCCGCTTGCATCGCGCGAATCGTCGGGCAGGAGGGCGATGATATCGCCCGGGAACGGCCGCGCCAGTGCCTCGCCGTAGAGCCAACCCGCCTCGACGAGGGCGATGTGGTAAAGCAGCGTGCCGATGCTGTTCGCCGCGGGCGCGGGAGACCAGTCAAGGACTGTCTGAGAGATTCCGTCCACGCATCGCTTCGTGATCGCACGCACGTCCTCCAGCATCCAGAGGAAGCGCCCGATGTCCGGATGCACCGCAGCGGGCGGCACGATCACGAGCAGGTCACGGTCGTTCGGCATGCGCAAACTCCTTAACTATCCAAGGGTAGCATACGACCATTACCTCCCCGGCCTGCATCGCTCCTGAGCGCGGAGAGCGCGGGCGCCCCGTTCAATACGGATCGTCGCCCCAGCGATCCTTCCGCTGGCACAGCGACCGGATGTGGTTGATCTCGCCCGCGTGGTAGAGGTCATGCTCGATCAGCACCGCGATGATCCAGCGCGTCTCCTTCTCTTCGCCCCAGGGCGCCTTCCGTGGGAGCAGCAGGTCAGGGTCAGTGAGCACGACGATGCGTTGTCGCAGCAGGTCATGTCCCTCGCGCAGCCAGCGGATGGCCTCGTCCATCGTCGCGAGCCGGTCACCCCCGGCGACGCGGGGATCGTCCCACGTCAGTTGCGCGTCGCCGAAGGCGTGATTGTGGTACATGCGTTTGCAACTGCCCACATGCTGGATGATGTCGCGGATCGCTCGCTGGCCGCGCGCGGGAACCCAGAGCCAGTCGTCGGGCGTGACGGAGTGGAGGTTGGCCAGCAGCGAGTGCCAGCGCGGTGCTTGGAACGCATCATCGAGGAGGGAGACGAGTTGACTGACGGCTGGCGCACTTATGCGGGAGATGATACGACAGGAGCCACGCGGCAGTCGATGGCCGACGTATCGTCGTTCTCGCCGAGCGGACAGGAGGCAGGTACTTGCCACCATCACCGCAAACGGATACTGGGTATCTTGTGGCTAGGGTTGGTCGCGGCTCGCAGTCGCTGCAAGTCCAGCGGAATGCCCGCGATAAGTAGGTAGGGGGCATCGGCGCGGGCGGCGAGGCGCTGGTTGGCGCGGCCGAGGGCATCGCGGTAACTGCGGCCAAGCGCGGAATTGGGATGCAAGCCCATCCCGACCTCATTCGAGACGACGATCAGCATACCGGGATACTCGTCAAGAAGGCGGAGTAGGCCGTCCACCTCGGCGGTCGCGTGGGCTTCGATGGCGTCGGCGGAAAGGTCCGGGTCGGTGAAGGCGGGCGTGGAGAGCAGGAGCGTCAGGCAATCGAGTAGGAGCACGCGCGGCAGGTTCGGGCGTTGTCGCAAGGCGTCGCCCGCGCGCATCGACAGTTCGATCGTCTCCCATGCGGCGGGGCGGTCGGCACGGTGGCGGGCGATCCGTGCGGCCATCTCGTCGTCCGTAACCGTGGCGGTCGCGATATAGAGCACATCATCGCCCGCCTCCGCACGCGCCACCCGCTCCGCGAACGCGCTCTTGCCACTCCGCGCCCCGCCCAAGACGAGTACAAGCCGTCCCATGCCAACCTCCGTATCTGTCTCACCGATTGATCGGCTTCAGTCAGCCCACCAATGCTGCCGCGAGGAGGGCGCCGACTTCCGCGCACTCGCAAATCGCGCCGTAGACGTCGCCCGTCGTGCCACCGAGCCGCCGGAGCGCAAGGACGGCGACGCAGGCGCCACCGATCATCGCGCCAGCGAGCAGGGCGAGGGCGTGCCATCGGAGCAGGATGGCGGCCGGAAGGAGCGCCACCGTCACCGCGATACCGAGCGTCCATGGAGGTGCAGACGCTTTGACACCTCCACCCATCCCTTCCCCACCGCGAGCGGACGGCAGGAGGACGACCGAAGCAGCCATGACCCCCCGCGCGAGCGCCGGGAAGCAAGCCAGTATCGCCGTACGGTGGGTGCCGAGCGGCCCGACAAGCAGTGAGGCTTTGAGCAGGAGCAGCAACACGACGCCGACGACGCCGAACGCCCCGGCCCGTGGGTCGCGGGCGATCGTGAGCCGTTCCTCGCGCGAGCGGTGGGCGAAGATCGCGTCGCAGGTATCAATCAACCCATCCAGATGCAGGAAACCGGTCAGGAGGGCCAGCATCGCGACGAGCAGCACGGCGACGATGAGCGCGGAGAGGGCGGTATGGCGCAATCCGCGATCCACAAGCGCCAGGAGACCACCGAGGGCGAATCCAACCGCCGGATACCACGCGACCGCCGCGCCGCGCTCTGCCGGCCTCGGCGCGCGGCGGAGCGGGAGTGGCAGTGCCGTCAGGAATGTCCATGCGACGAGCAATGGCATCGTGTCTTCCCCGACAGAAAGAATGGACGGACATTTACGCTCGCGAATGCGTATGCGACAATCATTGTACGTTCAATCAGCGCGATCTGGCGTGGCGGGTAGGTCGGTGGCAATGCACAAGGAACACAGCCCACTCTCCGATCTGGCGCGCGCGGATGCGTTGTCCGGCCCGATCCTCGATTTGTTGCCAATCGGCGTCGTCGTGATGGATGTGCGCGATCTGCGTATCCTCGCCGCGAACATGACGGTGCGCTCGCTGCCGGGCGCGCCGTGGCGGGAAATTGCGGTCGTCGGCCGCCGGTTACGTGATTTGCCGGACGATCCGAATATCCGCCGTTTCGCCGCGGCATGCCGCTACGTCCTCCGCGTCGGCGAACCCCTGCAAATCAAGGCGTTTCCGCTTGGCGGCGACGAGCCGGCATACTGGGATTTCTCATTCGCGCCGGTGCGCGATCGGGACGGCGCGATCAATCGGCTGCTCGCGACGATCTCCGACGTGACGCAGGAGGTGACCCTCCGGCGGGTGATGGAGGAGAGTAACCAGGAGTTGCGCCGCCAGAATGCCGAACTTGCGACCCTCAACCGCCTGGCGATTGATGTCAGCTCGTCGCACGACTTCATCACCCTCTGCCAAACAGCGACCGAAGCGCTGCTTGATCTGTTCGGATTCTCACAAGGCGGCGTCTCCATGCTCAGTGAGGATCGCATGTACGCAACGATCGTCGCCTTTTCCTCGGTGGGGGGCCACGTCACATGGGAGAACACGCGCATTCCGGTCATGCACAATCCAGCCTTCGAACACCTGATGCACCATCTCACGCCCCTCGCGATCAATGACATCGAACACGATCCGATCGCCGATGTCGAACGCGAGATCTGGCGGACGCGGCGTGCCAAATCCATCCTGCTCGTGCCGATTGTCGTGCGGGATGAAATGATCGGCGCCATCGGTGTTGACGCGACGGAGGAGCCGCACCGGTTCACCGACGCGGAGATTGATCTCGCGTCGCGCGTCGCGGAGCAACTCTCCGTCGCAATGCAAAATGCCCACCTCGCTGAGGAACTGCAACGCCGCGCGGACGACGTGGAGTACTTAAACGTAATCGGACAGGTCGTCAGTTCGTCCCTCAACCTCACAACGGTGCTCGATCGGGTGCTCTCGTCGTTGCGCGATATGGTCGCGTACGACCGCGCTTCGATCAGCGTCCTCGAATCGGACATGGAAAACCTGCTCGTCATCACCGATACCGCCGAAACGGGGAATCAACGCGGGCAACACATCCCGCTCGAAGGATCGCTGCGCGGCTACGTCTTCGCCTCCAGGCGCCCGCTCTATATCAGCAATGTCATGACGGAGGGATTGCCGCTCACGCCGCGTCTGGCGATGTCCGAGTATCCGACGAATATCGTGCTCGCGCCGCTGGTCGTCACCGGGCAGCCAATCGGCGTCCTCTCAATCCTGGCGAATACGGCGGGTTCCCTCACGCCCGACGATGCGCGGCGGATCGAACGCATCGCCGCGCAGGTCGCCATCGCCGTCGCGAATGCCCGGCTGTACGAGCGCGTGCAGGGGCAGGTGGAGGAATTGCGCCTGCTCAACGCGGATCTCGCCGAGGCGAACAAGCACAAGAGCGTCTTCCTCGCGACGATGAGCCACGAACTGCGCACGCCCCTGAACGCGATCATCGGTTTCGCCGAGTTGCTGCTGGACGACATCATCACTGAGCCGGAGGAGCGGCAAGAAAGCCTGCTCGATATTCTTCGCAGCGGGCAGCACCTGCTCACGCTGATCAACGACGTGCTCGATCTCACGAAGGTCGAGGCGGGCCAGATGACGCTCGCGCCCACGGCGCTCGACCTCCGGCACGAGTTGGCGAGCGTGGACCGCATCATGTCGCCGCTCTTCGCACAGCGTCAGCAGCGATACACCTATCTGGTACCGCCGGATTTCCCGCCGGTCTTCGCGGACGCCAGCCGGATGCGACAGGTGATCCTCAACATCCTCTCGAACGCCAACAAATTCACGCCCGATGGCGGCACAATCACGCTCGTCGCCAGCATCAACGCCAGTCACGAGGCGCAAATCGCCATCGCGGACAGCGGCATCGGCATCAAGGCGGACGATATTCCGCTCATTTGGCAGGAATTCCGCCAGATAGACACCTCGATCAGCCGGAAATATGAGGGGACCGGCCTCGGCCTGACACTCACGCGGCGATTGCTTACCCTCATGCACGGGCGTATCTGGCTCGAAAGCGCGCCGGGGGTAGGCACGACCTTTTATCTCACCCTCCCGATCGCGCGCGGGGACGGCGATTAATGCCGCGCTACCGACCGCCGGAAGCACAACCCGGGGAGGTACGCGATCACAAGTACCGCCTGGTGAACATGGATCGCTGCACCGACGCTCCTCCGCCCGCACTCGTCCAGGCCGTGCGCGAGTTCAACGCGGGTGAGTATTTCCAGTGCCACGAGACGCTCGAGCACGCCTGGTTGCAGGAGCCGGGCTATATCCGCGTCCTCTGGCAGGGGATCATCCAGGTGAGTGTCGCCTGCTTCCACATCACGCGCGGTAACGGCGAGGGGGCACGGAAAATCTGGACTGCCGCCTTGCTCAACCTCGCGCCCTTCCCGGATCATTGCCACGGTGTTGATGTCGCGTCGCTGCGCGCGCAAACCGA
Organism: uncultured Thermomicrobia bacterium; assembly: GCA_937968015.1. Taxonomy (GTDB): domain Bacteria; phylum Chloroflexota; class Chloroflexia; order Thermomicrobiales; family JALYUS01; genus JALYUS01. The sequence continues at coordinate 16,756 of CALBSO010000079.1, forward strand.
TGTGTGCCTCCAGACAATCCTTGCCCTCGGTGACAGCGGCGCGGCACGGTTCGACCGCGCGCTTTTTCCACATATTGATCTCCAACCGTGACCCGACACGAACCTGTCCAAAGGAACAGGTTGCTTTCCCGGCCCGGGGTGATATGCTAGCCCTGCGACGGAATATCCGTGGTTGCGGATATGGTGATAACGCGATACGATCGTGTAAACGCGACGGAAAGGAGGTCCACGATGATGCGGTATGTTTGGTTCGGTATCGGCAACGCGAGCCCGCTTGCCGCCGCTTCATGGGGGGATCACCGTGCGCGGAGCGTCATTGACTGACGCTTTTCGTCGCTACAGTCGGCACCACGCCGGCGGCCCCTATGAGTGGGCCGCCGGTTTTGTTTTGCCGCCCGGCTTGGTGCAGAGAAGCCGGGCAGAGAAGAAAGGAGTGGCAGATGGCGCCACGAAAGACGCGGACAACGCGCATGACGACACGGAAAGGAGCGACACGATGAGCACGAAACCCGATGGTGCGGCCACGATGCTGAGCATCGCGGAGACGGTGACCCTCGTTGAACAGGGACTGACGGAGATACGGACGCTTCTCTTCCGCCGGAAGAAGCGGGAGAAACAACGAAGATAGTACGCGCGGTGGGCTGCCCACTGCGCCCAGCAAGGAAAGCGGTGAACGCCATGTTGTCTCTACAAAATGTGCTACTGGCCCAGATGTACCTCGAGGAACGACGCGAAGACGCGGCAAAGGAACGCCTCCTCCAGGAGGCGGAACGTGTGCAGCGAGCGCAACGCGCGAAGGTCGCGCTGAAGACGCGCGTCGGCCGGACGCTCGTCACGGTCGGGCAGCGGCTGGAAGCGGCCGGGGCAGCGTAACGACGTTCCGAGATGTAGAGATGGGCATGAGGTAATCACTCATCACCCATGAACCGACAACCAGCGCGCCGTCACGGCGCATGAAAGGGGAGCCGCAGGTGTGCGACTCCCCTCTTTCTTTGGGTGAGAGAATCCAATACGCGCGACGATGCGTCTCTTCGAGAGGAACCGATGGGGTTCACGGGTGTTCGCGATAATTGAAGGAGGGTAACAACGGAGTGGTTCGTCGCGCAAGTGAAGGAGCTACACGACTTCGACCTACGACAGCCGCCGCCCGGGCCGCTGCCGGAATTGGTGATTGATTCACAGGCATAATGGCCGGGTGTCGGAGAATGCGCGCGGAAACGAAAAGCGGGAGGGGCTTTCGCTCCTCCCGCATAATCCCCTCTGTCGGTGGGCGGTTTAGGTCCCTTCCTGCCAGGCGTTGTTGTATTCGTTCTGGCGCGCGGAGAGTTCGTCTATCTTGATGCCAAGCGTTGCCAACTTCAGTTTCGCGACGCCGAGGTCGAGTTCGGAGGGGATGTCATAGACCTTCGCTTCAAGTGATGCCTGATTCTGGACGAGCCATTCGGTCGCCAGCGCCTGATCGGCGAAGGACATGTCCATCACGCTCGCCGGGCTTGCTTCCGCCGCTGCCTGGCCGACGAGCCGCCCTTCCGCGAGGAGGTAGACGCGCTGGCCGCTGGGGAGCAGATACTCCTCGGTATTGTTGCGCACCATCTTGTGCGAGATGGCGGTCTCCTTGAGGCCCTTGACGTCAATCTCGACATCGAAGTGACCGCTGTTGCAGAGTAGAACGCCTTCCTTCAGGTTCGCGAAGTGCGCGCGCGAGACGATCTCGGTGCCGCCCGTCGCGGAGACGATGATGTCCGCCTCCTTGACCGCTTCCGCCATCGGCATGACGCGGTACCCTTCCATCACCGCCTCGAGCGCGGCAATCGGCGAGACTTCGGTGACGATTACATTCGCGCCCATACCCTTCAGCCGCAGCGCGATGCCGCGCCCGACCCAGCCATAGCCGGCGACGACCGCGACCTTGCCCGCGATCAGGATATTCGTCGCGCGCAGGATGCCATCTACGGTGTTCTGGCCGGTGCCGTAGCGGTTGTCGAAGAAGCGCTTGGTCGGCGTGTCGTTGACGGCGACGACCGGGAACTTGAGGATGCCGTTCCGCTCCATCGAGCGCACGCGGATGACGCCCGTCGTCGTCTCCTCCATGCCGCCGATTACGCGGCCCAGCGTTTCGCCGCCCATCTCGTGCAGTTTGACGATCAGGTCCGCGCCGTCGTCCATCGTCAGTTGCGGCTTGTGCGACAACACCTGATCCACATGCCGGTAGTAGGTTTGGACATCCTCACCGTAGTAGGCGTAGACCGGGATTTCCTCGTGCGCGACGAGCGTGGCGCAGACGTCATCGCGCGTGGAAAGCGGGTTCGAGGCGCACAGGGCGATTTCCGCGCCGCCCGCTTTCAAGGTCCGTAACAAGACCGCCGTCTCCGTCGTGATGTGCAGGCTGACCGCGATGCGCAAACCCGCAAGCGGCTTCTCCCTGGCGAACCGCTCGCGGATCGTCTGCAAGACGGGCATCTGCCGCTCCGCCCAGTCGGAGCGCATCCGCCCTTGTTCCGCAAGACCGATATCCACAATGTCGTAATCAACCGTCGTTGCCGTCATTCTCACCTCCGTAAACCGACGAATCTCACCTTTGTATCACCATCCGCGGAAGATAATACACTATCATCGGCGTTTTGTCTACAGATCATCCGTCACCACTGCGGCGGGAGAGGGCGCACGACTATGCGCCCCTACGAAGTTCCCGCGTTCCCCCCTCTCTATCGCAATGGAGAGGGGCCGGGGGTGAGGCTTCCTAGTCGTCCGCGAGCGCCAATTCGCGATCCGCGACTCCAGCGGCGGCGCGCAAGGCCTCGGCCTTGTCGGTCTTCTCCCACGGCAGATCGAGATCGTCGCGCCCAAAGTGGCCGTAGGCGGCGGTTTGTTTGTAGATCGGGCGGCGCAGATCGAGCGTACGGATGATGCCGCGCGGCGTCAGGTTGAAGTGCTCCGCGATCAGTTCCTGCAACTTCTCGTCCGAAACCTTGCCGGTGCCGAAGGTCTCGACCATGATCGAGAGCGGCTTCGGCACGCCGATGGCGTACGACAACTGCACCTCGAAGCGATCCGCAAGGCCCGCCGCGACGATGTTTTTCGCCACGTAGCGCGCCGCGTACGCCGCCGAGCGATCCACCTTGGTCGGGTCTTTGCCGGAGAACGCGCCGCCGCCATGCCGCGCCATGCCGCCATAGGTATCCACGATGATCTTGCGGCCGGTCAGGCCCGCGTCACCCACCGGCCCGCCGACGACGAAGCGACCGGTCGGGTTGATGTAGATTTTCGTGTTTGCGTCCATCATGCTGGCGGGGATCACGTCGCGGATGACGAGCGCCTCGACATCCTTGTGAATCTGGTCCTGCTCGACGACCGCGTCGTGCTGCGTCGAGATGACGACCGTATCCACGCGCACCGGCTTGCCGAACCGATACTCGACCGTCACTTGGCTCTTGCCGTCCGGCCGCAGGTACGTCAGCGTGCCGTTCTTCCGCACTTCGGTCAGGCGGAAGGCAAGTTTGTGCGCCAGCGAGATCGGCAGTGGCATCAGTTCCGGCGTCTCGTTGCAGGCGAAGCCGATCATCATTCCCTGGTCGCCCGCGCCGACTTCGTCCCCGTCGAGGCCGACGCCCCGCGCGATGTCGGGCGACTGCTGACCGATGGCGACCGTCACGCCGACGGAGCCGCCATCGAAGTGGCAGTCTGCCTCGCGCGTGTAGCCGATCTCCTGGATCGTCTGGCGAATGACGGACGGCATGTCCACATACGCGGAGGTCGTGATCTCGCCGATCACCGCGACGAGGCCGGTCGTCGTTGCGGATTCGCAGGCAACGCGCGCCTGTGGGTCCTGCGTGAGGATCGCGTCGAGGATGGCATCCGAAATCTGGTCGCACATCTTGTCCGGATGCCCCTCCGTCACCGATTCCGAGGTGAAGAAGAGCCGCTCCGATTGCATAAACGTCGTACTCACCAAACGCTCCCTTCGGTCGCTTCAGGACTGAGGACACAGGACTGAGGACTGAGTCTCTTGCCCCCTCCGCCTTCCCCAACTACCGCAACGTTGCCATGACTGTTTCACTTCGTCCCGAGTCCTCAGCACTCAGCACATTGTGGAAACTCTCGTTGTAGCGCGCCGCGAACTCGTCCCATGTGTAGGTGTGCGCCTGCGGGCCATACAGTTCGATGGCATAGGTCGCCGCTTGCGCCGCGACGCGCCCGGTGGTCGCCCAATCCCAGCCGCGCACCATGCCAACGAGCAGGCCCGCGCAGTAGGCGTCGCCGCCGCCTGTCGGGTCCACGACCGCGCGCGCCGGGGCGATCGGAATTGCGTAGGTCGCCGCGCGCGTGCGGATCAGGCTGCCCTCGCCGCCGAGCGTCTTGACGAGCGCGCCATCGGGGGCGAGTTCGGCAAGCATCTCATCTTCGGAGAGCCCTGTCTTCTCGCTCATCGCCGCAAACTCGTAGTCGCTGCCGAGGAAGACCGCGGCACCCTTCAGCCCGCCCGCGAGCGCCGGGCCATCCATTACGGTGGTCTGCCAGCTGGGCATATAGATGAAGGGGATGCCGAGCGCGCGGCATTCTTTCGGAAATCGCTCAATCGCTTCCGGCACAGTCGGCCCAACCAAGGCGACCTTGATCGCGGCAGCATCCAGGTTGTGAAACGAGGTCAGGTCGCTCCGCGCCATCGCGCCGGCGTAGAAGCCGATCACGGTGTTGTTCTTCGTGTCCGCCGTGATGAAGCAGGAAGCGGTCATCTCATCCGGCACGCCGATCACCGGCGCGGTGTCCACGCCGATCCGTTCGAGATAGGCACGGTACGCGTCGAAATCGTCTGCTCCGGCCGTGGCGAGGATCGAGCAGGGCTGCTGGAGGAGTGCGAGCGAGTACGCGATGTTCCCCGCCACGCCGCCGCGCTGCTTCTTCATTTTCTCGACGAGGAAGGAGATGCTGAGGACATGGACCTTATCCGGCATGATGTGGTCCCGAAAGTCGCCAGGGAAGTCCATAATGAAATCGTACGCGAGCGAGCCTGTCACCACGACCTCTTTCGGTCGGATCGCCGTGCCGCCCGCAGTCATACCATTGTTCGCCATGCATCCTTCTTCCTTCATGCCCTTGCTCATGCAGGCACTGCGGCGAGCGTCGCGCCCGCTATCGCCCAAATTGGCTGACTATAGGGACCGCGCAGAATGCCCGCATCCGTGATGATTGCGGTGATGTACTCAGCGGGTGTCACGTCGAAGGCAGGATTGGCGACGGCGACGCCTTCCGGCGCGATGCGGACGTTGCCGATCTCGGTTACTTCTTCCGCCGCACGCTCCTCAATCGGGATTGCGTCACCGTCCGGGATCGAGCAATCGAACGTGGAGCGCGGTGCGGCGATGTAGAAGGGAATGCCGTGCGCGCGGGCGGCGAGGGCGGCGCTGTAGGTGCCGATTTTATTCGCCGTATCCCCGTTCGCGGCGATCCGATCCGCCCCGACGATCACCGCCTCAATCAGACCGCGCCGCATCAACGAGGCCGCTGCGCCATCCACGATCAACGTAGACGGGATACCCCACCGTTGCAAATCCCACATCGTCAGCCGTGCGCCCTGCAAGCGGGGGCGCGTCTCGTCCGCATAGACATGGAGATTCGTTCCTTGCCGCCACGCGGCACGGATCACCGCGAGCGCCGTCCCGTCACCGCCCGCAGTGACGAGCGCGCCGGTATTGCAGTGTGTGAGGATGCCGCCGGCGGGCACGAGCGGCGCGCCAAATGCCGCGATCCGCTCGCTTCGCGCCCGGTCTTCGTCCGCGATCACTTCAACTTCGGCGACGAGCGCGGCCCGGAGGGCGGCGGGGCCGGCGGGCACCGCAGCGCGAGCGACCCGCATCATCCGGTCAATCGCCCAACCGAGGTTGACCGCTGTTGGGCGCGTCGCCCGCAATTCCTCGGCGCGCATCGCGATATGCATGATGAGCATGTGCGTGTCCCGCGCGTCCCATTCGTGGGCGGCGAGGGCGACCCCGGCAGCTCCGGCGACGCCGATCGCGGGCGCACCGCGCACTTGCATCGTGCGGATCGCGTCGGCGACCTCGTCCGGCGTGCGGAGGGTCAGCCAGACTTCCGCGTGCGGCAGGCGCGTCTGGTCAATCAGCACGACCGCACCATCGCGCCACGCCACCGCCCGGAAGTTTTCTTGTTCTTGTTCATTCGTCTGCGCCGCCAACCCTGTACCCCATTGATAATAACGGCTCCGGTGACAGCAAAATGGCCACTCATGATGAGCAGCCGCGCGTTCTCCTGGCATTCGGGGAGTTCGGCGGACCGCTCATCGTCCAGCGCGGCTGCGCTGGCGGCATTAGCACCATCCTCACTCGTGAGGAAGGTTGCCGGGCTTCGTCGGGCCTGTCCCTCCACCGCTCGTGATGAGTGTCCGGAGTCTCTTCACTTGTTGGCGCGCAGCATAACACACCCATCACGGAAGGGCAACGCATTCTGAATCGCGATGACTTCGTGCTGCTCCACGATGCGCGGCGTCTCTGGACGCCCCGATGGCATATCCGCGATCAACACGCGGGAAGCATCGCTGTGGAGCAAATACAAGTACATAGGGTATCGTACCCGGGGTACGCCGCGATGATCCATGACCTCACGACGCAAACGATGACGTTCGCAAATGTGTTGTTCGATTGGCGGCTTGCGAACGGTTGGACACGCAATCCGCGTTAGCGAACCCCTTTGGGCATCCTCATATGCAATGAGAACAAAGCTCGTTCGGTTGGTTGATTGAGCCGTTGTTGCACGCACAAAGCGGAGGATGGTATACTGCCGCATCGCCGTGAAGACGGCGCCCCAAACATGTGCCGACGTGAGAATGCAGGTGGGGTCACACCGCGTGACGAATGCCGTACGCGGGATGTCGGTGCATATGCGGGGAGAAACGGTCGTAGGGTCAGCCGCCGTTGGGCTGCCCATCGCCCCATGGTAAGGGGAGGTAAATCGGTATGGCAATCGCGAAGGCGCCAGCCAAAACCCAAAAAGGGTCGTGGGACGGGCAAGGTCCGCTCCTCGATGTGTCCAATCTCAAGACGCAGTTCTTCACGCAAGACGGCGTCGTCAAGGCCGTGGATGGCGTCTCGTTTCACGTCGATCCCGGTGAGACGCTCGGCATCGTCGGTGAGTCCGGCTGCGGCAAGTCCATCACGGCGCTCTCGCTGATGCGCCTGATCCCGACGCCGCCCGGCAAGATTGTGGACGGCTCGATCATCTTCCAGGGGGACAACATCCTCGAAATGAGTGATGAGGAAGTCCGCAATGTCCGGGGCAACCGGATCGCGATGATCTTCCAGGACCCGATGACCTCGCTCAATCCTGTGCTCACCGTGAACCGCCAGATCAGTGAGGCGATCATGCTTCATCTCGGCATGTCGAAGGCGGAGGCGCGCGAGCGGTCCGTCGAACTGCTCAAGATGGTCGGCATTCCGAACGCCGAGGAGCGGATCAATCAGTATCCGCACCAGTTCTCCGGCGGTATGCGCCAGCGCGTCATGATCGCGATGGCGCTCTCCTGCAACCCGGATTTGATCATCGCCGATGAGCCGACGACGGCGCTCGACGTGACGATCCAGGCGCAGATTCTCGAACTCCTGAAGAAGATTCAGCAGGATCGCGGCACCGGCCTGATTATGATCACGCACGATCTCGGCGTCGTCGCGGGGATGACCGACCGCGTCAATGTCATGTACGCGGGCCACATCGTGGAGACGGCGTCCACCGACGAACTGTTCGCCAACCCGCGCCACCCATACACCCTCGGTTTGCTGAACTCAATCCCGCGCCTCGACGAGCAGGAGAAGGGGCGGTTGAAGCCGATTCGTGGCCTGCCGCCGGACCTCATTGACCTGCCGAATATGTGCCCCTTCGCGCCGCGCTGTGACTACGCGGAGGAACAGTGTTTCCAGCAGAACCCGCTCCTGCGCGAGGTGATGCCCGAACATGAGATCGCATGTTGGTTCAACATCGTCAATGGGGAGAAGGTGTCATAATGGCGGATCAGATGGCCTCGACCGAGGCAACGTCGGCGATGAACGGCGCGAATGGGGTCGGTGAAACGCTGCTGGAGGTCAACGACCTTGTGATGCATTTCCCGCTCACACGGGGCATCATCTTGCAGCGCAAGGTCGGCGCGGTGCAGGCGGTGGACGGCGTCTCGTTCGTCGTCAAGAAGGGCGAGACGCTCGGCCTCGTCGGTGAGTCCGGCTGCGGCAAGAGCACGACGGGCCGCGCGATCCTGCAACTCTACAAACCGACCGCCGGCGAAGTGATCTTCCAGGGCAGGGACCTGACGAAACTCGACGCGGGCGACATGCGCAAGATGCGCCGCCACCTGCAGATGATCTTCCAGGACCCGTACGCCTCGCTCAACCCGCGCATGACGGTCGGCTCGATCATCTCGGAGCCGATGCAGATCCACAATCTCGTGGACCGCGGCCATCGCAACCAGCGCGTCCAGGAACTGCTGGAGACGGTCGGCCTCAATCCGTATTTCGCGAACCGCTACCCGCACGAGTTCTCCGGTGGCCAGCGGCAGCGCATCGGCGTCGCCCGCGCCCTCGCCGCGAACCCGGCCTTTATCGTCGCGGACGAGCCGGTCTCCGCGCTCGACGTTTCGATCCAGGCACAGATCGTCAACCTGCTGGAAGACTTGCAGGAGCAGTTCAACCTGACGTACCTCTTTATCGCGCATGATCTCTCGGTCGTGAAGCATATCTCCGACCGCGTCGCCGTGATGTATCTCGGCAAGATCGTCGAACTCGCCTCGCGCGATACGATCTACGAGGAGCCGCTGCATCCCTACACCAAGGCGCTCCTCTCCGCCGTGCCGATCCCGGACCCGGTGATCGAGAAGAAGCGGGAGCGGATCATCCTGACGGGCGACGTGCCCAGCCCGATCAACCCACCGAGCGGCTGCCACTTCCACACGCGCTGCCAGTACGCCATCAAGGGTGTCTGCGATGTCGAGGAACCGGTGTTCGAGGACAAGGGCAGCAACCACTTTGTCGCCTGCCATCTCTACACCGCCGAAAGCCCGAATGCCGAGATCAAGCCGACCGCGTCGGTGGGGGACTGAACCTCACCCCCTGCCCCCTCTCCATTGCTTATCAGCAATGGAGAGGGGGAGAAATGCGGGAGCAAAATAACACGTCGCCTTGCCGTGCTGGTAGGGCGACTTTTGTTTCGGCTGTTTCGGGAATCCACATGGGTGGATGGTACAATGAACAGGAAGCGCGCCCGGCCAGGGATGCGTCTCGATTACCCACTCCGCGATAGCCGGGAGACGCCGCTGTGTTTGGTCGCACCGATGTCAATCCGCAAGTGTTTGTCTCGATTCTTCTTGCGTTCGTCATCAGCATCACGATCCATGAGTTCGCGCACGCGTACACCGCGACGCTCCTCGGTGATCCGACGCCACGCGAGCAGGGCCGCGTGACGCTGAATCCGATCGCTCACCTCGACCCGATTGGCTTCCTCTTCCTGGTCTTCATCGCGCTCTTCGGCGTCGGCCTCGGCTGGGGCAAGCCGGTGCAGTTCAATCCCTACCGGATGCGCTGGGGTAAACACGGCGTGGCGCTCGTCGCGGCGGCGGGGCCGATCTCGAATGTCATCCTCGCACTGGTCCTCGCAGTGCCGCAACGGGTCTTCACGACCGGTTTCCATAACCTCCCGGCAAACGCGCAGACCTTTGTCACGACGCTCATCACCCTCAATCTCGCGCTCGCGGCGTTCAACCTCATCCCACTCCCGCCGCTCGATGGGCTGAAAATCCTCACGGGCATCTTGCCGGATTTCTGGTATCCGATCCTCGCGCCGCTCGACCGCTACGGCTTCCTGATCCTCTTCCTCGTCATCTTCTTCCAGCCGCTTCGGCCGGTGTTGTTCAATATCAGCGCGCCCGTCTACGAAACCCTGACACGTCTGATCCAGGGAGCGTCCGGTGTCTTCGGCAACTTCTGACGGGGGGGTAGGTCCCGTCCGCTACCGTACCGCCCAGGGGTTGCGAACGCTCCTTTCGCCGCTCGCGCCGCTCGACACCGGGGGGCGTGACACGGCGCTCTCCATCCTGCCGACCCCGGCGGCAGCCGCGTTCCGTGCGCTCCCAAAGGCCGATCAACGCCATGCGCTGCGGGTGTATCAGATGCTTATTGGGAACGGGGAAACCGATGCCGACCTGCTTGCGGCGGCCCTGCTCCATGACATTGGCAAGCATCCAGGCGTCGGCGTCACCCAGCGGACGGCGCGCGTGCTCCTCGCCCGCTGGCCGCATGCACTCAGATGGACGGCAGCGGATGGACGGCTGCTCCCGCGCTGGCGCAGCGGTATGGCCCGGCTCCTCAATCACGCCGCACTCGGCGCGGACCTCGCCGCGTCGTGGGGCTGTGCGCCCGCGACGGTCGCGATCATCCGCGCCTCACATGATCCCGACGCACCGGGTATCGTCCGCCGTCTGCAAGCGGCGGACGACGCGAGTTGAAAGTCACACCTGGAAAGGTTTGCTGATCGGTCTGGTCTCGGAACCGGTTGCTACATCCCTGGCCAGTCGCGCTCCTCGCCCTCGGGCTGGTCTTCGGTGAAGACGAGATATCGCGTCGCACCCAGTTCGACATCCTCGACATCGAGCCAGTTCATCGCGGCATCTTCCGCCGCCTCGACGAGATTGACGTCCGGGTCCGCAGCGACCCATTCCGCCGTGAATGCACAGAGAGTCCGCGCCCACGGCGCGATGAAGACGATCCCCTCCTCCTCCATTGGGTCGCCCATATTGAAGACATTGACGAGATACCGCGTTGCGTTGCCCGCCTTCTCACGCGCATGGACTGAGAGAAAGAAGATGCCATCCTCGTTCTCATAGGTCGAGCGCGACACGGACGGATCGCCCGGCGCTTCCGTAAAGACGAACGCCGGCCGCCCTGTTTCCTCTTGCATACCCAAACCCTCCCTAATGACTCAGGCTTCGCGGTTCAATCGTTCCATACCTACCGCATCGGTACGCGCTCGAAATCCGGCTGCTCGAAATGGGGCGACGGGGGCACAAAGACGGGCAACCGGAAGGGACGCGGTGGGAAGGCGAACAGGAGCCAGCCCGTACCCATCAACGCGAGACTGCCCCACGCGACCACCGGCGAGAGCGCGATGGCCCGGCTGTAAATCGTCGCGTAAACGACGGGCGAGCGGGGTGCGATCGCGCTCCAATGCGACACAAACAGCGGTACGACAAGCATCGGATAGACGAGCCACGTCAGCAGCAGTGTACCGAGAAAGCGGGGCATCGCGAAGGCAACGGTGTTCGCACGATGCGCGAGGAGGCCGAGGAGCGCGGGCAGGCCACAGAGCCAGATATTCGCCCAGAAGATGAAGAACCGTCGGAGCGGCCATGCCCCGAAATCCCAATCCGTCTCCGTATGTATATCCGGTGTGGACCAGACGACGAGCGGGAAGCCGATTACTGTTCGCTCAGGCAGCGGCCGCACAAACGGGTCACCCCCGATCACGCCGGGATCGTGCGCAGGTTCGGCTCGTGGCACACCGCAGCCGAGCATGGCGATTGTCAGGCCGACAAGGAACGATGCGCGCAACGCGCTCTCCTGTGCCCAACGATAGATAGCGCTAAGCCCTCGGACGACCCGGCAACTCATCCGCTCCCCTTCATCCCGAAGGTATGACGATCATGCCCCGGCAGTGTACCGGACGGCCCGATGATGCACAAACCTTGCCGGGATCGCAATGGGAGAGCAGGCGGTACGCAGGCTACTGTTTCGTGCCTCTCAAAAAGGCGACCCACAGGCGGAACGCACGCGTGGGCGGCCCGACGAGCGAGAAGGCTTCACACGCCTCGGCGGAGGCATTGTCCATCAACCGCTCGAGCCTTGCGATGGCGTCTGGCGGTGTTTGCTGGCGTGCCGTCCAGACCGCGAACTCCTGCGGCATGTCCCACCGGGCGATCACGTCGAACGGCGTCCCGATCTCCTTCCCTGCCGCTTCCCATTCCGAAAGCATCCAGTCCCGGCCATGCGACGGGTCACGCAGCACTTCGAACGTATTGATGAAGTCCGCCAGTGCCGGGTCCTCCGGCGAGATAATGTCTACGATGAGCAATTGCCCGCCCGGCTTGAGGACGCGCGCCATCTCCATGAGCGACGGAGCAAGCGACGGAAAATGATGCGCGACAAGGCGACAGGTCACGATATCGAAGGCATTGTCCGGGTACGGGAGGGACGCGGCGTTCTCTTCTTCCCAACGGACATTCGTGATGCCGCGCGCCTCCGCCAGCCTCGCTGCTTCCCCCAGCATCGCCCGGCTGAGATCAATACCGACCACTTCACGCACATATGGGGCGAAGGCAAAGGCGGTGTGTCCCGCCGCGCACCCCACATCGAGCACCATCATCACTGCGGTCGGTGTGGCCGTCTCCACCATCAGATGGAGGTCGTGCCCCTGCGCGAAAATCGGCGACGTGCCATACGCCGCCGCCGCTCGATCAAACTGCCGCCGAATTGCCTCATCCCGCTCCACCCATCACCTCCAATCGGTGAGACTGTTAGACCGCCAGCGGCGCGAGGGAGCGGAGGCGGGCAACGAGGCGCGGGAGGAGATCGGCGACGCTCTCTATTTCGTCGGCAGTGTTTTCCGTACCGAGCGAGAAACGGAGCGTGCCGAGCGCGTAGGGTTCCGGCACGCCCATCGCCGTCAGCACATGGCTTGGTTCGATACTCCCACTCGCGCAGGCGGACCCCGCCGATGCCGCGATCCCTTCCGCGTCGAGCAGAATAAGGAGCGATTCCGCCTCCACGCCGGCGAAGCCAAGGTTCGCGTTATTGGCGAGCCGCAGCGACGGATGGCCGTTCAGGCAGACATCGGGAATTTCCGCAAGCACACGCTCGATCAGCCGGTCGCGCAGTGCGGTGCAGTGCGCGACGGCTCGCGGTCGTTCCGCTTCGGCATGGGCGAGTGCGACGGCCATGCCGACCGCGTATGCGACGTTCTCCGTCCCCGCACGGCGGTTCATCTCCTGGCCGCCACCGGTGATTTGCGGTGTCCATCGCGTACCCCGGCGCGTATAAAGCAGGCCAATCCCTTTCGGCCCATTGAACTTATGCGCCGAGAGCGAGAGCATATCCACGCCGAGTTCATCCACATCGAGCGAGCCTGCGCCCGCCGCTTGCACGGCGTCGGTGTGGAAGGGGATCTGGCGCTCACGAGCGATGGCGGCGAGTTCGGCGATTGGGTTGATAGTCCCGACTTCGTTGTTCGCGTACATGATTGAGACGAGACACGTTTCCGGCCTGATCGCGGCGGCGAGATCGTTCGGTGAAGCCATGCCGTACTCGTCAACCGGCAAGTATGTGACATCAACGCCGTCCCGTTCCAACGCCGCCGCCGTATGCAGGATGGCGTGATGTTCGATGGCGGTGGTAATCAGGTGCGGGCGCGGCACCACCCGGCGCGCCTCCGAGACGGCGCCGCGCAGCGCAAGGTTATCGCTTTCTGAGCCGCCTGACGTGATAATGATTTCGCGCGGGTGGCAATGGAGCACTTCGGCGAGGGCCGCCCGCGCCCGGTCGAGCGCCGCCCGCGCCTGCCGTCCCGCCGCGTACAGACTGGAGGGATTGCCCCACGTCTCCCGCCAGTACGGCAGCATCGCCTCAATGACTGCCGGCTCGGTCGGCGTCGTCGCGGCGTGATCGAGGTAGATCGTCGTTCCGGGCGGCGTTTCAGACATCCCATCAGATTGCCAAGCCAACACATTCACGCTTTCTCTACGCTCTCGGCACTACCGGCGCGATCATCACTACCGCACGCTCACCATTGTACGGTGCCCACACGCGGCCGACAACGCAATAAGGGTCCCTTCACTCTTGGGCGTGCCAGGGTGATCGGAACGGACGCTACATACGTACGGAATATACGTATAGGTGGCATGAATGTTGCGACGAGAGATGCGCGCCTTTTGCGCGGTATGGATCGTCTTTGGAATTGGGAGGCTCGTCGTGGTACAGATCTTAACCGTCACGAATGGCACAACGCTTCTCCGACCGGGGATCGCCGCGTTACATGCCGCCGGGTACCGCGTGACGATGTACAACGTGGCGACGATTCGCGACCTCCGCTACGCCGCCCCCGACCTGCTAATTGTCGCCGCTGATACGGCGAAGTCGGTGCATGCGCTGCTCGCCACGATCCGCGCGGACGCCAAAATGCACGGGTTGCCGGTTATCGTCGTCGGCGATTCGTGGGATGTCTTCGCGCCACTCCCCGTCGCGCTCCTCACCGATACCATCGTCCTGCAGACACCATTCGAGGAGGAGACGTTCCGCGACGCGACGCGCATGTTTGTGCCGACGCTCGTGCGCGCCCGCCGCCCCGCGCAGCAGGGCCACGCCGTCGCATAGGCGCTCCTGACACCGCACGCGCGGCGAATGCTCATCCCCACGCATCGGGTATACTGCGGGCGATGTCGTGCTCCTCCGATCCAGAGGGCAGGTGACTACCGCATCCGTGGAGACGCGCGCATGGGCGATACGCCGACGATTCGAGTGATGATCGTAGATGACCACCGGATGGTCCGTAGCGGCCTGCGCGGCTTCCTGGAGGGCGAGGCGGGCATCACCGTGGTTGGCGAGGCGGAGAGCGGTGAGGAAGCAATTGCTCATCTACCGGCAATGACGCCCGATGTAGTTCTCATGGACCTGATGATGCCCGGCATCGGCGGCATCGCGGCGATTGGCGCGCTGCGCCAATCTCACCCGGCGCTCAAGATCATGGCGCTCACGAGTTTCGCGGACGACGCGCAGGTCTTCCCCGCCCTCGAAGCGGGCGCGAACGGCTATCTGCTTAAGGACATTGATCCAGATGAACTGGTCGCCGCGATCCTGGCTGTCTATGCGGGCGAATCCCCGCTTGATCCCGAGGTCGCAAAGCGGCTCGTCTCCCGATTCCAGCGCCCGGCGCTCACGTCCGCGAACAAGCAATCACACGACGCACTCACCGACCGGGAAACGGATGTCCTCCGGCTCCTCACGCAAGGGAAGAGTAACAAAGAGATCGCCAACGCACTCTTCATCGGCGACCGCACCGTCAAGAGCCACCTGAGCGCCATCTTCCAGAAACTGGATGTCACCGATCGTACACAGGCCGCGCTCTACGCCGTCCGGCACGGATTGGTGGAGAGCAACGAGCGGTGACAGCCTGGTTGTCCACATTCGGCAGGCTCCTCGTCCTTTCGGGCGATGCAAGGCTTCCCATCTGAACGATGTGCCGATTCTGCCCTCCCGCTAGAGTGAGGGGGAAGAAGTCGGCCTCGATTCGGCAATGAGGAAAGCCCGTGACGTGCATCCGCGCGGCAACCGCAAAGACCATCCGCATCGTCCTCGTGGACGATGCGAAATCGGTGCGCCGCGCGTTACGCCACATCCTTGGCGCCGAACCGGATTTCGTAGTAATCGGTGAGGCGGCGGACGGCGAGAGTGCGATGGCGCTCGCGGCGGCGCTACGCCCGGATATTATCGTGATGGATTTTGGCCTGCCTGGCATCAATGGAAGAGAAGCGGCACGGCGCATCCATGCGGCGGGCGACGCAGGGAGCATCGTGATGCTCACCGCATTCGGTGCGGATGAGACACGCGCCGCAGCGGACACGAGCATCGCCCTCTTCCTTGAGAAGGGCGACAACCTCGACGATCTCGCCGAGCGCATCCGCTCCGTGCATGCGCGAAACATTCCCCGCTAAGTACGTGCTGGTAAATTCACGGTGAGGGGATTATCCTCCAGATCGGA
>CALBSO010000080.1 GCA_937968015.1 uncultured Thermomicrobia bacterium
ATCAGCGTATCTCTGTCTAACGATGATTGTCTACCTACTTAGGCAGCGAGACGGAGCCACGAGGGGCGGTACAACGGGTCCGCCCCCAGGAAAGGAGATCAGCATGACAGACAAGAAGAAGCAGCGGTTGACGGCGGAAGAACTCGAGGCGCAGGGCGGCGAGGAATTGCCCGACCGTGAGGAGATGTCGCTCATCAACGCGAATCTCGCGGTTCCGGTGAATGCGGCAGTCGCCGCGAATGTGCTCTCAGACAGCTCGACTGCCGAGGCGAACGCGCTACAGAAGACGCCAATTGACCAGTCAACGACGTAAGAACCGCCCTTCGATGGGTGGGCCGTCCTTGATTCAGTGAAGGAGCAACACGATGACGGATAAGAAGAAGGCGCTGACGGCGGAGGAGATCGAGAACCAGGATGCGAACGAACTTCCTGACCGCGAGGAAATGAGCCTCATCAACGCGAATGTGGCGGCGCCAGTGAACGCGGCCATCGCCCTCAATGCCCTCTCCGATCACTCGACCGCGACGGCGAACGCGACGCAGACCGCCCCGATCACCCAAAGGAGTTAGCGGGTTCGTCCCGCCGTCAGGCATCCGTTCTCTCGCGATTCCTTCCACCTGTTGATGCGCGGCTGTGTCGCGTGCGTGGATACGGATGTAATGACCGTACGTGGCGCACCCGCAAGTCGGCGCGAATAAGAACCGTGCGGGCCGGCAAATCCCGGCCCGCGCTCCGTGACTGAGGGAGCAAGGAGCACGGCGATGGCGCAGACGAAGTCACATCCCGAAACCGGGCAAGAGCCGCAAGCCTCCGCGTCTCCGGCCGGGCAGCCCGCCACTAATGGCACGCAGCCCGCAGTGACCGCCGAGACTGCGGTACCGGAACGGCCCGTGCTCGCCCCGAATGTCGTCCTGAGCGGCGCGATGGAAGAGAGCGGCTTCGCAGAACCGCAATGGATGGTACAGCGCGACGGACAGTTCATTCATCTTACGGAACTCCTCTATCACGTCGTTGAGCAGATTGATGGGCAACACACCCTCGATGAAATCGCTGCGGGCATGTCCGAGAAGATTGATCGCAATGTCACGCCAGATAATGTTCAACAGTTGATTGCCAGCAAACTTATCCCCCTCGGCGTCGTCAAGGAGGCGGATGGTTCCGTTGCAACGGATGGGGCGGGGGAGGAGGGTGCGGCGCGCTCCCCCCTGAAGATCAATATGAAGACGAAGGTCCTGCCGCGCGGGCTGATCACACCGCTGACCAAAGTTCTCAAGGTTCTGTTCTTCCCGCCCATCCTGCTCGCGATGCTCGTCGTCTGCGCGATTGCGCAGATATGGCTTTTCTTCGTGCATGGCATCGCGAGCAGCATCCATGAGGCCGTCTATAAACCGTGGCTGACCCTTGTGCTATTGGGAATTATTATCATCGGCACCGCATGGCACGAGTTCGGGCACGCCGCCGCGCTCGAATACGGCGGCGGCGAGGTGCGCGGCATGGGGATGGGGTTCTATCTCGTCTATCCCGCTTTCTACACCGACGTGACGGATAATTACCGGCTGGGGAGGTGGGCGCGCGTACGTACCGACTTGGGCGGGTTCTATTTTAACCTGATTTTCTGCCTCGGATTGGTTGGCCTGTATGCGCTGACGCGGCAGTCATTCCTTTTGCTTGGAGTGTTACTGATTGACGCGGACATTATCCATCAGTGCCTGCCCTTCGTACGGTTGGATGGCTATTGGACTTTGGCGGATATCACCGGTATCCCGGACTTCTTCTCCTATATGGGTCCCTTCCTGCGCAGTGTTTTGCCAATCAAGCGGCGGGAGGGGGACGAGAAGCTCCCGGAACTGAAGCGATGGGTGAAAATCCTCTTCGGACTGTATATTCTTATCACTATTCCGGTCCTCGCGTTCCTGCTTTTCGTGATGCTCAAGAATGTCCCGCGCATTCTCGCGAGCGCGTGGGATTCGTTCGACAAGCAGGGAAGCGCGCTGGCGGGCGCCTGGCACGGTGGCCACTACGGAGGCGTCGCGCTGGCCACCTTGCAGATACTGCTCCTTGCACTGCCGGTGGCGGGGCTGGGCTTTACGCTCTTCTCGTTGGGGCGCACGCTGATGCGGCTGCTTTGGAACTGGAGCAAGCCGACGCCCGCTCGCCGTGTTGCCGGCTCCCTCGCGACGGCGGCCATTGCCGCGCTCCTCGTCTATCTCTGGGTGCCGAATCAGTCCTTCGGTACCGGCCACCAGGTTACGGCCGGGAACAACTGGACGCCGATCGCGGCCAATGAGCGGGGAACAGTGAGCGACGCACTGCCGCAGGCGGTACCCGTCCCGTTCCGCTCCTCAACAACCGAACCGACAGCAGAGCCGCTGCAGACGGCCACATCGGTCCCGAATGGGACGCCAAGCGTGACTCGGACACCTGATGCCACAGTGACCGGAACGGTGACCGGTACGCCGACCGCAAGCGGCACGCCCGGCGCAACCCCCACGAGGACCGCATCCACGGGAGTGCCAACAACGACGGTCTCCATGCCTGTCCCGGCAGTACAGCCGCCGCCGAGCGCTCCTTTCATCGTGCCGACGACGCCACCATTCACACCCGCTAGCACGCCTTCATCAACCACCACGGTGTCACCGGGTATCACGGTAGGTGTTCCGATAGCCACGAATACGACCGCGACGAGTTCCACTCCGCGGGCCACATCCGTTGTCACACCAACACCGTAAATCCGCGTTGCTTAGGGAGAGAAAGGAGCAGAGATCTATGCAGTTTTATGGACGATTCCGGTGGTGTACGGCGCTGTTGACCTTCGTGTTTGCTGCGAGCGTCGCGTTCGGTGATGCCGCCATTCGCGCCGATGATTCGGCTCCACGGAACAATGATGTCGGCTCGCTGGGCGCCCCACCGCCGACGGCGGTGCCGACAGCGACTACCGTTGCGACGATGTCGCCGACGACTGCTGCCGCGACGCCGATGAGTACCCCGGCTGCATCGGCCGCGACGAGTGGCACGCCCGCCGCCTCTGCCGCGAGTAGCGACGATGTGCAATACAATGAGGGCTCCGATAATGGCAGCCCGAAGAATATCGTCAAGGTGCAGAATAAGACGAACAACCGCTTGCGTGTGCGCGGAAAGATCCAACTGAATCACATTCCCGGCGACACTGCACAACCCGAGAATGACGCCGAGGCGTACAGTTCCTGCACGAACTGCAGTACCTTCGCGGTCGCGTTGCAGATTAATCTCATCAGCAAGACAGCGACGACGATCGCCCCGAAGAACACGGCGATTGCTGTCAACTACATGTGCTCGAACTGTCACACCGTAGCGGACGCGTACCAATATGTCGTGCAGGTAGATGACCCGTCGCAGACGCCGGATAATGTCAAGGACCTCATCAATCAGATGCAGGATCAGTTGAACGCCGCCGCACGGGACAAGGACGCGACGGTGGGCGACACGGAAGCGAAAATAAAGGCCGTGATCATGCAGTTCACCGCCCTTGGGCAAAGCCTCTATACGCAGCGCGACCAGAAGGATGATGACAACTCGCCCGGCGCCACGGTCCCGTCGGACGCGACCGTGCTGACGCCGACACCAACGGCGTCCGCACCATCGAGCACTGCGAGCGCGACACCGGCGAGTCCGACCGCGACGCCGTAAAGGGGTGGCACGCGCCATCGGCGTACGCGGCACGGGCGGGACATATCCCTGTCAACCGTGCGCTCTTCGCATTCGCAAGCGGTCGTCTTGCCGTCATCATGCGTTGCTCCATTATCTCACTGCCACGCGCGATGCTCGCGCGGCTGCCATGCTAGAATGACCTCAATCTCTCATGGAGGGGAGGGGAACCGCGAGCGGCGATGCGTCATCCTTCCCTATGGAGGGCCAGGGAATAGCGGGGGGCCGGCATGATGGCGGTGACAGACGAGAAGTTGGTCGCGACCGCAGGGATGGACGCGCAAGCGCCACCCCTCCTGCGGCGGGATGAGGACGCGCAGTCGGCGGTGGCGGAACTCGTCCGGCGGCTCGGCGCGGAGCGCGTGCTCACGCACCCGGCGGCGCTCTTTCCGTACACCTACGACGCCTCGTTCAACTCGGAGGCGCATCCCGGCCGGCCGGACTGCGTCGTCCTCCCGCGTGACACGCAGGATGTCGTCACGGTGATGCGGATCGCGAACCGCTACCGCGTTCCCGTCGTGCCGCGTGGGTCCGCCTCGGCGTACAGTGGCGGCGCGGTGGCGCATTACGGCGGCATCGTCATCGCGATGAATGTCATGGATCGCATCATCGAGATTGACGCTGACAATCTTCAAGTCCTCTGCCAGCCCGGCGTCATCCACGCGAACCTCAACGACGCGCTCGCGAAGTATGGCATGATCTTCCCGCCCGACCCGGGCAGCAGCAAGATCGCCAGCGTCGGCGGCATGACCGCGAACAATTCGAGCGGCATGCGCGCGGTCAAATACGGGCCGACGCTGCACTACGTCCTCGGTTTGGAAGTCGTCCTGCCGACCGGCGAGGTGATCTGGACGGGGGGCGAAGGATCGAAAGCGCTCCAATCCGTCTCCGGCCTCAACCTGACGCCGCTCTTCATCATGTCTGAGGGGACGCTCGGCGTCATCACGCAGTTGCGCCTCAGGATCATCCCGAAGCCGGAGGCACGCGGCCTCGTCGTCGCGCGCTTCGACAGCCTGGAGGACGCGGCGGAGATGACACGCCGCATCTTCCGGAGCGGCATCCTGCCCGCCGCGCTGGAGATCATGGACCGCTCCGCTATCCGCGCCGTCAACATCTACAAGCCAGACCTCCAACTGATCGAGTGCGCGGCGATGCTCCTGATCGAGGCGGACGGCACCTCGGCGGTCGTCGCGGACACCGTCGGCCGCATCGAGCAGGTGGCGCGGGAACTCGCGACGAGCGTCGAGACGGCGACCAACCCAAAGGAGATGGAAGCGCTCTGGGCGGGGCGAGCGGTGCTCGGCGCGGCCTCGTCGCTCGTCGTCCCCGGCGGCACGCGCGTCGGGATGGGGGAGGACATCTGCGTCCCGCTCAAGGACATGCCTGCGACGCTCCGCAAGATCGCCGAGGCGGCGGAGAAGCGGCAGGTCGCCGTCGTCCTCTACGGCCACATCGGCAGCGGCAATGTCCACAGCGCGATCGTCGTCCACCATACACCGGAGGAGATCGCGCGTGCGAAGTTGCTCACCGAGGACATCCACGCCCTCGCCCTCGAATATCGTGGCACGACGAGTGGCGAGCATGGTATCGGCGTCGTCCGCCGCGATTACGCGGACGCCGAACTCGGCGCCGCCGTCACCTTGATGCGCCAGATGCAGCGGTCGCTCGATCCGAACGGCATCATGAACCCCGGCAAGAAGCTCCCGTTCGCCGCCGAAGGCGCGGCGGGCGCGTAATGGTTGTGAAAATGACCAATGAAGCGACGAAATCATACGGAAAATCACGATTTCGCATTGTACGCCCCCTGGCGGGGCGTTTTTCTTTGCGAGGAGATCTTCCTCATCGTTCGGCGCTGAAGGCGCCCTGCTTGCCATCTGTGCGGCTGTGGCAGGAGCATGACGATACTCCCACACATCACCTGCACGGTACTCCGCGATCAAGAGGGGAAATATCGAACGGATGTGGCACAGTCCATGCGCCTTGTCGGATCGTAGTATTCGAGCGTGGGATAAGCAGGCGACTTGGGCACGCGCTCGCCCGGCCGCGAGCGACGCGAGTATCACATATCCTGGCCGCCGGTAGGAAAATGGCCCAAACCGCGAACCGGCTGGTATGGGTTTGTAAATTACGCGCCTCTATAGAGCCTCACGCGCCGCGGATTCGATGCGGGAAGGGGGCGATGAGCGTGGAGGAGCAGCGCGGTCATTACGAAAAAACATCGAAGTGTCCTCCGTTATTTGCAAGTATCAGGCGACCTTACACGCCGATACTCCAAGCGGGGCGAGTCGGCTCCCAAGATCAAGACGGCGTTTCACGGCTACGCACGCGGGAATATCGTGCCGGAAATAGGATCATTGTCGCTCAGGAGAGCGCAAAGCAATGTCGCCAATATTGACACTGCTTGACCAGATTGAGAGCGTGAGACGGACCTCCATCAGAAACCATTATTGTCTATTATGTTAATGAAAGACTCTGACCGACAGTTGTTGTGCGCCAATCGAAGATGCTCTTCGGTAGCGGCGATGTCACTTCCTCGCAATCTATCACATATCCCGATCTGGAGCGCTTTCGTTCGATTTGGGCGGCATCAGTTGATTCGCGTATCGAAAACCGACGGCGAATGATCGTTCAGTTCCTCATGGACGATCGCGGCCTCCCGTGTCTTTTCATCTGATTGCGTGACGCTGATAGGGCGGGGTGCGATACTGGCGAGAGGGCGTGCGTGCCGCTCCCGCGTGGTCAACGATCTGGGGGTTTCATGGTTCGGATTCTTGTCCATACGGGGAAGGGCGGCGTCGGCAAGACGACCGTCGCGGCGGCGACCGCGCTCCGGTGCGCCGAGCGCGGCCAGCGCACGATCATCCTGAGTACCGATGCCGCCCATTCACTCGGTGACGCGCTCGACACCCGTCTGGAGGCCGAGCCGATCCACGTCGCGCCGAATCTTTGGGCGCAGGAAGTTAACGCGCTGCACGAGATGGAGCGTAACTGGGGCCGCGTGCAGCAGTATCTCACGGATTTGCTCGCCTGGCAGGGGTTTGTGGGGCTGACGAATGAGGAATTGACCGTCATGCCCGGTACCGAGGAGTTGTTCGCGCTTCTCCGCATCAAGGGGCATGCCGAGAGCGGCGCCTACGACACGGTAATCGTGGATGCCGCCCCGACGGGCGAAACGCTCAAATTGCTCAGCCTGCCGGATGTGATGAGTTGGTGGATGCAACGCCTCTTCCCGACCGTCCGCCGGATGGCAAAGATGATGCGGCCGGTCGTCAGGCGCGTCACCTCGATGCCCGTCGCGGGGGATGAACTGTTCGACACCGTGGACACGATGGTGTCGCGCCTCACCGCCGTGCGCGATCTGCTCACGAATCCGGACATCACCTCGGTGCGCGTCGTTGTCAACCTCGAACGGATGGTGATCCGCGAGGCGCAACGCTCGCTCACCTATCTCAGCCTCTTCAACTATCTCGTGGATGGCGCGATTATCAATCGCGTTCTCCCAGCGGGTGGGGAGGGGAGCCTCTATGACTCCCTCCGCGAAACGCAGGCGAAGTATCAGCAGGTGATTGACGAGTCGTTCGGGCCGCTGCCGCGTTTCTCCGTGCCGTACTTCACAGAGGAGATCGTCGGTATGCCGCTCCTCTCCCGTGTGGCGGACGAACTCTACGGCGATCGCGACCCGGCGCAGTTCTTTTACCGCGGCCAGCCGCAGCGGATCGAGCGGGAGGGGGAGGAGATCGTCCTCGTCCTCGATATGCCATTCATGGCAGATGAGCGTGTGGATCTTCACCAGCGCGGCGACGAATTGGATATTCAGGTCGGCTGGCACAAACATCACATCATGCTGCCCGATATGCTCGCGCGACGCACCGCCATTGGCGCGAAAATGCAGGATGGCGCTCTCCGCATTCGTTTCGCCGCAGGGGATTGAATGATGTCTCGAATCGAGAGAAATCATTATCAACATCATTATTGCCGACAAAGGTTGCATGTATGCAGCCGCCGGAGATGTCTACAGATTGTTACACTCCGGCAATTCTCACACGGCGAGGCCCAATATCAATGTCGGTGTGTACGGACATGGTTTGCGTACACAGGAATCGGTTGGGTTTTTCGCGTGAGACGGAAATCCTCCCAAAGAAGCGCACATTCATGATCCTTGTTCCTCATACCGGGACTTAAGCTCTGCGTTCGATAGGACCAGACATTTCTGCGTTCTATTAGGACTAAGTAAGAGTTGGTAAATTCGCGCAGACGGACAAGCATAACCCTGGACATTTCCCCTTATCCACCGTGGTTTCACGGTCGCGCGAACTTTGCAGCATCTATTTAGACATTCCGACAATCACACGGTATTCTAGAAACCGGGTTCGTGGGGACGAGCCCTTTGGAGACCACCTCGGGGGGGATATGGGGAAAACAGACGGCCATCGCCGCGTGCGGTTCGTTGGTGTGTTAATCTCTCTGACTGCGTTGCTTCTCGCGCTGGTACCGCCGGCATCGGTTTCGGTCGCGGCATCGCCTGCGCCCGACCCGGCGCCGAACCCGTACCGAACCGCGCATCCTGCCCAGCCGGGCAACCACGCCGCGCAACAGGAATGGTACATAGAGCAGCGCCCCGGCCTCTCCGCAAAGGCGCGTTTCGACGCTCTCGTGCAGGCGGGGAGATTGCCCGGCATGAATGCCCTGCCCGGCACCGCGATCGGCGGCAGGAAGGCGGGCGGTAACGCCGCGAGCACCCCTGGCTCACCGACCGGCACATGGAACCCCCTCGGCCCGGCGCCGATCGATTATAATCAAGGGCCGGCCAATGCGGAATACAACGCGAACCTCGCGTCAGGCCGCGTGACCGCGATCGCGATCGGCCCGAACACCGGGAATATCTACATCGGCACCGCGGGCGGCGGTGTCTGGAAGAGCACGGACGGTGGCGCCTCCTGGGCCGCGCTGACGGACAATCAACCGGTGCTGGCGATCGGATCGCTCACGATTGATCCGATCGACACGACCGACAACACCGTCTACGCCGGGACAGGCGAGGCCAATTTCCCCGCCGGTCACCCGGACAATTCGCTCGTCATCTACAATGGCGCGGGTGTACTGAAGACAACCAATGGCGGCACGAGCTGGACGCTCCAGGGCTACGGCACCTTCGGCCCATACGGGCGCGGCATCGGTGCGATCGCGGCTCATGGACAGACGGTCTGGGCGGGCACGACCAGCGGGCTCTTCCAATCAGGTGACGGTGGCAATAGCTGGTCCCAGGTCACCGTCGCCTCGGTGCCGTCCACAGCGATGATCACGGACGTGACGATCGACAATGCGGCACCGGGGTCGAACGGCGTCTACGTGACCGTCAGCGACCTCAACGGCGGCACATCCTACGCCGGGGTCTATAAGTCGACAGCTGGTTCCCCGTTCACGCTCCTTACCGGATCGTCCCCGCTGCCAGCGGCGACGTCCTGGCAGCGCGCTCAACTGGCGGAGAGCGCCAGTTCGCCGAGCACGCTCTACCTGATTATCAGCAGCGCGAGCACGAGCGGCTTGCTCGGACTCTTCAAGACGACGAACGGGGGTGGAATCTGGACCCAGCTCGCGGCGCCGCCGACCGATCCGCTTGGCACCCAAGGGCAATATGATCTCTTCGTCACCATTGACCCGACCGACGCGAACGTTGTGTCCATCGGCGGCCTGAACGCCTTCATCACCGCGACGGGCGGCACCGCCTGGACGCAACTCTCCGATGTGTACTGCAGCGGCGGTCCGTTGCCCTGTTCCTCCCCGCTGCATCCCGACATGCACGCGGGGGCCTTCGGAAACTCCGGCACGCCCCGCCCGCTCTTCGTCGGGAGCGACGGTGGCATGGTCAAGACGGCGAATCGCGGCACATCGTGGATAAACATCAACAATAACCTGAATGCCACGACCTTTTATGGGGGCGACGCGGCCGCGAACTATATGACCACCCCAGTGGTGATCGGCGGGCTGCAGGATAACGGGAACGTGCGCACCGCGAGTACATCGCTGGGCACCTGGGCCGAGATCTATGGCGGAGACGGGTTTCAGGCGGGCGTTGACAAGTCCAACGCGAATCACGCCTACGTCGAGCGCTACAGCGGCTTCCTCGCAAGCACGACCAATGCGAACGCCGGGACCGCGATCACATGGACCACGCTTGGCGGTGGTGGCACAAATGTGTGCTACGGCAACGGGATGTTCAACAACCCCTTCGCCATCGACATCAACAACGGCAATCACATCGCCAGTGTCGATGAGTTCGGGCGGGTCTGCGAAAGCATCGATGGCGGGACGACATGGACGAGCCCGACGGTCTCGACCGGTTCCTTCCCCTTCATTCGATCCGTCGCGATCGCGCCCTCCAATAGCGCGGTGATGTACGCGGGCAGTCGCGGTGGTATCTTCCGCACCACGAACGCCAATACATCCTCCGCGGCGTCGTGGAGCGCCTGCGGCTCCGGCCTGCCGTCGGGCGCCCGACCCGTCTCGATCTGGATCGACAGCGCGGACTCGACCATCGCGTACGTGACGTTCAGCGACTTCGGCGTTCCCCACGTCTGGAAGTCCGTCAACTGCGGCGCGTGGCAGAGTCTCAGCGGTGATCTTCCGAACATCCCGACGATCTCGATCGTCGAGTATCCGTCGAGCCCGAGCAATGTCCTGGTCGTCGGCACGGACGTTGGCGTCTACGTCGCGAGTGAGAACGGTGCGTCCACGAGTTGGAGCAGGCTCACCGGCCTGCCGAACGTCGGCGTCGAGCAACTCTTCATGGATAAGGCACAGACGACGCTCTTCGCGGCGACGTACGGGCGGGGGATGTGGGAAATCCCGATCCCGGCGCTGCCGAGCACGATCACCAGCCTCAGCCCGATCGCGGTGCCGGTCGGCAATCCGACCTTCACGCTCACCGTCAACGGTACCGGCTTTGTGAGCGGCGCGCAGGTGCTCTTCAACGGCTCGACGCGTACGACGAACTTCGTCAATGTGACTCAGCTGACGGCGACGATCAACGCCGGCGATGTCGCCGCGCGCGGCACCGCGCAGATCACGGTGCGCAACCCGGACAACAGCGTGTCCGCCCCCTGGACGTTCTTCATCTTCACGCCGCTCGCCAACCCGGCGGCGGCGGCGGCCACCCTCGGCCCCCTCTTCGCCTTCGTCCGCGGCGTGGACAACAACATCTATCTCGACCCCAGCAGCAACGGCCTCAACTACGCCGGCTATCAGTCCGTCGGCCCGGGCGCGAGCACCACACCCTCCGCCGCGACGATCGGCTCCCGGATGTTCCTCGCCGTGCGCGGCCTGGACAACAACCTCTACCTCAACACGACGTACGACGGATACCACTACCTGGGCTGGGCATCGGTCGGGGCGGGGACCTGCGGCGCACCCGCCCTCACCGCGCTCGGCAATGTCCTCTACATCTTCGCCTGCGGGCTCGATAACAACCTCTACTTCAACACCACCACCGACGGGGGGACCTTCGGCGGCTGGCGCTCGTTCGGCAGCGGCGTGGTCTCGTCGGTGCCAGCGGTCACGACGATCGGCAACACGCTTTACGTCGCGGTGCGCGGGCTGGACAACGTCATCTATATCAACAGCACCGTGGACGGCATGCACTTCGCGGGGTGGCGCGGCGCGCCGACCGGCGCGGTGCCCTCCGCGCCCGCGCTCGCCGGGCTGGGCGGGGCACTCTACCTGGCGGTGCAGGGCGGGGACAATGCGATCTATGTGAACACGAGCCTGGACGGCGGCTACACCTTCCGGAACTGGTACGGGCCGGGCGGCGCGGTGACTGCGGCGCCAGGGCTCGGCGTCGTGAACAACACGCTGATCCTACTGGCACGCGGGCAGGATGGTGCAACATACGCGAACGGCACGCCAAACGGGTACAACTTCTATGGGTGGCATAGCCTCCTGGCGGGCGGGAGCCCCGGTGGCTCGGGCCGCCAGGAGCCGACGAACGCCGCGCAAGCCCCGAGCCCGCAATCGGGTCTGGTGAGCACGCCCAACGACGTCACGACGGAGCGGCCGGGCAGCGCCGTGACCGGTGGCACGGCTCCCGCGAATGGGCCATCGGTCGCCGTGACTGCCGAGCCACCCGGCGGCAAGGTGACCGGCACGGCGCTCGCGCCCGGCGCGACGACGGCGCAACCCGCCGCCGCGCCGACCACGCCGGCGGCGAACAACCCGACGGCCATAACCCCGGTGCCCGCAATCCCCCAGCCGGTCGCGCCCTCCACCGGTGCATCCACCGGCACCGGGGCGACAAACACCGCGCCCGCTACCGGCGCGGGGATGACCAACGTCGCATTCGCGCCGGTCGCGCCGTTCGCCGCCGCCGCCGATCATCGCTTCTTCCCGGAGACCAAGCACTCGGTGAACTTCGGCTTCAAGGCCTACTGGGAGGCAAACGGCGGTGTCGCGCTGCTCGGGATGCCGATCAGCGAGGAGTTCCCGGAGCGGGGGGCGGATGGCGTCATCCGCACCGTGCAGTATTTCGAGCGCGCGCGCATGGAGTACCATCCCGAGTTCAAGGGGACGCCGTACGAGACCGAGCTTGGGCTGCTGGCGCGTGAGGTGACGGCGGGGCGCGCGGGTGAGGCGGCGTTCCTGCCCGTGACGGCGGGGGCGACGCCGACGGGCGCGCGGTACTATCAAGAGACTGGGCACACCCTGGCGGCGCCGTTCGCGACCTTCTGGGACACCAATGGCGGGCTGGCGGAATTCGGCTTCCCGATCAGCGAGCCGGTGAAGGAGAAGAACGCGGACACGGGGCAGACATACCTGGTGCAGTACTTCGAACGATACCGGCTGGAGTACCACCCGGAGACGGGGACGATCGAGTTGGGGCGGCTGGGGGTGGAGGTCGCTACCGAGCGTACCTATCTGCCTCACTGATCGCTCGGACGCGCAGGGGATTGATTCGTTAGGATTCGCCGCCCCGGTAGCACTACCGGGGCGGCGACACGATCACGTCGGCCAGGCGGAGACGATGTGATAAAATCTGGATGAGAATGGAGGGAATCCCGCAAAGGGTGAAGTTCTCCGCTGCGAGTTCGAGATGCACGGTCGAGGGTGCAATGGGCACGCGCAAATATCATCCAGCTGTCGTCCTGACCGCATTCTTGCTGGCGTGCTCGGTGAGCGCCGCGGACTCCTTCGCCGCGCCTGAGTTCACCGCTCGCTGGCAGCGGGACGAGCAGATCGTTCCCAACTTCTGGGGTCCGCTGGCGAACGCCACACAGGGCCGGGTCGAGCCATACCTCCGCGATAAACGGTGCGGGAACATCGTCCCGTGCGACCCATCCCCCGCCTCCGCGCAGCGCCTCGTTCAATATTTCGATAAGGGGCGGATGGAGCTGAACGGCGAGGTACCCGGCCAAGGCACCGTCGTCACATCCGGCCTGCTCGTGCGGGAGATGATCACCGGGGCGCTCCAGACCGGCGAAACGCGCACCGAGCAACGCGCGCCGGCCGCCGTCCCGGTCGCGGGCGATATGGAGAACACCTTCCCACTGTATCGCGATCTCGCCTCCGGCCCAGCCGTGGATACGAAGACCGCGAAGGGCCAGCCGGTGCAACTGCTCCTGACGCCGCAGGGGAGCGGCACGACCGCGGACAGTGTCAATGACCCGCTGGCGACCATCGCAACCATTGACGTGCAGACCGGCCACGGGGTGCCGAGCGCGTTCGACGCGTTCCGGACGAAGGTGGGGCTGGATGTCGTCGGAATCGCGCTGACGGAGCCATTCTGGGCCGATGTGCGGGTGGCGGGGCAGAGCCATCGCGTGCTCGTGCAGGCGTTCGAGCGCCGCGTGCTGACCTACACGCCGTCCAACCCGGACGCCTTCAAGGTGGAGTTCGGCAACGTCGGCATTCAATATTACGCTTGGCGTTACGGTACCGGCCCTTGATGCTCGCGCTGCCCACAATTCCGGGGATGGGGAGACAATCCCGTTCCGCGATTACGCCCCCTCGTGCCGGCACGGAAATCCTCAAGCGCATATTCACGATTCCGGCTACTCATCATCGAGAATGCATACGCCCTGCAATTTTCCCCTTGCGAGAACTGTTGTCAAAGATGCTTTGTTATAATGGGCGCGTGCTGCGCGGACTATTTAGGAAAGATCGAAGGAGGAAGTCTTGAACGGTACACTGGAAGTGGTTGGAGCACGACTCGGACGCCGACGGTTCCTCATCATCGCGGGTGCGACGGCGGGAAGCGCGATTCTCGCCGCGTGCGGCGGGAGTAAGGCGACGGATACGCCGAAACCCGCGGCAACAACGGCCGCGCCGACCACCGCCGCGCCAACGTCCGCTGCCGCGAGCGCGGCGGCCGCGACCCGCCCCGCCGGTTCCGTGGCGGCGAGTGCTGTTGTGAGTACTCCCGCCCCGACAGCGACAACCGCGCCTGTCGCGACAGCAGCCGCAAGCAGCGCGGTGGCAACCCGGCCCGCCGGGAGCGCCGTTGCCAGTAGTGTGAGCGCGACGACCGCGTCCGGCAGCGCGGCGGCGGGCACGACCGGCGGCATCCAGACGATGGTCATTGAGGCCTTCGACTACGGTTACAAAACGCTCGGCAGCATTCCCGGCGGCCCGACCCGCGTGCAGATGAAGAACACCGGCAAGGATCTGCATCATGCCCAGTTCATGCTCCTTAACACCGGCGTCACGCCCGACCAACTCGGTGCGGCCTTCGCCAAGGGGCCGGACGCGGCGTTCGGGCTCGTGACCTTCCCCGGCGGGCCGGGTGCGATCCTCCCCGGCGGCAACGCCGAGGTGATCCTGAATCTTCCTGAGGGTCAGTACATGATCGCCTGCTTCATCGCGAGCGCGGACAAGATCCCGCATCTCGCCAAGGGCATGCTCGTGCCACTCAAGGTGACCGCCGCCCCGGCTGTCGCGGCTCCCTTGCCAGCGGTGAACGGCACGATCACGCTGTTCGACTTCAACTTCACGATGCCCGATACGCTGCCCGCCGGGAAGAGCATGTACACGGTAGCGAACACCGGCGCGCAGTTCCATGAATTCTCGGTCAACCAACTACCGCCCGGCAAGACGGCGGACGATGTCAAGGCATACTTCGCCGCACCGCCGAGCGGGCCGCCGCCGATTATCCCGATGGGCGGGATGAATGCCCTGACGAAGGGCAACACCGGCATCGTCGTACTCGACCTCACGCCGGGCAACTACGTGGCGATCTGCAATGTCCCCGATCAGTCGAAGCCGAACGGTGATCCGCACACGCACCTCGGCATGATTAAGGGCTTCACCGTTAAGTAGAATTCCGGCGATGATGAGACACGGAGCGCGGTCGAGCAGGCCGCGCTCCCTCCTCTTGCGCTGGATCGCCCGCGGGGTGGAGCGTCGGTGCATCCTCGCTCCACAGACGTGGCAGCCACCTGAACGACATGTGCCGTATACTTCCCCCCACTTCGCTGGGAAGTCCCAGCCACGGCAACGGCAGCGGATCACCGGTCCAGACGCGGTGATGACGGAGGTGCATGATGGCAGCGGGCAGGACGGGGCAATCGTTGGATTGGGATGCGATCTTCGCGGCGGTGGACGCGCGGCAGGAGGCCTTTCTCGCGCGGCTGCGCGCGATCATTCGCATAGACAACTCCATCCCGCCCGGCCGCAATTACGAGAGATTGGTGGACCTGATCGCGCCGCAGTTCGAGGCGGCGGGACTGACCACCGAGCGGGTCATCATCCCGCCCGAACTGATTGAGGCGATCCCGCTGCCCCTCGACGGCGACCGCGTCAATCTCGTCGCCACGCGCAAAGCGGGCAAACCGCCGCTGACTGTCTACGCGCACATGGACACGGTGCCCGTCGAGGAGCAGTGGGATTACGACCCCTTCGGCGCGGAGTTGCACGACGGACGTATCTACGGGCGCGGCGTCGCGGATATGAAGGGGACGATCGCCTCGCTCCTTACCGCCCTCGACGTGATCCGCGATCTCGGTCTGGAGCCGGTCTGGGACCTGACCGCCTGCATCTGCACCGACGAGGAGATCGGCGTCTACCCCGGCATCTGGCATCTCGCCAAACTCGGCTACGTCCGCGCCCCCGTGCTTTGCATGGAAGGGTCGCAGGACCCGGTGCTGCGCCTCGGTTCCAATGGCGCGGTGGACATCACGATCACCGTCACGGGTGTCTCGTGCCACTCCGGGGCGAATTACAATGGCATCAACGCGATCGAGGAGGCAGTGCCGATCATGATCGAACTGCTCGCCCTCAAGCGCGAAGTCGAGGCGCGGCGGTCGGCCTTGCCCCTCGCCCCCGCGCCGAATGCTCCCGATCACCTCCGACCGATGTTCAACCTCGACATCATCCATGCGGGCGTCAAATCGAACATCGTCCCCGCGACCTGTACCCTCGTCGTCAACCGCCGCTTCATCCCGGAAGAGCGGTATGAGGATGTCGAGCGCGAGATCCGCGCGGCGGTGGAGCGCGGGCAGGAGCGGAGCCGCGCGAAGGCGGTGGAGGTCTCGTTCATGAAAGCATATCCCGCGTACTATCAGAGCGCGAATCATCCCCTCGCCAACAAACTCGTCACGATCATGAAGCGCCTCCACGGTTACACCGACGCGGACTTCCACCGCACCGGCAGCGGCGGCTCGACCGATATGGCGAATGTCGCGGAAACGATCGGCACCGATCAGATCGCTACCGTTGGTCTGGGTCGCATGCGCGAGAGCCGCGCCCACGGCGCGAACGAGAGTGTCCGCCTCTCGGACGCCCTCGCACATATCAAGGAACTCGTCTATCTCTTCTGCGCGCCGGAGATCGCGCCGTAAAGGGAAAAGCAATGAGCAATGAGCAACGAGCGATGAGTTGGGGGTTCGGAGTTTCGTGCATTATGTAGTTCGAACAGCGAACGTTTATTCCCTCGTTGCTCATTGCTCTCGACCTACAGCCAGCCCTTCTGCTCCGCGATGCGCGCCGCTTCCGTGCTGTTGTGCGCCTCCAGTTTCTGGATCGCCGACGAGAGATAGTTGCGCACCGTGCCATCCGAGAGGCTGATGGAGCGGGCAACCTCGGCGATGCTCAGGCCGGTAGCAGCGACCCGCAGGACCTCGCGCTCGCGCGCCGTGAGCGGGTTATTGCCCTCACTGAGCGCGGCGGCAGCGAGCGCGGGATCAACGACACGCTCGCCCGCCATCGCCCGCCGGATCGCTGTCGCCAGTTGGGTGGCGGGGGCATCCTTGACGAGAAAGCCGACGACGCTGCTCTCCATCGCACGGCGCAGGTAGCCGGGCCGTCCGAAGGTCGTCAGAATGAGGACACGGCAGGCCGGCAGTTGCGCGTGCAGCGCGGCGGCAGCGGTCAGTCCGTCGCCGCCCGGCATCTCGATGTCAAGGAGCGCGACATCCGGTCGGGTGGCGAGCGCCAGTGAGACGACCTCGTCGCCGCGCGCGGCCTCGGCGACGATCTCGATGTCGCCCTCGAGCGTGAGGAGCGCGGCCAACGCGCCCCGCACCATCGCCTGATCCTCCGCCAATAGCACGCGGATCATCACGAAAGACTGAGGGCTGAGGACTCGTTGACCGGCAGCGAGACGAAGAGCCGGAAACCGCCACCCGCGCGGGTCGCCGCTTCGCAGCCGCCACCGTGGGCAGCGGCACGTTCCGCGAGGCCCGCGAGGCCGCTCCCACTGTTTCCGGTCGCGTCCGGAATCAGGGTACGCACGCCGCTTCCATCATCGGCTACTGCGACGCTCGCCATATCGTCCGCACACGTCACGCGGATCGTGCAATGGCGGGCATGGCTGTGCCGGATGACATTCGTCACTCCCTCGCGTACTGTCCACGCCAGGATGGCATCAATCGCAGGCGGCAGATCGCCCGCCGCATCGTCCACGTCGCAGGCGATACCCGCCGCCGCGAGCATGATCCGTGCCCCCGGCAGTTCGGTGGCGAGTGTCGGCTGCCGATAGCCGGCGACGGCCTCGCGCACCTCGCGCAGCGCCTCGCGCGCGACGCCCTCCACATCCCGTATCTCTCCCGTGGCGCGCTCCGCGTCCACGCGCTGCAATCGGCCCGCCAACTCACTCTTGAGGACGATCAGCGAGAGGCTGTGACCGAGCAGGTCGTGCAAATCACGCGCGAAACGCAGTCGCTCCTCCGCGACCGCCTCCGCGACCGCCAGCCGGGCGTTCTCCTCGCGCGCCGCCCGCAACTTCCGATTCGTTTCGAGCAGGCCGCCGACGCTGAGCGTAACGAGACCGACAGACATCGTGATCGCTGCCATCTGCGCCGTCGCGCTTCCGCCTGATCCAGTCACGAATCCTATGGCGATGGTGAGCGCCGTGACCCCGGCGATCCCCTTGAGCGCGGCCCGAATTGGGAGCGCGAGGCCGATGTCCCCACCCGTCTTGATGAGCAAGCCAAAAAAGGAGAGTCCGAACGCGAGTCCGAGCCCACATGCCAGCGCCAACTGAACCGCGAGCGCGATCCACGGCGGGCGACGAGCGGCGGTACGCGTATACGAGGCGATGACGCGGAATGTCGTCCGGAGGTGGATCACGACAAACGCGCACAATCCCGCCACGGCGATCGCCATGCGCGGTGGCGACAGCGGCGTCTGGACCAGCCAGACGATCGGATACGCGAGGAAGACCAGCGGCATGACCGGCAACCAGAAAAGGATGCGCACTTCGCGGCCCGTGAGTGCATCCCCAACATCGAGTGTGGAGGCCGGATCGGGGCGCATCGTCAGCCGCCACGGACGGCTTGGCTTCGCGGTATCAATGATCTGGAGGTCATCCATCGTCGCCATTGCTTCCCCTTTCCGACATCATTGTAGCATCGTGCTGTTTCTGGCACGGACCGCGATGCGTGGTGCGGCGCTGCCGCGGACGAAGGCGCATATGACAGATGTCACCCCGAAGACAGGATGTTCTTCACTTACAGTGCGGCCGATCCGGCCCTACAGTGACCATAGCGCTCTGGTTCGGTGTTTCATCACGGGAGGATCTTCTATGACAGTCTTCACCCGTTGGATTCTTCGCCACAAACTGATCGTCGCGTTCTTCTGGCTCACCGTCACGGTCGTCGGCATCCTCACCGTCTCGCGGGCGAGCGGGGCGCTCTCGAAGCAGTTCTCCTCGCCCGGCCAGGAGTCCTCGGTAACGAACGACGCGATTCTTCGCACGTACGGCATCGGCACGCCGCCGGTCGTGCTCGTCGTCACCCTGCCGGACGGCACGACGGTAGACGCGCCCGGCATCACCGACCAATTGACCGGTGCGCTTTCCACGGTCGCCGCGGCGATACCGGGCGCGCATATCGTCTCCTATCCCTCCACCGGCGACCGCGCCTTCGTCTCGCAGGATGGGCGGACGACTTTCGCGCTCGTTGCTACCCCGACCAGCCCCGTCGGTTTCGCGGACGGGACGCAGGGGTTGCACGACGTGCAGGCGGCGGTGCGCGATCTCCGCGTCGCGGGCGCCCCCTTCCATGTGACTGGTACGACGGCGCTCAGTAGCGCCAGCGCGACGAGTGGGGGCGGGAGTGTCCTCACCGAGTCACTCGTCGGCGGGCTGGGCGCGCTGATTATCCTCGCCATCGTCTTCGGCTCCTTCCTCGCCCTCGTCCCGCTCCTGATGGCCATTCCGGCGATCATGGGCACGTTCCTGCTCGTCTGGGGCGTGACCACCGTCACCGATGTCTCGTTCATCGTCCAGTTCCTGATCGGGCTGATCGGGCTCGGCGTCGCGATTGATTACGCGCTGCTCATCGTGGTGCGCTGGCGCGAGGAGCGGGCGGCGGGCTACGCGAATGCGGACGCCGTCCAGCGCGCGATGGAGACGGCAGGCATGGCGGTCATCCACAGCGGCTCGACGGTCGCGGTCGGGCTGCTCGCGCTCATCGCCCTGCCGATTCCTTTCCTGCGGAGCGTCGGCATCGGTGGAATGCTGATCCCGCTGGTCAGCGTCGTCGTGGCGATCACGCTCCTGCCCGTTGTTCTCGCCACCGTCGGGCCGTGGCTGGACTGGCCGCGGAGCCGCCGTGAGGCGCATGTCAGCCATGCCTGGACCGCGTGGGCGCGCATCGTCATCCGGCGGCGCTGGATCGCCGCGGGCGCGGCCTTGCTCATCCTCGGCGCGCTGCTAGCGAGCGCCCTCACCCTCAATCCCGGCGATCCGCGGGCGGATGCCCTCGCCCAGTCCGGCGACGCGCGGCAGGGTCTCGTTGCTCTCGAAAACGCGGGGATCGGCGCGGGCGCACTCACCCCGATCTACGCCCTGGCGCAACCGGCGGATGCCGACACGGTCACGGTGCGTCTCGCGCACGTCAACGGCGTGCGGACGGCGATTGCCCCCAATGAGTCCGCGTGGCGGCGTGACGGCTCGGCGCTGATCACCATTATCCCGACAGCCGACGCGCACTCCGGCGCGGGCCGCGCAACCCTCGATCATGTCAGGCAGGCGGCTCATAGCGGCTCACCGCAGGCGCGCATCGGCGGTGATGCCGCCGCGAACGCCGATTTCGTCTCCGCTGTCTACGGGAACTTCCCGCTGATGATCGCGCTCATCGCCATCTTCACCTTCCTGCTGCTCGTGCGGGCCTTCCGCTCGCTGCTGCTGCCCCTCAAGGCGGTCGTGCTCAATGTCCTCTCGGTCGGCGGGGCGTGGGGCATCCTGTCGCTCGTCTGGCAGCACGGCTACGGCTCCAAACTGATTGGCGGCGTGACCGCGACCGGCTCGATCACGGCGTGGGTGCCGCTAATGGTCTTCGCCTTCCTCTTCGGCCTCTCAATGGACTACGAAGTCTTCATCATGGCGCGGATGCGCGAGGAGTACGACCGGACCGGCTCGACGGACGCGGCGGTGGTCGAGGGGATCGGTCGGACGGGGCGGCTCGTCACCTGCGCGGCGCTGATTCTCACGCTTGCCTTCGTCTCGATGGCCTCCGCCCCCGTGACGGAGATCAAGATGCTGGCGACGGGGTTGGCGGCGGGCATCCTGCTCGACGCGACGGTGATCCGCGCGTTGCTCGTGCCCGCGCTCGTCTCCTTGATGGGCCGTTGGAACTGGTGGCTGCCGACGCTTCCCGCGCGGTTCCTGCGGATTACGCCATCACATCCGCACCCCGAACCCCTGCCCGTCGCGGCGACGCTCGCACACGAAGAACTCGACTAACGGTTCAACGAAATATGGTGGAGGCGGGCTTTCGCCCGCCTCCCGTGTGCTGTCCGTGCCGCTCAGTGGGCCCACTCACCGGCCACCTGCCGGGTGGAGGCGTTGAGACGATTGAAGAGGTTGGTCGTGGCGATGGAGAGGATCAGGGCCGCAAGCCCCTGCTCGTCGTAGTGCCGGGTGGCCTCGTCCCAGATCGCGTCGGGTACCGGATCTACCTGATCGGCGAGCCGGGTAACGGCCTCGGTGAGGGCGAGAGCGGCGCGTTCGGCGTCGGTGAAGTAGGGTGCCTCCCGCCAGGCGGCGACCGCGAAAAGACGCTCGTCTGTTTCGCCTGCCTTCCTGGCGCTACGTGCGCCCGAATCAACGCAGAAGCTGCAGCCATTGATCTGGCTCGCGCGCAGATGGACGAGTTCAAGCGTTGCCGACGGCACGCCACCCTTTCTCGTGGCCTTGAGCAGGGCGCTGATGGCATTCATGGCGTCAGGAAGGATCATTGCCGGGTTGCTCATTCGTGCGTGCATGATTACTCTCCTCCAGGGGTCTTTGCCGAACC
Organism: uncultured Thermomicrobia bacterium; assembly: GCA_937968015.1. Taxonomy (GTDB): domain Bacteria; phylum Chloroflexota; class Chloroflexia; order Thermomicrobiales; family JALYUS01; genus JALYUS01. The sequence continues at coordinate 21,408 of CALBSO010000080.1, forward strand.
GGGATGCTGAACATCGAGGTTTCGACGTCTCCTTGTCACATCGGACGGGTTTCGTCCGTCACTACTATGACGAATGCTGACGGAGGAATGTGACCGATGGACGAACACAGCGGGCTGGCAGCGCAATTCGAGGCTCACCGCACCCACCTGCGGGCGGTGGCCTACCGGATGCTCGGCTCCCTGAGCGAGGCGGACGACGCTGTGCAGGAGTCCTGGCTCCGCCTCAGCCGTTCCGATACGAGCGGCGTCGCGAACCTCGGCGGATGGCTGACGACAATCGTCGCGCGGGTGTGCCTCGACATGCTGCGCGCGCGTCGCTCGCGGCGCGAGGAGCCGTTGGGCGCGTCCATGCCCGCGCCGGTCGCGCGCCGCCAGGAAGGGGGCGATCCCGAGCACGAAGCACTCCTGGCCGATGCGGTCGGTCTCGCGCTGCTCGTGGTCCTCGATACACTCGCTCCCGCCGAGCGGCTTGCCTTCGTGCTGCACGACCTCTTCGCGGTGCCCTTTGAGGAGATCGCGCCCATCGTCGGGCGCTCTCCAACGGCGGCACGGCAGCTCGCCAGCCGCGCCCGTCGCCGGGTGCGGGGAGCGGCGACAGCCCCCAACGCCGAACTCGCCCGCCAGCGCGCAGTCGTCGCTGCCTTCCTCGCTGCCTCACGTAACGGCGATTTCGGCGCGCTGCTCACGCTGCTCGACCCCGACGTCGTGCTCCGCGCCGACCACGTCGCCGTCGGTGCGAGTGCAACGGCGCAGGACAGGGGCGCACCAATACTGGCGGCAGAGGTTCGCGGTGCGTCCGCCGTGGCCGAGACGTTCTCCGGGCGTGCCCGGGCCGCACAACCGGCGCTCGTCAACGGAGTCGCGGGGGCCGTATGGGCGCCAGAAGGACGGCCGCACGTCGTCTTCGGCTTCACGATCACCGACGGGAAGATCGTCGGTATCGCAATCATCGCCGACCCCGCGCGCCTCCGTCAGCTCGATGTGGCGATCCTCAACGACTGACGCGCCAATCATTGTAGAGCGGGTTGCAGAGAGGTTGTCTCATGTGGTGGAGCAGGCTTCAGCCTGCAGGATGCTGCAGGCTGAAGCCTGCTCCACCAAGAAAAACTCCACCATCTGCGTACGTCCTATCCTTGTATCTTTTGACTTGTTACTTGCCCCTCTTATCCGACGCGCTTGAACTTCTGGAAGGTATGGCAGCCGTCCGGCACGAGGCCGGGGCGGACGCCCATCGTGTACGTCACCTCGCCCACGTACACATCGCCATGTGAATCCACGCAAATATCGTGCGGGCCGACGAAGTTGCCCGGCGCGCAGCGATCCATCCCGCCCCAGCGCGCCAGCACCTTCCCCGCCGCGTCATAGACGCTCACCCGGCCCGGCCGCTCATCGGCGATCTCGCCGAGGCGCGGGGAGTGGTCGCCGGGGCGGTGCAGGAGTTCGGCGACGTAGATCGTCCCGTCGCGATCAATCGCGATATTCGTCGGGCGCTGCACGTCGTGCCATTCCTCCAGATACTCGCCGTCCGGGCTGAAAAACTGGATGCGGTCGTTCTCGCGATCCGCGATCAGCACCCGACCATCCGCCGCCACCGCGACGCCGTGCACGAGGTTGAATTGCCCCGGCCCGGTTCCTGGCTCGCCCCACGACCGGATCAGTTGCCCGTCCGTGCGGAAGTGGTGGACGCGCGCATTGCCGTAGCCGTCGCTAACGTAGAGATCGCCGTTCGGCGCGATGGCGAGGTTAGTTGGCCGGTTAAAGGGCGGCCCGCCGCGCGTGATGCTCGCCAGCGACCGTCCATCGTAGCCGGTATCCGAGGCGACGCCCACCGTGCCGATTGTCTGCAAGAGTTTGCCGTCTGGCGTGAACTTGAAGATCGCCTCTTTCCCCTCGTCCACGCAATAGACGCTGTCGTCCGGCGCGATGGTCAGGCCGTGCGTGCGCGGCGTAAAGAACCCCTCACCCCACGAGCCGCCGAACGAGCCATCCCGGTTGTAGATGATGACGCGCTCCTCCTTGCGCGTGTAGATGAACACGCGGTCCCGAGAGTCGGTCGCCACGCCGACGACATCGCCGTGGTGGAAACCCTCCGGCAGTTGTTCCCATCCCTCAACCACCTCGTAGCGTAGATTGCCGGTTGTGCTCGTCATGCCATTCCTCCCTTGCTTCTGCCACGATCATTCGCTCCACGCAGCATACCGCGCGTCACTATTGCCCCGTCCCCGCATCGCCCTCTATGACCGTCAGTGCGGGCAGGTCCTGCTCGCGCACGAGCGTATTGAAGCGCGGCACCTCCCGACCAAAGACGGTGTCCAGCCGTTCCAGTTGCTGGTCGAGCTGCTCCAATACCGACGCGAAGACATCGTACGACTGCCGCGTTGGCGCGCTATCCGCACCCGTCACGACGCCGAGCAGTGTGCCGAGTTTGACATTGAGTTTGGAGGGCGCGGTCAGCGCGTCGCGCGAGGATTTCCAGCGCGTTTGCACCAACTCCTCCTCGACGCTCGCCAATGCCTCCTTTAGCCGCTTCGCCGCCTCGATGATCGCCTCGCCGCCATCGCGCCCTTGCGCCCGCTGCTCCCAGCCGTCCGCCTGGGCGCGCAGTTCGCGGATCTGCATGATCGCATCGTTCGTCTCTGAGAGTTTATCCCGAATCTGGAGGGCGAGCGCGAACTGCGCGCGGAGATCGTCGTCACTCGCCGAAACGCGCGGGTCCTTGCGGATCTCAAATGACTGGATCGTGGATATATCCCCGACGGTGAAGCGCACCTGATACGTGCCGGGGGGCGCGAGCGGCCCGGTGACGCCGCTGGAGCGATAGATCGCGTTCTCGACATTGCGCGCGTCGGGGTAACGCATGTTCCAGACGAAGCGGTTCAGCCCTGCCTCCTTCGGCACGGCCTTCTCCTCCTCCGCGCCACGGGTATTCTTCTTTTTCTCGGCCTGTGCCATCTGCTCATCGTCTGGCTTGCTTCGGAAGGTCTTGATCTCCTTCCCGTCGTGGTCGAGGAAGGTAAGCGTCACCTCGCCCGCCGGTTTCTCGCGGAGATGGTACGAGATCACCGCGCCATCGGGCGGGTTCTGCCCGGCGTCGAGGATCTTCTGGCTCTTCTCGCCGTTCGGGCGGGCGGGTGTGGACGCGGGCGCGGGCGCCCTCTGGGTAGTATGGCGGAAGGTATAGGTCGTTGTGCCGACCGGTTGGTACGTCTTGCCCGGCCCGGCAGCGCCCTCGAAGCCGCGCAGCGTCCGGTAGCGGATCGCCGGGCGCGGCGCGAAGAGGTGCGCGTCCGCCGCCAGCACATCCGGCGCGAGCGTATAGAGCGGCGTCAGATCATCCATGATCCAGAACGCGCGCCCATGCGTCGCCGCGACGAGGTCTCCATCTTTCACCACCAGATCGTGGACCGGGACGACGGGGAGATTCAGGCGGAGCGATTGCCAGTGTGCGCCGTCGTCAAAGGAGACGTACACCCCGGCTTCCGTGCCCGCGTACAGGAGGCCGCGCCGGTTCGGGTCCTCGCGGATGGCGCGGGCAAACTCGTCCTCCGGGATGCCCGCGACAATCTTTGTCCACGTTGTGCCGTAGTCGTTCGTCTTGTAGAGGTAGGGCGCGAAGTCGTCGTGCCGGTGCCGGTCCACCGCGACGTAGGCCGTGCCCGTGTCATGCGGCGACGCTTCGATGATGCTGACGAGCGACCACGTCGGCATGTCGGGCGGCGTGATATTTTTCCACGTCTTGCCGCCATCGCGGGAGAGGTGGATCAGTCCGTCGTCGGAGCCTGCCCAGAGGACGCCGCGCTCAATCGGTGATTCGGCGAAGGCGAAGATCGTGCAGTACCAGTCCATGCCGTTACTGTCTATCGTGATCGGCCCGCCGGAGGGTTCCTGCTTCGTCGGGTCGTTGCGAGTGAGATCGGGCGAGATCACCTCCCAACTCTGCCCCTCGTCCGTCGAGCGGTGGACGAACTGCGAGGTGATGTAGAGGGTGTCCGGGTCATGCGGCGAGATGAGGATGGGAAAGGTCCACTGGAAGCGGTACTTCACATCCTTCGCGCCCCAGCCCGCCGTCTCCTCCGGCCAGGCGTGGATGTTCTGCCGCTGGCCGGTGCGGTGGTCGTAGCGCGTAATCATCCCGGCGAAGTTGCCCGCGAAGATGATGTTCGGGTCGTCCGGCCGGACGGCGATGTAGCCGCTCTCGCCGCCGCCGACCTCGTAGGTGTCCGACTGCGTGATCGCGGCGAGTCTCGACCGGCTCGGCACGCTGATCGTCGAGTTGTCCTGCTGCGCGCCATAGAGGCGGTAGGGCGTCTGATTGTCCGTCGTGACGTGGTAGAACTCCATCGTTGGCTGGTTGTAGATCGTCGTCCACGACTCGCCGCCGTTGAAGGAGATGGTCGCGCCGCCGTCGTTTCCTTGAACCATCCGTTTCGGATACTTCGGATCAATCCAGAGGTCGTGATAGTCGCCGTGCGTGCCGGAAACTTGCGCGAAATTCTTGCCGCTATCGGTGGATTTCCACGCATTGAGGTTCATGATCCAGACCGTCTCGGCATCCTGCGGGTCGGCGAAAATGTGCATGTAGTACCACGGCCGCTGTCGCACCTCGCCGCCCTCGTTGACCCGCTCCCACGTCTCGCCGTAGTCGTCGGAACGCGCGACACAACCATCCTTCGCCTCGATGATCGCCCAGACGCGCCCCGGCCTGGCAGGGGAGGCGACGATGCCCATCCGCCCGAGCAGCCCCTGCGGCAGACCTGGCTTGCGGCTGATCTCCTCCCAGGTGTCGCCGCCGTCCGTCGAGCGAAAGAGGCCGCTGCCTGGCCCGCCGCTGACCAACTCGTGCGCGCGGTGGACGCCCTCCCAGAAGGCGGCGTAGAGGATGCGCGGGTTCGTCGGGTCGAGCGCGAGATCCACGACGCCCGCTTCCGGGCTGCGGAACAGGACGTGCTCCCACGTCGCGCCGCCGTCTTTGGAGCGATAGACACCGCGCTCCGGGTTCGGCCCGTGGGCGTGCCCGAAGGCACCGACATAGACGAGGTCCGGGTTCGCCGGATGGACGCGCACCTTGCCGATGTTGCGCGTCTCGGTTAGCCCGCAGTGTGTCCATGTCCGCCCGCCATCAGTGGATTTGTAGACGCCGTCACCGTGCGAGACATTGCTGCGGATCGTGGATTCGCCCATCCCGACGTAGATGACATTCGGATCGGACTCCGCGATGGCGAGTGCGCCGACGGAAGCGCGCTTGAAATAGCCATCGGAGATATTCTCCCAGTACGTCCCGCCATCCTCGGTCTTCCAGATGCCGCCGCCCGTCGAGCCCATGTAGAAGGTAGCGAACTCGGTCGGGTGACCGGCGACGGCGATCACTCGACCGCCCCGGAACGGCCCAATTGGCCGCCATTCGAGCGCCCGCAGCACCGACGGCTCGACGCCTGCCATGAATGTTGCATCCGACGTTCCCGGCATCCCGTTCCCTCCTCAAGGTAGAGGCATTGCCCGCCCCACACGGGAAAAACTAATCGCGCAGCATCTCGCGCAGATAGGCATTCAGGAATCGCCCGGTCGGGTCCATCCGCCGGCGGACGGCGTGGAACCGATCCCAGAGCGGGTAAAGGTCGCGCAGTTCACGCCCGCTGTGCCAGTGCATTTTGCCCCAATGCGGCCGCCCGTGGTGGTTGCGGAAGATCGCTTCGGCGTCGGCGAAGAAGGGGCGATGCGGCAGCGTCGCGTCCTGGTGAATGGAGATCGTCACCGTCTCCCGGCCATAGGCGGGGCTGAGCGGAATATCGTCCGCACGCAAAGTCCGATACTCAATTGGCCACATCACGTCCGGATGCTTCTCCCGCATCAGGTGGCGGATTTCGCGTAGACAGTCCGGCCCGCGCGCCGCCGGCACGGCGAACTCCATCTCATTGAATCGGATGGTACGTTCGGAGGGCAGAATCCGGTACCACCAATCCACGCGGTCGGGATGAACATACCGTGCCAGCCGTCCCGCGACGACCGGTTCCGCTGCCGGATCTTCCCACCGCTCGGCGGTCGTGGGGTGCAATGCCTTCATTGCGCATACATCCTCGCCGGGAAGCCAGAAAAACTCAAAATGCCGCGTGGCGGCGATCAGTGTGTCGAGATTGTCCATGCACTCCTCGAAGGAGGCGACCCAGGTGTGTTCATGCAGGTGGTAGGCGGGCAGCACCCGCAGGGTGATCCGCGTGATGATGCCGAGCATGCCGAGCGAGACGCGCGCGGCGGAAAAGAGTTCCGGTTCCCGCTCCGCTGAGCAGTCGAGGTAATCGCCGGTGGCGGTGAGGAGACGAAGGCCGATGACCTGCGTGGCGATGTTGCCGAGCGTTGGCCCCGTCCCGTGCGTGCCGGTGCTGATCGCGCCCGCGAGCGATTGGCGGTCAATATCGCCCATGTTCTCCATCGCCATGCCGACAGCAAGCAGCGGCGCGCCGATCTGATGAATCTTCGTGCCCGCCCAGACGGTGGCATGCATCGCCGCCGCGTTCGTCTCTACGATGCCCTGCATGCCATCCAGCGAGAGCAGCATGCCTGTGCTGGTGCAGAGCGGCACGAACGAATGCCCGGCGCCCGCTACGCGCATCTCCTCGCCCGCCCGCTCCGCTTCCCGGAACCGTGCGAGAAGGGCATCCTCGCTCTCCGGCATCGCCAGGTGGGCGGGCGTGCAGGTCACGCCACCCGACCAATTCGTCCAAGCCGCATTCATGGACATATCCCGATGCATCCTTTCGGCGTGTCGCGGACGCTTTTGCCGTCATCCCCCGACACGGTCAGTGTATCAGCATCCCGTTGCCGAAAAACGGCTGCTGCGCCGTCAACGTAGTACACTGTTTTGTGGTAGCGCCACTCGCACGTTTCGCGCGCGGCGCGCGGCGAGATGAGCGCACCATGCCTGATCTACACGCAGGGAATATCGCGCGTCGGAACGCGGGAGGATAATCGCAGTGACCAGTACACAGTCAGTGAGCCAGGACGCCGTGATGGCGGCGCTTCGGACAGTGGATGACCCGGAATTGCACAAGGATCTCGTTACGCTCAATATGATCAAGAATGTCGTGATCGAGGGGAGCACGGTCGGCGTGACCGTTGAATTGACGACGCCCGCTTGCCCACTCAGAGGCAAGATCGAATCGGATGTCCGGGCCGCGTTGATGCAGGTGCCGGGCATCGCGCATATCGAGTTGCAGATCACGGCGCAGGTGCGCTCGATGTTCGGCGGCAAGCCGGGCAAGGAGCCGATCCCCGGCATTCGCAACACGATCGCTATCGCCTCCGGCAAGGGCGGCGTCGGCAAGAGCACCGTCGCGGTCAACATCGCCGCCTCGCTGATGCTCGAAGGGGCCCGGGTTGGCCTGCTGGACGCCGACATCTACGGCCCGAGCATCCCGATCATGCTCGGCACGAACGAAGCGCCTGTGCCGACGGCGGACAATCGCCTCAATCCGATCCACGCGCACAACATGACGTTGATGTCCGTCGGCTTCATCAACCGGCAGGACGACAAGCCGATCATCTGGCGCGGCCCGATGGTCGCGGGGTTACTGACGCAGTTTCTCCGGCAAGTGGCGTGGGGTGAACTCGATTACCTCGTCATTGACCTGCCACCGGGCACGGGCGACGCGCAACTGACGCTCACGCAGGCGCTGCCGCTCTCCGGCTCGGTGATCGTCACGCAGCCCGCGCAGGTCGCCCTGTCGGACGCGCAAAAGGGGATCAACATGTTCAAGCAACTCGATGTGCCGATCCTCGGCATCATCGAGAACATGTCGTACTATCCGAACCCCGCCACGGGTGAGAAGGTCTATATCTTCGGCAAGGGCGGCGGGCAGCGGGCCGCGACACGTTACGGTGTGCCGCTGCTCGGCGAAATTCCGCTCGATCCGGAGATGTCCGAATCGGGCGACGTGGGCGTGCCGCTCGTCATCAAGAATGCCGCTTCGCCCTTGTCGCTGGCCTTCCGCGATGTCGCCCGGCAGATGGCGGCGCGGCTCTCGGTCGAATCCTTCAACAACGCCATCCCGCTCGGTGTGCCGATCATCCTCGATCCGAACGGCGGGCAGGGCGGGCCGGGGAACGACCCTGGCCAAGGCCACCGCCCGCTGCGTATCGGGTAGATTTCATCGCGCTGCGAGGGAGTGTAAAATGCCCCACTCCCTCGTTCTCTCTCGGCATATCCTTGTCACCCCGTTTCCGTTGTGTGTGCGGAGAAGGGTAATGTGCGGACAGCGCCCCTGATTGTTAAATTCCCGTTTGCAGATTTTTTACAGGTGCATATTTGCTTCCCATGAGATACAATGCACCCTTGATGCAACACGACGATTGATCGCAGAACAGCAAGCAGCAGGCAGTGGGAACCTGTGCCGCCGTTCAATCGTTGTAGAAGAGACGTGGAGCGGCGTGGGGTTGCTCCTGGATAAAGAAGGGGACGGTACGGGGTATGAAGATGGTACGACGGTTTCGAGCGATCTCTCTCATTGCGTTCGTTCTTGTCGGGTTGCTCGTCAGCACGGCGGGTTCGGTCGTGGCGGATACGAGCTACACCTGCCCGGCTAACACCTGTTCCTTCAGTGTGCCGGACTTTTATTCCAAAGTAAGTTCGGACGACACGAGCATCATCTTCAAGGACGCCAACTCCGGCGGCACCTTCACGGTCGCGATCACAGATTTCCCGGCGACTGGCACCCTCGATGATGCCGTGCAGGCGGTAACGATCCAGATTTCCAGCCTGGACGCATTCCAGGCCGACCCGAATGGCCCGCAGAACGAGACCGTCGGGGGCAACCCGGCACGCAGTCTGCTCTACACATTCAACCTCGATGACGGCACGCCCGCGAAGGCGAAGGTCTTCTTCACGGTGTACCAGGGGAAGTTGTACTTGTTGCAGTTCGCGACGACGCCGGATCAGGAGGATGCCTTCGTACAGAACGCTCAGCCTGTCTTCGACTCCTGGCAGTTCACGTAAGCATTGACGTCCGTACGATGACAAAAGCCGGGGCACGTTCTCTGCCCCGGCTTTTGTCATGGCGCGATCGCCCCTACGGGACGGGGATCGTCGTGATTTCCGCGACGGGGATACCGCCGTTGATCAGCGCCCGGTAGAGGCCCTTGTCAATCGCCGGGATCGGGTCCGGCAATTGGCCCAGGAGCGCCACTGTCGCGATCTGTGCCGCCCGCTTCGCCGCGCGAATCTGTCCCTCCTCGGAGTAGACGGCGATGTGTGGCGCGACCATCACATTGTCCATTTTGAGGAGCGGATTATCTTCCGTGATCGGTTCGACCTCAAAGACATCCAGCCCCGCGCCCGCGAGGTGGCCGGTACGAAGCGCATCCACCAGCGCCACCTCCTCGATGATCGGGCCGCGCGCCGTGTTGATGATCCATGCGCCCGGCTTCATCATCTCCAGCCGGTCGGCGTTCATCAGGTGATGCGTTTCCTCCCAGAGGAAGGCGTGGATCGAGATGTAGTCGGACTCCCTCAAGACCTGCTCCAGTGGCAGGAGCGGGATGCTCAACTCCGCGACCTCTTCCTGCGTGACGTACGGGTCGGTGGCGATCACCTTGAAGCCGAGCGCCTTCGCCCGCTGCCCGAAGATACGCCCGATCCGCCCGAAGCCGACGACGCCGACCGTCTGCGCCTTCGAATTGTGGACGATGATCCGGCCGTCGCCCATGTGGGAGCGCCAGCCGCCCGAGCGTGTCACCTTGTCGAAGGCATAGACTTGCCGGTTCGCCGCCATCAGGAAGGCGATCGCCTGCATCGCCACCTCCTCCGAGTAGGCGTCCGGCACATTGCAGACGAGGATGCCGCGCTCGCTCGCCTGGGGCACATTGATATCGTTGTAGCCGACGTACGGCCGCAGGATCATCCGGCAGGAGAGTTGATCGTAGATTGGGCCGTGCAGGTGCGTGCCACCCGAGACGAGCACATCCACCTTCCGCAGTCGCTCATCCACGTTGCCGTCTTCACCGATCAGGGGCGTGGCGACTGTCTCCGCGCCGATGGCCATCAGCGCCTGCTGCACGGGATTCGACGTGCCGGAGGCGTAATTGCCGATGCCGAGGGTGCCCATTCCGCCGCCCTGTCCCTTTTTCCAGCGATCAAGGGCGATCTGAACGGCGCGGTCATCCGGGGGGTGATTAAGCATGCTTCTTCTCCACTGGCGCGCAGCCGGGCTTATCGTAGCGGTGGAACTCACCGATCGCGCTCATCGCGACCCGGATCGCCGGCGTGTCTCCGACGACCGAGATGTGGTGCCAGATATTTTTCGGCGCGAAGATGAAATCGCCCTGCTTAACCGCAACTTTTACCCCATCCTCGAACTCCCACGTCTGCTCACCCTCGGCGATGAACCACCACTCGTCCTGCTTGTGATAGTGCGTGTCGTTCGGGTGGCCGGGCGCCTGGCAGATGACGACGCAGCGCGTCCCGTTCGTCTGGACGATCTCATGTGCCCACGGCGGCGGCCCCATCTGCTCCTTGATCGCCGAAATACTGAGCGACCGTACGTCCTGCCCTAGCTCCATCGGGTTTGTCGTCGTTGCCATCCTATCCCTCCTCAGGCTGAAAGAAACCATTAACCACAGAGACACAGAGAACACAGAGGAAAGAAAGAGAAACGCAAAAATTTACCGCGTAACTGCTTCCCCCGGGCTACTTTTCTGCTCCTTTTCCCTCTTCTTTTTCCCTCTTTGTGCCCCCTGTATCTCTGTGGTTCAAATCCTCACGAATACCCCGGTCGTTGCGGCGCAGGGCGGCGAGGGCGCGTTCCCGCGTCGCGCGTGCCGCCGCACTATCAATGTCCGTGCGGCTCGTTGTCAAGATTTCCTGCCAGCCGTCCGGGAAGATCGGTTCCGCCGCGAACTCCGGGAACAACTCCTCCGCGACGCGCGTGAAGACGTGCGGCCCGCCGAGCCGGACAGTCGTGAACGGCCCGGTCAGCGACCAGCGCCGCCCCAGGCCGCGTTCGAGGATCGCGTCAATATCCTCCGGCGTCGCGACTCCATTGCTCACGAGCCAGAGGCACTCGCGCAAGAGGCCGAGTTGCAGCCGGTTCCAGATGAAACCCGGCACCTCGCGCCGTACCTGCACCGGCTCCTTCTCCATCCGGGCGAGCAGCGCACGCACCGCCGCGATCGTCTCCGGAGCCGTTTTTTCGCCGGGGATGACCTCGACGAGCGGCAGGAGGTGCGGCGGGTTCCAATAGTGCGTGCCGATCACGCGCTCCGGGTGACGCAATGCCGCCGCGATGGCGGTAATGGGCAAACTGGAGGTGTTCGAGCAGAGCAGGGTCGTCGGGGCCGTCCGTGTGTCCAGCATCGCGAAGAGCGATTGCTTTACCGCCAAATCCTCGACAATGGACTCGACGACGACCGTCGCGCGGGCATAGTCAGCGGCGTCAATTGTTGTACCGGAGAGGCGAGCATGCGCTGCTTCCGCCTCGTCGGGATCGAGCAACTGTTCAGTGGCGAGGGTGATGAGGGCACGGTGAGCAACATCGAGCGCGGCGGCGATCTTCGCCTCGTCGCGCCCGGCGATCTGTGTGGGGCCGAGGCGCGCGTACTCCGCCGCGATCCCTGGCGCCATCGCCCCTGTCCCGATCATCACGGCGTGTACGGTTTCCGTGGCATCGTTCCCGGTTGGCATCGCGCGTCGCCCTCCTCTCGTCGGTCGAACGACGGTCAGGATACGCCGATGCGCGGTGCGGGGCAACCCAAACGCGGCGCGCTGGATTGGGCTTTCAGCATGTGGGAGCCACGTTCGCTCCCTGGGCGCCGCATCGCCGCTTGCGTGCGTCTACGCCGTCAGACGAAGCGCGCGGGCGTGAAGAGGGCAAGCAGAGGGTCCACCGTGCCGCGCCGAATGCCCGCCGTGACGAGTTCACCCGTCACCGCCGCGAGCAGCGCGCCGCCCCGGAAATGGCCCGTCGCGATCCACAACCCCTCACGGTGCGACGCGGGGCCGATGATCGGCGTGCCGTCCGCGCTGCTGGGCCGGAGGCCGGACCACGTCTGTACGAGCCGCGCGCCATTCAGCGAGGGCGCGAACTGATCCACGAGCGTGATCAGTTCATTGATGCCGGTCGGCGTGACACGCTTGGCGAACCCCTGGTAGTCCACCGTCGCGCCGACAGCAATCGTGCCGTCCGCGCGCGGCAGGAGATACATGCCGCCGCCCGCGACGACGGTGCGGAGCGGCACGGGTGGGTCGGCAACGGCCATCATCTGCCCGTGTACCGGGATCGTCGGGACATTCAGCCCCGCCAGATCGCCAATCGCCTTGCTCCACGCCCCCGCCGCCAGCACGACGACATCCGCGCCGACGACGCCCTCAGACGTGCGCACGCCGGTCACGCGGTCGCCGCTCGTGTCGAGGCCGAGCGCGGGCGTGTATTCGCGGATCGTCGCGCCGTGGTTCGTCGCCGCGCGGGCGAGTGCCTGCGCCATCATGTGGACGCGCAAACTGCCCGCGTCGCGTTCGTAAATCGCCGCCGTGATATGTGGGGCAAGGAGCGGTTCGTGCTCACGGAGCGCCGCCCCTTCCAGCCATTCGACATGCAGACCGCGCTGCCGCTGCCACTCCATCACATCCTGCAAGGGGCGCGGGTCGTTGTCCGCGCCGATCAGCGCCGTCTCGCCCGTCTGGTTCCAGCCGACCCGTATGCCGGAGGTTTCTTCGACCTCGGCGATCAGCGCGGGGTAGCGGCGGAAGGAACGCAGCCCGAACTCCCCGCTCCCCGGCGTCGGCGACGAGATGATCCCCGCCGACGCCCACGACGCCTCCTGCGCCAGTGCGTTCCGTTCGAGCAGCGTCACCCGCTCCCCCGCCTTCGCCAACTCATAGGCAATCGCACACCCGATGATCCCGCCGCCGATGATGACGATCTCTGATCCCTTACCGCTTTTCATTGCTATTCCTCTCCAGCAATCGCACCTCGTTCGTTCCAGCATTCATAGTAGCGAAATAGACGCGATACGTCTCCGCACTGAAGCAGACGAAGCGCACTTCCGCGATCGCCGCGTTGTCTGTGAGGAAGCGAGTCGTTTCGGTGACGGCGATGCGGGCGGCGCGTTCGCGGGGGAAACCATAGATGCCGGTGCTGATGGCGGGGAAGGCGATAATACGGACGGCGTGCCGCGCGGCGAGGGCGAAGCAACCGCGGTAGCAGCGCGCCAGCAGATCGTCCTCGCCATGCGTGCCGCCATGCCAGATGGGGCCGGCGGTGTGGATCACCCACTTGGCGGGCAGGTTGTATCCCTTCGTGATCCGTGCCTCGCCCGTCGGGCAGCCGCCGAGCGTCCGGCACTCCGCGAGCAGTTCCGGCCCCGCCGCGCGGTGGATCGCGCCGTCCACCCCGCCGCCACCCAGGAGCGAGGTGTTCGCCGCGTTGACAATCGCGTCCACTCGCTGCTTCGTGATGTCGCCTTGAACAACGGTGATCCGATCAGTGTGCGATGCCGTCATCTCTCCTCCGCGTGGTATCGTATGCGCGCGAGTATACCGCGATGAGTTCGGGGTTCGAGGTTTGACATGAAGAAATCCCCTGCTCCGAACCGAGAGGAGCGCAGCGACGATGGCGGAACGACAAGGCTCGGCGCCGGTCTATGACGTGATCGCGGAGCGCGAGGTGATGGTGCCGATGCGTGACGGCGTCCGGCTGGCAACCGATCTCTATTTCCCCGCGCTCGATGGGCAACGCGCGCCGGGGCGGTTCCCGGCGCTGCTGGAGCGGACACCGTACAACAAGCACGGCCTCGGCGCGGTCAAGACCGCCAAGTTCTTCGCGCGGCACGGCTATGTGACGGCCATTCAGGATGTCCGGGGCCGCTTCGCGTCGGAAGGGGAGTGGTACGCCTTCGCGCTCGAAGGGCCGGACGGCTACGACACCGTCGAATGGCTTGGCACGCGGGAGTGGTCGGACGGCAAGGTCGGCACGATCGGCCTCTCCTATTCCGGCAGTGACCAGCACGCGCTCGCCACGCTTGGCCCGCCGCATCTCGCCGCGATGTTCGCCTCCGAGGCGATGGCAAACTACCACACCGGCTCGATGCGCCAGGGCGGGGCGATGGAACTGCGCTTCATGATCTATGCCTTCCTCATGGCATGGGATTCCCCGGCGGCGCAGGCGAATCCGGCGTTGCAGGCCGCCGTCCGGCGCGAACTCGACACCATTCACCAGTGGCTCGGCCGCACGCCCTTGAAGCCGGGCGTCTCGGTGCTGCGGCATTTTCCCACCATCGAGCGGTGGGTGCTCGATGTGCTGCGGCACGGCGACTACGACGACTACTGGAAGCAGCACGGCTACAATGTCGAGGAATATTACGACGCGCACTCGGACGTGCCGCTCTACCTGCTCAGCGGCTGGTATGATTCCTACACCCGCGCGACGACGGACAACTTCATTGCCCTCTCCGAGCGCAAGCAGGGGCCGGTGCGGATGATTATCGGCCCATGGATTCACGGCACGACGACGCTCGAACGCGCACATTCCGGCGATGTGGATTTCGGCATTGATGCGCCGCTCGACTACGACATGTTCCGCCTGCGCTTCTTCGACGCCGCCTTGAAGGGACTGAATACCGGCATTACGGGCGAACTACCTGTCCGTATCTTCGTGATGGGCGGCGGTAGTGGACGGAGGCTCTTGAACGGCCACCTCGACCATGGCGGCTCCTGGCGCGATGAGCCGGAATGGCCGCTCCGTCGCGCCCGCCCGACGCCGTATTATCTCCACGCGGACGGCACGCTCGGCCTGGAGAAGCCGAGCGACGCAGCGGCCTCGACGACCTATCATTACGACCCGCGCGATCCCGTCCCGACGATTGGCGGCAACATCTCGGCGGCGGAAGTCATCATGCCCGCCGGTGGCTTCGATCAGCGCGGCCGCCCCGACCTTTACGGCTGCAAGGATACCCTGCCCCTCAATGCCCGGCACGACATCGTCACCTTCCAGACGCCGCCGCTCGAAGCCGATACCGAAGTCACCGGGCCGATCCGTGTGCGCCTCTGGGCGTCATCGTCGGCGGTGGACACCGATTTCACTGCCAAACTGATTGATGTCTACCCACCGAATGTGGATTACCCGGACGGCTACGCCCTCAATATCGGCGACAGCATCATCCGCGCCCGCTACCGCGAGGATCGCACGACGCCGACGCTGATGACACCTGGCGCGGTCTACCCGTTTGAAATCATCCTCTACCCGACCAGCAACGTCTTCGCGCGCGGGCACCGCATCCGCTTGGACATTTCGAGCAGCAACTACCCGCGCTTCGACATCAACCCAAATACCGGCGCTCCCCTCGGCACGAGTGGCCGGAGCATCGTCGCCGAAAACACCCTGTATCACGACGCCGCGCATCCGTCGCATATTACGCTGCCGGTGGTACCAATGGAGCAATGAGCAGCGAGCAATGAGTAGTAGGTGAGCGATGGCGGCCAAATAATGGCAATGCATTGGTTCCACTGAGTAGGTCTTGTCTGCTGCAACGTGACTGTCTCATTGCTCATTGCTTCGCAAAGGAGGAGACGATGCCACGCGTAGACGCGACCGTTCGCTGGGATTGGGAAGCCCGCCAACCGTATACGCATCCGCCATTCCCGCTCGATGAATACGAAACGCGGATCGCGCGGGTGCGTGCCGCGATGGAGGAGGAGGGCCTGACGCACCTGATCGCCTACGGCAACGACGCCGATCCGGGGCACACGCGCTGGCTTTCCGGTTACCTCACGTCACGCGGGGATACCTGCGTCGTCATCGCGCCGGATGCTGAACCGATGGTGGTTGTCAATGGGGTGCTGCATGACGAGCCGATGCACTCCGAAATTTTCACGAGCGTCTGGCGGGACACCCGCGCCTTCTCCGGCCGCGATCGCGTGTTCCTCGCGGAGGTTGCGGACTTCGTGCGCGCGACGGGCCGCGCCGCGTCGCAGCGGATCGGCATCGCCGGTCATGCCATCGTGCCTTACCCGGTCCACGAAGGTCTCGCGGAACTTCTTGGTGTCGGGCAATGCGAAAATGCCGATGGCCTGATGCTCGGCCTGCGCCGGATCAAGTCGCCGCGAGAGATCGAGACGATGCGCCGGGCGGCCCAAATCAGTGGGGCAGGGATCGCCACAACCGCTGCCGCGTGCGTCCCCGGTATCACCGAGCAGGCGGCGATGGCCGCCGGGCACGGCACATTGTTCGCGGCGGGGGCGGAAGATCTCGCCTTCAATACCGCCGTCTCGTCCGGCCCGCAGCGGGCGGGCATCAAGCACTGCACGCCGACCTGGCGGCAGATGCAGGAGGGGGATCTCGTCTTTATTGACATGGGCGCGAAACTGGATGGCTACTATGCCGATGTCTCCCGCTGTGTCGCGGTCGGCACGCCGACACCGGAGGGGAAGCGGCTGCTGGCCGCCGGAGAAACCCTTTACCGCGAGTTGATGGCGATGGCGAAACCGGGCATGGCAATCGCGGCATGGCAGGAAGAGGGCATCCGCATTGGGCGCGACCTCGGCTATGGCGAAACGTACATGCGCTACGGCTTCGGGCATGGGCTTGGCTGCGTGCTTTTCGAGCGCCCCAGCCTCCGCTATGGCGCGACGACTGACCTCCTTGAACCGGGAATGACCTTCGCCTTCGAGCCAATGATCGTCGTCGAGGGCCTCGGTACCGCAGTGGTTGAGGAGACCGTCCTCGTGACCGATGGTGGCGTCGAAGCGCTCTCCGGCCTCTGGACTGCGCGGTATTCCCTCTGAGGACGCGGCAAAGTGGCGGTTGCGCGCCGCGCCGCGCCTGTGATACAGTGTCCGTCGCGCCCGCAAACGGGCGGTAGGGCGTGAATGCAGAAAAGAGCGAGGCAAAGGCGATGCATCCATTAGTACAGAGCGTGGGGGATCAGTTTCTCCGCACCGATATTCCCGTCTTCCGCACCGGCGACACCGTACGCGCGAGCGTCAAGGTCGTCGAGGGAACGCGCGAGCGCATCCAGGTCTTCGAGGGCGTCGTGCTCAGTCGCCGCGGTGGGGGCATCAACGAGACGTACACGATCCGCCGCATCGGCGCGAACAGCATCGGTGTGGAGCGCACCTTCCTGCTCCACTCGCCGCGGGTGGAGAAGATCGAAGTCATCCGCCGGGCGAACGTCCGCCGCCAGCAGTTGTATTACCTGCGCGATCTGACGGGCAAGAAAGCCCGCCTCAAGGAGCGCCGCGAACAACACCCCGTCGGCAAGTCCGCCGCGACGCAGACCGCGAGCACCGGCGCGGACTGAGATTGCCCTCACCCCCAACCCCTACCCCACCGGGGAAGGAGCGCGGAATCTATCGAAGGCCGGCCCGAATACGGGCCGGTTTTTTGTTGCGACATATTCCCATTGCTGCGGAGATGTGCTACTATCCGAAGTGTACGTACACGATCCGCGTGACGCGGAGATGAGGGAGGGGATGATGCCACGCGGCGCGAGACGAGTACTCCCCACACTGGATGAGGAACTGCACCTGACGCACGACGGCCATGGGCCAATTGCGGGTGTGGACGAGGTTGGGCGGGGCGCGTGGGCGGGGCCGCTCGTCGCGGCGGCGGTCGTCCTGCCGCCCGTCTTCTCGCCGCCGCTCGCGGAAGAATTGCTGCTGCGCCTCGCGGATGTGCGCGATTCGAAGACATGCACGCCCGAGGAGCGCGCGAGGCTCGCCGTGACGATCCGCGAGGTGGCGAGCGGTGTCGGTGTCGGCGTCGTCGCATCGGATGAATTGGATCGCTATGGCCTGACGGTCGGGAACCGCCTCGCGATGCGCCGCGCGGTGGAGGCGCTGCCGTGGATGCCGGGCTACCTGCTGCTCGACTGGGTCCGCCTGCCCGAGTTGCGCATCCCGCAGCGGGCCTTCGCGCGCGGCGACGCGACGAGCCTCTCCATCGCGGCGGCGAGCATCATCGCCAAAGTCGAGCGGGATACGATGATGGCGGCGTTCGATGCCGCACATCCCGGCTACGATTTCGCCCGCCACAAGGGGTACGGCACGCCGACGCACCGCGCCGCTCTTCGCCTGCACGGGCCGTCGCCCATCCATCGTTACCGCTTCGCGCCCGTCCACGCTGCTGCCGTCGCCGCCCGCACGTATCCATTGGAAGCCGAGACCGTCATCGAACCGCCGACGGGCATCACCGGCATCGCGGCGCGGTGACGAAGCCGCCGGCGCGCAACGCGGCGGTCGGGGCGAGCGGCGAGCGGATAGCCGCCCTCCTGCTCGAACGGGCGGGCGCCACGATCATCGCGCGGAACTGGCACTGTCGTGGCGGTGAACTCGATCTCGTCGCCCTCGATGGCGAGACGCTCGTCTGCGTCGAGGTCCGTGTCCGCGCGGAAGCGGGGCACGGCACCGCAGCGGAATCAATCGTCGGGAAGAAAACCAGGCGTGTCCTCCATGCCGTCGCCGCTTTCCTCGACACTCATCCGGAGCACGGTGATCGCCTCGTGCGCATAGACGTGGTGGCAATTACGCTCGATCGCGCCGGGCGCGTCGTCGAAACGCTCCACCTGCGCGACGCAATTGGGGAGTCGTGAATGAGCGGTAAGCAACCGCGAACAATTGTGGTGGAGCAGGCTTCCCTCGGCCGCCGCCTCGCGGTCATCGGCATGACGGCGTCGGGCAAATCCACCCTCGCGAAGGAACTCGCGCGGCTGCTCGGCGTGCCGCACATTGAACTCGACGGCATCGTCCACGGCCCGAACTGGGTAGACCTTTCCAACGACGAATTTCGCGCCCACACGGCGGAAGCGCTCAGTGGCGACAGCTGGGTGGTGGATGGCAATTACAGCGCCGTGCGCGACCTGACCATCGGGCAGGCGGAGACCGTCGTCTGGCTCGATTACCCGATCATCATCCCGCTCTGGCGTGTCTTCCCGCGCACCCTGCGGCGGATCATTCGGCAGGAAGAACTCTGGAACGGCAACCGGGAGACATGGCGCGGCGCGCTCTTCGGCCGTGACTCGCTCGTCGTCTGGATACTGAAGCTGCATCACAAGCGGCGGCGCGAGTTCGCCGCCGTGTTCAGCGCACCGGAGCACGCGCACCGCACGCTCATCCGTCTCCGTTCCCCACGCGCCACCGACCGCTGGCTGGCAAATCTGAAGAAAACAGCGGGGGCGGAGTAGATCATGGTGGTAGCGGGCTTCAGCCTGCCGCAACGCCAAACGGCAGGCTGAAGCCCACTACCACCGCGTATATCGCGATCAATGCCGGTGCGGGTCTTTCGGGATGATGAGGTGGACGGGGCCGGCATCCGGCGCCTCTTCCGGCTCGATGATTTGCAGTTTGCCATTGATCCGCTGCACCCACGGCACGGGCCAGCCGCCGTTCTTCTCCGTCAGCATCCGCAGTTGCTCATTGAGGGGTGGGACATCGTATTGGGCGCGTTCGGCGTCGGAGACTTCGGGGTCAACTTCATAGATCGCGTAGCCGTGCGTGCCGATGCGAACATATTGCGTGCCGTATTGCTGTGGTTTGCCGAGCGCGACGAGCCAGCGGTCCAGCGTCGCGGCGAAGAGCCAGCGCGCCGGGCGGGAACCGCGTGTCACCGCTTCGGCGGCGAAATCGTGCGCGCGACGGAACTCCTCCGGCAGCGTGCCGTGCTGGAGGAGATACGCGGCGTAATAGTAATCGTCCGCGCTGTGGATCGCGCCGTCCGCCGCGAGGTGTTCCAGCCGCTGCCGCCGCTCGTAATCGCGCAGGTTCAGTTCTGGCTGCGTCATCATCCGCGCCGCCACCGCCCGCCGGTCCGCCTGATCCGCCTCGAACATCGCCCGCAACTCGTTGTGACGACCCTCCATCACATCCCACCCACATCGGAACGACGAGCCAGAGAATCCCCACGCCATTATACCGTCACGCGGGGCGGCCGGAGCGGAGGGTGCGGTCGGTGTCGGTGAGGAGGCGGCGCAGGACGGCGTAGGACTGGCCCATCCAGAACTGCGGGTCGCCGAGCGAGAGGGCGTGCCGGTAGCGGATTTCGAGGATGAGCGGCCCGTCATAGCCGTGCGCGACGAGCAGCGGCGCCATGTCGTCGTAGGGCACGGTATTGAAGACGAGTGGATAGTGATTCGCCAGCGTCTCGCCGTTCGCGTCGTGGATGTGGGCATGGATGACGCGGTCGAGAAAGACGTCCGGCGGGCGCGGCGTCCACGACGAGTCACGCAGGCCGTTGAACCAATCATGTTCCATATCCCAGCAGATACCGACCAGTGCGGGATCGCAATCGCGGATAAGGGTCATCACTTTCTCGCGGCTGGAGGCGGCATGCACGTCGCCCGCGCCGCGCGCCCGGAGTAATTCAATCGCGATCCGCACCCCGCCGCCGAGCCGGAGAATTTCGCCCTCTGCCCAGCGGAGGAAGCCGCGCGTCGCGGTCTGATTCGCCTCAAGTGTTGCCTTCGTGTCGCCCGCGCCATGGACGACCAGCGTCACGCCGCGCCCTTCCACCTGGGCCATCCGCGCGCAGAGGGCGAGGAGTGGCGTGTACTGCGCCTGCACATACGCGGCGTCCCTGTGCCATCCTTCGAGCCGGAAACCGGGCGCTAAGGAGGCGTGTGCGTGACAGGCAATGTCGCGCGCGTGGTACTGCGCGAAGGTCGCATTCCAATCCTGCTCGATGACATGGACGAAGCGGAATTGCTCAGTCGCCGGGCCGTGATGAAGCACCAATTCCGCCGCACCCGCCCCCCATTCCCGCAGATGAGTGAGATACGCCGCCAGCCCCGAGACCGTCCCCCGATACCATCGTGGCGACGACGCCGACCCGATCTGATTCAGTATTCGTTCATTAACCGCAGCGCTATGTACCGAAGGCAATCTTCCCTCACGGTTTCTGCGGATTGACTTCTACGTGTGTATTCCATTCGCTAATCAGGTGGTTCAAAGCCGATACAGCCTGATCACGAGGATACGTCCGATCATCGCGAAATGCCAAGTGCCGAATTGTCACTGTACCGGCTGCACGCTCGTTAGAACCAGCAATGACAATCCACGGAATGCCCTTGCGCTCAGCATACTGGAACTGCTGCATGAGATTACGCTTCGGGTCGAGCGTCACCTCGGCGCGGATACCCCCAATGCGCAGTTCGGTCGCCAGTTGGAGCGCGGGGAGCGGGTCATCGTTCGGCAGGATGGCGACGAGCGCCTGTGTGACACTCTCCGTCGCGCCTGCCATGCCGCGCTCCTCCATCACGACGAGCAGCCGTTCGAGGCCGACCGAGATGCCCGTCGCGGGCAAGTCGCGTCCGCCGAGCGTGCCGATCAGGTTGTCATACCGACCGCCACCGCCGAGCGAACCGACACCGCCCTCCGGCACGTACGTTTCGTAGACCGGGCCGGTGTAGTAGTCCAGCCCACGGGCGAGCGCCGGGAAGAAAACGGCCTTCCCCTCCGGCACGCCGAGCGCGGCGGCATAGTCGAAGAGGTGTGCGAGATCGTCCAACCCGGCCTGTGCGGCGGGAATCTCCGCGAGCAGTCCGTTCAACTTCGCCAGCACGGTATCATTCGATCCGGTGATGCCGACGAGTTCGAGCACGCGCTCCGCCGCTTTCTCCGGGATGCCGTGCGCCATCATCTCGTCTTTGACACCCTCGGGGCCGATCTTGTCCAGTTTGTCTATCGCGCGGATCAGCGTCACCGCGTCCGTTTCCGGCAACCCCGCGTACGGCGCGAGGGCGGTGAGGACGGCGCGGTGATTGACGCGGATCGCGTAGTCCGTGAAGCCGCAGCCGGAGAGGGCGGCGTTGTAGATTGCCACGCCCTCGGCGTCCGCGATCACGCTCTTCGTGCCGACGACATCGGCGTCGCACTGCCAGAACTCACGGAACCGCCCCCGTTGTGGCCGATCCGCGCGCCAGACGGGGCCCATGTGATACCGCTTGAAGGGAAGTACCAGATCGTTCGCATGCATCGCCACGACGCGGGCGAGCGGGATCGTCAGGTCGTACCGCATGCCGACCTCGCGCCCACCGAGATCGGTGAAGCGGTAGAGGAGCTTCTCGTCCTGCCCGATTTTGCCTTGCAGCACTTCGATCGCTTCGAGCGTCGGCGTGTCCAGCGGCTCGTAGCCGAATCGCTCGAAGACACCGCGCAGGATCGCTGTCACATGCTGCCGGACGCGCATCTGCGCCGGCAGGAAATCCCGGAACCCGCTCAACACGCGGGGATTCGGTCGCTTCTGGTTGTTTTGTTCGTTACTCATGGGGCATCGCTCGCTGACTGGACAGGCACAGGGCCTGCCGCTACATCTCATTGCTTATGTGCAGTGGCCGGGACGATGCCCGGCTTGGGATGGCTGGCGGCCTCGATCTCCCGCGTGCGGTTGAAGAGATATTCCTCGGAGGGTAGGAAGAAGGCAATCGCGATAGTAATGAGGACGATCACCGCCTGGAAGCGCACCGCCGCCGCGATGCCGAAGGCATCGGCCATCGCGCCCATCACCGGGACGCCGATTGCGCCGGTGATGAAGCCGAGGCCGAGGATCAGGCCGGAGGCCATGCCCGCGCGCCCCGCCATCAGTTGCTGCGCCATTACGAGCATCAACGGGCCGGTGGAGGCGGCAAGGAAACCGACAAGCGCGCCGGTCAGGAAACCAATCGGGCCAGTGAACTGCGCGAAGAGGATGACGACCGGCACCGTGAGGATCAGCGCGCCGACGATCACGGCGCGCCGCCCGTAGCGATCCGCCAGGGTGCCGGAGCCAATCGTCCCTAGCGCGCTGGCGACGACGACCGTCGTGGCGAGCGGGCCGTAGAAGGCTGCGCCATAGCCGAGCGACTTGTACCATGTCGGGATGAATGCCTCGATGCCGATCACTGTCCACGAGCGCGAGGCCATGACGCCGATGATCGCGAGCAAGGGCACAATCGGGATCGGCGTGTGCGTCACGATCGTGCCGGGCTTCCGTTCCGGGCGGCGGACGGCGATCTTACGCATCTCGAACAGGAGCCAGATCGCGCTGAAGATGCCGGGGAAGAACATCACCGCCGTGCCGCGTATCCCGAAGAGAGAGAAGAGCACTGCGCCAATAATCGGGCCGAGCGCGACGCCCATCGTGCCACCCGTCACGTAGACGGACATCGCGACATTCCGCTGACCATGGGGGATGACGGCGTTCGCGTTGAGCGCGCCGAGCGGGTGATAGCAGCCCGATCCGATCCCCGCCGCCGCTGCGAGGATAAGCAGCACCGGGAACGAGGGTGCGAAGCCAATCGTCGAGAACATCACCGCCGTCCAGAT
The DNA here is from genome assembly GCA_937968015.1 of uncultured Thermomicrobia bacterium. Taxonomy (GTDB): domain Bacteria; phylum Chloroflexota; class Chloroflexia; order Thermomicrobiales; family JALYUS01; genus JALYUS01. The sequence goes on from CALBSO010000080.1 coordinate 44,683, forward strand.
CAGGGCGAGGCCGATGAAGCGCGTGCCGTAGCGATCGGCGATCCAGCCGAAGAAGGGTTGCGAAATGGAAGCCATGCCGCTGTAGGCGAGAGAGACGAGGCCAACCGTTTTGAGGTCGAGGGTAAAGCGGGCAGTGAGCAGCGGATAGAGCACGGGTAGCAGCCCGACGTACAGATCCACCGTGAAGTGGCCGGACATCAGCGTGAGGAGTGGGCGGTTGCGGAGCACGCTGGGCGACGCAGCCATGAACAGTTTCCCCCGGTCCGTTTCCCATTGCGCCGCCTATCTCGACGCGAACGGCATTGTCGCATGGGCGTCGGGCGCGGGCAAATCACGTTCGTATCGCGTATCCCTTATTGAGAATGCCGAATACAGGCGATCAACCGCTCCTTGCCACCGTCTACGCGTTGGAAGGTGATGCGCAGTTGGACGCTACCAGATACCGGCCATGAACAAGGGGGCCTGCGAGAGAGGCCTCACTGCGTACACGATGCGGGGTGATAGTCGAGAATGGCGATCATAATTATGAAGAATAAAATAATCCTGTGCGGTATGATATAATCGGCTTCTCTCGGTCTCGTATCCGGTTTTTGTGCCACGGGGAGGGGAACATGCGTATCGAACGTTTTGTCACGCCTGGACTGGCGCAGGTCGCGTATGGGATCGCCGATCAAGCGGCGGGTGTCGCGGCGATCATTGACCCACGTCGTGATGTCGAGGTCTATTGCGATTGGGCGGCGGCGCGCCGGGTGCGGGTCATCGCGATCTTGGAGACGCACATTCACGCCGATTTCGTCTCCGGCGCGCGGGAACTGGCCGCCGTTACCGGCGCGCCGATCGCTGCCAGCCGCATCGGGCAGGAGGAGTTTCCGCACGAACCCCTTGATGACGGTAGCGAGATCGCCGTTGGGGCGCTGACATTGCGCGCGTGCGCGACGCCGGGGCACACGCCGGAGCACATGGCACTCCTGCTCTTCGATGCCGCGCGGGGGCCGGAGCCGGTCGCGCTCTTCTCCGGCGACGCGCTCTTCGTCGGCGAAGTCGGCAGGCCCGATCTGCTCGGCGAGCGGGAGACGCGGGGTCTCGCCGCGCAACTCTACCGGACGGTCGAATGGCTTAAATCTCTCGATGACGCGCTCGTCGTCTATCCCGGCCACACGGCGGGCTCTTCCTGCGGCAAGAAAATCAGTGACGCGCCCGCGACGACGATCGGGCGGGAGAAGATCGGCAACTACGCCTTCAAGGCGCGCTCCGAGGAGGAGTTCGTCGCGATGGTGCTGGAAGGAATGCCCGCATCGCCGACTTACTATCCGGTGCTCAAACGAGTCAACAAGGTCGGCGCGCCGCTCATGCGGGACCTTGCGGCCGGCGCACCGCTCACACCCGCCGAGGTGAGCGAGCGGATAGTGGCGGGCGCGATTGTCGTGGATACCCGCGCGCCGGAGGAGTTCGGCGCGGGCCATATCCCCGGCGCGCGATTCGCTGGGCTGGGCGGCAACTTCGTCGCTTGGATGGGCTGGCTCGCGCCGTACGACCGGGAGATCGTGCTCGTCCTGCCGGACGACGCGCGGTATGCCGATACGGTCACCGACCTACACCGTGTCGGGTTGGATCGGGTCGCGGGGTATCTCGCGGGTGGGATGCGGGCATGGCAGGCGGCGAACCCCATCGCAGTCTCGCTGCGGCAGATGGGCGTCCGCGATCTCGCCGCACAGCAGACACACGGGGCGAACGGCCTTGTCGTCCTCGATGTCCGCAGCGACGACGAATGGAGCGGGGGACATATCGCGGGAGCGATGCACCGCTTCGCCGGGGAGATCGCGCGCGGGAACGCGGTGGGTCTGCCTGCGGTTGGCCCCCTCGCCGTCATCTGCGGCAGCGGCTATCGCTCCTCCGTTGTTGGCAGTCTCCTGCAAGCGAATGGCCGCACGGACGTCATTAACATCGCGGGCGGCATGGAGGCGTGGGAAGCGGCGGGTTTGCCGGTCAGCAGGCGGTAGGGAAGCAGATCGCAGGAAAGGGAGTGTGCGCGTACCGGGCGGACGGTGTTTTCCTCATGCGCGGAGTTATGACGAGCTTTCGACACTTTCTTAAGGAACTTCTCAGGTTCTTGCGGCAAACTGCGCAGTGAATGGTCATGGTTTGTGTGGGCGGGGCGGCGCGAACCATGGAACTGTGCCCGGTATGCGGGCGAGTGCGCAAAGGACACCACGAATGCCTCTCCCACCCCAGCCAAGAAAACGTCCCGGCAAAAAGATCACCGGCGGGCTCGTCGCCCTCAGTTCCGCCGCGATTGTCACCGTCTACGCCGCCGGATATACCCAGACCCAGTCGGCAGCAGCGCAATTCGATACCCCGATTGCGACCGCCAGTGTGCCGCCGACGGCGCGGATTGCCACCGCTACGGTGGCCGCGACACGTACGCCCTTCCAGCCAATCCAGATCGGCTCGACGATCAATGGGCCTGCACCGACGACCGCACCCCTGTCGCGGACGACGCCAACACCGGCCAGCATCTCCACGCCGACGAGTACCCCGAAGGCAGCCAGCGCAGCGGGCGCCTATCGAGACGGCTCGTACGTCGGGCTTGGGCGCAGCCGCCACGGTGACATCGAAGTGACCGTCGTCGTTCAGGGCGGCAAGATCACCGCCGCGAAGGTCAGCCAGTGTCTGACCCGTTATCCCTGCTCGATGATCAGCGCGCTGCCCGGTCAGGTCGTTGCCCGGCAATCGGCCAAAGTGGACTTCGTCTCCGGCGCGACGGACAGTTCGACCGCGTTCAGGGAAGCGGTCGCGAATGCGCTGGCGAAGGGATCATGAGCGGGATCGTCCCGGCAACACAGACGTACCGCCGGTCCGCCATTTTCATGGACACGCTCGTCTCTGTGCAGGCTATCTCCGATCAGCCGGAAGCGCTCTTTGACGAGCGGGCCGTATCCGCCTTCGGATGGTTCCAGCACGTCGAGCAAATATGCAGCCGCTTCGATCCGGAGAGCGAACTCTCGCGACTCTGCGCCCGCACCGGGGAGCCGGTGTCGGTCAGCCCGTTGCTGTACGAGGCGGTGCGCTTCGCGCTGGAAGTCGCGCGTCTGAGCGACGGCGCATTCGATCCGACGCTCGGCCACACGCTGGCACGGCGTGGGTTCAATCGCCACTACATCACGGGGCAGACGGTGGATACGCCCAACGCACCGGCAGATACGCCGGATTATCGGGATGTCCGCCTTGATCCCGCGGCCAGCACGATCACTCTGTTGAAGCCGCTGCTGCTCGATCTCGGCGCGGTGGCGAAGGGGCTTGCCATTGATCTGGCGTCGAAGGAACTGGAAGGTTTCGCGCATTCCGTCGTCGAGGCGGGCGGCGATCTGCGTGCGCGAGGACGGAATGCGGCGAACGAACCGTGGCGCGTCGGCATCCGCCACCCCCGCCACGAGGACGCGCTGATCGAGACGCTGCACATCTCGGATATGGCGGTCTGCACATCCGGCGATTATGAACGCCGCAACCCGACCGGGGGCAGCCACCATCTGATTGATCCACAGCGCGGCGTTTCCGTAGACACCGTCGCGAGCGTCACCGTCATCGCACCGAGCGCGATGGTCGCTGATGCGCTGGCGACCGCCGCCTTCATCCTCGGCCCGACGCGCGGCCTTCCGTTCCTCGCCGCGCAGGGCGTGGACGGCCTTCTTTTTTCGTCCGCGCTGGAGCGATACGCAACGCGCGGGCTTACGAGGTATATGCAATGATGATTTTCCAGACACTGAAGCGGTTTTTCCGCACGCCAAAAGGGTATCTCTTGATCGTTCTCGCCCTGCTGACCGCGATTGCCGCCGTGCCTGCCGGAACGCGCCATGTCGCACCGGGCCTGGTCGGGGCGGTCGCGGCGGCGATGATCGTGGATATCGCCATTGTCCGCGTGCTGCGCGGCGTCTGGTTCTTTCCGAGTGGCGCACTGCTCTCCGGCCACATCGTGGTTCGTTCCGACGATTACCGCCGCGCTCGCCGTCGCCTCGAAATATCTGTTGCGGACTACACAGGGGCATATCTTCAATCCCGCCGCGCTCGCACTCGTTGCGGCGTACTTCCTCTTCGCCACCGGGCAGGATTGGTGGGGCGCATTACCCGACCTCCCCATGCCCTTCGTCCTTGTGCTGCTCGCGACGGGGCTATTCGTCGCGGACCGTGTGTACAAATTGCCGATGGTGCTGATCTTTACCGGCGGCTACTCCCTCATGTTCGCGGCTTATTCATACGCGGGCGACCCGGCGCGCGTCGCGGAGATTTTCCGCGCACCCGATGTCAATGCGACGCTCTTCTTCGCCCTCTTCATGCTCACCGATCCGCCGACTTCTCCGACGCGCTACCGCGACCAGGTCACCTTCGGTTTGATCGTCGCACTCGTCAGTTTCGCTGTCTATACAACGCTCGGCGGGGTCTACTACCTGCTCGCGGGCCTGCTCGTCGGTAACGCCTGGGAGATGTGGCGCCGGATGACGGCTCGGTCGCGCGTGCCGCGCCGATTGCCGGACCGCACGCCGCGAACCGCTGAGTTGCGCGCCGATAATTGGCCACGTCCGATGCCGACGCCGCTCCCGACGGTCCAGCGCGAAACCGGGAACAATCGGCGCGCGTAATTCGTTATGGAAAATAGGAAGAGTATGAGCTGTCTCTTATACACATCTGACGCTGCCGACGATCTTACGCGTGT
>CALBSO010000081.1 GCA_937968015.1 uncultured Thermomicrobia bacterium
GTTCCTATCTCGCCCGTCCGTGGTATTGCCTACCACCAACTGCGTAAGTCCTATCGGCATCGCGCCGAGTTGAAAGTAACGAGTAGCGAGTAACGAGTCGAAGGAACGCACTCGGACCCGTTCGACTCGCTACTCGTTACTCGTTACTGCTGACTGCCGACTGCCGACTTGCTCCGCATCCCAATGCATGTCCATGTCGGTGAAGGCATCGAGGGCGGCGCGGAAATGGACGGCGGCTTTGACGGTATCGCCCTGGGCTGCGGCGAGGTGGCCGAGGGCAGCGTCTATGCGGGCGAGTTCAGGGCGGGCATCGCATGCGGCGTAGCGGGTGCGGGCGGCATCGAGGAATTCGGCGGCCAGATCGTAATTGCCCGCTGCTGTTTCGATTTCGCCACGAACCCGGTCGCAGAGGGCGACTTCGGCTATGTAGCCATGGGCGAGGCTGATCTCACGCCCCCGCTCGGTGGCGGCGCGGGCGTCATCAAGCCGCCCCGCTGCCAGATAGATTTCGCCGAGCCAGCCGTAGACGCGCCCCATCACGATACGGATGCGCGCACTTGTGCCGAGCGTAACCGCCTGCTCCTGGATGACAATTGCTTCATCGAGGTTACCGAGGTGAGCGAGAGCGAGACCGAGGACGAAGTGCGCGTTGTATTCATAGATGCGGTTGCCGATCGCGCGCGCCTTTGGGAGAGCCTGCCGCCCAAAGGCGACGGCGCGCGCCCACTCACCCTGCATCTGCTCGTTCGTACCGCTGACGACGAGCGCCGCGACCTCCGCCACGGGATCGCGGATGGCAATGCCCCGCGCGAGGGTCTGCTCCATCAGCGCGCGAGCGCGGGCGAACTCGCCACGATAGGCGATGGCGGCGGCCATCAGGCCGGTGGAAATCAGCGCCTCGGCCTCGTTCACCGCCGCCACGACGGGAATCGCCTGTTCGAGGAACGCGATGCCGCGCGCATATTCCCCCCGTAGGACGAGCAGCCGCCCGAGAATCGTGCGGGCGCGGGCCAGGAGTACGGGATTGTCGGCTGCCTCCGCGAGCGGCAGGAGCCGTTCGAGGCGGGGGAGGGCTTCGACGAAATTACCCTGGATATAGATCGCGCTCGCCTGCGCCAGCCAGACTTCGGCGAGCAGGGCATCATCCGCGAGGGCGAGCGCCGCCTCTTCCGCCGGAGCGAGCCATTCCATCAGACGGCCCGGCTGGACATAGAAGGCGATCTGCGCCAGCCGCAGCCGCAGGCCGATGCCCCGGCGTTGCAACGCGTCGCTTTGCGGCAATGATGCCAGACATTCGAGCGCTTGTTGATAGAGTCGCATCGCTTCGGCATAGGCGTAGACCTTCATCGCCGCCGCCGCCGCCGCTTCGCTCCAATCGAGGGCGCGCTCCCAAATTTGCCCCCGGTAGGCGTGATAGGCGAGCCGTTCCGGCCCGACTGTGCCGCGCGCCGAGAGCACGTCAACGACGCGCCGGTGCAGGATGCGGCGCCGCGCGCCACTCGACCCTTCATAGACGACCAGCCGCAATTTGTCGTGGTCGAAGACATAGAGGAGGTTCGCACCCGTCGGACTGGTCCGCTCGACGGACTCGCGCAGGAGGCGGGCACGCAGGAGGGTTTCCAGCGCATCGAGTCCCTCATCCTCCGGTTGCCCGCTGACCGCGAGGACATCGTCGAAGTCGAAGCCACCATCGAAGATCGCCGCGGCAGTGAGGAACTGGCGGCTGGGCGCGTCGAGCCGTTCGAGGCGGGAGCGGATCACCGCCTGAATACTGTCCGGTAGGGCGAGATCGCGAATCTCGCGCGGGCTCGTCGCGCCCAGTTGCAATGCTCCTTGCTCCATCAGCGAGCGCACGATCTCAACAACGAAGAGTGGGTTGCCCTCCGTCTCCTCGTGCAGCCGTTCCGCGAGGCTTTCCGCACCCTCGCGCACCATCTCCTGCAGGAGGGCGACCGTCGCGCTCGCGGAGAGCCGCGCAAGGCGAATGGTGGCGACGCGCCCCTCGCGTTCGAGGTCGCGCACGAGGGAGGCAAGCGCTTCGTCCGTATCTTCGGGCCGCACGGTGACGAGGAACATGATGTGTCGCGTCAGTTCGTCGCGAACGAGATAGGCGAGCAGTTGCAGGGTGCCGCTGTCGGCGCGGTGGAGGTCCGCGAGGGTGATGAGCGTCGGTGTAGGCAGCGCGGTGAGGAAGTGGGCCAATCCCTCAAAAAGCCGCCGCTGCTCCTGATTCGGATCGAGACGGGGCGGGGTGGGCAGATCGGGCCGGAGTTCCGCGATGTCCGGCAGGAGGCGGTTGACTTCGGCGAGCCAGATGTCCGGGACGCCGAGGGTATCGAGATCAATGTACGGCATGATGCTACGGAACGCCTCGACGAACGGATAATACGGCAGACTCCGCTCAGCCTCGTAGCAGTGACCGGCGGGGATGGCAGGGCGCGCGGGAAGGGGCGGCTCGGTCATGTCGTGCTCGATCCGCCAGAAGAGTTCCTCGACGAGCCGCGTTTTGCCGATGCCCGCCTCGCCCTGCACGATGACGAGCCGCCCCTTCCCGCGCGCCGCGTTGCCGAGATGCCCTTCGAGCACCGCCAGTTCCTCCTGCCGCCCGATCATCGGGAGGGGCGGTTTCCATGACATGATCGGCTGCGTCGGGACAGCGGTGCGCGTCGGCGGCGATAATGAACCGGCAGTGGGAGCAGTGGCACGCGTCAGTCGCCCTTCGCGGATCGCCTCGTAAAGCGCGGTCGTTTCCGGGTCGGGTTCCGCACCGAGATCGTCCCGCAGGCGGTCGCGGCATGCGCGGTAGTGCATAAGAGCGGCGGCGCGGTCGCCGGAAAGGGCATGCGCGATCATCACGGCGCAGTGGAACCGCTCGTGGAGTGGGTCGGTTGCAAGCGCGGCCTGGGCGTGCCCGAGCATCCGTGCCCACTGGCCACTCTGCTGGTAGGCATCCACCAGCGTGCCGACGACCTGTAGCCAGCGCCCCTGCCACTGCTCGCGCTCATTCCTCAGCCAGATCTCATAGCCATCGCAGTCGCGCACGCCGAAACCATCGAGAAAGCCGCCCCGCCAGAGCGCGGCGGCGCGTTCGAGATCGGCGAGCGTCGGCTGGCCGGTCGGGGAGGCGGCGAGCGCGTGGAACATAGCGAGATCCACCGTGACATCCGGCGTCGCCTGCCAGGCGAGGGTATCGCCGGTAGTGGCGATCGGGAAGAGTGGCAGCGCCTGGCGGAGCCGGGTCAGGACGGTACTGAGGCTATTGCGCCCCTCGCGGTCGGGGCTTTCCTCCCAGAGGAGCGTGATGAGATGCGCGCGGGAGAAGGCGCGATCGGGATGCGCCGCGAGATAGTAGAGCAGCGCCTGCGCTTTTTGCGCGGCGAGATAGAGATCCGTTTCGCCATCGTGGATCGTCGGCGGCCCAAGGAGGGCCAGGCGGAGCGTTGGCATCGCGCATTCCCCCTGAGGACTGGAAGCAGCAGCGCCGCCGGATTCCCCGTATCCGTCTCCACCAGCCGCACCCGTGGAGTACGCCTGCCGCTGTTCATCCCTATGGGAAGTATAGCAGAATTGCACGCAGTACGACAAACGTTACCGTTTTGTTACTATGCCGTAATTGTCCGCGATGCAAAGCAATCTCAGCCGCGCGATGCCCGCATGATGGATGCCAGCCTACGGAATGCATGATGCGCGCGGAGGCAGGAGCGGATGCAGAGGGATCAAGCGAGGACGCCTGCCGCGTATTGCGTGCCGATCGGGTCGTTCTCCGCCCAGCGGGTGGCACGGAAGGGATGGAGGGCCGGGGCCGCCACTGGGCCGCCGGTGATCAACCGCGCCATCAGCGCGCCGAAGACGGGCGAGAGTTTGAAGCCGTGGCCGCTGAAACCAACCGCACAGTAGTACCCTTCGATCCCCGGTACGGCATCCAATACGGGGTGGTTGTCCGCGCTGCCGTCGTAGATGCCCGCCCAGCCACCCTGCGCGACCGACCGGGCGAGGGCGGGCATGCGGTACGCGCCCTCCGCGTGAAAGCGCTGAACCTCGGCGCGCGTAACGCCCTGATTGTAAGTCTCCGGGTCGGCATAGACCGTGTCGTCCTCCCCGGCAATCGAGCCACAGAGCGTCACGTCTCCGGCGTGTGGGAGGAGATAGGTGTCGCGGTGCATGTCGAGCACAACCGTGTGGGGCGTGCGGGCATCGTCCGGGCGGCGGAGCGCGGCCATCGGGTGGCGGCTCGGCGTGATCGGCAGATCGAGACCCCCCTGTCGTAGGAGCGCGACACCCCAGATATTTCCCGCGTTGACGACGACCGGCGCGGCGATCTCCCCGGCGCTCGTCCGCACGCCGCGCACGCGATCACCGTCTTGTAGCACTTCCCGCACCTCGATGCCCTCACGGATCGTCACTCCGGCGGCGCTGGCGGCACTCGCGTAGGCATGGACGGTCGCGACGGGATCGGCGTAGCCCGCCGTCGCTTCCCAGCAGCCGAGGGCGATGTCGTCCGCCCGCAGGCGCGGATCGAGGGCGCGTATCTCGTCCGGCGTGACGATCCGCGTGTCAATGCCAATGCGTTGTTGCATCGCGACATTCGCCCGCAGGCCGTCGGTATCTGCCGCTCCGACGGTGATGAGCACGCCGGACGCAATGAAACGTGGATCGCCCCCGCCGATCCGATCCGCCCATTCCCGGAAAATCTGGAGGCTGTCGCGCGCCATCGCGGCGGTGAAGTCGTTCGAGTAATGCTGGCGGACAATCGCGCCGCTCTGCCCCGTCGTTCCCGCGCAGAGATGCGCCCGTTCGAGGAGGAGCACATCGCGCGCGCCCTCCCGCGCGAGATGCAGCGCGATACTTGTCCCGATGCATCCGCCACCGATCACCACCACGCCCGCCGTCTCTGCCATCATTGCCTCCTCTTTCGGGTAGTATTGAACCGCCAGGACGACGAGAACGCAAAGGGGAGAGAAGAGTCTTCTCTTTCTCCCCCTTCCGGGTGTGGGCGCCTTTGGGCAGCGCGGGCAGTATCGGGAAGGGGGTCGGGGTTAGGCTGGCCGCTCGGCGACGAACCACCACGTCGTGGCAATCGTTTGTTGCAGCACACGGTCTGCCAATTGCTCGCTTATTGCTTCGCTGTACTTCGTCGGGGCGCCATCGAAGGCAGGGCCGAAGACAGGCCATTGCTCGATGATCCGCCAGCCGAGTGCGGTCAGGAGTTCCTCCAATTCCCAGGGCAGCAGGTGGGTACGGATGCGTGGCTCGTCATTGCCCGGCAGAAAGCGCTGCCACCACTCGTGCTTGATCGGTGAATATGCTCCCAGCGCACTGATCAGTAGTCGCGCTCCTGGCTTGAGTACGCGTCGGCACTCAGCCAGCGCGATGCCCGGACGCGGCGTGAAATCAATGACCGCCGAGCAGATGATCGCGTCGAACGTGCTATCCGGGAACGCGAGTCGCTCGATATCGCCCACGGTAAACTGTGCAATCTCATTGGAGAGGCGATGCGCGTGCGCGACCTCCCGCGCATTCGCGATCATCCGCTCTGATGCGTCAATGCCCCGTATCCGATACCCTTGCGCCGCGAGTGGCACGCTGATCGCGCCCGCCCCGCAGCCCGCATCGAGAATGATGCTTCCCAATCCGCAGCCGAGGAATTGTGCCAATCGCGCCGACCGCTCCGGGTGCGGCGTGCGCCACTGCCGCCACTCATCGGCGATGCCGTCCCAGAACTGTCCAGCGGTCTCGCTCATGCTGGCGCCTTTTCTCCTACCACCACTGATTCGCAGCCCTTGGACTTCGTCACGGCGTGGTCGGTGTCGCGCCGAAGAGTGTCGTGCCGGGGCGGAGGTAGGGGATGAGGGCATCGTCGTTGACGTCGAGGCCGATGCCCGGTCTGTCGCTCAGGGTAACATGGCCGTGCTGAATGACGGGCTGCGCTCCCGTCGCGAAGTCGTTCCAGCCCTCGTAGTCCACCCAGTGCCATTCCATGACGAGGAAATTGGGGATCGTCGCGCAGACGTGCGCCGAGGCCATTGTGCCCAGGGGGCCACAGACATTGTGCGGTGCGAACTGGATGTAGTAGACCTCCGCCATATTGGCGATCTTCCGGCATTCCGAGAGGCCGCCGCACTTCGGAATGTCCGGCATGATCGTATCCACCGCCTGCTGCTCGATCAGATCGCGGAACCCCCACCGCAAATACAAGTTCTCGCCCGCGCAGAGCGGCACGGGCGAATGCAATTTCACCTCGCGCATCGCCGCGACATTCTCCGGCGGCACCGGCTCCTCCAGCCAGAGTAGTTTGAACGGCTCCATCGCCTTCGCGACGCGGATGCCGCTCGCTGTGTCGTACCGGCCATGCATGTCAATCGCCAGATCAATCTTCGGCCCGACGGCCTCGCGCACTGCCGCGACGCGGTCGGTCATCCATTCCACTTCCGGGCCGGAGGCGTTCCAGTTCCACCGGTCGTTGCGGAAGCCGTGGCTTCGTTCATCCACATCGAATTTGATCGCGTCGAAGCCGAGCGCGACGACTTCCTTCGCCCGCTGCGCGTACGAGGCAGGGGAGAAGTCCTTGCCCGCATGGCTGTCGCAGTAGAGGCGGACGGTGTCGCGGAATTTGCCGCCGAGCAGTTGATAAACCGGCACGCCGAGAATCTTCCCCGCGAGGTCCCACAAGGCGATCTCGATGCCCGTCATCGCCGTGACGGTCGCGCCGGACATCGCGCCATCGAAGAGGCGGGAGCGACGCATCTTCTCGAACAGCATGTCCACATTGACCGGGTCCTCGCCGATCACATACTGCTTGAGCGCATGAATCATTGCCGGGCACCCCTCGCCGCCGTGGATGCACTCGCCGTTGCCGATCACACCCTCGTCCGTGTAGATGCGGACGTACGTCGAGTAGCCGTGCCCCTTGACCTCTGCCGTCCGAATGTCCGTGATTTTCATGTGGTCTGCTTACCCTCATTCAAAGGACTGAGCGGTCTCCGTCCCTCATGGTGCGTCAGGCATTCTACAGATCATGCTCGGAGCATGATGGGAGAGTATCCTTCCTCAGTCCTCAGTCCTGTTCTTCCGCCATTGCTGGAAGTCCGACTCGATATTTGCTGTCCATTCGGGCACGTCAATCTCGCCGGGGGTGTAGACGCCCGCCGTCAGTCGCTCGCGGCTGAAGGCGTCGCGCTGCATGATCGTTTCGGCGGTCTCGACGACCTCCTGTGCAAGGTGCGCCGGGATGAAGACGATGCCCGTCGGCGTGCCGAGGACAACATCGCCGGGGAGTACCGTCACATTCTCGATGCGCATCGGCAGGTTGATGCCGCCGAGCGTCACATCCATAATGAACGACGGGTGCAGACCACGGCAGAAAATGTTGATATCCGGCATTTCTGAGATGCCGCGATAATCGCGGACGGTGCCCTCGATCACCGCTCCCGTGCCGGTGCGATTGGCGACGGAGGTCGTGAGATTGTCACCGACGAACGGCCCGCCCTCGACCTTACCGAACATATCCACGACCATCACATCGCGTGGTTCGAGGGTATTGATCACCCAGGAGTTCTGGCCACCCCGGTTGCCGCGCCCCTCGGCCTCGCCTGTCTCCTGCACGAGGTCGTGGAAGTCGGGCCGGTGGGGGAGGAAGATTGCCGTGACCGCCCGCCCGACGAGGATGCGACCCGGATGCGTCTCGAACCAGCCGCCGACGAACTGCCGCGGGTAGCCGAGTTTGCGGAGCGTTCCCCACGCTTCCTCGGAGGAAACCGCACGCATGCGGTCAAGGAGGTCGTCCGGCACCTTCGGGCGCCCATCCGGGAACCGCTCGCCGCTATATTGGCGGGTCATTTCGATAATCGCTTCGCGGGGCCAGACGATATGCACGGCGCTTCCTCCCCCGAATTTCGTTGCGACGCCGGACGATGCCAATTATTCCGGCAATACGATCAGTGTACCTTCGCGCACGACGATGCCGAAGTGCCGAAGATCAAGCGTGAGGACTCGTCCACCGTGACGCTCCGCGCAGGCAATCACGGCGGCATCGGCAAAGCCAAGGGGAAGGTCCGCGTAGCGCCGTACGAGCGCGCGAATGCGCGGTAAGTCCTCCTCCCCGCAATCGAGGGTATAGGGGCCGTCCATGAGATCGGAAAGGAACGTTTCCAACGTGACAAGGGTGAGTTCGCGTTCGATAAGGTAGGTAATCTCCGCAAGGATACCTGCGGGTACGAGCCATGGCCGTGGCTCTCTTACGAGTACGACTCGTATCCGGTCAAAATCTCGATCCTTGCGATTCATCGAAGCGAAGAGCGCGGACGAATCGAGCGTGATCATTCGTGCCGGAAGTTCGCGCGATACCAGTCTTCGCTGTCCGCGCCATGGAGGTCCGATTCCGCGATGCCGATGGAACGAGGCATCGGTCGTTCTGCGTGCTCCTGCACAAATGTCTGCAACGCATCGCGCATCACTTCCGCTTGTGGACGGCCCATTCGTCGGGCGATCTCGCGGATCGCACGGTGCAATTCAGTCGGAAGGTACAACGTTGTTTTATCCATGCCATCATTTATACCATACGCCACATATGGCAACAATCATCACGGCATCGAACGGGGTCCGTGCGATTTCGCTTCTCGTCGCACGCCTGCGTGTCGTGTCAGCGCCTCCCGCGCGGCGCGGACGGTGCGCACGGCGTCATCGGCGCCGCCCGCCAATGCGGTGAGGTGGCCCATCTTGCGGCCGGGGCGGGGCGTCGCTTTGCCGTAGAGATGCAGTTTGACGTGTGGGAAGGCGCAGGCCGCCGCCCAGTCCGGCTCGCCGTGCTCCCAGAGATCGCCGAGCAGATTCGCCATCGCAGCGGGGCGCAGTTGCTCCGTCGCGCCGAGGGGGAGACCGCAGACCGCGCGTAGTTGCTGCTCGAACTGGCTCGTCGCGCAGGCATCCACGGTGACGTGGCCGGAGTTGTGCGGGCGGGGTGCGGTCTCATTGACGAGCAGTGCGCCCGCATCTGTCAGGAAGAACTCGACGCACGCCACACCGACAGCGCCGAGCGCCTCCAGAACGCCGCGCGTGATCTCGACGGCATCGCGCGCCGTTTCCGGCGGCACGGCGGCGGGCGCGATGGTCGTGTCGAGGATGTGGTTGGCGTGGGTGTTCTCGACGACACCGAAATGAGCAAACGATCCATCCAACCCCCGCGCCGCGACGACGGAAACCTCCCGCGCGAAATCCACGAATGCTTCGAGGATCGCCTCACGACCGGCGAAGACCGCGAACGCCACGTCCGCATCTTCCGGCGTGGTGATATTCACCTGCCCCTTGCCGTCGTAGCCGAAATCGGCGGTCTTCAGAATAGCCGGATAGCCGAATGTCGTCAGTCCTGCCCGCAGATCGGCCAGCGTCGTGACCGGACAAAAGGGCGTGACAGGGAAACCAGCATTGCGGAGAAACGTCTTCTCGCGGATACGATGTTGGGTCGTATGCAGAACCGCGCCACCCGGCCGCACCGGGACATACGCCGCGATTGCCTCAACGGTCGCGGCAGGGATATTCTCGAACTCCAGCGTCACGACATCCACATCTGCCGCGAACGCCCGAACCGCATCAAGGTCGTCGTACGACGCCATAACCTCACGATCCGCGATCTGCCCGGTCGGCGTCGCGCTCTCCGGCGAGAAGGTGTGGATGCGATAGCCCATACGGCGGGCGGCGAGGGCGAGCATCCGCCCCAACTGACCGCTGCCGAGGACGCCGACTGTCGCGCCGGGCAGAATGGGAGCGCTCACGGGAGCATCGCCTCCCGCACCCGCGCCGCCTGCGCCGCCCGGAACGCGCGGAGTTGTTCGCGCAACTCCGGCCGCGTCGTGGCGAGGATGGCGACGGCGAGTAGGGCAGCATTGATCGCACCAGCCTGCCCGATGGCCAGTGTCCCGACCGGTACGCCGCCCGGCATTTGCGCGATGGAGAGGAGCGAATCCATCCCCTTGAGGGCGTGGCTCTCGATTGGCACGCCGAGCACCGGCACGAGCGTCTGTGCCGCGACCATCCCCGGCAGATGCGCCGCGCCGCCCGCGCCCGCGATTATCACCGCGATGCCCCGCTCCTCCGCCGTCCTGGCGAACTCCGCCATCAAATCCGGCGTCCGATGTGCCGAGACGACGCGGCACTCATGCGCCACACCGAACTCGGTCAGCGTCTCGTCCGCGTGGCGCATCGTTTCCCAGTCCGATGTGCTGCCCATGATGACGGAGACGAGGACTGAGGACTCCGGGGGTCCTTTGGGCGGGATGAGGACTGAGTCGCTCATCGGTCTTCCTCCCCACGATAGGCGGCGCGGCGTAGGCGGTCTCGGATGGCGAGCCATTCGTCGCCTTCCGGCACCTCTTCGACAAGGATACAATCATATCCGCAGGCGTCCAATTCCCGCAGCGTCGCGTAGAGGGCGCGTGCATAGTCGGCGGCATCGGCGGAAGTGGGATGCCACGCGATGCCGGAGCGTACCAACGGCGCTTTTCGTCGTGCCAATACCGCAACGCGCGACCCTGCCGCGGCCAGTTGGTCGGCGCGTTCTTCAAGGTCATCAGGTGGGATCACTCCCAGTGGCGTACGTGGCGCATAGTGGCTCGGCAGCGTACCGGAAGCGCGGGGTGAGGCGGCGTGGGGCGCCTCGGGCGGCGTGCCGAGGATCGCCGCGAGTTGCGCGGGAGTGATCCCACCGGGCCGGAGCAATACGGGGCGGTCTCCGGAGAGGTCAACGATCGTGGACTCGACGCCAACGTCGGTCGGGCCGCCATCGAGAATGAGGCCTACCGCGTCACCGAGTTCGGCGTGGACGTGGTCGGCGCGCGTCGGGCTGAGGCGGCCAAAGCGGTTCGCGGACGGCGCGACGACCCCGTCACCGAATGCTTTCAGCAGTTGGTGCGCGATGGGGTGGCTCGGCACGCGGAGCGCGACCGTCTCCTGACCACCGGTGACGAGGTCGAGGACATGCGCGGCGCGCGGCAGCACGAGGGTCAGCGGGCCGGGCCAGAAGGCATCGGCCAGATGGACGGCGGCGGGTGGCACGCGACTGGTCCATTCTGGCATCGCGTCCGCGCCCGCGAGATGGACGATCACCGGATGATCGGCGGGCCGGCCCTTGACGGCAAAGAGGCGGCGGATCGCCGCGGAATTGCGCGCGGCCGCACCGAGGCCGTAGACCGTCTCGGTCGGGAAGGCGACCAACCCCCCGGCGTGGAGGATTGCGACTGCCTGGGCGATGTCATCGTGCGAAACCAGGTTTTCCTACCCCCTGCCCCCTCCCGACACGGGAAGGGGAACCGGGCGCACGGCGGTGCGCCCCTTCGTCCCTCATCTCCCCCTTCTCACGCCGCGTGACGGAAGGGGCCGGGGATTAGGTCCGCAGTATACAATGCGCTTCCTACGGGCGAGCGGCGAGCATGGAACGGAAGAAGGGTAAATCATGGGTCCTCAGTCCTCATCCCGCTCAAAGGGCGCCCGGAGTCCTCACTCCTTCGTCCTCGCGCTCGATCAGGGGACGACGAGTTCGCGCGCGATCCTCTTTGACCATGCCGGGCAGGTCGTCGCGGCGCGGCAGCGGGAGTTTCCACAGATTTTCCCGCAGCCCGGCTGGGTCGAGCACGACCCGGAAGCGATCTGGGAGACGCAGCGCGCTGTGGCACGGGAGGCGCTCGCGGCAAGCGGCGTGACGGCATCGGATATCGCAGCCATTGGCATCACGAACCAGCGCGAAACGACCGTTATCTGGGATCGCGCGACCGGAAAGCCGATCGCGAACGCCATCGTCTGGCAGGACCGGCGTACGGCGGGCTACTGCGACGAACTGAAGGCGGCGGGATGGGAAGGCCGCGTCCGCGCCAGGACCGGCCTCGTCATTGATGCCTACTTCTCCGGCACAAAAGTCCGCTGGCTGCTCGACAACGTCCCCGGCGCGCGGGACAAGGCGGCGCGCGGCGACCTCGCCTTCGGCACGATTGATACGTTCCTCATCTGGCGGCTGACGGGCGGCGCACGGCACGTCACGGATGTCACGAACGCCTCGCGCACGATGCTCTTCAACATCCACACCGGCGAGTGGGACGATGAACTGCTCGCGGCGCTGAACATCCCGCGTGCGATCCTCCCGGAGGCGCTGCCTTCCAGTGGCCTGTTCGGCGAGACGGACGCCGCTTTGTTCGGCCAGCCGATCCCAATTACCGGCGTCGCGGGTGACCAGCAGGCCGCGACCTTCGGCCAGGCATGCTCTATCCCCGGTATGGCGAAGAACACCTACGGTACCGGCTGCTTCATGCTCATGAACACCGGACCGGACGCGAAAGCATCCCAAAGCGGCCTGCTCACAACCATCGCATGGGGATTACGAAGGACTGAGGACTCAGGACTGAGGACTGAGCGACCCGTTCCCACCTCAGTCCTCAGTCCTCAGTCCTCAGTCCTGACGTATGCGTTGGAGGGCTCGATCTTCGTGACGGGCGCGGCGGTGCAGTGGCTGCGGGATGGCTTGCAAATCATCGAGAGCGCGGCGGAGACGGCGGCGCTGGCGGCGTCGGTGCCGGATACGGGCGGCGTCTACCTCGTGCCCGCCTTTGTGGGGCTGGGTGCGCCGTACTGGGACCCGTACGCGCGCGGCACGATTGTCGGCCTGACGCGGGGCAGTGGGCGGGCGGAGATCGTCCGGGCGACGCTCGAAGCGGTTGCCTATCAGACGCGAGACGTACTCGATCTGATGCAGACCGAGAGTGGTATCGCGGTGAGGCAACTACGGGTGGACGGCGGGATGGTGCGCAACGAATTCCTGATGCAGTTCCAGGCGGACATCCTCGGCGTGCCCGTGCAGCGCCCGCAAGTAACGGAGACGACGGCCCTCGGCGCGGCCTATCTCGCGGGGCTGGCCGTCGGCTACTGGCAGGATCAGGATGAAATTGCCGCGAACTGGGCCGTGGATCGCACCTACGAACCGCGAATGCGCGATGATGGGCGCGAGGGTTTGTATGAAGGCTGGCGAGCGGCGGTTCGGAAAGCC
The DNA here is from genome assembly GCA_937968015.1 of uncultured Thermomicrobia bacterium. Taxonomy (GTDB): domain Bacteria; phylum Chloroflexota; class Chloroflexia; order Thermomicrobiales; family JALYUS01; genus JALYUS01. The sequence continues at coordinate 13,025 of CALBSO010000081.1, forward strand.
CGGGCATAGATGCGACCCGGCAGGGGCGCATGGCTATATGGCTGAAATCGAGTTACGTGAGTAAAGCGAGAAGTTCGCTGCCATACGTCTCGGCGGTCTTGTCTCCAATGCCCTTGACGCGGCGGAGCGCGGCCGATGATGTCGGGCGGGTGACGGCAAGCGCTTCGAGCGTTGCGTTGGGGAGAATGCAATAGGCGGGGAGCCCGGCCTCGCGCGCTTTGTCGGTGCGCCATGCCTTCAATTCGGCGAGCAGGCCCGGATCTGCCTCGTCCATGTCATCTGCATCGGGCATCTGGTGAGACCATTCCGGGAGGAGATCGGGCGTATCAATCGCTCGGCGGCCGTGCGGGGTGAGCGTGAGGACCGGGAAATCACCGACTGCCTCGCGCTCGATCAAGCCTTCCGCAATGAGTCGTTCGATCAGTTCTTCCAGGCTCTTGATCGTCAGGTGCTGGAGCGCGCCGAACTCGTCGCAACGCTCTGGCCCAATCGGGCTGCTCGTCGCGCCAGTCAGCACACGCGCCACCTTCCGCCGCCCCATCGGGAAGGGCAACGCTTCAATCCCCATCAGAATGCGCAGCGCGTCCGGGCGGTCATCATCGGCACGAATCGGTACGGGGCGGCGGGCGCGGGAGGGCGCGACCGCCCGTTGCCGCTCCTCCGGCACGCAGACATCGCAGGCGGTGCCGCAGCGGGCCATCCGCTGGCCGAAATGGGCGGCGAGCGCGCGGTGGCGGCAGATCGCCCCCTTCGCGTAGGCAGCCATCGCCTCGATACGCTGATCCTGTCGCAACTGGTAATCCGTGAGCAGTGTATCTAGCCGCTCGGAGACATTGGGGGAGACAGGGAGGAATTCGATCAGTGGGTCCCGCCCGGCGCCAGTGTAGCGGACGAGATCGGCATCCGCCCATGCGAGCAGGGACGATTCGAGGGCAGATGGCTCGATGTCGAGCATGCTCGCGAGGTCAATCAGGTTGAGATCGGCGGTCTGGTCGGGCCGCAAGCCGCTCGCGTGCGCGAACCGGCGAATCTCCGGGTCGCTGTCGCTCCGTAGCGTGACCGTCGCGCCGCGCGGCAGGTCGAAGTGGCGGCGGATCAAACCAACCCGTTCGAGCATGCTGACGCCGACGCGCACGAACGTCTCGTCGTCCCGATCGGCCATGCGCTGGAGCGTTTCGAGCGAGACGATTCCGTATCGCCCGGAGACCATCGTCCGCAGCGTGCGGTACAACCGTCGCAAGTCATCCTTGCCGATCGCCTCCTGCTTCAGCCAGGTACTCAGTTGCGCCTTGTCGGCGGCGGCGTAGAGGAGGATGCAGCGCGCGGGCTGGCCGTCGCGACCGGCGCGGCCCGCCTCCTGGTAGTACGCCTCGACGCTCTGCGGCAGGTTGTAGTGAATGATCGCGCGCACGTCCGCCTTATCAATGCCCATGCCGAAGGCGACGGTCGCGACGAGGACGCGCGTCTCGCCGCGCATGAACCGCTCCTGCACAGCGGCGCGGTCGGGCACTTGCGCGTGATAGTGCTCCGCCTTGACGCCGCCGCGCCGGAGCCGCCCGGCCAGTTCCTCGCAGGCGTCGCGGGCGCGGGCATAGACGATCACCGGCCCGGCGATCGCGCGGCAGAGCGCGACGACCGCCGCCAGTTTCTCCTCCCGGTTCCCGGCGCGATGCACCGAAAAATGGAGGTTCGGGCGGAAGACGGAGGCCGTCACCTGCGCCATCGGGCCGAGTCGTTCCTGAATTTCCGCCTGCGTCTCCACCGAGGCGGTCGCGGTGAGCGCGAGGACGGGCGGGCCGCCGAGGTCATCCAATGCGGCGCGGATGAAGAGGTAATCGGGCCGAAAACTGAGCCCCCACATACTGACGCAGTGCGCCTCGTCCACGACGAAGAGCGAAATCCCCGCGCGCTTCAGGGCGTGGAGGAAGGGGCGCTGCCGCAGCCGCTCGGGCGCGATGTAGACGAGTTTGTAGTCGCCCGCCGCGATGCCGCGCATCCGCTCGCGCACCTCGGTCATCGGCATGCTGCTGTTGATCGCCGTGGCGCGCGTCCGCAGCGCCTCCGGCAGGCCGTCAATCTGGTCCTTCATCAGCGCGATCAGCGGGCTGACGACGAGCGTTGCCTGCGGCAGCAGCATCGCGGGGAGTTGGTAGGTGAGCGATTTGCCCGCGCCCGTCGGCATGATGGCGAGCGTGCTCTGCCCGGCGAGGACATTGCCGATCACCTGCACCTGATTGGGGCGGAAATCGCGCAGGCCGAATTCCTGGTTCAGGAGGGTGTAGGCGTCGGGGGGGAGGGAAACCTCACCCCCCGGCCCCCTCTCCATCGCAAGCGATGAGAGAGGGGGAGCGAGAGGGGATGCGTCGGTGTCCGCATCCCTGTCGTCTTCTTTGTGGCCGAATTCGGCTTCGAGGGCGGTGCGCTCTTCGGCGTCGCGGCGGGAGATTTGGTCGTCGAGAGAGCGGACGGCGGCGTGGTCGTCCAGATCGCGGCAGGCGTCGCGCAGAAGACGCAGTTCCTCGACAGTCGGGCGGCGTTCGGCGTTGCGGACGAGCAGGGTCTCGATCTGACCGCGCGCGGCGGCGGCATCGCCGGTGGCGAGGGCGAGTTCGGCCAGTCGCCGTAGCGGCGCGGTGCTGTCGGGCGCGAGTTCGGCGACCCGCCCGTAGGCATCCGCTGCCTCTTCGAGTTTCCCGGCGGCGCGGCAGACATCGCCGTAGCGGAGCCAGGCGGAGACATCGAGTTCCGTCTCTTCATCCGGTTCGGGGCCGAGGGCGAGCAGCGCGGCGTGATCGCCTGCTGTTTTCAGCGCGTGCAGGCGGATCAGCCAGCGCGTCTGCGTCCGGGGCCGCGCAGCGTCTAATGCATCGAGCACGGTCAGCGCCTCGTCCGCTTGCCCAAGCGCGACAAGCGTCCGTGCTCGCACCTCGCGGAGCGTTACGCTCTCCGGCTGATCCTCCAACCACCGATCAACATATCCCAAAAGCACGACATGATGATCCCATCGGTCGAGGTAGGTGATGAGGCGCGTGCGACGGTCGCCCCGCAGGAGATCAAGGCTGGCGGTCGGCAGGTTGAGCAGGACAGAATCGGACAACGGTGGAAACCTGATCTTTCGGTGTGGCTTGAAAAGCAGGAGAAAGCGATACAGCAGGGTAGTGGGGGCTGGTTTCCAGTCTGTCTTACTCAGGCTGGAAGCCTGCCACCACCGGGAATCATCACTGCGGTATTGTACCATTTTTCTCTTCCGAGGCGCCTCGCGGGAGCGACCGGCGAGTCTGGCCGGACGCGCGCCCGATCATTGATACGTTGCACGTTGCCCCACCACGAAGGGCTATACTGCATGACAGGCGACAGTGGCGCCTCGTTCAAGACCGGCCCGGCGATCGGCAAGTGCCTGGCGAAGTGGATCACCGGGGGGCACGCGAAGATCGTTGACCTGAGGCCGTTCCGCTCGACGCGATTTGCCGAGAGCAAGCCGTGGGAGGACGACCACTACGACGGCATCGCCCACGCGACGATCTCGCGTTGACCGACGCCTGCTCACACATCCGCCAGGAGATTGGACGATGCTCGATTTTGACCGCTTCACCCACCTCACCTTCGATTGTTACGGCACCCTGATTGACTGGGAGTCGGGCATCCTCGCCGCCCTCCGGCCCGTGCTGGATCGCCATGGGATCGTGGTATCGAACGATGCAACCCTTGAGTTGTATGGTGAACTGGAATCGGCGGCGGAGCATGGGCCATACTGCCCCTATCGCGAACTACTCGCGACGGTGATGGACGGCTTCGGGGAGCGGCTGGGGTTCGCGCCTTCCGCCGATGAGCGGGCGGCGCTGGCGTCGTCAGTCGGCGACTGGTCGCCCTTCCCGGACACCGTCGAGGCGCTTCGGGCGCTGGCTCGCCGCTTTCGGTTGGTCATCCTTTCGAACATTGATGACGACCTCTTCGCGCTCTCGGCACGGCGTCTGGCGGTCGAGTTCGCCGCCGTCATCACGGCGCAGCAGGTAGGCTCCTACAAGCCCGACCCGCGCAACTTCCGCACCCTCCTCGCGCGGCTCGACGTACCACAGGAGCGCGTACTCCACGTCGCCCAGAGCCTCTTTCACGACATCGTGCCCGCGAACGCGCTCGGATTTACGACCGTCTGGGTCAACCGCCGCCATGACCGGCCGGGATCCGGCGCGACGCCCCCTGCGACGGCGCTCCCCGACTTGGAAGTACCCGATCTGCGAACACTGGCGCAATTGGCGGGCGGGGAACCGCCCCGCGCGGATCGGCGGTAGCGTGTATTAGCTCATCGCGGCCACGGATTTCCGTCCGAGACTTTTGCTCGTCTGCTCAGGTCGTTCGGCAGCGGTACAGCCCGACATGCTTTGGATCGCGCCAGGTGCCGCCCATCGCGGCGAGGTGGCGGGCCGCTTCCGCCATCAGCCAGTCGTGGATGTCCGCGAGCAGGTCGGGATGCTCCGCCGTTTGTTGCACGGCCATCATCGTCATCACGTAGCGGACGATCGGTTTCGGTTCCGTGAAGATGAAGGCGTTGGAGAGGATTGTCTCATCAACGTGTGGGTAGATCGTTTGGAGAATTGCTCTCGCGTTCGCGGTATTGAACGGCTCGTTGGTGCGCGACACGTCCGGTAAGCCGAAATGGATGGCCAATGCATGTTCCATCTCGGTAATATATGGCATGTCCATCGCGCCATTCGTCGTCGCGAAGACGGTGCCGCCGGGACCAACAACGCGGGCGAACTCTCGCAACGCGCCGGGGATGTCCGGGACGTGATAGAGCATATGCCGCGCCGAGATGATGGCGAATCCGTCATCCGGGAAGGGGAGTGCGTTCGCCTCGCCCGTAAACCATTCGATCGCCAGCCTTGGCGACGCCTCGGTGGCTGCCGCGATCATGGCGGCGGATTGGTCCAGCCCGGCGAGCCGCCCCGTGTGGCCGTGCGCGCGCAGGTAGCGCGGGAACGCACCGGGGCCGCAGCCGACATCGAGGAGCGATTCTTTCCCGGTCAGGCCGAGCGCCCGGACGCATGCCGCGTCGAGATCAATCTGCCGCTCGCTGTAGCGCGCGTGCGTCTCGACGCGAATGCGCAGCAAGTCCGTTGTCTGATACTGATGCTTCACGTCTCGGCTCATCACGCATGATCCTTTGCATATGTTCATTTCCTCTGCGTCCTCTGCGATTCGCCCCGGGTTCCGGTTTCGTCACGCGGCCCGTGTACACTGAGAGATGATGACGCGAGGTTGAGAACTGAGAGTCGAGAGCATAGATCGGTTGGATGAGGAGGGCAAGCAGGATGGGCACGAAGAGGCGGGTGCTAATTACGGGGGGCAGCCGGGGAGTCGGGCGGGCGACGGCGCTCCGCCTCGCGCGGGAG